>JBBRMR010000017.1:0-74952 GCA_038230735.1 Cytophagales bacterium
ACACTTCTGCCAACTTTGAGTATCAAGTGGCAGTTTGGTAATTAATCTATTTCTTTCTCCCCAAGTCATGATAGTATGGTTTTAGGAGGGAAAGTTAATCATAAATTCTTAGGTAATTATATTACTTAAACACTATAATATACTTTTTTCAAACACATTGACTTCTTATATCAATGTTTAGAGAGATATTATGTCTTCTAATTCCATCCCTCTAAAACCCCGGCCAATTCCCCAATCGAAGCATATTTCACCACTTCCCCCAACACAATCACGGCAGGATTGGATAAATTATTCTCTTGGGCAATCGCTTTCAAGTTTTTTGCTAATCCAATTCCAATTTTTTGCCTTTCAGTTGTACCATTTTGAATAATTGCTACGGGTAGATTCTCTTTGCCTAAACGCTCACAAATTTCAGCGATTTGTTCCAATTTACTCATCCCCATCAATAACACAATGGTAGCGGAGGTTTGCAAAGCCATTTCCAAATCTTGCGATAATGAGCCGTCCGTTTTTGTACCCGTAATTACCCAAAAACTTTCACTTACTCCTCTGGCAGTCAGGGGAATACCCGCATAACCCGCCGCCGCAACCGATGAAGAAATGCCAGGGATATAAGCGGTTTCTAAACCAAAGTTTTTAGCGTATTCAATCTCCTCCATGCCACGCCCAAAGATGAACGGGTCGCCCCCTTTCAAGCGTACCACGTGTCCGTACATATACGCCTTCTCGACAATCATAAAGTTGATAGCATCTTGCGAATGGCTTTCCCCTGGGCGTTTGCCAACGTATATTTTTTCGGTATCGGGTTTGCAATAATCCAGCAACTCATCCGCAATTAACGCATCATAAAGGACAACATCTGCCGATTTCAAGGCTTTAATGGCTTTGACCGTTATCAAGTCAGGGTCGCCAGGTCCCGCACCCACAACCGTAAGTTTTGGGCGAGGGTCTAAGGTATGGAAATGTTCTAAATTTTTCATTTTTTTGATGTTAGCTGTCTGGGCGACCCCGTCTGAATTTGGATTCGTTAGATTAACAGATTTTAGGATTGTATTCGCTCAAATTGAAATCCTAAAATTCATAAATCTCACGAATCCAAATTCAGACAATATTTTGCAAAAACCGATTAACTAAGCAACGACCGCTTCTTCTCTAAACGCCTTCGCCAAATTTAAAAATGCCTGAGCATCAGCTACATACGATTTCGCAAATTCCTCCGAAGGTTCATTTTGATTAATCTGTAATACTAATTCTTGGAAGGTTTTTCCATTCAAAGAAATATCGCCCGTTGCCACAAAATGTTCTTGAAATTTGTCAATTACGCCACTTTGCGTTGAAGCACTCACTGATTTATCCAATAACAAAGCCTTCGCCGCACTCACAAACACACTGTATGCGTGATAAATAGAATCAGCAAAACGATTTTCTTCAAAAGCGGCATTCGTCCAATCCATTTTTTCAACGGATTCTAACAACAAAGTCGCTACCAAATCAATGATTACCGAAGCACATTCACCCACGCCAATTTCCGTAGCAAACTGCTCTGATTGTCCCCAATCAATGAAATCATCATCTTTTAAGGTCGTTAAATCTGCCACGGGTTTCAATAAAGTATAGAAGTATTTTTCACCCTGACGGTCGTAATAATCATTGAAATATTCACCTTCGTTGGCATTTTCTTCATAATTGTTCAACACCACTCTCAACACCTCTGGACCTCTTTTTGAAGGCACTTTAATCACCTTATCCGCCACTCTACCAACGCCGTCGCCGACAGTTCCACCGCCCAAAAGCACTTGCAAAGCGGGCAAAACACGCTTATCAGCCGCTTTCAGAGATGAACCATGAAAACCAATATTTGCCATTCCGTGCTGTCCGCAAGAGTTCATACAACCCGAAATCTTGATTTTGATTTCGTTATTATGAATCAACTCGGGAAAATCTTCGGTGATAACGGCTTCTAATTTTGAAGTGATATTGGTACTGTCCGAAATGGCTAAATTACAAGTATCAGTCCCTGGACAAGCCGTAATATTTGCCATGGAGTTTGCCCCCGCTGATGCCAGTCCGTGAGCATCCAAAACTGCATAAACGTAAGGTAAATTAGCCTCTGGAACAAACTTCAACATCAAACCTTGATTTATCGTAACTCGTACATCATCACCAATATAACCTTCCAATTGGTCGATTAAAGAACGTGAATCCGTTGAGCTAATATTACCATTCAAGATTCTAATATATACCCCATAAAATCCCGATTGCTTTTGCTCAAAGGTATTGGTGGCTTTCCAGAGTTCGTAAGCCATCGTAGTTTCAACGTTGAAATCTGCCGTTTTTGAAGGCATTTCATCTTCCAAAACTGCCCATTTGCCCGAGGTAGTATCAATCTTGACCGACTGACTTTTCAAGGCTTTTCTTTCATGCTCAATCAATTCAACCAAAGCCTCAAAGCCAATTTTTTGAATCAAAAACTTGATACGAGCTTTGTGGCGTGAATTTCTTTCGCCATGACGGTCAAAAACCCGAAGCGTAGCCTCTAAATAGGGAATAATTTGGTCTTCTTCCAAGAACTCATAACCTACTTTTGCCAATAAAGGTTGGGCTCCCAAACCACCACCCACAACAACTTTGAAACCACGCTTGCCGTCTTGAAGTTTTGGAATAAAACCCATGTCGTGCATATAGGTTAGGGCAGTGTCTTCGTCCGTGTTCGAGAAAGCGATTTTGAACTTGCGTCCCATTTCCTGACAAATTGGATTGCGAAGGAAATAACGGAAAACGGCATCCGCATAAGGTGTAATATCAAAAGGTTCTTTGGGGTCGATACCCGCTGAGGGTGAAGCAGTTACGTTACGAACGGTATTCCCGCAAGCCTCTCGCAAGGTAATATCATCTTGCTCTAATTTTGACCATAACTCTGGCGTTCTGTCCAATGAAACAAAGTGAATTTGCACATCTTGGCGAGTCGTTAAGTGAAGATTTCCCGTAGAATATTCATCAGAAATATCAGCAATACGCTTCCATTGTTTGAAAGTCATCTTCCCATAAGGCAATTTTATCCGTATCATTTGTACGCCCTGCTGGCGTTGCCCATACACGCCACGAGCTAAACGAAGGCTACGGAATTTTTCTTCATGAATTTTTCCTTCACGGAATAATTCTATTTTACGTGCCAAATCAACGATGTCTTTTTCAACGAGTGAACTTTCGAGTTCTGTCCTAAAACTTTGCATGGTAATATCCTTTTAGTCTATTAAGTATATGGATTTAATACAAATTTAAAGAACAAAATGTTCAAATAACAATAATTCTGAAAAAAAATTGCGTGGCAAGCCAAATATTAAAAAATTCAATTAATTTTGTTATTCAAGTAATCCTTATTATTTTTAGTGATTAAAATTAACCCCTAAGATATACAAGCCAAGAAAATAATAAAACTTGGCGTTGTGTTTGTAAATTTAATAATTGGCTATCAACCCATTAAAATACCATGAAAAAACAAATTACCATTATTGTTGCAGTCCTTGCCGTTTCAATGTCAAGCTGTACTGATACCAAGAAAATTACCGAATTACAAGACCAAACTCGCCGCCTCGAAAGTCAAGTATTAAAAGAACGTCAAGAAAATGCTGAATTGAGCAGTTTTCGTTTCAGTTTAGAAAGTCAGTTCAAGAAAAAAAGTGAAGATTATGTAAAATGTCAAGAGGACAGTAAAGAAACTTTTGAATCATTGAGTATAAAGTATAATCGTTTGTTGGATGATTATAACAAATTGCAAGCATCATATAAGTCGTTGAATGAAACTTATGAGGCAAGCAAAGAAAATTCGGCGAGAGTAATTGCGGAATTGGAAGAGAGAATGAGACAAATCAGAGCCTCAAAATCAAGACGTTATCGCTCGTAGAGTCTAACTTCTGATTTTGGGAACATATTAAAAAGCCTTCAAAGTAATATTTTGAAGGCTTTTTGCACATAATTATACACCTCTTGGTTGCTTTGATTTATTTACTTTAAATCTATATTTTAAGCCAACTGATACATTAATCAAGCCATCATTTGCAGTCTCACTATAAGAGTTTACGCCTCCAATGATGTTTGGATGCTGTAAATTATAGGAATTTGTGGCATCTAATTTATCGTTATAAACCCAATTATAGCCCAAATTTGCGGTCAATCCGATTCTTTCCCCAAATTGCCAATCTAAGAATAATCCTATTGGTACTACTAATTCACGAGTGTAAAATATGCCTGTTTCACCCACACCCGCCCCTGATTGTTGAAATAATTGGGTATGTTGAGTCGTGCCATCCGCAGTTGTTCTCAGAAAACTTCCTGATTTTAAATCATAAACATCACTATGAAACCAAATCCAACCCGCACCCGTGTAAGCCTTAACTTCAAAATTCTTTTTGATATAATTTTTAGAAAAGCGAGAAAGGTTTAAAAATAATAAAGTCTGAATTTGAAAAAAATCAGTTTGAAATCGGGATGAATAAATGTCGCTATCTTTTCCCGATAAATTTCCCCCAATGATTTCTAAGTCAAGATTGAATTTTTCAGAAATTCCCTTTTCAAGACAAAATCCTACATTGGGGTTCATTATCCAAACGTCTCCCAATTCACCGACTAAACTTCCTAATCCAATTTTAGGTGTAATAGAAAATCCATCAGTTTTTTGAAAAGATTTGAAAGTTGTTTGGGAAAAAATTGAAGAAGATATAAATTGGAGTATAATCGCAATTATAAATGGCTGTTTCAGTTTCATAAGTGGTTAAATTATGTGGTTATATTACTGTGTGAATTTAGTAAGTTTTACTCAATTTATGAAAATTTATTGATGAATTTAACACATCTTTAAACCTATCGCAATGGCGAACCGTAAAGATTTAATCCAACAATGTAATTGCTTATAGATTTTGTCAAGTATAATTTTCTTCAAAAGTCATTTTTTATCAATAATTCATTAATTTGTAGCTATAATCACTAAAAAGATAATTATGAATCACTTTTCTGAATTTCCATTCGTTCGCTTCACATTTTTCTTGATTGTTGGAATTGTTATCTATCATTATTTTCCCAAGCAAAATATTTCAACTTTCGTTGTAGTATTAATATTTTCAGTTTTCAGTTTTGCTCTTCTTTTTATATTTCAGCAAAGGTTCAAAAGCCTAATTCTCTTAGGTATTTTAGGAGCTTTAATTTTGGGATTATCGGGTTATGTAATTTCTTTTCTCCGAACCGAAAATAATAGTTCTCAACATTATTCGCACGAGGTGGGTAAATTTGAATATTTTGAGGTAGTTGTGGATAACTTGGTCGAAGAAAAAGAAAATTCATGGAAGACGGTTGGGGAGATTAAATCAGTATTAATCGGAAATGAAATATTACCTGTTTCAGGCAAAATTTTACTTTATTTTGATGATAATTCTGTGGAAAAGCCGCATTATGGAGACGTATTTTTTGTGAAAGGAAATCCTCAGAAAATTACCTCGCCCAAAAACCCACAAGAGTTTGATTATCAGCGGTATATGTATTACCAGCAAATTGAATTTCAACAGTATTTGAGGCAAGAAAACATCGAAAAAGTGGGTTATGAACCTTCTGACATTTTAATAAATGTTGCTTTACGAACTAATGCTCACGCAGATTCAATTCTCACGGGCTTTGTGGAAGGTAAAAATCAGTACGGAGTTGCCAATGCCATGATTCTGGGACAACGTGATGATTTATCGAATGATTTGATGCAAGCCTATTCTGCCGCAGGAGCAATTCATGTACTTTCGGTTTCGGGTTTGCACGTGGGAGTAATTTGTGAAGCATTAATTTTATTATTTGGTTTTTTAAAGAAAAAAGGACGAAAAGGTAAAATAGCATTTTTCTTAATAATTTTTCTGGTGCTTTGGTTCTATGCTTTTGTTACAGGTCTATCTTCGCCAGTTTTACGCTCAACAATTATGTTTACGATTATTCTATTTGCCAGAACTTTTCAGAAAAAGCATAATGCTTATAATACCGTTTCCCTATCGGCTTTTTGCTTATTACTTTATAGTCCGTATTTTTTGTTCAATGTTGGTTTTCAATTATCATATTTGGCAATTTTTGGCATGATTTATTTTCAGCCAAAATTAAATCCTATTTTAGTGGTTGACAGTAAAAATAACTTGCTTTACCGTCTGGGGGATAAAATCTGGAAAGTTACTACGGTGGCAGTTGCGGCTCAAATAGCTACTTTCCCCATTACGATTTATTATTTCCATCAGTTTCCCAATTACTTTATTTTTGCCAATCCAATAGTGATTTTATTATCTTCCATTGTGTTAATTTTCGGTTTAGTTTTCGTTATTTTAGCTTCTTTTCTCCTAATTTTTGACTGGACGGTAATTACACATTATTTGGGTCAATGTTTGAAATATACAATTTTATGGCTGAATGAAAGTGTACTTTTTGTAGAGAAATTACCCCTATCTATCAAAAAATTCTTATGGTTTTCTACTTACGAAATGTGGTTGATGTATGGCTTAATTTTTGGATTAATTGCCTTGTGGAATACTCGTAAATATTACTGGGTGTGGATAAATTGTGGAATTGTGGGTAACCTAATTTTTTTAATGATTCTCGGAAAAATGCAAGCTCAAAATCAAAAGCTATCCACAATTTTATCCATACCGAAACATTCTGCGATCACTTTTATTGAAGGTAAAAAAGCCATTATTCTGGCTGATAAAGGTTTTTTGGATAGTAGAAAGGATATTGGTTTCAGAGTAAATAACTACTGGACAAGTCTCGGAGTGCGAGATACCTTGAAGGTCAATTTATTGGAAAAGTATCATTCTATAAATAATATGGCTAACGTCCAAAGTTTTGATTCTATCGCTGTGTTTTCGTGGAAAGATAAGACCTTTTTATGGATTGGTAAAAACTTGAAGTACAGGGATTTTGAGGCTAAAAATGTATCAGTTGATTACTTAATTTTGGCAAATAAATCTGTAAAAGATCTCGAACAGATTATCGGAAAAGTACAATTTAAGAATTTAATAATTGATGGTTCATACACAAAATGGTATGCTGATAAATTATCTTCACAAGCGGAAGAAATGGGTTTGAAATATTATAATTTGAATGAACATGGAGCTTTGAATATTGAGTAGAGTAAGTATTGAGTAGGTGAGTATTAAGCAAACAAGCGAAGAATAATGAAAGGATTTCTTGTTAATTTCGTTTAGCATTAGAGTATAATTGGATTTTACTCAATGCTAAAAAATACTTACTGCTAATTTATGAACGCAAAAACACTTAGAATTTTCGTGGCACTTTCAATTTTGCTTTTGGGCGGAGTTGTATTGGTTCAATATTTTTGGTTCAAACAGGCTTATAACCTCGAAGACCGAGATTTTGACCAGCGGGTTACGGGTGCATTGCGAAAAGTAAGTAAAAGATTATTAGATTTTAATAAGAATCCGAATAACAAAATCTTGAAACCCGTTGAACGGATTACTTCCAATTATTACACCGTTCAAGTTAATGATACGATTCATCCAGCCGTTTTAGAGGAATTTTTGAAACAAGAATTTGTAAAAACTGACGTTCGGCTTAATTTTGAATACGGGATTTATGATTGTGATAAAAGGAAAATTACGTTTTCATCATTTGTAGAATTATCTGAAAATGGAGCTCGTCCAGATTCGACTATGCACTTCGATTTTCCTGATTTGAACATTCCCAATTCTAATTATTACTTTGGGGTTCATTTTCCAGATAAGAAAAGATACCTTTTGGGCGACCTTGATAATTGGTTTATTTCTTCGGCAATTTTGTTGGTTGTAATGGCATTTTTTGTGTATTCGTTGATGTTAATTTTTAAGCAAAAACGCCTTTCAGAGATTCAGAATGATTTTATTAACAATATGACGCATGAATTTAAGACGCCAATTTCAACGATTACAATTTCGAGCGAAGTCTTAATGAAACCCGAAATTGTGAATAATCCTGAACGATTATTGAGTTACGCCGCCATCATCAGAAAGGAAGCGGCTCGTTTGAAAAAGAATGTCGATACCGTTCTGCAGACCGCTAATATTACTCAAAAGATTGATAAACTGAACTTTGAAGAAGTGGATGTTCACGAACTTTTGGAGGATTTGTCCATCAGTTGTGAACCATTATTCAAAGAAAAAAATGGAGAATTAATCGTAGATTTAGAAGCTAAAAAAGTAATTATTAGAGCTGACAGATTACATTTTACCAATGTTTTGCATAACCTAATTGATAATGGAATAAAGTATTCAGAAAGAGAACCTATTATTAAAATTATGACTGAAAATATTGATAATGACCTGATTATTAGTATTAGAGACAACGGAATTGGCATTGCCGAACGTGACCATAAGCAAGTTTTCAATAAATTTTTTCGGGTACATACGGGTGATATACATAATGTGAAGGGTTTTGGGCTTGGGCTATATTATGTGAAGGAAATGATTGAGGGACATAAGGGAAAAATTGAGTTGAAAAGTAAGGTAGGAGAGGGGAGTGAATTTAAATTGGTGATGCCGTTGATGTAGTGTTTTTCAAATAAACAATCGCTTTTTCAATCAGCCTTCCATGCGTTGATTCAAGTTCAATTAACTCTATACTTTTTAATCTTTTTGTAAGTGGGAAAACTCTACTCATGGGAAGTAATTTATCGTATTTTCCCATAAATATTTTCATGTTAATACCCTGATTATTAATGAGTTCGGCTATTTTTTTGATACTAAAAGTTAATTGATGAAAACCAATCCAAGCCCGATAAAGCTGTTCTTGTTTTTGGGGAGAATCAACCATCATTTTAGCAAATTTTACTACTTTCTCATGTACAATTCCCGTGCAAGCGAGTAGGTTTGCGAAGGATTGATATTTTTCGTTATTTTGAATAATAGATTTAAAAATTTTACGGAAAAATCCGTAGCGAGTTGCTAAGATGTATTTCGGGTCTTCCGTAATGCCATCGGGGGCTAATAAGATGAGTTCTTCTATCCGTTCAGCGAAAGATTCAACAGTTGCCAAAGCGAATCTTCCGCCCATGCTGAATGCAATGATGGAAAAGTTTTGGATTTGGTTTTCTTGTAAAAACTTTCCTAAACATTCCTTCCAAATATCTTTGGTAATTACCTCATTTTCAACGTAATTATTGCCATTTATCCCCCCACTTTTACCGTGATAGGGTAGGTCAAAAAGATAAGTAGTATATTGACTTTCAAAGGTTTGGGCGAAATTTTGGAAACACAAAAAATCCTGCCCCATTCCGTGGAATGATAACAGGATTTTTTTGCCTTTGCCTATTTTTTGATAATGTAAGTTCATATTTTAATGTCCAGATTTCCCCCCAGCCACAACTTCTTTATCAAAATCAATGCCTTGTTTACGCAAAACACCTTGTACGATTATTCCAAAAACGAATAGATAAACGAAACAAGCCGCTGCCAAAAGATATGAAGATTGAATTCCGAATGTGTCGGCAATTCTGCCTTGTACTACTGGGATAATTGAGCCTCCCAAAATCATCATAATCAAAAATGCAGCTCCTTGGTTGGTGAATTTCCCTAAACCTGCCGTGCCTAATGAGAAGATGCTGGGCCATAAAACCGAACAGAATAATCCCCCCGAAATCAAGGCAAATAAGGCAGTTTTACCCGTTGTCATCACACCAATAATGGTCATAATTGCCCCCAATGCCGTGAAAATCAGTAACAAACGCACTGGTTTTTCTTTACTGGCAAAATATGCCATAATCATAATGGCAACACAAGCAGAGTATGGTAAAAGGTCAGTAACATCACCACTATAAAGCGAGTTTACAATCAAAACGATAGCGAAGGCAATGAACGGAACAACCACGGTTAGAATCTTTTTCGTAGATTCGGAAGGGTTGAAATTATTGATGGAAGCCGTCCAACGACCAATCATCATACTTCCCCAAAATAATGAAATGAACTTAGAAATTTGAGAGGAATCCAGATTCTCGGTTTGTTTCAAATATTCCCCTAAGTTTGAGCCAATTGTTACCTCCACGCCCACATACACGAAGATGGCGGTCATGCCCAAAATGGCTTGTGGATATTGCAAAACAGAGGTGGCATTTTGAATTGCTCCCGATTTGTTCACCACCGAATAAATCAAATAGCCGAACATCAAAATCAACATCAAAATGAAAGTAAATACAATGGCAGTTTCAATAGAAAAAGCAACTGCTACACCAACGCATAAAACCAAAAAAGCGAGGGGTAAACCAATTACGATATTACTTACTTGAACGTCTTCATTATTCTTGATTCTGGGTAAATTAGAACGCCAAAAGAAGACAGCCATTAGGGCAAATAATGCTCCCAAGCATAAATAGGGCAGTTTTACATCTTCAATAGAAGCCTTGGCAGCGGCATCTTTGGCGATTGAACCGAAGATGGCAAATGACACCAAAGCAGGTCCAATGGTTCCGCCAAGATTATTAACAGCACCGCCTAAATTGATTCTTTGAGCACCAGTTTCGGGTGGTCCGAGGGCAATCATAAAGGGTTGAGTAGCGGTTTGTTGGAGTGAAAAGCCGAGTCCAACGATAAATAAACCCGCCAATAATAAAGGATATGAAGCGGTTTGAGCGGCTGGATAAAACAACAATGTACCTAATGCTGAAATTAAAAGCCCGATTACAATCCCGTTTTTGTAACCAATTTTGTTCAGGATATCGCCTCCCATAAGTCGAGAAAATATTAGATAGAGTATCGAACCAATGAAATAGGCAGCATAAAATGCAAAGTCAACTAATTGAGCTTGCGTTTGAGTAAGGACGAATTTTTCTTTAAATAGTGGAATCAAAATCCCGTTGGATGCCGCCACGAAACTCCAAAAAAACCATACGGTCATGAGCGTGTAAAGGGCAGATTGATTGCTTTTAGCGGATTGTTGTGTCATAAAAAATTATTTTAGGGTTTTCAGAATTGAAATTAAGTTCAAATCTACTATTTTTCAAGGTAAAAATTGTGCTTTTTCATGCTTTTGCACAAAATAATCATGCTTTATTTTTAACTATTGATAGAATATCGACAAACTTTTAGCATAAAAATGCTATATTTGCGTTATATCAAAAAAGACCATGAAAAACGATTATTATAAAGGTATTATTCTGACTGGTAGCTTATTAGCAATGCTTTCGGGATGTACTCAAAAGGCAGGAGACGATACAGTTCCCACAAATATAGTGTCAAGTTTTAGCTTGATGCAAGATAAGATTATTACGCCCACTTGTGCCACATCGGGTTGTCATGCTTCCACGGCAGATGGTTCTTTTAAACAGCACGGTTTGGTGTTGGAGAAATCGGTTGCTTATGAGAATTTGGTGGGAGTTACGCCCTTCAATGCCCTCTCAAAGGCAGACGGACATTTGCGGGTGAAAGCGTATAAATCCCTGGAAAGTCTTTTATTCCATAAACTCAACTGGGATTTATCGCATCATGGGGGCAAGCAATACGGAACGCCCATGCCTTTGGGAAGTACAGCACTCTATCTCGGTCAAATTGAGTTTATTCGTCGTTGGATTGAGGCAGGAGCTCCTAAAACGGGCGAAGTTGCCGATGCTAAATTATTGGATGACAAAACGCCAAGTGTTTCAGCTACTGATGATTTTGTGCCAATGAAAACGCCTCAACAAGAAGGATTAGGCGGTTTTCAGTTGAAAGTAGAAAAATTTACGGTTCAACCCAATTTTGAAAGAGAGATTTTTGTGCGGAGAAATGTGGGAAATACGAGCGAGATTTACGTCAATAGAATCAAACTGCAATCTCGTGCCAATAGCCACCACATGGTTTTATATGATTTTAGGAGTAATTCGGGTTTGCCCGTAATTGACCAAATCAGAGACCTTCGTAATCCTGATAATTCCCTGAATTTGATTACAGCAATCCAAATGTCTAACCATGTTTTCTTGGGTGGTGGCACACAGGCAAATCAAGTTTATGACTTTCCTGAGGGAACGGCATTACTTTTACCCGCCAATTATTCGATGGATTTGAACCCCCATTATTTCAATAAAACCACTAATTCTTTGGTGGGTGAAAATATAGTGAATCTTTATACAACGGATAAAGCAAAGGTAAAATATGTGGTGAAAACGATTGATTTTAACAATACGACTTTACCAATTGGAGCAAATCAGAAAATTACGCTTACCAAAGATTTTGCTTTTGATAAGAATGTAAAAATTGTGTCCTTGACTTCGCACACGCATAAATTTGGAGAAAAATATGTTATTAAAATCAAAGGAGGAGCAAGGGATGGGGAAATTGTGTATGAAAATATGGACTGGGAGCATCCTTTAGTCGTGAATTTTACTACTCCAATTTCCTTGAAAAAAGGGGAAGGACTTACCTCGGTAGTAACTTATAACAATACTTCCAATCAGAAAATCGCCTTTGGTTTGACCTCTGATGATGAAATGAACATTATTTTTGGATATTATTATGAGGAATAATATCCAACAATTTTCCCATTTTCTTTTCCATCAAAAACGTTAAAATTAGCAATACGCCCAATACTGCAAAGCCTTTGGGCGTATTTTTTTTTAGGGCTTCTTCGGGATTTTAACCCAAAAATATCCCAAGACTGCCATTACCAAAACTTCAACCCAACAAAAAAGCTGCAAAATACCAATTATTATGGCTAAGAACATCAGGCGGAGATTTTGGAAGAGATTTTATTTTTTGGGCATTATTTTACAGAGCTAAAAGGATCTCCGCAGGAATACCCATATTGTGATATAAATTCTTAATCATCTTCAACGTAAGTTGTCTTTTCCCGTTCAAAACTTCTGAAACACGGTTTTCTCCCCCAAAATATTTTGCTACTTCTTTTTGCGAAAGATTAAGCATTTCCATTCTTTGCTTGATTGCTTCTATGGAATTCAATTTAGGAATTGGATAATGTTTCTTTTCATACTCAATGGCTAATACCGTCAAAACTTCCAGTATATCCATTGCCTTTTGCCTTTCTTCGGAGTTTTCTATTAAATCCGCATCAATCAATTCGTCAATTAATGAAGAAATTTCTTTGAAATCATTTTCATTAGTAATTGGTTTTATTTTTATGTTATCTAAATTTATATTGAGCGTTTTCATATTATGCTGATTAAATATCTTTGATGTCTTTTATCTTGTCATATTCCTTATGAGTACCTATAAATCTTACGAATACGAATCCTTTCGTGTACTCGTATTTAGCAATTAAGCGGTATTTATTTTTACAGATGTTAAAAACAATACGCCCGTTTCACACAATATCAGAATCTTTGAAAAGGGAAATTACTTCATTAGGAGAAATAAAATCTATTTCCTCATTAACCTCATACCAAGTTTGAAGCGAAGCCATTGAATCGGGATATTCCTCCCAAAAATTTCTTAGTGTCCCTTTTGTACATATTCTCATAACAAGACAAATATACATAAAATTCCCATAACGGGAAGTATTTAAAATAAGAAATAGGGCTAATTCACGAATCAGCCCTGCTTCTTATTTTTTTCTGAAAAATATTAAAAGAAGAAACCGCCCACTCTGATAACAATTGGGCTACCATAGAGCTGATTACTTGTATTAGCATTATAGGAGAAATTATAGAGTGCCGTTAGCTGAAACCCGCCAAATCCTACACCGATGCCCGCTAAAACCTGAGGTTCATAAGAAGCTGATTGACCTCCCGAAGCAAGAAAATATTTTTGTACTTCACCCTGTGCAAAAGCCTTTGACAGAATTCCTTCTAAAAATTGCAAGCGATATTGTCCAAACGCTCTTGGTCCATAAAAATTTAGAGCATTTGGATTGTAAGTTGATTTATAGTATTGATAATCAATAGCTAAACCTGCGGTGAAATCATTGGTAACTTGATAACCCACCATTGGCGAAACGCTAATAACGGTTGGATTGCCAAATTGTAAGCCCCCAATTCCACCACCAATACGAATTCGCTGCCGAAATGGCAATTCCCGAACATCTTGTTCTTCGCCGCTATCTAAATCCCGAACGGTACTGTCTTGCTTGATAACGATGGGGTCTTGGGCGTAAGTGCTTGTGTATGAAGCTATTGATACGAATAAAAAGAAAAATATTTTTTTTAAAGTTCCCAGTTGCAAAGGGGTGTTTATGGTCTTGTTGTTCATGGTTTTTTATTTTCGTTAATCTTAATTTTAGTATTTAATAAAAACGTATTTTACTATATTTTCTTGCAAGATACGAAACATTCTTTTCTGAAAATATGTCTTGATATAAACAGGCGTGCTTGTTTTCACCGAAGACTTCGTTTTCATTGAAGGCTTCGCCATTACATAAAAAAATAGAGACAATGAAATTTCTTATCTTTGTTTAAAAATACTCAATCTTCATTGCTCACAGCTCATTGCTTTTTATGAATATTACCGAAATAACCTCCCAACAATATACTCCCATCGAAGACCTTGACCCCAAGAAATTTATCATCATCAAAGGGGCAAGAGTTAATAATCTTAAAAATATTGATGTTGCCATTCCTCGCAATAAACTGGTGGTTATCACGGGTTTATCGGGTTCGGGGAAGTCTTCTTTGGCTTTTGATACGCTCTTTGCCGAAGGGCAACGGATGTACGTGGAAAGTTTGAGTTCATACACTCGCCAGTTTTTGGGGCGGATGGAAAAACCCGATGTCGATTATATCAAAGGTATCTCGCCAGCCATTGCCATTGAACAAAAAGTATCGACCAAAAATCCTCGTTCTACGGTCGGGACAACTACTGAAATCTACGATTATCTCAAATTGCTCTTCGCTCGGGCGGGTATTACGTATTCTCCAATATCGGGCAAGGAAGTTACGAAAGATACCGTTACGGACGTTGTGGACTATGTTTTTGCGTTGGAAGAATTTCAACGAGTAATGATTATGGCTCCATTTTTATTGAAAAATGAGCGAACATTAGCCCAAGAAATGCAGGTCTTGATTCAAAAAGGATACACCCGAATTGTGGTGGATGGAGAGATAAATTTTTTGGAAGAGCTTTTAGACAATAAAGAAGACCTACAAAACCTCCCTGCCATTGATATTTTTACTAATAATTACAAAATACTCATTGACCGTGTGGCGGTAAAAAAAGAAGCCGATGGTCAGCCCGAGGAAGAAACTCAATTTCGTCTATCAGATTCTATTCAAACGGCTTTTTTTGAGGGAGAAGGCACTTGTTTTGTAGAAATTATGGACGGAGCAACCAAGGCTTTTTCCGACCGTTTCGAGGCGGATGGCATCTTGTTTGAAGAACCTTCGCTCAATCTGTTCAGTTTCAATAATCCCTACGGAGCTTGCAAACGTTGCGATGGCTTCGGGCGGATTTTGGGCATTGATAACGATTTAGTTTTTCCTGATAAAAGTGTGTCCGTTTACGAGGGAGCAATTGCCCCGTGGCGAACGGAAAAAATGAGTGAGTTCCTAATTCCATTAATCAAAAATGCCACAAAATTTGATTTTCCGCTTCATCGTCCCTACAAAGATTTAGCCCAAGAACAAAAAGATATCCTTTGGACGGGCAACCAGTATTTTAAAGGATTAGATTGGTTTTTCAAAATGTTGGAAGGCGAAACCCACAAAATTCAATACCGTGTGATGCTCTCACGCTATCGTGGACGTACTTCATGTCCCGAGTGCAAAGGCTCACGCTTACGCAAGGATGCAGGGTATGTGAAAATTGGAGGAAAGTCAATAATTAACTTAGTTCTGATGCCCATTACGGACGTTGCTACGTTCTTTAATGAATTGCAATTGCCTGATTATCAGCAAAGTGTATCAAAAAGAATTCTCCAAGAAATTACCACTCGTTTAGAGTACATGAACAAAGTGGGCTTGGGATATTTGAGCCTAAACCGCTTATCATCCACACTTTCGGGGGGTGAGTTTCAACGGATAAAACTGGCTACTTCTTTGGGAAGTGCTTTGGTTGGTTCGATGTATATTTTGGACGAACCCAGCATTGGCTTGCATCCACGAGATACATTGAGATTGGTTTCAGTCTTGGAATCTTTGCGAGATATGGGCAATACCGTTATCGTGGTCGAACATGAAGAAGAAATCATGCGTGCCGCTGACCAAATTATTGATATAGGTCCCGAGGCAGGGAGTCATGGAGGGGAATTAATATTTCAGGGTTCGATGTTCGATGCTCGTAATCCGATTTTCGATGTTGGTAATTCGAAGTTAGGGAGTGTGGTTGGTCTGGGCGACCCCGTGAACACCAACCACGGGACGGAGAATCAACCATCGAACCGAAGCATCGGACGCATCGAAAATCAAGCATCGAAAATATCACATACCATCAATTTTCTCAACGGCACAGACTCCATCAAAGTCCCAAAATTTCGCAGAAAATCTACCAGTTTTATTGAGGTAAAAGGAGCTTACGAGAATAATTTGAAGGATATTTCGGTAAAGTTTCCTTTGGGGATTCTCACGGTTGTAACGGGCGTGAGTGGTTCGGGCAAATCATCTTTGGTGCGTAAAGTTTTATATCCAGCCCTCGGAAAATACTTGGGAACTTATGCTGAGGAATCAGGAAAATTTGGAGAATTATCAGGCAGTATCAAGAAAATTGAAGCCGTAGAAATGGTTGACCAAAACCCGATTGGCAAGTCATCTCGTTCAAATCCAGTTACCTACATAAAGGCTTATGACCAAATCAGGCTTTTGTATTCCGAACAGCCCATTGCCAAAGCGAGAGGCTATAAACCAGGCAATTTTTCGTTTAATGTAGAGGGTGGACGTTGTGAAACTTGTCAGGGAGAAGGCTTCGTAACCATCGAAATGCAATTCATGGCAGACGTAAAACTCAAATGTGAGTCTTGTGCAGGAAGGCGTTTCAAACAAGAGATTTTGGACATCAAATACCAAGAAAAAGACATCTCTGAAATTTTGGATATGACCGTTGATGAAGCCATCGAATTGTTCCGAAAAGACCAACCCAAATTAGCTGAAAAACTGTTGCCTTTGCAAGAAGTAGGCTTGGGATATATCAAAATGGGGCAATCGTCAAACTCACTTTCGGGCGGAGAAGCCCAACGGGTAAAATTAGCAAGTTTCTTAGGAAAAGGTAATCCAAACAAAGGAAAGACCCTTTTTATCTTTGATGAACCCACGACTGGACTACATTTTCACGACATCAAAAAGTTATTAAAAGCTATCAACGCATTAGTGGAACAGGGTGATTCAGTCATTATTATTGAACATAATATGGAAGTAATAAAATCGGCAGACCATATCATAGACATCGGTCCAGAAGGGGGAGAAAACGGTGGTTACGTTACGTTTGAAGGTACACCAGAGGCAATGGTAAAAATGGAAGGAGATAATTATACGGCGGCGTTTTTGAGGGGGAAAATCTAAAAACCTTATGGCGGTAAGGTTTCCTTAAATCATGGTTAATTAAACAGCGTGTAAATGCTGTTTTTTTGTTTGCATTAATTCCTGATACGAAATCGTCCTCAACATTCCGATTTTGATTTTCTTTTTCAGGGCGGCGGTCTCCGACTTATACGTATTATGACCTTTTAACAATTCCTCGGCGATATTCGCCACTAACGCCTCGACCGATTCGGACGTTAGGATAATGGGTGTGTTTTGCATCGGCGGTAATGTGGTTAAATGAAACAATGGGATTAAATTGAAACACAAAGATAATACATATCGTAATATCTTCATAGTCAAGACGATATGATAACAAAAAAGTCATTTGTTTGGTTTAAAAACTATACAATTATTGTTGGTATGGTTTTTTTAAAGAAATAAGAACATGGGTAATCCGTCATAATTGCCATCTTGCCGACACTATTGGAACTATTATCATACTAACTTCGTATGTTACTTAGATATTATCCGCAAAACAGACCACTATAAATTTTTCATTCTCTTCCATTTAAAAAACATAGATAAGGCATTCTTCCTTATTAAATGTTTGTAAACGATAATATGAGTTTTATTACATCAATTGGTACCGCTGTTCCAGACCATTGTTTTTCTCAAATGCAAATCGCTGAGTTTATGGCTTCGGCTTTGCAAATGGACGAACATAATCAACGCAGATTAAAAGCCTTATACCGAACCACCAAAATTGCCCAACGATATTCCGTTTTACCTGACTACGGATTACCATTTTCCGACTATCAATTTTATCCACAAAGCCCTGATTTAGAACCATTTCCAAGTATCTCAAAACGAATGATGGCGTACCAAAAATACGCTTTGCCCTTATGCTTAAAGGCAATTGAAAACCTCAATCAAGATGTTTCTGAAATTACACACATCATCACAGTTAGTTGTACGGGGATGTACGCCCCTGGGCTGGATATTGAAATTATCTCAACGCTTGGACTGAACACCACCATCCAACGGATGGCCATTAATTTCATGGGTTGTTATGGAGCTTTTAACGGCTTAAAAATGGCGGATACCATCTGCAAGGCCCAGCACGAAGCGAAGGTTTTAGTGGTTTGTGTTGAACTCTGTACCCTTCATTTTCAGAAAAGAATGGAAGATGATTTTTTGTTATCTAATGCCCTTTTTGCCGATGGTGCCGCCGCAGTTTTGATTGAAGCAAAACCTCAAAAAAATGCTCAAAAGCAATTAGAATTGAAGTCTTTTTTCTGTGATTTATATTTCGAGGGCAGACAGGATATGGCTTGGAATGTGGCAGATTTTGGCTTTGAAATGACCTTGACATCTTACATTCCAAAATTAGTAAAATCAGGCATTAAATCATTGATTGACAGATTGTTAAGTAATGCTGAAATGAAAACTGAGGACATTGATTTGTACGCTATGCACCCAGGAGGAAAAGCAATTCTGGAAGCCATTGAATCATCTTTGGAAATGAAGCCAGAAGATAACAGATATGCTTATGAAGTATTAAAAAATCATGGTAATATGTCGTCTTGTACCGTTCTTTTTGTGTTAAAAGAAATCTTGAAAGACAAGGCTAATAACGAAGCGGGAAAGAATATTTTAAGCTGTGCCTTTGGTCCAGGATTGACCTTGGAATCAATGATTTTGACGGTTGTTTAAAACTCATACTTCGTAGAAAACAATAATCCACTACTATACAAATTCACCATTCCACGCCCTACGCCCACGAGAGGTGTTTTCAAAAAAGGCTCTACCTGCAAGGTGAAATGTTTATTCATTTTGCGTTCTACGCCCGCTGAGAGATTCAAAGTACTCCAATAAAAACTGGAAGAACTACCTGTCCAATCTCTAATTTTTGGCGGTCCCCAAGCGTAATTATACGTATAAATTTCATCTGACATTAAGTAGGAAGAAACCCCAGCACTTATAAAAAACGTGTTACGCTTCATCTGGAAGGCATTTAGCCGTAAATTAATGGGTATATCCACAACGCTACAGATGCCATCAACGGTTAATGGTTTTGTGCCTGTTCCACCCATCCAAGCACGGTAATATTCAAAATTGCCCGTATATTTTTTCTTTGAATAATTTACGCCCGTCTGCAAAGTCAATTTATTCGTTAAACGATATTCTAATAAAAGTGCGAACATACTGCCCATTACTGCCGAAGTTTCCATTCTTTCAATAGAATTTATTTCAGGAGCAATTGCGAATCTTACGCCAAAACGGGAAAATTTAGGCTGTTTCATCGCAATTGGCGGGACATCCACATACGTAGGAGACTCCGATTCGGTATTCGTTTTAAGGTGTTTTGTAGATTTATTAGCTAAAAAATCAACGTTGTAGAAATTAATTTTCTGTATCGTTTCTTCTTCTAACGGTTTATTTTCTGGAATAATAAGCGATGTTGAAATTGGAACGTTTGTTTCTTGATAATCGCTTGAATTATAAACCTGATTGCTATTAAACTTTGATTTTACCAATCTTGATTGTTTCCTATTTGTTTTGGAAGAAGATAAAATACTTACATAATTTCTACTATTTTTTTCCTTTATAATAGTTGAATTATTACCGCTTAATTCATTAAATACCGATAGCGATTTTTCGCTAATAGATTTTGTGCTTGAAATATCTAATGGCTTGTTTTTTAATAATTTATCTTCCGAAATATCATTAAATTTTCCACGATTTGATAAAGTTTTTTCGATAGGTAGATTATATTTTGCTTCCCCTTTGTTCGTTAATCCACCCTTGTTTTTTTCCGCTGCGTAACCTTTTATGGTCGAAGTTTTCTCCTGAGTAATATTACTTTCAATAATCTCAACTTCTGAAGTTATTGGTGTTTTTTTACCAGAAAAAGTATATAGCAATGACGCCCCAAAAAAGATTAACAGACCCGCCAATGCTATCCACCGCTTCTTGAAACCTTGCTGGAGTTCAGGTTGAGGCATTGGTTTAAAGTCAATCTTCTGTCTGAGTTTGTCGAGTGCCGATGAGTCAAAAGGGATTTCTGCTTTGTCAGAGGCTTCTCTGAAAAGGTCATCCAATTCGTCATCTGACATATCCCACCACTTTTCTGACATTTTTTTAATAATTGTTTTACAAATTATTGGTTAATTGTTTTAACTATGTGCAGATTTGACAAATTTTGAAAGTTATCAAATCTCAAATTCTCTCACTCATTGCATACTCAGCATTTCTCTCAAATTTATCCTTGCCCTTGCTAAGTTAGATTTAGATGTTCCAATCGAAATATTCAGCATTTTGGCAATTTCTTCATGCGAATATCCGTCAATTGCAAAAAGGCTAAAAACGGTTCGATACGCTGGCGAAAGTCTTTGAACGATGCCCAAGAGTTCTTGATAAGACAAATCCGCAGAAGCATCTGTTCCATCCGTTATATGATATTCAGTTTCTTGAATATCGTCATGATTATAGTGTTTATGGTTTTGGCGGTAAAAATCCAGAGCCGTATTCACCATAATTTTCCTCAGCCAATTTTTGAATGATTTTGTCAAATCGACCTTATCGGCATGATTAAAAACCTTAATAAAACCATCATTTACTATCTCAATTGCCTCATCATGCGTGCGTGAATACCGCAAACATACACTCATAGAATACCCGTAAAACTGCCGATAGAGCAATTCCTGACTTTTAGCATTGCCCAACCGGCAACCGTCAAGTATAGTTTCGAGAGTTTTAGTATGGTCTATGATAACGGGCATTTTGAGGAGCTTACCAATAAATTACGTGTTTTATTTACAAAAGGTTGCGTCCATTTTCAGAGATTGAGAAACATCAGAGGTTAATAAAATCGGCTCAGGATTTAATCATGAACGTTTTTTGAAAACTTCATTTTATGTACGAATTTATACATTTTTAATGAATGTCCAAGATTTGTCCATATCTGCCGAAACCGACCAAGCTAAAATCAAAGATTTTTCTTAACTTTGTGATGGA
This sequence comes from Cytophagales bacterium, assembly GCA_038230735.1. GTDB lineage: Bacteria > Bacteroidota > Bacteroidia > Cytophagales > Spirosomataceae > Arcicella. The sequence goes on from JBBRMR010000017.1 coordinate 21,395, forward strand.
AATATACCCTAAAAACACATGACAATTCATAGAGAAAGCAAAGGAACTATCTTGGTAACGACCATCTTTTTGATAGTTTTGAACAGTGCAACCGCTTATTTTTTTCCAGAAAATGACCTTCTTCGTAAGATTATCGTAATATTGAGCATTTTTTTTGCTCTTATTGTACTTCAATTTTTTCGTGTACCCGAGCGTACAACCATCAAAAATCCAAAGCACATTATTGCTCCTGCCGATGGCAAAGTGGTGGTGATTGAGGAAGTTGTGGAAACCGAATATTTCAAAGGACCTCGTCGTCAGGTATCAATTTTTATGTCTCCCATTAATGTGCATATCAATTTTAATCCCATCTCGGGGATTGTTTCCTATTTTAAATATCATCCAGGAAAGTTTTTGGTAGCATGGCACCCAAAGTCAAGTACGGATAATGAAAGGACAACCGTTGTGGTGAAACACCATAACGGAACGGAGGTACTTTTCCGTCAAGTTGCAGGGGCGATGGCTCGTAGAATTTGTTGGTATGTGGATAAAGGAACGGTTGTGGAGCAAGGAAAAGAATTTGGTTTCATCAAATTTGGTTCAAGAGTTGATATTTATTTACCTTTGGATGCTAAGATTTTAGTGAATTTGGATGACACACCAGTGGGAGGGGAGACGGTTATTGCGGAGTTGATTTAAATTATTTGTCATTGTGATTACGCTTTTTTGCGTGGGAATCAACCTTCGAGATTGATGAAAAGAGTTGAGAGTTTTGAGGAGGTCTTCGTTTCGAACGAAGACCTCCTTTTTTCGCCCAATGGATTGGTGGAGACTTCAACCACGGAAGGAAATAGTTAAAACTTCGCTCTCAGGATATTTCTATGGAATAGGATTTATTGGTTTTTAACGGAACTACGCAAAATAACTGATTTTGTATGGCTTCAGGAAAGGAATGTAAAGTAGAAATAATGGATACAATACTATTCCGTAAGCCCAAGCGTTATTTGAAAAACAAATCCTTATATGTCTTCAAAAACGCTTATTCCCTTCATTCTGATAGGTTTTCTTTATGCCAAAAGTTTTGGGCAAACGCCTTCGCTTACGCAATTATTTTATCCAAACGTAACCGTTAGAGCCGATTATATGCCCGAAACTGTTATGGAAAATGGGCAAAAATTTGGTTTGAATCGTACTAATGCTCTTGCCGTTATTCCCCTAAATACTACGATTTCGGCAGGAATTGGCTTTGGTAAAAAAGCGGATATTGAGGCAAAACATACCCTTTTGTTGGCTAATTTATCTCAACTAAATACTACTATTGACGGTAAAGAACAACCAAATGGTGGCTACAAAACGGCGGGCGTAACTTTTGTGCAATTGAAGGCAAGTCTGCGGGAAAAGTTTTGGGTGTATGGCGTAGGCGGCGGCGTAACACAGTCTAACGAGACATTTTTTAATCCACAACCTTATTTTTATGGTGGGGCGGCAAGGTTAAGAATATTTGGATTACGTTCTCAAATCTTATACGGAACTGCCATTGTGTATAACCAAAAATTTAGAATTATTCCCATTTTCGGATTCACAAAAGCCTTGGGAGACGACTGGAAAATTTCAGGAATTTTGCCTTTTCGGGCGAGTATATCCTACAAGGCTCAACCATGGCTACATTTTGATTTTAATACCATTTTTGATGGATATAGTGCTGGTTATCAAGATGTTGCACTTAATGCCGAAAGATTGCCCCGCCGACAAAATTTTCAGCAAATACGATTTACCTTAGCCGCCAATGCCCATATTTTAAATGCTTTTAATATTGGAATTGAAGGAGGAATGGCAGGTTTTAGACAAGTGAAAACTTTTAATTCCGCCAATGAAAATCTTACTACGCAAAGCCTACCCATAACGCCTTATGTGGGTGTAAGTCTGCGATATATTTCCAGCAAATCAAGTTTGTCCTCTAAGTTTTTAAAGAAAACAGGAATTGATATTTAGAAAATAGGGGTTGGGGGTTAGGGATTAGGTATATCAGTTACATATCTCATACTTCACGACTCACAACTCATACCATGTAGCTCATAATTCACCCCAAAAATTTCATAGTCTGTCGGAAAATGCCTTAATTAGATTTCTTGTTTAAATAATTTTGATTCATCATAAATCAAACGGAAATCTAACCCACAGACAGCATGAAGACTTTTCTTACACTTACACTTTATATCCACATTGCCGCAGGTTTTCTTGCCTTAGTTACGGGTCTCGTTCCAATGTTTGCCCAGAAAGGAGGCAAGGTTCACATCTTTTGGGGTAAAATATATTTTTGGGCAATGTTTGTGGTTGCCCTCACGGCTTTGCTCCGTTTTCAGATGCAAATGAGGTTGATATTTTTAGCCGCAATCGCCATTTTTAGCTTCTACAATACCTTCACAGGAGTGCGTCTCATTCAACGTAAAGAATCCTTAAAACCTTCTTGGCTTGATTATTTTGCCAGTATTTTGGCAATGATGTGTGCCTTTGCGATGTTTTATTTCGCCTTCTTGGGTTTTCAAAAGGGTGATAGATTTTTGAGTATATTGTTCGTTGTTTTTGGTGCGGCAGTTTTTACGATGTCTTTTGAAGACTTACGAGTTTTTATGGGTAAAAAAGTGATTGATGATATTGGCAAACCTGTCCCGATTAGATATTGGTTTCAAAATCATATCTCACGCATGGGAGGGTCTTATATTGCCACCGTTACGGCATTTTTAGTGGTTAATAATCCACCCTTTATTCCAGGATTAGTAGTTTGGATTGCTCCTGGGGTCATTGGGGGAATGATTATTACTTTTGTGCGGCGTTCTTATCGTAAAAAATACGAAAATGTAGTTCAATAACCGATTTATGCGTATTTTGAAGGAAAATTAATAACCCATTATGAAAACAACAATTCCACCACATCAACAGCACCAAGAAGACCGCCAACGCTTTCAAGTAGAACGGATGATTCTCTTTACGGATGCCGTTTTTGCCATTGCTATAACTTTACTGATTTTGGAAATAAAAGTGCCAAATCTTGAATATTCAGGACTTACCAGTGCCAAAATCCAAGATGCTCTTATCAATCAAACTGCGACATTTGTTGGTTTTTTTATTAGCTTTTAGGTAATTGCTTTGTATTGGATAAATCACCATCGAACCTTTGCCTATGTGGACGACTACAATGGCATATTAGTATTTATGAATCTACTTTTCCTGATGTCTATAACTATAATGCCCTTTACGTCAGCACTTTATAGTAGATATATTAATTTTCATTTACCCACTCAAATTTACTGTTTTAATATCGCTTTCACAGGCTTCATAAAAGTTTGGATGTCTTATTATATCTATAATCCAAAGAATAAAATTAGTAAACACCCTATTGATAGTATTAGAAAAAAATATTATTTGGTTCGTTCGTGGATAGAACCAATGGTATTTTTGATAACAGGATTAATGGCAGGTTATACTATCTGGTCTCGGACATTTTTTATCGTAATTTTCGTTGCTCAATTCATTATTGGGAGGTATTTTGAGAAGAAACATGGTTTGAAAGAGAGGTTTAAGTAATCCACTCCAAACAGCCATCTTCAATGATTCCTTTTACCACAAAATTATCATCAAAAATGACCATATTGGCGTGATAACCAAATTGTATTTTACCTAAACTATGCTGTAAATTAAGTACCTCGGCGGGATAAGTTGATGCCATTCTGAGGGATTCTTCTAAGGAAATCCCTACTTTTTCCACACAGTTTTTCACGCCGTGCATCATTGAAAGTGCTGAACCCGAAAGTGTTCCTTTGGTATCTGTATAGTGTGTACCTGCGTGAACAAATTTGTAGTCTCCCGAAACATCATCCGTAACGGCATCAGTGATGATAAATAGCCTTTTACCCATCATATTTTTTGATATTCTGATACTGGCAAAATCCACGTGAATACCGTCGGGAATGATACTCGCCCAAGCCTCCGAATCATAAGTTGCCCCAACTAAACCAGGTTCTCGCCCTTGCAATTGAGACATAGCGTTAAACAGGTGCGTAACCCGCTTTATTCCCTTCTGAAAGGTATATTTTGCCTGCTGATAAGTGGCAGAACTGTGTCCCGATGCTACAATAATATCACTTTCTAAAAGCATTTCAAGCTGAAAATCCGTGAATTCTTCGGGAGCAATGGTCATATAGGTAGGCAATCCTACGCACGCCTGAATGACAATTTTTAGTTCTTCGTCCGTTGGTTTTCGGATAAATTCAGCCACGTGAGCCCCTCTTTTGGGAAAGCTGAAATATGGTCCTTCCAAATGTAAACCAACCAAGCCTTTGCCTCCGTTATTGAGATAGCTTTTCGCCACTTCAACAGCCTCCAACATTTTTGCTAAGGGCGTAGAAGAGAGCGTAATCTGAAAATGAGTTGTACCCGTTTGGCGAATTTCATGGTAAGTTTTACGGATAGTTTCTTCAGTTGTTGCGGAATTAAAAAGGCTTCCTCCACCACCATAAATCTGCACATCAATGAAGGCAGGAGCAATATTAAGTCCTTGTAAATCAATTATTTGACATTCGGATTCAATAAATTCTTCGGTAATAATATTACCAATCCTATCTCCTTCAATCAATAATATTTTGTTTTGTATTGTTTCTTCCGAAGTGAATATTTTTCCGTTTTTTAGTGCGTACATGATGCTAAGATTTAGATGGGAAATACTGCAATTTAAAACATAATTTAACACATAAAATAGTATAAAACAAGTAGTAAATCTATAACATGACGGTTCGGCGTTCCGACAGTCTTGTCGATAGTGTTAAAAATATTTGACTACGGACAAGGCTGTCGAAACGTTGAACCGCCGTATTACAGTTACTCCCCCGTTTTTTGCGTACCTTTGCAACGAAATAAAGTAAATAAATTATATGACTTTTGAAGATTTTGACTTAAACCGACAACTCTTGAATGCCATTGAAGAAGCTGGTTATCAGACACCTACGCCCATTCAAGAGCAAACAATTCCCCTGATTTTGGCGGGGCATGATGTGTTGGGAATTGCCCAAACGGGTACGGGCAAAACGGCGGCGTATCTGTTACCAATTTTGATGAAAGTAAAATACGCACAAGGAACCGCCATGCGTGCCTTGATACTCGCCCCAACTCGTGAGTTGGTGATGCAGATTGATGAAGCAGTTACGCAATTAGCCAAATATACTGACCTCCGCCACGTGGCTTTAATTGGTGGTTTAGGACCGAAAACCCAAATAGAAACCCTCCAAAAAGGCATTGACATTATCATTGCCACGCCTGGCAGGTTTATGGATATTTATTTGAAAGGCGAAATTAATACCAAAGAATTAAAAACCCTTGTGTTGGACGAAGCCGATAAGATGATGGATATGGGTTTTATGCCACAAATCCGTAAGATTTTGGAAGTAATTCCTTCCAAAAAACGGCAGAATCTCTTATTTTCAGCCACTTTTCAGCCCCGAGTAGAAAACCTCTCGCATGAGTTCTTGGAATTCCCATTAAAAGTGGAAGTTTCGCCCGAAACCATGACGGCTACGATGGTGAAACAACGACTCTTTGAAGTGCCAAATTTCCTGACAAAAATCAATCTTTTAGGTTTATTGATGGCGGATAAAGAGACTTTTCATCGTACCATTATTTTTTGTAGAAGTAAAGAAATTGCGGATAATATTTTCAAGTATTTAGGTCGTAAAATTGTGGGTGAAGACAAGATTAGGGTGATTCATGCCAACAAAGGACAGAACACTCGAATCAACTCCATGGAGGATTTTAAGGAAGGAAATATTCAAGTGTTAGTGGCAACCGATGTAGCATCCAGAGGCATTGATATTGAGTTAGTTAGCCACGTTATTAATTTTGATGTACCCTTGATTTACGAAGATTATGTGCATAGAATCGGGCGAACGGGTCGGGCAAATCATGCGGGAGAAGCCATCACTTTTATCACCGAAGCAGAGGAATATCACATCCAGAAAATTGAGAAAATCATCAAGATGCAAATTCCCCGTGAGCCATTGCCCGAAGCCCTAAATGTATTGCAAACGCCCTTCGTGGAGAAGCAAATTATGCTTCGTGAAATTGATGAACAACGCAAGAAAGAAGACCCCGATTTTAAGGGAGCTTTTCACGTAAAAAAGGATTTTAAAGTGAAGGCAAAGGAGAAGGTTGTCAAGAACAAAAAACAGATAATTGCGGGAGGAAAAGAGTCGAGAAAAAGTAATTTTGGGAAGTATAAACCGAAGCGGAAATAAATCAGAATCCTCATAAAAAAATCCTCATAGGTTTTTGAAACCTATAAGGATTAAAACTCTACTAAAAATTATTTCTTCTTCCTCCTCGCTTTCTTAGCTTCAGTTAATAATTTTTTCGCTTCATCTCGTTGGGTAGATTTACGGTCGGAATCATCAATTACTTGTTTATAATAGTCAATTGCCTTGTCATAATCTTCTTCCTGCGAGGCTATTTTTCCCAAAGCCAACATCGAAGACCAGTAATATCCAGAGTTAGTTGTGGCTGTGTTCTTGGCGAAATCAATTGTTTTCTGATAATAATCTTTGGCAGTTTTGATGTCCTTGTCGTAATTGTAAGCATAATACGCTAAGATGTACGAAGCATAACGTCCACTTACGCCTTCATAACCTGGCATACGGTCATCTATTTTTGCTAAAATGCTCTTAGACAAAGTCTTAGCCTCACTCACATGACCCGATACGAAGGCACTGCGAGCATAAAAACGTTGGAAAAATGGATTGTCAGGATATGATTCTGAAGTGTATTTTGCTAAATTTAGAGCCTTATCATTCATATTTTCTAAGCCATAAATCTGCAAAAGAAAATAACGGGCTTCGGTGCGAGTGTAAAAAGCATTATAACTCACTTTCTCCAATTGCGTAATTCCTTTGGGTTTGTCGCCCTTTGGAAAAAGCCACAAAACGGGACGGAGCAAGGGATAATTTTCTTTGACGTAATAAAAATAATAATTGTAAAGCCCATCGCCAAACATCAATTCTGGACTAAAATCGGCAAAACTTCTCGAACGGTCGAGGTATTTCAGGGCATTTTTAGCCGCAAAAGTAGCCTTCGACCAATGCTTGCGTTCGGAATGTAAACGACCTTTGAAGGCATAAGCCGCTGCCATGAAAAATGCTGCTTCAGGATTTTCAGAATCGTCCCAAATCTTTTCGGCTTTCTGAATACTTTTGTCCATGTAAGCCAAACATTGTTCGTCATAAAGGGCATTTTCAGTATTAGGAACAATCTTCCACCATTCCATTAGACCCAACAAAAAATCGGGCAAGGGATGTTCTGGGTACTTGACTTTCAAGTAGTTAAACTCTTTTTCAGCTTCATAAAACTTATAATTATACATATGATTAATGGCGGTGCTTGCCTCAATCTGTACTTCATTCGTGAGCAATAACATTCCTTTTGAACGTTCTTTTTCCGCCTTTTCAGTATCTTTCCACCACTGCGAATATCCGTGATTTGTAGTAATCACCAACAGTAAACAAGCTATAAATACTTTCATGATTATTAATAAATTTAATCTATTTTTCATTGTGTGAGTCTTTTCTTTTGTGCAAAATTAACGAATAATTGCTTTGAAAAGTATAGATAAATGAGAGTCTTATATAAGTCGTATGTCTGAAAGTCATAAGTTGTAAGTCGTAACAAGAAGGGAAACTTTTCTTACGACTTATGACCTGTGACTTATGACTTACATTATCAAAAACCATTCATCCAAAATTACTGTAATCTTTACATTTTTTTTACGTTATTGCAATGTTAAATCAAATTATCAACCCAAAATTATCTACTTTCCACATGAAAAATTTCCGCTTACCATTCTTGGCATTGGCTCTTTTGCTTTGCCTAAACTCCTCTTTTGCTCAAAAAATGTTTGATTGGAAAACTGCCTCTGCGAGTGGTTATACCTACAAATACGTGAGCAACGACCCCATGAAAGCCCGTTTTTACACGCTCGCAAACGGCTTGACGGTTATACTTAGCGAAAACCATAAAGAACCCCGAATTCAGGTTTTGATTCCAACTCGGGCGGGTTCAAATACTGACCCACGCACCAATACGGGCTTGGCTCACTATTTGGAACACATGCTATTTAAGGGGACGGACAAATTCGGTTCTATGGATTGGGCTAAGGAAAAACCGTTGCTTGACCAAGTAGGTTCTTTGTATGAAAAATACACAAAAACCACCGATTCCGTTCAGCGAAAAGCCATTTACAAGGAAATTGACCGTGTTTCAGGCGAGGCTGCCAAATTTGCCATTGCCAATGAATACGATAAAATGATGGCTTCTATGGGCGGACAAGGCACAAATGCTTTTACGTCTTTTGAACAAACGGTTTATACCGAAGATATTCCCACAAATGCCATTGACCGCTTCTTGAAATTACAGGCTGAACGCTTCCGTAGCCCCATTTTACGTATTTTTCATACGGAATTAGAGGCAGTTTACGAAGAAAAAAATCGGGGTTTAGATAATGATGGTCGCAAGGTATATGAAACTCGCAATGCTGCTCTTTTTCCAACCCATAATTACGGACAACAGACGGTAATTGGAACAGTTGAGCATTTGAAAAACCCCTCTTTAGTTGAAATTCGTAACTATTTCAATAAATATTATGTGCCAAATAATATGGCAATCATCATGGCGGGGGATTTTAATTCGGATGAATTGATTAAAAAAATTGATGCTTCGTTTAAATATATGGTTACGAAGCCTTTGGCAGAATATAAACCTGCTCCTGAAGTACCTCTGACTGCCCCAATTACGAAAGAAGTTTTTGGACCAACTCCCGATAATGTTACGATTGCTTGGCGTTGGTCGGGTGCTATGAGCAAGCAAGACAGAATTGTGGGAACAATTGTGGACGAATTAATGTCGAACTCAAAAGCGGGATTAATTGACCTCAATTTAGTGAAAGCTCAGAAGGTTTTACGGGCAGGTTCAAACCCTGAATGGAACAAAGATTATAGTATATGGACGATGACGGGAACACCCAAAAAAGACCAAAGCCTCGATGATGTTAAAGCCTTGTTGATGGGAGAATTGGATAAATTGAAATCGGGTAATTTTGACGAGTCAATTATCAAAGCAATTGCCGCTAATAATAAACTTACCGCTATTCAAGGATTAGAAAATAACGCTTCACGTGCTTATGGGCTTTTAGAAAGTTTCATCACGGCAAAAGCGAGTGATTGGAACAATTATGTGGCTCTAAACGATGCTTTGGGCAAAGTTACGAAACAACAAGTGATGGATTTTGCGAAAAAATATTGTGGTGATGGCTACGTGGTGGTCAATAAACGGAAAGGCGAAGACAAGGATATTAAGAAAGTGGACAAACCCACCATCACGCCCGTAGAGGTAAATCGTGAGGCTCAATCTGCCTTTTTGAAGGACGTAAATACCACGCCAATGGCAACTATTGAACCCAAATGGTTAGATTTCTCGAAGGATTTGAAGAAGGGTAAAGTTGGGAACATGGAGGCTCTTTATGTGCAGAATACTGACAACGATTTGTTCAGAATGGCGTATCGTTTTGATATGGGTTCGTGGAATAGTAAAATTATGCCAATTGCCTTACAATACGCTCAATTTGTGGGGACTGATAAAATGAACGCCGAGCAAATCAGTACCGAATTTTATCGTTTGGCGAGTAGTTTTAATACTTCCTACACCGACCATCACATCACATTGAATATGTCGGGTTTAAATGAAAATTTCTCAAAAACTGCCCAACTTTTTGAAGATTTAATGACTAAGTGTAAAAAAGACGATGCGGCTCTGGAATTATTGAAAGGACGATTAATTAAGCAAAGAAATGATGCTAAACTGAACAAAGGAGCAATCCTACAAGGGCTTTCAACGTATGCTGCTTACGGAGCAAAAAATCCAAGAAATACCTTACAATTCACTGATGCAGAACTAAAATCATTGACTTCGGACGATTTGGTTGCCTTCTTGCAAAACTTGTTTTCGTACAAACACATTGTTACGTATTATGGACCAAAAACGATGGAAGATTTAGCCACTACTTTGGGAGCAATTCATAAAACACCAGCGAGTTTTAAAACTGATTTACCGCTAATTGCTAATTTTGAGGCACAATCTCCTGAGAAACCGATGGTTTTGTTTACCGATTATGATATGGTTCAGGCAGAGGTAAATTGGATTCGCCCAACGATAATGTATAATACTGCTGAAACACCTGTCGTGGAATTGTACAATAATTATTTTGGCGGTGGAATGTCCTCAATCGTTTTTCAGACCATTCGTGAGTCGAAGGCATTAGCGTATTCAACTTACGCATTTTATCGTTCACCAAATACCAAAAATGAGAAATATAACATGATTGCTTACGTGGGTACGCAAGCCGATAAAATTCACGAAGCCATTGCGGGCATGAACGAATTGTTGAATAATTTTCCAACTTCAGAAAAGAATTTGGAAACGGCAAAGGCAAGTATGAAAAAGAATTATCAAACCGAGAGAATTACGCAGGATAATATCATCAATACTTATTTGAGTAATCAAGAAAAAGGTATAATGGGTGATGACCGCCAAGTGATTTACCAAGCATTAGACAAAATGACGGGAGATGATTTGAAGAAATTCCAAGATACACAATTATCAAATAAACCTTATGTAATGGCTATCGTGGCTTCGGAGAAAAAGGTAAATTTGGAAGATCTCAAAAAATACGGAGAGGTAAAGAAATTGAGTTTGGAAGAGGTGTTTGGGTATTAGTCGGGCGGCGTTCCGCTTCGATGTCTGATGTTTTTGAAAAGAGGTTACAGAATCATAAATCTGTAACCTCTTTTCATTTAGAAATGGAAAATTAGTGGTTGTTTGGCAATTTTAAAGAGTTTCTAACTCAATCAAACAAATACTTTTTGGCAATGTCGTTGTTAATCATTTTTTCGCCGCTGTGAGCTACATTCGGTACAACTTCCATAACATGGATTTTCCCGTTTTTAGTAAATGTTTGAATGTATTCATAGAAAAACTGACCACGTTCAAGACGGAATCTTCCTTGTAAATTACCACTGCAAGTTTTGTCCAGATTCGTATCATTCATATCTACATCATTGCCACCGAGTAAAAACACAATATCTCTTGATAAAAATTGTTTTCTAATGGTTTCTTGACCTATTTTTGACGAATAAGGGTTTAATTTCTCAAACCCTTTTGGATAATCATTGAAATCACTACAACCAATGGTATCGGGTCGTATGAAAGTTAAACCTGTGGATGTTTTTAAGGGGCGGCGGTCGTCAAAGTAAACATAAGAAGACGGGTTCATGGCGATAAATTTGAATTTATATTGCTTCAATACATTCGGCATGGGAGTCATTCCTGAGTATCGTTGAATAAATTGACCTCCTGCGGAGTGCCCTATAACCGTTATTTTTGTTAAGTTAGGAAATAATTCCTTTTTACAAATGTGGGCAATCATGGAATCAATTAAAGCATAGCTACTGAAACTTTCGGTCATCCTTCGGGCATTACTCGACACGGATTCATCCCCGCTTCGCCAATTATTTTTTACCCAAAATAGATGCTTATCATCCAAATCATGGTCTTTCAAATCTTGCTCAGAGGTAAATTGTGGTGAAATCAAGAGTATTTCTTCCATCTTATTAGCCGTTTTTACGGCATTTTCACCCCATTCAAAATAGTCCACTCCATTCCGACTTGCTCCATGAATATAAATAACAAGGTGTTTGATTTTTTTGTCTGCCTTAGTTATCGAATGATTGCTTGAATAGGGTATCGAAAACGCACTCTTATTTTTTGAAACAAAAAACAGGTTCGGGCAAAGACGTGGCGTTTTGTTTGCGGGTTCTACTTGTGCTACAATTGTGTTTGAAAAAACAAAAAGGACAAGAATAATTTGTAAAGTTAATTTCATTGTTTTAGCGTGAGTGGTGGTTAACAATTTGATGAACGAAAAACCAATTTATGGTAATAAAAAAAACTTGGGTCAAGTTTTATCTTTCACCCAAGTTTATATAAAAACGCTATTTATTTACCTCAGTTACTTGATAAAGATCAGGAATGGGTCTGGGCAAATTTGGATTGCCATTGATTTCTGTTTGGGCATAAATGAGACGTTCTGGATGCTTTGTAGCGGTGGTTGAATTAAATGGCAGTATTGGACGTATATCTCCATCAGATTTTGCCAAACGACGGAAATCATTGAAAGGTAGAATTTGACCATACAATGACACATAACGTTCTTCGATGATTTCACGGAGTAAAGCCCTATCTTTTGCAAGAGCTGTACCTTTGTTTTCAATGCCACCAGCCACAAAGTCAATTTCTAAGTAAGGGTCATATTTAACGGTGTCAGCAACGGCAATTGGCGTGAAGGTATTGCCTTTGGTATTGATAAAAGCCCTCAGTTTATTGAGTTGTAATAAGCCTTCGGCAAAACCTTTGGTACGCAAGCCACTTTCGGCAAGTGTGAGAAGGTTTTCTTCATAAATAACCAATGGCATCGGTGCTTTTTGTGCTGCTACTCCCTTTTCTGTTGAGGAACTTGTACCAGGAACTGCGTAGTATTTTGAACGAGCATCTTCAATAGTTTTTGGATTATTGCGTGAACCTGCGGCATTTGTCCGACCTAATAGACGTGTAAGGTAGGTATTTGCTGTACTCATATAACCGCCACGATTAGCAATCATTTGATTCATTAAATTTCCATCTCCAATTGCAGTTCCTGGAGGGATAAATTTCAAAGAATTTGCACCCGATGAAATACCTAATGTTGCAGCTGAATAGGCTTTATCGTATTCTTTTGTTTCCATGTAATACCGTCCTTTGAGGGTATAAGCTACTTGAATCCACTTAACGTAATCTCCTTTTAATAATACATCATTAGGGGCTGTACGTGTTCCTTTCAAAGTTTTCAAGTCTGTAATAGCATCATCAAGCAGTTTTTGAAGCCCTGCATAAACGTCACTTTGTTTATCAAATTTTGGGTTTGGAATGGTTTCGTCTTGGGAAATTTCAGTAAACGGAATATCTCCATACAGAGCGGTTAAAGTACCCAAAGCATTCGCTTCCATAATTTTTCCAACACCTTGATAAAATGGGTCATCTTTTAATCCTTCTCGCATAATTCTGGATTGTTTAATTACACTTTGGTAGGCTAAACCCCAAGTACTGTTTGACTCTTCGGCAGATAAATTGTATTCATGAATTGAAAGATAGAGTAATATCACGCCACGATATTGCCCTGTCCACATCCCCGTTATTCTTTGCGTTTGCCCCAGTTGAACCAAATTATTTGCTAATTGAATTCCTTTCAATAATCCATCGGGATTGACGGCAGTTGGTGCGTCGGGATCAACATTTTGTCCTTGGTAAATATCGCAACCATTATTTAATATTAAAATGGCTAATAAAGCCGTTATTATGCTTATTTTCTTCATTTTTTTCTTTTTAATATATTGATAATCAATTAATTATCTACACCGTCTATTTTTTTCATAATAGATTTGCAGGAAATTAATAATTTATTTTTACTGAAAACATAACTGAACGGGTACTTGGATTGGTAAAATACTCAATTCCAAAGCCATTGCTTACACCTGCTTGGTTTACTTCAGGGTCGAAACCAACGATGGATGACCATAAGAAAAGGTTTCGTCCAGTTACGCCAAACTGTATAGAAGACAGTTTAGTATTCTTCTTAAACCAATCACTTTTGAGCGTATAATTCAAAGATAATTCACGCAAGCGAGTCCAAGTAGCATCACCCACAAAAAATTCTCGGATGGCGGATGCACCTAAACCTGCTCCTCGGGTGGTGTACCAAGCCTCATCCAATATCACATCGCCACCACCAAAATTTCCAATATTACCCCTTACAATCGAACCAGACGAATAAACTCTACCAGCTACATTTTTCATCTCTTTTGTCAAGGTAACTTCATTCCCCACATCTGCGTGTGTACCGAAGTTGTAAAGCACAGATTTTGTGCCTTGTGAAATACTGCCACCCTGTGAGGTTTCAAATAAAACATTAAGATTAAGTCCTTTATAATTAGCACTGAAACCCAAGCCACCTCTCCAAACTGGATTTGGATTACCCAACACCCCTTGTTCAATATCTATTTGAGGGTAGCCGTTAGCATCTAAAACATAATTTCCATTTTCATTACGCAAAGCTCTTGGACCCCAAAGTGTTCCCAATGGATAGCCTTCAACGGCTCTTGAACTAACGGATTGACCAGTCAAATCAATGGTTTTTGTTCCTTGCAAACTAACTACTTTATTGATGTTTTGATTAGCATTTCCATAGAGATTAAGGGATAAATCATTTTTTCTCAAAAACTCAAGTTTAAAATCTACCTCCCAACCTTCATTGGTCATGGTGCCAGCATTGGCATATTGGCTTGTGAAACCCGAAGAAGGATTCCGTCCAACATCAAGTAAAATATCTCTGATGATGCTATTATAATATGAGGACGAAATTGATAAACGGTTTTCGAAAAAACGAAAATCTGTTCCTAATTCCCATTCGGTTTTGATTTCAGGGCGTAAATTATTATTGCCTTTTGAATTATCTAACCGGTAACCACCACCAAAAAATGCGGGATCAAGTGGGTCATCATAAGTGGAATAAGCAACTGATTCATAGACGGTTGAAAAACGATAGGCACTCGGACGTACCCCGACCTGCCCCCAAGAAGCACGGAGTTTAGCCAATGATAACCAATTTTTATCCTTCAAAAACCCTAATTTATTAAATCTCCAAGCACCATCAATAGAAGGATAAAAGAAGCTACCCGTAATCGTAGATGCGGCTTCCACTGCCCCCGAAGCATTGAGGGTAAATTGATTTTTGAAATCGGCAGATAAGGTAGAATAAGCCCGATTAGAACCAATATTTAGGGTTGAGTTTGAAGCACTTGATGAACCTGCATTTACAAAATTATTGAGATTGGTATTGACCACAAAATTGCGGGATTGACCATACAAGTTGGTACGTTTACGGTTATTGACGTTGAACCCAACAATCAAAACGCCACTCAAATCATTGGTTAATTGTTTTTGAGCTCTACCAATCACATCCAAATTCGTTTCTGTTTCATTGATGGTTTCCTGTTGGTACGACCCAAAAGCACGGTCAGCACCAGCCGAACCTACTGGAAAAAGATACTGGCGTGTATCAGCAGAACCATCAACGCCACCCCGAACCGTAAAGTCTAACCAATTTGTCGGCATTAGCACTACTTCAGAAGAGACCACAAAACGATTCACAGTGTTTGGTGCTTGTTGCTCCAAAATAGTCCATAAAGGATTATTAAATTGAGGGTTTATATCACTTCCTAAATAGCGGCGATAGCTTCGGTGGCGTAAAGATGTTGGGGCGTTAAAGGCATCATAATAAATACCTTTATAATCAGTATTATCAAAATCAACGGGAGTCCGTAATAAACCCAAATATAAACCCGATACATTAGAGTTTTGTTGAATACGGTTTGAAGTAGTTAATATATAGTTAGCTTTTGTTTTCAGTTTGAGTAACTTACCAATGCTCATTTCGTTGTTTAAACGAATGGAACTGCGGCGATAATCACTACCTGATGAAATAATACCTTTCTGATTCAAATCATTTAAACTGAAAAAAGTATTTGATTTTTCATTGCCCGCACTAATGGTTAAAGAATGCTCAACGTAAGAGCCTTTACCAAAAATGGCATTAAAATTTTTATCTACAAAATCACTTTTGTCATTTTTTGTATAAATTCCATTCGCACGGCGAGCAATAGGATAATAGCTTTTACCTGTAATATCACCGATAAAACGTTCACCATTGGTAATTACACTGTCGGCAGCCCCGCTTCTATTGGCAATTTTATCGCCCCAAGAATTAGTTGCCGTAGGATTATACAGACCATTAGATCCTTGTCCAAAGGAATTTTGCATAGGATGGCGGGCATTGATTTCATCTATGGAATAATTGACACCATAAGAAACCTGAATTCGCCCAGATTTTCCACTTTTAGTGGTAACTACCATAACACCATTGGCTGCTCTTGAACCCCACAAAGCCGCCGCCGCTGCTCCTTTAAGTATTTGTATTGACTCAATATCGCTCGAATTAATATCATTCAACCTTGATTGTTGAGCAACGCCGACCCCCGTAGCACTTGACCCAAAACCCAAAGAGTTGGCATTAGAAATCGGAATTCCGTCCAGAATAATCAAAGGTTGGCTTGAACCTGAAATGGTATTCGCTCCTCGAATTTGAATATTTGAGCCAGCCCCTGGGTCACCCGTTGAACGGGTGATACGAACTCCCGAGGCTTTACCCGCCAAACCTTGCAACAAACCTGATTCGCCAGAACGTACAACACTGTTAGGGTCAACTTTTGAACTTGACGAGCCTTGTTTATCACGGTTTTCGGTAAAACCCAATGCCGTTACAACGACCATATCAAGCGATTTAACTTCTTCCGAAAGTGCCAAATTGATTACGGTACGATTTCCAACCTTTTCTTGAGCCATAAGCATACCTACGGAGGTAAAAATAAGGACATCATCTGCTCCAGAAACATTTATTTTGTAGTTACCTTTTTGGTCTGTTGTAGTGCCTTTATTTGTCCCTTTAATAAGGACACTTACGCCAGGGATACCATCATTATTAGCATCACGAACTACACCAGTTATGATTTGAGCAAATAAAGAAGTTTGCGAGGTAACTAAAATCAGCAAAAGTAACTTTCTAATCTTACCTTTAGATTTTAATAAATAGTAATTTTTTTCCATATTCGTAATTGAGTGATTATATATTAATAAATGATTAAAAATGAATTATAGTAGGGTTGAATAAGGGAAATAAATTTATTTTTAAGGATGATGTGAAGAGATAATTAATGGCATTCATTATGATAAATACTTCATGGTGAGCAAATTAAAATGTAACACCACCTTACAACTCATATTGTTTTAAATAAAAATAAATAATGATTAAATTCCCTTAGACTAACTAATTTGGTGGTGGGGGGGGTGTGTGAGCAAAAGAAATCTGGCGAATATTTGTTTTGTGACAATCAAAAACCGCCAAGAATGTTTCCTATTAAAAGAAAACATAGTAAAAGTAGCAAGAAATTAGAAAATAATAATCATGGTGATAAAATTATCTATTTACCTATTGATAAAATTACTTACGAATTAAAATAGCGTTGGATTATGTGTCTCAGAGAAACTCAACCTCAGTTTCCTGCGTAACCTCAGTCAGTAACACGGATATTTTCAAAATTCGATTTTTCTTCACACGTACAAGGAATTATAAAAGGCAGAAGCTACGTTACAAATGCAAAAGCACATTTAGGGAACTTATACAAATTTCAAATGGATATTGTTAGTTTTTTAGTTTTGTTACAAATAAAGCCGTTTACAGTGGGTTAGTCGAACAAGATTTTTCTCCGAAGGTATCTCATTATATTACACAATTGACTACATAAAAAGGACATTTGCCACAAGGTACTCCAACGAGTTCATATTTAGCAAACATTGTAGAATTGGGATTTGATGAGAAACTATTGGAAGTATGCAATGAAAATAATATTACTTATAATCGCTATGTAGATGATTTAACATTTTCAGTAAAACAGGATTTTCAAGAGTTAATTATGAGGTTTATTGGAAGTATTAAAGAAAAATTAAGTGTCTTAATTGTAAAAAATAAGGCGGAGGCTCAATCAAAAAAATCTAAACAGAAATCCAGTTTTGAGACTGGATTTTTATTATTTCCCTTCCATCAACTTCTTTAACCCCAACATTTCATCTCTCAATCTCGCAGCGTTCATGAAGTCTAATTCTTTGGCGGCTTTTTCCATGTCGAACTGTACTTTTTTGATTTGTTTTGCCAGTTCGTCCTTCGTCATATATGCCACCACGGGGTCGGCTGCCATTTGCAATTCTTGTGGCTCGGTGTAATATTGGACGTTTCTGAGTGGTTTGCCCATCACATCGGCAATGGATGTTTGCTCCAAAATCTTCTCTTTCGATTTCAAAATGGTCTTGGGCGTAATGCCGTTTGCCACATTATATTCCATCTGAATTGCCCTCCGTCGGTTGGTTTCGTCAATGGCTTTTGCCATCGAACCCGTCATGCGGTCGGCGTACATCAAAACCTTGCCTCGGTCGTTTCGGGCAGCCCGTCCAATCGTCTGAATCAACGAGCGAATATCTCGAAGAAAACCCTCTTTGTCGGCATCCATAATGGCAACTAAGGAAACCTCGGGTAAGTCCAAACCTTCCCGTAAGAGGTTAACGCCCACCAAGACATCAAACACGCCTAAACGTAATTCTCGCAGGATTTCGATGCGTTCCAAAGTTTTTACCTCCGAATGAATATAGCGGCATTTGATACCCACTTTATCCAAATATTTAGATAATTCCTCCGCCATTCTTTTGGTCAAAGTCGTTATCAAAACTCGCTCTTGTAGTTGAATTCGCTCGTGGATTTCTTCCAATAAATCATCAATTTGATTGAGACTTGGACGCACTTCTATTTCAGGGTCTAATAGTCCCGTTGGGCGGATAACTTGCTCAACCACAACGCCTTCCGAACGCCTTAATTCATAATCTGCGGGGGTTGCCGACACATAAACGGTCTGCCCCGTGATGTTTTCAAACTCTTGGAAAGTCAGTGGACGATTGTCCATCGCTGAGGGCAAACGGAAACCATAATCCACCAAAGCTTCCTTTCGGGAACGGTCGCCTCCCCACATGGCTTTTATTTGGGGCATCGTGGCGTGGCTTTCATCGACCACCAAGAGGAAATCTTCGGGGAAAAAGTCTAAAAGACAGAAGGGTCGCTGACCAGGTTTTCGTTGGTCAAAATAGCGTGAATAGTTTTCAATTCCCGAGCAATAGCCTAATTCTCGCATCATTTCCATATCAAATTCCGTGCGTTGTTTGATGCGGTCGGCTTCTAACAAACGACTTTCCGATTCAAAGAATTTTATCTGTGAAACCAAATCGTCTTGAATGAAATTGATGGCATTATTCAACACATCACGCCCCGTTACGAAAAGATTGGCGGGGAAAATGGCAATCATTTTTTCATCCGATTGCTTTTTTCCCGTGGCGGGGTCAATGCGTTGAATGGCTTCAATTTCATCGCCAAAGAAAATAATCCGATAGCCAAACTCAGCGTAAGGTAAATTTATATCAACGGTATCACCTTTCACTCTGAATGTTCCACGGGTGAATTCTACTTCGGTTCGGGAATAAAGAATTTCTACTAAACGAAAGAGGAATTGATTGCGAGAGATGATTTCACCAACCCCAAAACGAAGAATACTTTTACGATATTCCTCGGGGTTTCCCATACCGTAAATACACGAAACAGAGGCAATTACAATAATATCCCTTCGTCCCGACATTAAGGAAGAAGTCGTGGAAAGCCTCAATTTATCAATCTCTTCGTTGATGGCAAGGTCTTTTTCGATGTATGTATTGGTGGACGCAATGAAGGCTTCGGGCTGGTAATAATCGTAATAAGAAACGAAATATTCCACCGCATTTTCAGGAAAAAACTGTTTGAATTCTCCGTACAATTGAGCGGCAAGGGTTTTGTTATGACTCAAAACCAAAGTAGGGCGATTGATTTGCTGTATCATATTCGCAACTGTAAAAGTCTTTCCCGAACCCGTAACCCCCAAAAGTGTTTGGGCTTCTTCCCCTTTTTGAATGCCCTCCACCAACTGGGCAATCGCTTGTGGTTGGTCGCCTGTGGGTTTATATTCTGATGTTAATTTGAAATCCATTATTGAAATTTTGTAAAGAGTAAAGATAAGGAATAATTAAGGGAATTCACAGTACCCCATTAGGCAGGTTTTTAGGGATTTGGTCATAAAAAAAGAGCTAAACTTTGAAGTATAACTCTGGTTTTTAACCCTTGTGAGGGTTAATTCGCAAAAATACATCATCCCCCTTTCTCCTCAGGCAAATACTCACTCACCAGCGGAGCATCGTGAATATCTGAAAGTTTAGCTAAATCTAAATTTACCATCCCCGAACCTATTTTATCACTAAACATGGGCGAAAATTTTGCCCCAAAAACTATCTCTCTAATGTGATAAGATGAACGAGAATGAACGGTTTGGTTGAAAGTGTCTTCGGTAGCTTTTATTAAAATCAGAAACTCGGTATCTTGTTCAATTAATTGCTCTTGACTGATACCAAACATGGGGCTTTCCTCAGTAATGGCATGAACTATTGTCCAGTTAGTTGGAAAAAAATTTACTTTATTTCGTTCTAAATTAAGTCCTTTATATTGTCGTACTGATTTTCCATTTGGTTGTATTTCCAAGGAAGCCATGATTACTTCCACCTGAATATCAATTAGTTGATTGTCTCTTTCGTTCACGACTCTGAACATAAAACCTGTGATGTCGAGGTAAGGGGCAATGACCGCTTTGTCGGAATATTTAATGCGGGCAACTGGTCTTGAAAAACGCCCGTACAGCAAACCCGTAGCTAAGGCAAAGAGCATTAAACCAAGTAAAGACTCAATGGCAGCCACCGAACTCGCTCCCATACCCACGGGAGCAATACGTCCATAACCAACCGTAGTGAGCGTTTGGGAGGAGAAAAAGAAGGCATCCATAAATCTATTGCCAGGTGAAGAGAGGTCTGAACCTTGCAGATTTTCAACACCAACTAATTCATAGATTCCCGCAAAAATAAAGTTTAAGGTAACGTAAAAGGCAACAATTAGCCACAGGAAACGCCTCCAAGAGCAAGTAATTAAGCGATGAAAAAGATTTAAACGACTCCAAAAATTGCCTCCTTCCCGCTCAACATTGAAACTTCCATCACGATTCAGTAATCGAGTGTCGGGGTCATTGATTTGTGTACCAAAGCCTAAATCTCGCCGTTTTTGTTCGGCTTCAACTAATTTATCTTTCTTTTCTTTTCTTAAAGATGTCATGTTTTAAAATAGTGAATGAGCAATCACTTGATTTACGATTTACGAACCTGCAAATATTGGTAAATTGAATCATTCATAAATCGTAAATTTGTTTATAATTAACCTTTTTATGATGATTTTCGTTTCAATACGAATATTTTCAGAACATAGTTTTCAGAAATAATTCATATTGACGTAAAAACAAATTGAAAATGAATTATTTTTGTTCAAGTGTACGTTTAAAGAATAGTAAATTCTTGATAATCAGCTCATCAAACATAATCATTAATCAATATGAGAAATTTCTTCTTAACCTTAATATTCGTTTCAATAATCTTTATTAGCAAAGCACAAGTTACAGCCGACTTGCACGCTGGACAAAAAATTGAGTGGATGACTCTGGAGCAAGCCTTTGCCGCAACCCAAAAAGAACCCCGCAAAATCATGGTGGATGTTTATACAGGCTGGTGTGGTTGGTGCAAGGTAATGGATCAAAAAACTTTTACGAATGACCGAGTGGCTGATTTTGTGAAAGAGAAATTTTATGCCGTAAAATTAGATGCTGAAATCAAAGATACCATCACGATAGGTACACAAAAATATATTTGGCAAAATGGTTATAATCAGGCAGGGGTGGCACTTTTGCAAGGGAAAATGTCGTTTCCAACCATCGTTTATTTAGACGAGAAATTCAACATGATTCAGCCCGTGCCAGGCTTTCAGGAGGCACAACAATTTCACCAAGTAATCACGTTCTTTGGTGATAATCATTACAAAAAAGGTAATTGGGATAATTATCAGAAGGAGGTTTATCCTTTGCAGTATGCGGAGGGGAAAAAGTAGCTCTCTATTTGTCATTGCGAATCCGCTTTTTTGCGGATGAAGCAATCTGCGTGATTGATGAAATTGTGCTTCAAATCCTTTTCTCGTAAGCTAACAGATTGCTTCCCATGCAAAAAAGGCTGGTCGCAATGACAAATGGGCTGACAATGACAAAATAAAATAGGTCTGTGTTTTCGCACAGACCTATTTTTATGAAAAGATTTCAAAGGCACAAACCGTTTACCCTTCACCAATCCTTCAGAACTGACTCCCTTCAATATCCGAAACCGTTACGATATACTTCGATTCATTATTTCCCAAACGCACTTTCAAGTGATAATTTCCACCCGCCAAATAATAGACTGGCTTCAAAACGCCCGTTTGAGTAGCTTCGCTATATTTATAGTCGCAAGGGATTCCCATTCCTGTATCAGTGGTCAAGATTGGTATCAATCTACTATCTGCCGTTTTGATGTGAATCACGTTATTTTCCTCCGTTTGAAGGCATTTTACCAATTCCGCAGGAGCTTGCATAACTTCAACCGTCATTTTCACGGGAGCGTAAATAAACATTTTATCCGCTTCATCTTCCTCCATAATACGGTAATATTTCGTGCCTGAATAAGACTGTGGGTCGATGAAAGTGTATAACATTTTTTCTTCTGGATTAGGCAAAACCAATATTTCTTTCAAATCATAAAACGTTTCTTTATCATGGCTAATTTGGATGATGTAACGCTTGGCTTGATGTCCGTTGGCACTTAGCCAAGTCAATTTCACCTTATAATTTTCATCCAAACCAATCTTGAACGAAATTTTTGAGTTACTCATCATCTTGATGGGTTCTGCAACGGAAGCCTTAAAAAATACTGGTTCAATGGATTTTTGTTCGTCAAATCCTTTGATATACAGATACGAAATATCTTTGAGGGCTAATAACTTGAATGGTTTTGCGGGAATAGCAAAAGAGGAACTTATAGTAGTGGTTATAAGTACAATACAAGAAATGATTTTTTTCATCGGGTTATGTTATTTTTATGGGTATGTAGTTTTTTAGTATCAATATTTGTACCAAGATTTAGGGGTGAGGTGTGAGTATTGAGATATGAGTAAAAAAATACGAAACCTTTATGCTGATGACAAGTTATTCTTGAAGAGTAAATGTAATTTCACTCCTCATACCTCAATACTGACAACTTTTTGCTTATAATCTTTTTTCAAAGTATTTTTACTGAGAATTTCAATCACAATCAACGATTTTATAAGGATAAAAGGATTTTTTGTAAAATTCCAAAGTCCTTTCCAAAAAATTCAAGAATTACTCCATGAAAACAGCAACTTTTACGCTCGAAAGAGACCTCGAAATTTTCAATTTGATTAATCAAGAAGCTCACCGTCAAGAGTATGGTTTGGAGTTGATTGCTTCAGAGAATTTTACCTCAAAACAAGTTATGGAAGCCCAAGGCTCCGTTTTGACCAATAAATATGCCGAAGGACTACCAGGCAAGCGTTATTATGGTGGTTGTGAGGTAGTTGACCAAGTTGAAAACATTGCTATTGACCGTGCCAAAGCTCTTTTTGGAGCATCATGGGCAAACGTTCAGCCACACTCAGGAGCTCAGGCAAATGCGGCAGTCTTCCTTTCGTTTTTAAATCCTGGTGATAAAATTTTAGGTTTTAACCTCGCCCACGGAGGACACCTTTCGCACGGTTCGCCCGTGAATTTTTCGGGAAAATATTTCCAGGCATTCTTCTATGGCGTTGAACAAGAAACGGGTTTGATTGATTGGGATAAAGTTGAAGCCACCGCTTTGCAAGAAAAACCAAGATTGATTATCTGCGGAGCATCTGCCTATTCTCGTGATTGGGATTATGTCCGTTTACGTGCTATTGCCGATGAAATTGGAGCAATTTTGTTAGCCGATATTTCTCACCCATCGGCACTTATCGCCAAAGGTTTGTTGAATAATCCGATGCAACATTGCCATATTGTAACCACGACAACCCACAAGACTTTGAGAGGTCCACGGGGCGGTTTGATTATGATGGGAAACGATTTTGTGAATCCATTTGGACAAACCACTTTGAAAGGCGAACTGAAAATGATGTCGGCTTTATTGGACGGCGGCGTTTTCCCAGGCACCCAAGGTGGCCCCTTAGAACACGTAATTGCTGCCAAAGCCATTGCTTTTGGAGAAGCCATGACCGATGATTTCCAAGATTATGCCGAACAACTCCAACGCAATGCGAAAGTAATGGCACAGGGTTTTGTGGATAAAGGATATAAAATTATCTCGGGAGGAACAGATAACCACTTGATGCTCATTGATTTACGCCCAAAAGGATTGACGGGTAAATTAGCAGAAAATACCTTAGTAAAAGCCGACATTACCATTAACAAAAACATGGTTCCGTTTGACGATAAATCACCATTCGTAACATCGGGTATGCGTGTGGGAACAGCCGCCATGACTACCCGTGGTATGAAAGAAGCTGAAATGTTGCACATTGTGGAGTTGATTGACAGCGTTTTGATGAACCACGATAATGAAACATTTATCGGTTCAGTAAAATCAGAAATCAACAAATGGATGGAAGCGTTTCCTTTGTATGTGTAGAGAAAAAGGGGTTAGGTTTTGAGTGTTAGGGGTTAGTTGTGCATGACGAATTTACTATCAAAACACTAATTATGTTTTTGGTAAATTATCTAATTTTAAAAAAGTGCTTATTATTCGAAAATACGAGCCTCTGCAAATTGATTTTGCGGAGGCTTATTTGTATATTTGGAGTATTACTTTACTTTTAAATAATTATCTAACTACTATAAAATGATTCAAGTACCTCGTGACCTACTTTGGAAGGGATTGTTAGAAGACTTTTTCCCAGACTTCTTACGTTACTTTATCAAAAATGCTGATGAAACGTTTGATTTAACGAAAGATATTCAATTTTTGGATAAAGAATTAGCCCGACTTTTTCCAGATACAAAAGGTAAAAACAGATGAGCGGATAAATTGGCAAAGGTATTTTTGAAAGATGGTACAGAAGCATGGATATTGGCTCACGTAGAGATTCAGGGCTATGAAGACAAGGAGTTTGCCTTACGAATGTTTCAATATTATTACAGAATTAAGGACAAATACGGAAAGCCAATCGTAGCCTTTGCTATCTTGACGGACGACAATCCAAATTATAAACCAACTGCTTACATAGATGGATTTTTAGGAACTAAATTAACCTACGAATATCATTCTTTGAAGTTGTCAGATTATCGTCCAGAGGATTTTCAAAAGACCGATAATTTATTTGCCTTTGCCTTAGAAGTAGCTTGGTACGGTCTGAAAGCCAATAAACCTAAAGCGGGCGAATCACTTTTTGAATTAAAAATGAATCTTTTTAGGCGTATCCAACGAAAAGGATACAATCCGCATGATTTCAGACAAATCTTAAAATTTATCAAAAATTATGTTTCTTTTGCAAATTCCGATTTGACACTTAAATTTGAGGAACAAATCAATAAACCAATCAAAAGTATGGGCATCATTGAAACAGTTGAGACATATTATAAACAATATGGAGTAAGAGAAGGGAAGAAATTGGGACGTATAGAAGGTCGTAAGGAAGGTCATAAAGAAGGTCGTGAAGAAGGCGAGGGATTAGGCGTTGAAAAAGAACGTCGCAACACTATTATAAAATTTCATAATCACAATTTTGAGGTAAAACAGATTGCTAATATTTTAGAAATTCAGGAAGAAGAAGTATTGAAGGTATTGAAAGATAAATCACTACTTTAATTTTGAATAAATACATTTCATAAAAACCCTGACAATCCAAAACGTTGTCGGGGTTTTTTGTGTTTTTGATGTAACTTTGTAGGATAATCAAAATAGCGAAAGCGATGGTAGGAACAATGATTTCGGGTTTTTATGAAAATGGGCATATTGTCTTGGATGAATTACCCAAAACTAATAAGAAAGTTCAAGTATTTGTCAGTTTTGCTGAACCACTTGAAATAAAAGAAAGCGTTAAGAAAAAACGTCAATTTGGTATTTCTAAAGGAAGTTTTGTCTATCCAGATGACTTCAACGAACCACTTGATGATTTAAAAGAGTATATGTGATAAAATATTTGATTGATACCCATGTACTTATCTCTCAATTATCACGATTGACGAAAGATTTAAAAACTATAAACACATCATTAACGTAATTTGGTAGATAGGATAAACAATCCAAACCTGATATAAAAATACAACATGGCATTAGACCAAGAATTTGAACAAGAAATAGAAGTGGAAGAAGGCGAAGGAATGACCTTTTTTGACCATCTCGAAGAACTCCGTTGGCATATCATCCGCTCCATAATTTCCATTATGATATTTACCATTATTGCATGGATTTATCAAAAAGAAATTTTTAGCGGGATTATTATGGCTCCTACCAAAGTAACATTTTGGACAAACAGAATGTTAAACACATTAGCCGACTTAGCGAATATCGACAGCCTTCATTTCAAACCTGCCGCCTTTGTTCTTCAAAGTCGTGAGGTATCGGGACAGTTTATGATGGCATTTACCCAATCAATCTCGGTGGGTTTGTTGTTTGCTTTTCCTTATTTCTTTTGGGAAGTTTGGCGTTTTATTAAACCAGGTTTGAAGCTAAAAGAAGCCAAAGCGGCTCGTGGGGCAGTTTTTTGGGTATCGTTATTATTCTTTTTGGGCGTAACTTTTGGTTATTATATTGTTTCTCCCATGGCAATCAACTTCTTAGCGAGTTATCAATTAGACGAGTCTATCCAAAATCAATTTGATATAAATGATTATATCTCTTTGCTTTCAACCATGACTTTGGCTTGCGGAATTACGTTTCAGTTACCGATGATTTCGTTTGTGCTTTCACAAGTGGGTATTCTTACGCCAAAACTAATGCGTGAAAACCGTCGTTATGCCATTGTGATTATTTTGATTATTGCGGCACTAATTACGCCATCACCCGATGCTATTTCACAGTTATTAGTAACCTTGCCTTTGTTGGGACTTTACGAAATAAGTATTTTAGTTTCGGCAAGAATCAAAAAACAAAAAGATGCGGAGTTGATTTAGCCAATAATTAATAAGGAATAATTAATAGTTGTTGATAAGTTTAATTCAACGAAAAATTTAATATACTTAAAATCAAGCGATTATAGATTAATGAGATTGTTTCAGAGCAAATACTTAATACCTAATACTTGATACTTAATACTCTTAAAACAAATGTCAGTAAAGTATTTTCATCTTACAGTAAAAGAAATTATTGAAGAAACTGCCGATACCAAAACCTTCACGTTTTGGCATCCCGTTCATGCTCCCGTGCAATACAAGGCGGGTCAATTCCTCACGATGATACCCGTGATTGATGGGCAAAAAGTACGCCGTAGTTATTCTATGTCGTCATCACCCAATAAAGATGCTTCGATTGCCGTTACGGTAAAAAGAGTAGCTAATGGTCTGGTTTCCAATTATTTATGTGACCACGTAAAGGTTGGTGATGCCATCGAAATGATGGAACCGATGGGGCATTTTGTGGCAGACCCAAGTCCGACCAAAGAACGTACTATTGTGCTTTTTGGCGGAGGTTCGGGTATTACGCCTTTAATGTCTATTATCAAATCGGTACTACCCGTTGAACAAAATACGAAGGTGTATCTAGTTTATGGTTCACGGAATGAGGAGAGCATTATTTTCAAAAATCAGTTATCAGAATTAGAGCAAAAATATGAAGGACGTTTCCGTGTTCTGCACGTTTTGAGCAAACCTTCCTATACTTGGACGGGCTATAAAACACGGATTCATCAAGCCTCAGCGGTTATATTTTTGAAGCAAGAATTTGCCATTGACATTGACAAAGCCGAATACTTTTTGTGCGGACCAGAAGGCATGATGCAGGAAGTGGAATCCGCCCTAAATATATTTAATGTACCAGCCGACAACATTCATCAAGAGCATTTTGGAACGGGAATTATTGAGCATACCGAAGATGATG
This sequence comes from Cytophagales bacterium, assembly GCA_038230735.1. Classification (GTDB taxonomy): domain Bacteria; phylum Bacteroidota; class Bacteroidia; order Cytophagales; family Spirosomataceae; genus Arcicella. Next base: position 49,217 of record JBBRMR010000017.1, read on the forward strand.
ATGACGGTTCGTTAAAAGAACAAACCGTTACGATTCAATATGAAGGCACTGATTATCAGGTAGTTGTAAAGCCCCACGAAACTATTTTGGAGGCGGCATTGCGTGATGATATTGACCTTCCGTATTCGTGCCAAGCGGGAATGTGTACGGCTTGTATGGGCAAATGTACCTCGGGAGAAGTATTGATGGATGATGAAGATGGATTGACTGAAAAAGAAGTAAAACAAGGATATATCCTGACCTGTGTGGCTCACCCAAAGACAGCGGGCGTAGTGATAGAAGTAGATTAATTTAGTGGGTATTTCACCCATTCTGTAATAAATAACTAAAAAAAAATATGATTTTAGAACTTGCAACGATAGATATTAAAGCCAAGAAAAACGAAGAATTTGAAGCCGCTTTGATACAAGCCCAAGAGGTTTTAGTAACGGCAAAAGGATACGTAAAGCACGAATTTAAGAAGTGTATCGAACAACCAAACCGCTACGTTTTATTGATAACTTGGGAAACCTTAGAAGACCATACCAAAGGTTTTAGAGAATCGGTTTTATTCCAAAGATGGAGAATAATTATTGGACCGTATTTTGACAAAGCCCCTGTGGTTCAGCACTTTGTGGTAGTGTAGCAGTCGAGAATATCAAATCAAAAATTATCTGTTAGATTGAAAAATAGTTCGCCATTTGGTAAGTGTTTCATTTCTTAGTTTAGCACTATCAAATGGCAAAATATTCTCTACGTTTTTGAAATTTATTCTTACGTTAGAATCAACATCGGCGATGTAACAAATATTGATAATAAAGCTTTTTTTTACTAAAAAGCGTAATTTCTTTCACAATATACTTTTATTGATTGTTCCTAACACAAAATTATTCAAAGTAATAGTAGAATTAGTGTTTGTTATTTCTATAATGACGTTTTTAGATTCTTTTAAATGTATTTTTACACCGTGTCCATCACATTGGACATAAACAATATTATTTAAGTATTCATAATGGGTTGTTTGATTAGTGCCCTTCAATTTTATTTCAATCTTCCTGACGAAATACAATGTTTATTTCTCTCTTTACTTTCCAACATTGAAAAACATTCTTCATGTCGATATATTCAATCATTAGCAAATGCTGATTTTTCAATCTATTAATATAGTTTGATCCAGCCATCGCATTTTACCTGATTTTAATGTAAAATCCTTAACGGGCTACTGGGCAACCTTACCGTTGAATAAACAAACAATTACAAAAACATGAACACACTTGGTTTAATGACTTTTTTCTATTATGTTGCGACACAACTGTAACAGCACTAACTTAACCTATCAATGTCTAAACGAAGCATAACTTTAATTGCCTGTCTATTTCTGACAACAATCGTCCACTGTTTTGCTCAATTCAAAAAAGACCGTTCCGTCTTTCGGTTTGGCGTAAAAGCCGTGAATATTTATGGTGATAATGTTCCTTTTGGTAATAGCATCAAACTAAAACCTGTGATTGATTTGGGTTTTGGCATTAATTACAAACTGTCTAAAAACCTCAGTTTCCAGCCCGAAATTCATTACAGCCCTCGTGGTTTTCAGTCAAGATACAATTTTACGGATTCTACCTATACCGAAAATTCCCTTGAATTACATTATTTGGATATTTGCCCAAATTTGAATTATGTTTTTGGAAATCGGAATAGCTTTGGCACTCAATTGTGCGTATGGGCGGGTCCATATTTGGGCGTAGGCATCACGGGTAAGAATGTTTTTTCGGGTGTTAGGTTAAGCGAAAAACGAAGGGCCGACAGTACGTTTAGCAACACCGTTAGAACTTTTGGCAATGGTTTGAACAGAATAGATTACGGCTTCAATATGGGCATTGGCGTACAAGTAGAAAAATTCACACAAATAGGCGTTTCATACAGTGTAGGCTTAAACAACGTAGCCGATAACCGCACTTTTCAATATTATAATCAGTCTATTGGCATATTTGTTATTGTACTTTTTGATGATATGTTTTAGGAAAATTCTTCGTTATAATTGAAAAAGCTACTCATTCATTGAGTAGCTTTTTTTGATGCCGTATAACTGTGCTACGCTCAACCGATTAAAGCGTTAATCATAGATTATGGGTGCAGTCCTGAATATTAAATCTATTCTATTATTTTGATTTAATTTCACGATTTTTATTAAAATTGAGTATATGAAAGTGGCGAAATTGCTTTCTAAAACAATAAACGGAAAAATAATATCGAATGAACTTTAAACTCAACAAATCACATTTAGCTTCTAATTCTGTGAATCTGAGCAAGCATCTGGACTTGCCCAATAATGAAATTTTTAATTTACCTGAAAAAGTTTTACAATTTGGCACGGGCGTTTTGTTGCGTGGTCTTTGCGATTATTTTATTGATAAAGCCAACAAAAAAGGCATTTTCAATGGTCGGATAGTAGTCGTAAAATCGACTGATTCGGGTGGTGCCGATGATTTCAATGAACAAGACGGACTTTACACGCACTCGATCAAAGGCGTTGAAAACGGTCAGCCCATAGAGGAATATATCTTAAATGCTTCCATTTCACGCACCTTGTCGGCTCGTTCGCAATGGCAGGAGATTTTGTATTGTGCCAAAAATCCAGAGATGCAGATTGTTTTTTCCAATACTACCGAAGTAGGAATTGCCTTGATTGAAGGCGATAAAATTAATAACAATCCTCCCTCCTCTTTTCCCGTAAAACTATTAGCATTTTTGCATGAACGTTGGAAGCATTTTGAGGGTTCGGCAGAGAGTGGAATGGTGATTGTACCGACAGAATTAGTGGTCAATAATGGAGATATTTTGAAAGAAATAGTGCTTGACCAAGCCCAAAGAAATACCCTCGAACCAGGGTTTATAGACTGGCTAAAAACCCATAATCGTTTCTGTAACTCTTTGGTGGACAGGATAGTACCTGGGAAACCCGATAAAGAAATGACCGATGAATTACAGAATAAATTGGGTTATCAAGATAATTTAATGGTACTCTCGGAGGTGTATCGTCTGTGGGCTATTCAGGGCGATGACTACGTGCGAAATCTATTATCATTTGCCAAAGTGGATTCGGGTGTAATCATTGAAAGAGATATAGAAATTTATCGAGAGCTCAAACTCAGAATGTTGAACGGAACGCACACTTTACAGTGCGGAATGTCGTATTTATTAGGTTTTAGGTTGGTAAAAGACGTAATGGCAAATGGTTATTTAAGTAGAATAATTACCAATTTGATGTTGGGTGAAATCGCCTTAGCGATTCCTTACAAAATTGATTCCAAAGCCAGAGATCGCTTCGGCAGAATGGTACTTGACCGTTTCCGTAATCCATTCCTCAACCATAAACTCTTGGATATATCAGCTCAATACACGACCAAAATGAAGATGCGAAATATTCCGATTCTGCTTCAATATTATAAGGAATTTGGAAAGCCACCCGAACTTTTTGCGATGGGTTTTGCGGCATATTTGCAGTTTATGAAGGGTGAAAAAGAGATGAATGGTGCATATTATGGAGAATCTAACGGAGAATATTACCCCATCAATTGCAATTTTGCCCCTTATTTTTATGAACAATGGCAAAATTTTGATTTAGATAAAGTATTAGCCAACCGTAGCCTTTGGGGCGAAGACCTAACCCAATTGGAAGGTTTTGCGGATGCGGTGAGGAAGTATTTATAAAAAGAATTATGAAAATTGTTACTTTCGGCGAAGTCATGATGCGACTTAGTACGCCAAATTTTACTCGGTTTCCACAAGCTACTCAGTTTGATATAAATTTTGGCGGAGGCGAAGCAAATGTTGCTTCCTCTTTGGCTATTTTGGGCTTAGAAGCAAGCCACGTAACCCGTTTTCCCGATAATGATTTGGGGCGTTCAGCAACCGCTATTTTTAAAAAATATGGCGTTGAGACAGAAAATATTGCTTACGGAGGGGATAGAATCGGGATTTATTTTGTGGAAAAAGGAGCAGCCATGCGTCCGAGCAAAGTGGTTTATGACCGTGCTAATTCATCTTTTGCCACGCTTCAAACTACAGATTTTAATTGGGAAGAAATCTTAAAGGATGCTCAATGGTTTCATTTCACAGGAATCAGTCCTGCCATTTCTGAAAGTGCAGCCCAAGCCTGTTTGGAAGCCGCACAAACCGCTAATCGCTTGGGAATCAAGGTTTCAGCCGATGTTGGCTATCGTTCAAATCTCTGGAAATGGGGCAAAACTCCCAGCGAAGTAATGCCAGGATTGGTTGAATATTGTGATGTAATTGTGTGCAGTAAAGGCGATGCTTCTGATATGTTTGGTATCATTCCCAATGATGAAAAAGGCAGTTTTAAGTCGGTCTGCAAACAGATTTTAGATAAATTCCCGCAGATAAAGAAAGTAATAAATACCAAACGTGGACAAATCTCGGCTTCACACAATACGCTCATGGGTAGATGTTGGGATGGGCAGAAAATGATTGAAACTGATGTTATGGATATTTCCGATATTGTGGATAGAATAGGAGGAGGCGACGCTTTTATGGCGGGTTATATTTACGGAGAATTAATGTATCAAGACACGCAAAAAGCCCTTGATTTTGCCGTGGCAGCCTCGGCTTTAAAACACACTATTGAAGGAGATTTCAATATTGTGAGCGTACAGGAAATTGAAGCCGTTGTGGCGGGTGATGTGAGTGGGCGATTGAAACGGTAACTGTAACGTGGCAGTTCGACGATTCAATAGCCTCGTCAATTTAGAGAACTTACCATACGGGCAAGGCTGTCGAATCGTTGAACCGCAGTGTTACAGTTTCCAAAAGTCCAGATAATTCTTATTCAGAATTATCTGGACTTTTTTATTGTCCAAACCCTTATCTTTGTAAAAAAATCAACAAATCATGAAACCTATATTCTCTGTCAAAATCTGTTTACTATTCACTGTTTACGGTTCACTGTTAATAGGTTGTGATTTTACCAAAAGAATTGACACTAGAGCGGCAGTAAAAGAACTTCACGAGCGTGAGGTGAAGCGAATTACACCCGCCCAATTTACCGAACAAGTGGACGAATGGGGACACTCAATCGTAGATTCTTTAAACAAAAATTTAATTCAAAATCTTGAAAATAGAGCCGTCATAGATTCACTATCAAAGTCTTACCGAGTAGAGATTCTATTTGGCAGTCCGCTAAAATTACAAAATCCTACCTTTGGACAAAAGGTTAATGAAATTCTGGATGCTTATCAATACAATGCAGAAAAACATTTACCGCAAATAGACAATATCCAAAAATCAGACGATGAATTATCCTTCTTTTACACTGAACCGATTATCCTGAGAAATGAATTAGTAGGTTTGAAGAAACCGAGAATCGAGGCATTGAGTAAAACGGTAAATTTGGATAGTTTAAGTTTTAGAAAAAAGGGTGATTTTATGGGTTTGTGGCTCATAAAATTCTCGAAAAGAGAAGTAGTGAGATTGGCAGACCCAAAGCATTTATTGAAATTGAGCGAGAAGTGAAATGGGTTTTCGGCAGTCGGTTTTCGGCTTTTTCGCTCCATCGTTGGTATCCCCACCAGCTACACTTACGACAGCATCGTTAGAGTATGCTTACGCCAAAGTGGTTGGTGGGGACACCAACCACGGGGCAAAAAATTCTACGAAATGAGTATTATCTTGGATAAGGCAATCACTTTTAACCTAAAAGTGATTGATTTAAATGTACTATAAATAAAATAGAAGAACCTATGTAATAAAGTTAACATTTCTACTAATAGTTTATCGAACTTAGCTATGATTGTATTCTTTGCAGTGAGTGTAATTGTAATTAAACTCTTAAAATCAGAAGTTATGGGAAGATTAAAAATAGTTATTCGTGAAGCGACCCTCGTGTGAAGAATGGTGCCTTTGCCTAAGAATAGTTAATTATTAGAAGCAATATAACTTTGTAGGATTGAGGGTTAGGGGGGGCGAGTCCCCCGCTTCACGCCTCATGCGAAAATTGCATTTAGGCTTAAATAATTTTTTGTAAAAAATAATTAATGAAAATATTAATCACGGGCGGAGCGGGCTTCGTTGGTTCGGCACTTGCCATTAACCTCAAAACTAATTATCCACAATACGAAGTTATCTGTTTGGATAACCTCAAACGCAAAGGTTCAGAACTCAATTTACCTCGTTTAGCGAAAGTTGGGGCAGTTTTCGTGCATGGTGACATTCGGAATAAAGAAGATTTTGATACTTTGCCCAAGGTGGATTTCGTCATTGAAGCCTCGGCAGAACCTTCCGTTTTGGCAGGCTTGGATGGTACGCCAGATTATTTGATAAATACCAATTTAATGGGTACAATCAACTGTTTGAATTATACCAAAAAGTGTGGGGCAGCCTTTATTTTCCTTTCCACGAGCCGAATTTATCCCATCAAAGCCATTGAAAAATTGAACTTTGAGGAAGCAGAAACTCGCTTTGTACTATCTGATAATCAGTCCGTTAGAGGGGTTTCTGCCAAAGGAATTGCCGAAGATTTTCCCTTGGATGGAGCAAGGTCATTGTACGGAGCCACCAAATTGGCTTCCGAATTGATGATTCACGAATACAACGAATTTTATGGCATGAAAACCGTCATCAATCGTTGTGGCGTACTGACGGGTCCTTGGCAAATGGGTAAAATAGACCAAGGCGTTATGGTGCTTTGGGTAGCAAAACATTTCTGGGAACAAAAATTAGCTTACATCGGCTACGGTGGTTCGGGCAGACAGACCCGTGATATGTTGCACGTAAAAGATTTATACAAACTTGTTGATTATCAGCTACATAACATGGATGTCGTAAATGGTGAAATTCTGAATGTTGGTGGTGGCGTAGAGGTTAGTGCCTCTTTGCAGGAACTCACCAAAATCTGTCAGGAAGTTACGGGCAAGACCATTCCCATCAGTCAAGTAGCCGAAAACCGTGCGGCAGATATTCGTTTGTACGTTACCGATAACAGTAAAGTAACGACACTAACGGGCTGGAAACCAGAGACATCCATGAAGCAAATCGTTACGGAAATTACCGAATGGATTGCGGAAAATGAAGAGGCTTTGGCGTATGTTTTGAAGTAAAAATGTCTATGAGTTGAAAGTTTATGAGTTAAAAGCCAGTAAGTTTTTTCGTAAAGAGAAAAATTATGTTTACTCATAAACTTTTCACTCATAAACTCTCTTGCTTTATAAATAATTGACTCTCAACAATTAACGTAAAGATTTATTCAGTATATTCGTTCTGTAAAACACAAACCCGCTAATGGATTATGAAAAAACTCTTACTTATTCTCTTACTATTGCCCTTGCTTACTACTGCTCAAATTCAGGTCAGCACGAGTCTTGGGTATGCCATCGAAGGTGGGTTCAATAATAATGCCAATTTTGCGGGTTCAAGTATGGAACTGAGCCTACGAAAACACATTTCCGAGAAATTCAGAATCACCGCCACAACGGGTGCTTATGATATGCGTAAGGGATTGGTAGCGGTTTCAAACGTTGATTATTCCTCAAAACTCTACGGATATTCTTATAAAACCATCGTTCCCGTAACAGTGGGAGGGGAATATTATTTATTGAGTAAAACCCTGCTTAAACCTTTCGTGGGACTTGAAACAGGTGTTTTTTATACGGATAGACAATTGAATATCAATGAAACTTATCGTTCTTATGCCTCTTCGGTTGCAACTTGTAATAGTTTAAATTGGGGGTTTTCGCCAAGTATAGGCTTACATATTCAAGAGTCTGCCGATAGATTAGGAATCTTTGTCAAGGTAAAATATACAGGAATGACGGCTCAAAACTGTTCGGGATATGCGGATTTGGTTGGCGTAAGCGGAGGACTGACGTTTAAGTTTGGAAAAAAACTCAACTGGCGACCACCCGTAATTGAAGTACCAAAAACAACGCCATATTATGAAATTAAAAAATAATGGATGAATTGGTAATTCTTAAAAGTGTTGATGATAGATAACCATGTATTTGGATAATTTTGATTCATGAAGACGGGGTGTCGCCCAGTAATATTAGTCAATTGTTCATCCGTATTCCGTTGGGCGACAATCGGCTGGGCGGCAATCCACATGAGCATACAGATTTTTATTCCAATAAATGCCACATTTCATTTCATTTATCGAAATAAAACCTACACTCCGAAGGTTACACACCTCGTTCAAATCCACAATCCTTCAATCCCCCAATTTCTTGTAACGAATCCGCTTCGGGGTTGCATCGTTACCCAAACGTTTCTTACGGTTTTCTTCGTAATCCGAGAAGTTTCCTTCAAACCAATAAACCTGCGAATCTCCTTCAAATGCCAAGATATGCGTGGCAATTCTATCTAAAAACCACCTATCATGGGAAATCACTACTGCACAACCGCCAAAGTTTTCTAAGGCTTCTTCCAAAGCCCGTAACGTATTGACATCCAAGTCGTTAGTCGGTTCATCTAATAATAAAAGATTCGCTCCTTCCTTCAACATCATCGCCAAATGCACTCGATTTCGCTCTCCGCCCGATAAGTTTCCAATCTTCTTTTCTTGGTCAGCTCCGTTAAAATTGAATTTACTTACATACGCCCGAGCGTTCACTTGCCGTCCGCCTAAAAGCGTCATTTCTGTTCCGCCCGAAACTAATTCAAAAACCGATTTTTCAGCCGCTAATTGATTATGTTCTTGATCAACGTAAGCCATCTGTACGGTTTCGCCCACTTCAAATGTTCCTGCATCGGGTTGAACTTGCCCCGTGATGAGTTTGAAAAGCGTTGATTTACCCGCACCATTGGGTCCAATTATCCCCACAATTCCCGCAGGAGGTAATGAGAATGTAAGATTATCGAATAGCAATTTATCTCCGTAAGCCTTCGTAACGTTCTGAACCTCAATGACTTTATTTCCTAATCTTGGTCCTGCTGGGATGAATAATTCTAATTTATCTTCCTTCTGGCGGTTTTCTTCCGACATCAATTTATCGTAGGCTTCCAAACGAGCTTTCGATTTTGCCTGACGAGCTTTTGGCGACATTCTCACCCATTCCAATTCTCGTTGCAATGTTTTCTGACGGCGAGATTCGGTCTTTTCTTCCTTCGCTAAACGATTATGCTTTTGTTCTAACCAGGAAGAATAATTCCCTTTCCACGGAATACCTTCGCCTCGGTCTAATTCCAAAATCCAACCCGCTACGTTATCCAAGAAATATCTATCGTGGGTTACGGCAATCACCGTTCCTTTGTATTGACGCAAATGTTCTTCTAACCAAAGGACAGACTCCGCATCCAAATGGTTGGTGGGTTCATCCAATAATAAAACGTCTGGTTCTTGTAAAAGTAGGCGACAAAGAGCAACACGCCGTTTTTCACCTCCCGAAAGATTAGCAACGTTTTGGTCGGACGGTGGACAACGCAAAGCATCCATGGCCCGTTCCAAACGAGTATCCAATTCCCAAGCATTGTGATGGTCGAGTTTTTCTTGCACTGTCCCTTGTCGGTCTAATAATTTATCAAAATCCGCATCGGGGTCGCCAAAGGCTTCGTTGATTTCATCAAATTCTTTCAATAAAGCCACCACTTCGGCAACGCCTTCCTCCACGATTTCTTTGACGGTTTTAGTAGGGTCAAGTTCAGGTTCTTGCTCCAACATTCCAACAGAATACCCCTGCGAGAACACAATATCACCCGTATAGCTTTTGTCTTTCCCCGCAATAATTCTGAGGAGCGATGACTTTCCCGAGCCATTTAAACCCAAAACGCCAATTTTCGCTCCATAGAAAAAGGAGAGGTAAATATTTTTTAAGATTTGTTTTTGAGGTGGAACGGTTTTTGAAACTCGCTCCATTGAAAAGATAATGGTTTCTTGACTCATGTATATTTTTGATTTTTGGGTTTGATGGATTTTGAAGAATAGTAAACAACATTTACATTAAAACTTACATTAAAATCCTCAATCGCAAAGATAATAATAATTGACGGTTTTGGAATTTTGTATTTTGCCCCCTGACCCCAAAAGGAGACTTTTCGTTATTTTTTTCTTATAAATTCCGTCTTTGGGGATTAGAAGGCTGAAAATTATTACCACTCAATGGATTATGTGAGTAAAAGATTAGATTTTTTGCTGAAAATCAGTAAATTGCAGGAAATTATATATCATAACCCACAAACAAAATTAGTATAAGGAACTACTAAAAAATTAATTAACCTAAACCATGAATCCCTTAGAGTAATGTGCCTTGCCAGAAGCTCTAATCATGCACAAAGTAAACCAATGGAAAACACAATTAAAAACCCCGCCGAGTATGGCTACTGTAAAGACGGCAAAGTCTATTTAAAAAGCTACTCTGAGTACGAAGAACGTCAAATTGGCGTTGTCAGAAACACCGAAGAAGAAGCCCTTCAATATTTTGTGAATCGCTTCTCTATTGCTGAAAATAAAGTAAGCACCCTGTTTGAACAAGTGGAAGAAGCCCAAAATAAAGGCTCTTATTTGACCAAACTTCTCCAACTCAGTAAAAGCCTCACCGAATTTGATGGTCTCGGAAATTTTATTCCCTTGCTCGAACGTTTAGACAGCCTGGAACTCGATTTGCGTGAATTGATTTTGAATAATCAAATCAAAAACCTTGAAATCAAGAAGGCTTTAATTTCGGAATTGGAAGAAGCGGCTAAGAGTGAAGACTGGGCAGTGGCAACCGAAGACATTATGGAGATTAAATCCAAATGGCTGAAAACTGGTCCTGTCGATAAAGCTCTTCAAGATGGTGTAGAAGGGGATTTTGATGGAATTGTTGATGATTTCTTCGTGCGTCGTCGTGAATATTACGCAGAGAAAAATCGTGTTATTGACGAAAAATTAGCGACTCTTCAACGCATTGTGGATGATGCCCGTAACCTCCGTTATGAAAAAGATGTGGATGTGGCTTTTGAAACCATCAAAAACTTGCAAAAGGAGTGGAAAACAATAGTAAATGTGCCACCCAAAAAGCAAAGTATGCTTTGGAAGCAATTCAAGCGTTCTAATGATTTCTTCTTCGAGCGTTATAATCGTGAGAAGGGTATTGTTATGACCATAAGAATTGATCCACGGGTTCAACAAATGAAAGAAATGACGACTGAATTGGAGAATTTATTGAAAATCCAGTCTCAGATTCCACAAACTACCGAGAAAGCGAAAGACTTTTTGGTGAAATGGAAGGAATTATCTGCCCAAACTAAAAATCTTGACCGCAGCATCGCTGAGCGTTTCAGAAATGTTTGTGATAAGATTTTTGAAATGAATTATCTATTAAGAGTAATCAGTTATCGCCACCCAGCCTTAGATGACAAACCAAGAGTTGAACAGTTGAAAATCATGATTAATCAGATGGATTACATGACCAAAAAAGAGAAAAACGAATTGGACGCTTTCATTACGGATTCTCAATACGCTGGTCAGATGGGCGATAAATTAGTAATGAACAAAATCAATACCCAAAAACGCAAAATTTCGATGAAAGAAACCCTTTTGATTGAATTCAAGAAAGAACTTGAGGTTTTATTGGGGCAGTAAAAAGTAAAGAGGTGTGAGTAATGAGTATTTTACTTGCTGATGTTTATAGAAAAGCCTTTTCAGTGTGAACTGGGAAGGCTTTTTGTTTTTCCTCGCCCCGTGGTTGGTGTTCCCACCAAACACACGTGCGTAAGCACACGTACTAAGATTGCTTACGCAAGTATGTTTGGTGGAGACACCAACCACGGGACGAAATTAGTCGCTCGCATCTTGCGAGTAACAGCTATTATTAGGCTTCAACCTGACAAAATTAAACCTTCCCAACCCTCAAACTGTCTTACCCACAAAAAATAAGACCGTTATGAAAATTTCCAATCAGATAAAAATAGAGCATTTATTCCAGCGTGCGGGCTTTGGAGCTACGCCCATTCAGATACAAGAATTTGAAGATAAATCACCTTCAAAAGTGATGAAATATTTGCTGAAAGGTTCAGAAGAAATAAAGCCTTTGATAATAATAGAGGAAGAAAATGTCAATATTGTCAAGAGAAAAGCCCTAAAAGATACTTGGCTGATGGGTGGTACTTTATCCACCGAAATGATTAAAAAACGATTAAAAGAAAACCGTGAGAAAATCACCGATTTGAATTTCCTTTGGGTTATTAAAATGGCTTCGGGCGAAGGAATGTTGCGGGAGAAAATGACGTTGTTTTGGCATGGTCATTTCGCTTGTAGGAGTCGTCAGCCACTTTTTGACCAACAACTTAATAATGTTGTCCGTGAAAATGCTTTGGGCAAATTTGGCGACTTGCTTTTAGCCGTTTCTAAAAGCCCTGCCATGTTACAATTCCTTAATAATCAGCAAAATAGAAAGGATTCTCCCAATGAGAATTTTGCTCGGGAAGTAATGGAATTATTCACTTTGGGGCGTGGAAATTATACTGAACACGATATTAAAGAAGCCGCTCGTGCTTTTACGGGTTGGGGGTTTAATGGACAAGGAGAATTTGTTTTCAGAGACCGACAACACGATGCAGGAGAAAAGGTTTTTCAGGGCAAAATGGGTAATTTCAAAGGCGAAGATATTATCAAAATTATTCTTCAAAATCCTAAAACAGCCACTTTTATTACTACCAAAATTTATCGTTATTTTGTGAATGAAAATCCCAATAATCAGATAATTGATAAATTAGCAAAACGTTTTCATTCTACTGGTTATGACTTGGCAGATTTAATGGAAAGTATCTTCACGAGTGATTGGTTTTATAAATCTGAAAATATTGGTACTCGCATAAAATCGCCCATTGAATTGTTGGTGGGTATGCAACGAAATTTTGGCATTTCTTTTGAGCATAAACAAGCCGTTTTATTTATCCAGAAATCATTAGGGCAAATTTTATTTTACCCGCCTAACGTAGCGGGATGGTCGGGAGGCAAAAATTGGATTGATTCTTCAACACTTTTAACCCGAATGAAATTACCCGAAATCATTTTTGAAGCTGCCGAAGTAACTTTTAAACCCAAAGATGATGGCGATGTAAACACGGAATATTTGAGCAAAAAAGTCAATAGAATTCAAGCTAAAATAGATTGGCAATCCTTTGAAAATGTTTTCACCAGTAATAATTCGCAGGATTTAATCAATAAAATGGAATCTTATTTATTATCTCGACCTATGTCTGAACCACAAAAAAAGATGATTCAGAGCAGAACCGAAGGGAAATTATACGTTGAATTAGTGCGAATAATTGCTCAAAACATTGCTTCCTTGCCTGAATATCAGTTGGGATAAATATTTATTCTCTTTTTCTTTTGCAATACTGTTGCAATATGTTATTTTTGCAACATGATTACATTTGCTAAACATACACATGAACATAGTAAAGTAGAAAAGGTAGGATTTTACTTGTCCGTGGCTTGTGCGATTCACTGTATTGCTACACCCATTTTGATTACACTTTTGCCATTTTTGGGAAGTAGTTTTGTGGGAAATCATTCATGGGAGCTTTGGTTCATTGGTGGAAGTTTGGTGTTGGCAGCAATTATTTTATTTACTGATTATTTGAAGCATAAAAATCTAATTCCAATGAGTTTATTGCTTGGAACTTTGGTAATTAAAACTCTTGAAATCTTATGGTTAGAACATCAATACGAGTTTATCACGGGTAGTTTAGGAGCTTTTTTTATTGCCTTGGCTTATTTTCTGAACTGGAAATATAAGGCAAAGGCTTGTGCTTGTTGAAACCACATAGAGATGATAGGTAGGATAGAAAAATAGATTTGGTAAAAAAATAGAATAGCTTGAAATTTAAAAAAAGCTTCTCAATTTAGTTTTAAGAGGCTTTTTTGTGAACAGGTAAATCAAAATCTCTTTTATATTATTTCCTCCAGCCCAACTTATTTACTGCCGTTCCCGCTGCAATACCCATTCTTAAACCTTCCTCACAATCCATTCTGAAATGAACGCCCAGCGGTATTCTCGAATACGCATTTTCGTAAGCCATCTCATCAAAACTTTTGAAACTACGTGGTTTACCGATAAATTCTGTTCTGCCCAAATGGCAATTGTCAGTTAGGGCATAATTTGCTCCGTAAATATCGGTCAAAGCCGCCGCCGCTGCTCCTCCAAAAGTTGAATGTCCCGAAGGATAGGCTGGGAACGGAGGCGTTATGCCATCCACTTTTTTGAGTGGATTATTCAATTTACTCGTCCAAATTGGATTAATTACTCTACGAATATAAGAGGTTGGACGCTCTACATTATAGGTATATTTTGAATTCCAACAGGCTACACCCGCATCATTCAAGCCCAAAGAGACCTTTGCGTAAGTGTAAATGGCTTTTTCTAAGGATACTTTTTCCTTACGGATAACTTGTTGCGAAATGGCAATCCAGCGTCCTGCGGGTTCAAAAGTCAATTGGTAAATATCATCACTCCAAAATTCACCAATCCATTGTTGTTCATAACTTAGTGGCGTAGTCATTTGATGCACCTCAAATGCCTGAGTGAAAAATCTGGAAGTGGGCTGGTTACTGTATGCGATGGGTGCTTTCGCCAATTTTTCACTTTCAGAAATCACGAAAACTCTTGCTTTGCCCCATTGTGGTAACATTGCTTTGCCATAATCTGGAAACGTGGGTTGCCATTTACCTTCTCCAACAGGTGCAACGTAATCAGTAGGTTGATTATTTAGATAACCTACATTTCCGATAACATCCGTTTTAGCATAATCAAAAACTGCCTTCGCAACGTCCTGAGCGAATATTTTGGAACGAGATAACTCATCAGTTGCAATTTTAGTAGCATCAAATTTTTGGTATTGCGTTTCTATCGAAGCCTTATATACGTTCGTTACGTGGGGGAAGAAGTTTTTCATCATCACGTAATATACTTCGTTTGAAATAACTTGTTCGTTGTAAGTTTTACCAGTTTCACGCTTAGGAATCGTTAAACCCGCAAAATTAGGGGCAATAGAATTATAAGCAGTAGAATTTGGAACAACTGCTTCATAAGCCGCCAAATTGATATATGCCAATGAACGAGCCGCAACGGGCGGACGAAAACCTGAGGCATATCGTTCAACTTCCAAGAAATTATCCATCCATTCTACAGCAACGGTAGCGGCAATCTGATTGTTTTCAGAAGGCGTAGTTTCATCTTTGGTCTTACAAGCTGAAACCAAAAAAATGGATAAAATGACAAATAAGGGGGCATAAGTCTGCCTCAAAGATAAATTTGAGTAAAAAAATCTCATGATACTTTTGTTTAAGTATGAATGGAAACGATAAATTAATGCTTGTTAGCAAGGAAGGAGATTGAAGGACTGAGTAGAATTTCCAATAAAGTGGAAAACAAAAATCGAGCCAAACTTATACTTTTATCGGAAGCGAAGGAATATTTTTTTATCAAATTTATACTTCAAATATTGCATATTTTATGTTTAAAAGCACTATTTTATTCGTATATTTTTTAAACTATTTTATATAGAGTATAAAATTTTCAACAATAATAGGGTATTGTTTTTTAATTTTTCCAGAAAAATGGAATTCATTTCAAAACTCCTTAATTTAGATACTTTTCTGAAAGTCGCATTAATTCTTAGGTTTTAACATTCTGATTCAATATATTTGAGGTTGTGAAAAATACAAAAAACCTAATGAATATTTGTTACGCCTGCTTTCAAAAAATGAAATACCACATTTTAATATTGTCTTTTTAAATAAGCTATGAAAGTATCTACCACTGAACCCTTCCAGATTATCTATTCCATCCTCAATCATGAGTATCTGGGCTATCTTTTCGAGGCTTTTGTGATACAATTGGACGAAAACGGTAAATATACTTTGTTGAACCAAAACGTATCAATCAAAAACATCAAGGAGTTTAATAATGGGCTGGATGAACATGATTTTGAGCTGGTTAAACTGATTAATCTGCTTCAACCCGAAAATATTTATAAGAAATACGTTGGTACTAAAAAACGTACTGTAATTGATTTTTATTTGAAAGTTTTTGATGCTCAAAAAGGCGAAAAACCGATTCAGGAACTCATTGCAAACTATATTGAGAAAATAAAAGCCGAAATGTTGCCCTTGCTTTTGGGCAAACAACTCTACATCATGGGCAGTGATGGCAACCCGATTTGGCAAAAAATTGAGGTATTGCCCGAGAAAGCTACTGTTTTATTTCACTTCATGCGGAATCCTGAAAACACCCATTATTTCCCGACCATAAAATACGCTGGACAAAAGGTTGATTTTCAGTATAAAAATGCCTTTATCGTCTGTGATGAACCTGCTTGGATGATTCTGGAAAATAAACTCTACCACTTTGCCAAAGATGTGGATGGCAAGAAATTTCGTCCCTTTTTGAACAAAAGATTTATTGTCATTCCCAAAACCATTGAGGAGGATTATTACCGCAAATTTGTAACGTCAATTATCACCATGTTTGATGTTCACGCCAAAGGTTTTGAGATTCGTTCAGAGACTCATTTATGCAAACCCATTTTGAATTTGGCGGAACAAAAAATGCTTCAAACCACCATTTTTGATTCAGAAAGTGCGGAACTCCACCCGTCTGATAATCAGGGCAATGAAGATTCAGAAGTTATATTGTCTCTTTCTTTTCAGTATGGACAGTACGAATTCAAATTTGATAGTTTTTCAGCTATGGCAAATGTCAGCATGGAAAGAAATGGTGATGATTATGTTTTTCATAAAGTCAGAAGAGATTTACAAAAAGAGAAAACAAACTTCATTTTGTTGAAAGAATTAGATTTAGAATTGAAAAGTGGTCGAATAATTTTATCAAAATCCGAGGCGTTTATGTGGTTGCAAAAAAACTACGAAGCACTCAGCGAATCGGGTTTTGAAATTGTCCAAAACGTTGAGCATAATGGCAAGCGGTATTTCTTGGGATATTCTAAAATTGAGGTAAATATCGTAGAAGGAAATGACTGGTTTGACATTCACGCTAAGGTAATTTTTGGCGATTATGAGATTCCTTTTTTGAAGATTCGTAACCTCATTTTACAGAAAAAAAGAGAATTTATATTGCCCAATGGCGAGATTGCCGTAATCCCCGAAGTCTGGTTTTCTCAATATTCCGAATTATTTACTTTCATGGAACAAGATGCTGAAAATGAGCGATTTATCTTAAAAAAATATCATGTTTCATTAGTTCAAGATTTGCAAAATGATTCACTTGCCACGGCAGTTTTGAGTAGGAAATTAGAGAAATTACGGGACTTTGAGGAAATTCAAGATTATAAACTGCCCAAAGGATTTAAAGGTAGTCTTCGTCCCTATCAAAAAGCGGGTTATGACTGGATGAATTTCTTGAATTTATACCATTTTGGGGGTTGCCTTGCTGATGATATGGGGCTTGGAAAAACCGTGCAAACCCTTACACTTTTGCAAGCCCAAAAAGAGCAAAATATCAAGATGCCGAGCTTGATTATCATGCCCACATCCTTGATTTACAATTGGGAAATGGAGGCAAAAAAATTCACGCCAAATCTCCGAATCCTAACTTACACAGGCACTTATCGGGACAAAAACGTTGAAAACTTTAAAGATTACGATGTCGTTTTGACTTCTTATGGCATCGTGAGAATTGATATTGATTTACTGAAAAACTACCAATTTAATTACGTGATTTTGGATGAATCTCAGGCGATAAAAAATCCTTCTTCCTTCATCACAAAGGCGGTAATGCAACTGACCGTTCGCCACCGTTTGGTGCTGACGGGTACACCCCTCGAAAACAGCACGATGGACTTGTGGTCGCAAATGAATTTTATTAATCCTGGGCTATTGGGAACGCAACATTTTTTCAGAAATGAATTTCAAATCCCGATTGAAAAAAAGGCGGATGATGGCAAATTGCAAAAGCTGTATTCTATCATCAAACCTTTTATGCTCAGAAGGCATAAATCTCAGGTAGCTAAGGACTTACCACCAAAAATTGAGGCAATTCATTACGCCCAAATGACCGAACAACAAGAGAAAGAATACGAAGAAGCGAAGTCATATTACCGTAATCACATCCTTCAGCATATTGACTCACAAGGCATTGGTAAATCTCACATAGTGGTATTGCAGGGACTTACGAAATTGAGGCAGTTAGCTAATCATCCCCGCATGACGGATAGGGATTATGAAGGCGATTCGGGAAAGTTGGAAGACGTTTTGCAAAAATTAGAAATCGTGATTGAAGAAGGGCATAAAGTATTGATTTTCAGTCAATTTGTCAAACATCTTGACCTTTTCAGAGAACACCTTGACCGGTCTTCGTGTGCGTATGCGTACTTAGATGGTAGCACAACCGACCGACAGGCACAAGTGGAATTATTCCAAAATAATGCAACCATAAAAATCTTTTTGATTTCGCTAAAAGCGGGTGGTTTGGGCTTAAATCTCACCGCCGCCGATTATGTATTTATTTTAGACCCCTGGTGGAATCCCGCCATCGAAGCCCAAGCGGTGGATAGAGCTCATAGAATCGGTCAGGTAAACACGGTTTTTACCTACAAATTCATTACAAAAAACACGGTGGAAGAAAAGATTTTAGCCTTGCAAAACAGCAAAAAACGTTTGGCAAATGAGTTGATAACCACAGAGGAGAGTTTTGTGAAGTCTTTAAGCAAAAATGATGTGTTGGCTTTGTTGGAGTAGGAACAATAAAAAAAGCAAAATAATTTGGAAATAAGTAGCAAATATGCTACCTTTGTTCTAAATATGTTCTATTAATTAATTTTTTATAATTTCCACCTATATATTGATATGAATGCAAAACAGCTTATCAAATTTTTAGAATCAAACGATTGGTTCGAGGTTCGTCAGAGAGGCAGCCACAAAATCTTCAAACACGAAGAAATTTCAGAAACCCTTTCAGTCCCAGATCACGGGACAAAAGATTTAGGTAAAGGGTTAGTTAATTCTATTTTAAAAACCGCAGGTTTGAAATAGATTAGAATTTTTTACTTGTGTTAATCCTTCCTTTGAAAATCCAAAATTTAGCAAATTTTGTAAATAAATAGAAGAGACATATGAGTGTGTCTAATGAGTTCTTATAATTAACTTTTAAAAGTTCTTAACAAAATGACATTAAACGTAATAGTAGAAAGAGACGAAGATGGAGATATTTTCGCTCGTATGAAAGGGTCTGGATTCTTATTGACCACAGTAGGAAAAGACATGGAAGAGATAGAATTTAATCTCAAAGATTTATTAGAAGATTATCTTGAAAATGAAGGGAAAGACAATTTAGACTGGAAGAGCCTGACTATCAATGATATAGCCTTTGAATATGAATATGATTTAAGTGTATTTTTTGAAAGTTTTGATATGCTAAAAATCAGTTCAGTGGCTGGCAAGGCGGGAATAAATGCTTCACTAATGCGTCAATATGCGTCAGGAGTTAAGCATCCTTCACGCCAACAAGTCGCTAAAATTGAGCAAACTCTTCATGGTTTAGGCGAGTCTTTGAGACAAATTCGTTTGGTTTAGTGTTACCCATTTAATCATTATCTAATTTGACAATGTTAGAATAGCTTCAATGTTAAACACAAAATCTAATGCAAAAGAAAGAAACATTTCAAGACATTATAGACGGAGACAGCCCAGTTTTAGTGGATTTTTTCGCCACTTGGTGTGGTCCTTGCAAAACGATGTCACCAATTTTGGAGTCATTTTCCAAACAAATGGGCGACCGTGTGAGGGTCATCAAAATTGATGTTGATAAAGCCACGGCTACGGCGGGAACGTATAAAATTCAAAGCGTTCCAACGTTGATTTTATTTCAGAAAGGAGCAATTTTGTGGCGAGCTTCGGGAGTGGTTCAGAAACAGACTTTGGAGAATATTATTAAAGAATTGACGGTCAAAACTTATCAAGAAGAGCAATAAATCCGCCCAATTTAAAATCATTAAACAAATCAAAAATGTTAATTCCTTTTAATAAAATGCCTGACCATGCTCGGCTGTGGGTATATCAGGCAGATAGAAATTTGAGTGATGCTGAGGTGCAATATATTCAGCAAACGCTTGATGCTCAGATAAATAATTGGGCGGCTCACGGTGCTGCGTTGGTAGGTGCGGCTACGGTATTGCACAAAAGATTTGTCATTGTTTCAGTGGATGAAAATCATAATCAGGCTTCGGGCTGTTCGATTGATGCTTCGACTAATTGGCTCAAAAACTTAGGGGCTGAAATGAGCCTAAATTTCTTTGACCGCTCGGTGGCGTATATAGAGGGAGATGAAATAAAAACGGTGGAAATGTTGAAAATTAAAATACTCGTTGCCGAAGGAATCCTTACGCCAGATACGCTGATTTTCAATAACTTAGTGCCAGATATGGGCGAGTTCAATAAGGCTTGGAACGTATCGGCGGGAGATTCTTGGATGAAAAGATATTTTCAAGTGGCAACCGTTTAGTTCCACTGTTCCCTAAAACCTAACCCCTCAATAAAATGGCAGAGAGCTTATCGATACCAATAACAACAAATCGAAAAAAAATTTATGATAGTTTAGTTCCTCAAATTCAGGCACTTACTACTGGTGAATCCAATTTAACGGCGAACCTTGCTAATATCTCAGCCGCCTTAAAAGAGGCTTTTGGTTTCTTCTGGGTTGGGTTTTATTTGAAGCAAGAAAGTCAATTGGTTTTAGGACCCTTTCAAGGTTCGATTGCCTGTACTCGTATTAATTTTGATAGGGGGGTATGTGGACATTGTTACACTACCAAAAAAGTAGTGCTTGTGCCTGATGTAGAGACTTTCCCTGGGCATATTGCTTGCTCGTCCGCCTCAAAATCCGAAATCGTTTTACCTGCTTTTGATAAAAATGGTGAGGTTTTCTTAGTCCTTGATGTGGATTCTGATGAATTGAATGATTTTTCAGAAATTGATGCCGAAGGGCTTTCAAGGGTGATGAGAATTATTGAAGACTTGGTTTGATTTTATTATCAAAATTTACGTCATTTATTGAAACTAAAAAATCCACTCCAATATGAAGAGTGAACTTTTTATTAATTAAAATATTTCTCCCTAAATCATCTTCAAAATCAAAGCCCCCGCCACTGCCCCAGCGATAGGTCCCGCCACTGGAATCCAAGCATAAGACCAATCTGATGAACCTTTGCCTGCAATCGGTAGAATGGCATGAGCAATCCTGGGTCCCAAATCACGGGCGGGATTGGTAGCGTAACCTGTTGAACCACCCAAAGACAAACCAACCGCCCAAACTAATATTCCTACTTTGAAGGGTCCCAGTCCCGATTCGATTGAACCAAACGAACCAAGGGCAATAATGATTAATGCTGAAGCGATAAATTCTGCCGTGAAATTTGGTACAACCGTTCTGACGGCGGGTGCGGTACTGAAACAAGCCAATTTTAGACTTTTATCCTCCGTAATTGCCCAGTGAGGAAAATACTGCAACCACACCAACGTAGAACCGAACATTGCACCCATAATTTGAGCGAAAATAAACATCACTGCATTACTCCAATTGCCAGTTTTTACGGCTTCTGCAACTGTAACAATAGGGTTGAGGTGGGCGGCAGGGCTACCAAATTTCGTGGCAACGAAAATAGCAATCGTAACGGCAAATGCCCAAGCCGAAGCAATAACCATCCATCCTCCGCCTTCGCCCTTCGAGCCTTTGAGTAATACATTGGCAACTACGCCATTTCCTAAATAAATTAATACGGCAGTGCCGACAAACTCGCCTAAAAATTCTGATGTCATGTTTTCTTGTGGTTTTGGTTTTTTGGAAGAATTAATAGTACAAATTAAAGCAAAAAGATTGAGAAAATGAGTTTTGAAATGATAGCTTTGAGTAATGAAAAAAAAATCACTTTCGGCATTGACCAAATTTTCGTATTTTTGAGTAATAGAATTCTGTGAACTTTCAGCTTTGGGCTGTCAGCAATCAGTTTTCATATTTACACAATTTATTTCTGAAAATCCGAAAGCCGAAAGCAAATTTCACCCATGCGAGAAGACTATTTAAAAGGAGAAACCGAATCCCTTACCCCCGTAGAAAAAGACATCGACCGTGCCTTGCGTCCCTTAACGTTTAGCGATTTTGCGGGTCAAGATAAAATATTAGAAAATTTAAAGGTTTTTGTGGGGGCAGCTCGGCAAAGAGAAGAAGCCCTCGATCATGTTTTGTTGCACGGACCTCCTGGTTTGGGCAAAACTACGCTGTCTAATATTGTAGCTAACGAACTGAAAGCCAACATCAAAATTACATCAGGACCAGTTTTGGATAAACCCTCTGACTTGGCGGGTTTATTGACTAATCTGCAACCTTATGATGTGCTTTTCATTGACGAAATCCACCGATTGAATCCCATTGTGGAAGAATATTTGTATTCGGCAATGGAGGATTATAAGATTGATATTCTCTTAGATTCGGGTCCAAATGCCCGAAGCGTTCAGATTTCGTTGAACCCTTTTACGCTTATCGGGGCAACTACACGGGCGGGAATGCTTACCTCACCTTTACGGGCAAGGTTCGGAATCAATTGCCGATTAGAATATTATGATGCCAAATTATTGACCAGCATCGTGAAGCGTTCGGCAGAAATTTTGAATACGCCCATTGACGAAGAAGGAGCATATGAAATTGCGAGAAGAAGTAGAGGAACGCCAAGGATTGCTAATAATTTATTACGTAGAACCCGTGATTTTGCCCAAATGAAAGGCAACGGACGTATTACGGTAGAGATTGCAGAAATGGCTCTGTTGGCTTTGGACGTAGATAAAAATGGTTTGGACGAAATGGACATTCGTATCTTGACGACTATTGTTGAGAAATTTAAGGGCGGTCCCGTGGGGCTTTCAACCATCTCAACCGCCTGTGGTGAAGAAGCCGAAACCATCGAAGAAGTTTACGAGCCATTCTTGATTCAAGAAGGATTTTTGAAACGTACTTCCCGTGGGCGAGAAGCCACCGAAAGAGCTTATATTCACTTGGGGATTGTGCCTAAGTATCGGGCGGAGACTTTGTTTTGAGAAGGGAAAAGCGAGCTGATTATTGGCTCGCTTTTTTTAATAAAATATTAACAGTAAAGTTTTATCCAATTTTCATAATGAATGAATCAATCTTATTTTATCAGCGTTTCGTATAAACTGCATACCAAAACTCATCTATTTGAACCCGCTGTAAGTATGTATCGTGTTCTAAACAGAGACTAATTTGGGCAACATGGTTAGCGGCTCGCAATAACTACCGTTTTTGTGTTTCGAAACTGACACCAGTTATACGCTGAATGGCTCGCTGTTCTTTACCTTCGCTTAAATCTTTCAATACACTCACAATCAAAGATTTATTGCTACGAAGGTCATAAAAAGTATCTTTCGTAATGACCCAAAGAGTATTACAACCATTGCAATATACCTGATTTTTATTTGAACTTAATGTGTACATATATTAATAAATTTGTGCAGATAGAGAGCAAGCAATTGATATAATTGCATAAAAAAAGACCTACATTTTGCAGGTCTTTTTTGTTGGTATCTTTCGGGTATATTGTTAAAACGTTTTGCAGAGAAAAAAGTTTTATGCTTGAAAAATAGTAAGATAGTTTTTCATTTTAATTTTATCACAGGGAAGTCGTCCTTAAAAAGGACGGCTTCCCTAAATCTATAATACCTATGTATTCAAAGACTCATCAACGCCTCCTGTTTCAACAATTCCTTATCAATCGGTACAACGCCCACCGACTCGCAAACTAAGCCGCCACCCAAGTTAGAAAGCCCCGCAATTAATGCTGGTGAAAGCCCCAATGCCACGCAACAAGCGGCAATTGAAATAACGGTATCGCCCGCACCTGAAACATCCGCAATCATGCGTATATGTGCAGGAATAGCACTTTTTGAATCTTTAAAATCAATATAAACACCTCTTTCTGAAAGGGTTACGAACACGCCTTCAAGTTCCAAAGTCTTCTTTAACATCGCAACGGCATTGGATAATTCAGTGGGATTTTTTACGTCAAAATGAATCGCCAGACCTTCTTTTAATTCCTTTAAATTGGGTTTGAAAAGTGTAGCATTTTCGTAGTAAAGAAAATTGCGTTTTTTTGGGTCCACAACGGTTGGGATATTGTTTGCGTTGGCAAAAGAAATTATATCATGAATTAACTCTTTCGACAATACCCCTTTATCATAATCTTCAAAAATAATGACATCCGCATTACTTGCCAATTCTTTAATTTTATCACTAAGTACCTGACGTTCAGACTCATTAATCAATTTATCCGTTTCCGTATCAACCCGAACAATTTGTTGTGAACCCGCAATAATTCGTTCCTTTACGGTCGTGATTCTGGTTTCAGATTGAATGATTCCTTCGGTAGAAAGATTATGTTCTTTCAAAATATTGAGTAATGAATCTCCGTAAGCATCAGTACCCACCACCGAACAGATAATTGGTTCAGCACCAAGGGCTTGCACGTTCATTACCACATTGCCAGCACCTCCCAATCGCACCTCACGGTTACGCACATTCAAGACTGGCACGGGGGCTTCGGGTGAAATTCTTTCTACTTTTCCCCACGTATAGGCATCCAGCATTACATCGCCGATGATGAGGACTTTTAAGGAATTGAAATTATCAAATATCTCTGGAATGGTCATGTATGAGTGTATTTGTGAAAGTTTAGATTTAGGACAAAGGTATGGAAAAAGCGTGAATTGCTATAGATAATGGTTTACTCTACCGCCTCAATAGACGCTTCTTTTCCTCTAAAACTAAACGTTTCCCCAACGCCTTTATGCATCAATAATGTGCCAATCGGGGATTGGGGGGAAATTATCATAAGTTTTTTTCCTTCAATTTCGAATGCCCCAATACTAACTGACAGAAAAAAATCTCCCATTGTAGTTTTCATAAAAGCTCCTAATGCTCCTTTTTTATAGGTAATTGTATCGTCTAAACGTTCTAAGCTTTGGCGTTCTTGCAGAGCTTGCTGATACATTCGAGCGTGCATTTCACGGTCGAGATGCCCCATAGCACGGGTGGTTTCGTATTTATCTCCCGCTGAAGACTTGGAATCTCCATTGGCAGATTCTTGAGCAGCTTGCATCGCCGAAAGTGAATTTTGTATTCGTTGGTCGAGGTAATTTTTGACGTATTCTATTAGCTTTTCCTTCATAATTTAGATAGCTATTGAGTCATACACTACCACTTTCGACCATAGATTTTTATTGTCGTCAATAAATTTTTTATGGAGTGGATGCACCAAATATTTTTCCTCTTCGGCTTTGGAATTAAAAACTATCATCACTGAAAACGAGTAACTTGCATCAGTTACGGGCTTGTCAAAATCGTTGATGGAAGGCGAGCCAATGTGTACCATTTTGATGTACTCTATTTTACCCAAACCCTTCAATGCAGCTAATAATTGGTCGTGGTCTTTCTTGTTTTTGGTATCTTTCAACCAAAAGAAAACGTGATGAACGAAGGGAATTTCGCCTTTATGCGTAGCAGCTTCTGCCTGTGTGTCTGTGAATGTGTTCATGAGTGTCCCTGCGGCAAGGGCAGCGGTTGATTTTTCTAAAAATTGTCTTCTGGATGAATTTTGCATGATTTCTGAGTTTTTTACTAATTTAACGTGAACTTTTCATATTCTAAGCGGCAATCAGGCCATTATATTGTTTTAAGGCTTTGTGGGTTTGGATAGAAACTTTGGGTTTTCTCTGGTAAAAAGAGTAGGCACACATTGCTGCCAAC
>JBBRMR010000018.1:0-73882 GCA_038230735.1 Cytophagales bacterium
ATCAAGGACACGTTCGGTGACGGGTCTTTTTTTAGGAGTTTCTCTGGTTACTTCTAAAAATCCTGTTGGTTTTCCCATTTTTTGATTTCGGATTTTCAGCAAAATTAATTTCACTGAATTTTATTGTGATTAGTTTAATTAATCAAGACGATTATCCATTAAACTTTTTATCTCTTTTGATGAAATAGAGTCTTTTTCAGATTTATCATAGATTTCTAAAAAAAATAGTTGATTATATTCTTCCTCTGATTCTATTTCAACATAGACCTCTAAATCTAAGTACGTTATAACTCTTGAACCTCCACTTTTCCCTTTTCCTTTACTTTTTATAGCGAGCCTTATTTTATAAACACCACCTCCCAAAGAGATTCCAAGTGTCGGATTCTCCTTCAAAGTTGCTGAAAGAGATTTAAGTTCTGATTTTAAGGAAGCATATTTCTTTAAGAGAGGCTTTGCAGATTTCTCAAAATCATCAGTTGTAACTACCTTAATTTTCATCTAAAAATTCTTCTAAGGTTCTACCTACTTTACGTTTGCCAGCTTTTACGTCTTTTACCTCTTGAAGAGCGTTTTTGATTCCCAAAAGAATTTGAAGTTTCCGTTTACTTTCCTGTAATTCGTTATACTCCTTGATTGGGACAAACACCGCTGTATTTACCCCACGGTCATTTACAAGATATTGCATAATAATGTTGTTTTTGATTATGAATCTAAATTACAAAAATAAAATCAATGAACAATCTCAACTTGAATATCCTGATAAACCACATTCTTATCTTCCAAAACCTCCGCAACGCTGATATTTCTTAAAGCCAATGCTTTCTTGAAATCTTGTGGCATTACTTTTACGAATTGAGGCAAAATACTATCCCAATTGTTCAAAACGTTTTGTGCAGTATCAGAATCAGTATAGTCTGAATGTTGAGAAACGTACATTCTGAGGATGTTTTCATCTTCTACGGTCAAGTCTTCAATAGCTACCATTTCGCCATTCAGTTTTGTGGCAAAGTCGCCTTTTTTATCCCAAATATAGGCAACTCCACCTGACATACCTGCTCCAAAATTTCTTCCAGTTTCGCCCAAAACTACCACTAATCCACCCGTCATATACTCACAACCGTGGTCACCGATACCTTCTACTACTACTTTTGCTCCTGAGTTTCTTACACAAAAACGTTCTCCTGCCATTCCTCTCAAATATGCCTCGCCCGAAGTTGCCCCGTAGAATGAAACATTACCAACGATAGCGTTTTCAGATGGATTAAAAGTGGCTGTTTTATCGGGATAAACTATCAATTTAGCTCCACAAAGCCCTTTGCCAATATAATCATTTGAATCTCCTTCTAATTCTAAGGTAATTCCATTTACCGAAAACGCTCCAAAAGATTGTCCAGCCGTCCCTTTAAATTTGAAATGAATGGTATCGTTTGGTAAACCTTTTGCTCCGTATTTCTTCGTAATTTCATTTGATAACATCGTTCCAATGGTACGATTTACGTTGATTACTGGTAAAGTTGCCGATACTTTTTCTCGGTTATCAAGGGCTGGTTTTGCAATTTTTATCAATTCCCAATCCAATTGGTCTTGCAAACCGTGGTCTTGGTCTTGTTGCTTATAAAGTGCTACGTCTAAGGCAATGGGTTGTTTGTAAAGGATTGGCGATAAATCAATATTCTTCAATTTCCAATTTTTGATTCCTTCTTTCATTTCCAATCTATCTGACTGCCCAACCATTTCATTTACCGTTCTGAAACCTAATTCAGCCATGATTTCACGCAATTCAGTGGCTAAAAAAGTAAACAAATTCACCACGTGTTCGGCTTCTCCCGTGTACATGGCTCGCAAACGCACATCCATGGTAGCAACTCCCACGGGGCAAGTATTCATGTGGCATTTCCGCATCATAATACAACCCGCTGTAACCAACGCCGCCGTGGCAACGCCAAATTCCTCCGCCCCCAAAAGAGCCGCTACTGCAAGGTCTTTACCCGTTCTGATTTGTCCGTCCGTTTGTACCGTTACTCTGCCCCGCAATTTGTTACGCACCAAAGTTTGATGTGCTTCAGCCAAACCTAATTCCCAAGGCAATCCCGCATGACGAATGGATGAAAGTGGTGATGCACCCGTTCCACCATCATGTCCTGCAATGAGGATATGGTCGGCGTGAGCTTTCGCAACACCCGCCGCAATTGTGCCTACACCCGCTTCTGATACTAATTTTACTGAAATACGAGCTTTTCGATTGGCATTTTTTAAGTCGAAAATTAATTGAGCTAAATCTTCAATAGAATAAATATCATGGTGCGGTGGTGGTGAAATCAAACCAACGCCTGGGGTTGAATGACGAGTTTTACCAATCCAATCATCTACTTTATAGCCTGGCAATTGTCCGCCTTCGCCTGGTTTTGCTCCCTGAGCCATCTTAATTTGGAGTTCATCAGCATTGGTCAAATAATCTGCCGTAACGCCAAAACGTCCCGATGCTACTTGCTTAATTGCTGAATTCATCCAATCTCCGTTGGCTAATTTCTCAAAACGGATGGGGTCTTCGCCGCCTTCGCCCGAATTTGATTTGCCGCCAATTCGGTTCATCGCAATGGCTAAGGTGGTATGGGCTTCGTAAGAAATCGAACCGAAAGACATCGCTCCCGTAGCAAAACGTTTGAAGATGTTTTCGATGGGTTCAACTTCCTCAATATCAATGGATTTACTTTTCTTAAATTTCAATAATCCACGAAGCGTTAAAGCTCTTTCGGACTGTTCATCAACTAATTTTGAATATTTTTTGTAAACAGCATAATCGTTCTTTTTGGTCGATTGCTGTAACAAATGAATTGATTCTGGATTGAATAAGTGAGCTTCTCCCCGTTGTTTCCACTGATAAATTCCGCCTACTTCCAACTTAGGATTAGCCACTGGTGACTCTGGATAACCATTCCCGTGCTTAATCATGGCTTCTTTGGCGATTCCTTCCAAATCCATACCGCCAATTCTTGAAATCGCTCCCGTGAAATACATATCAACCACTTCTTTATTTAAACCAAGAATTTCAAAAATTTGAGCCCCTTGATACGATTGAAGCGTTGAAATTCCCATTTTTGAGAAAATCTTTAACAATTCACCATTAACCGCTTTTATATAATTGGCTTGCAGTTTTTCATAAGGATAATCTACTTGGAGAATACCCTTCTCTTTCATGCCATTAATCGTTTCAAAAGCCATGTACGGATTCACTGCCGATGCTCCAAAACCAATTAAAGTGGCAAAATGATGGGTTTCCCAAACGTCCCCCGCCTCCACAATTAAACCCACTTGGGCTCTTTTGCCAGTACGATTCAAGTGATGATGCACCGCTGAAACTGCCAATAAGGAAGGAATTGGAGCATGGGATGAATCAACGCCTCGGTCGGTCAATAAGATAATGGCATAACCATCATCTACGGCATCTTCGCAATATTGACAAATTCTATTCAAAGCTCTCTTCAATTCACCTTCTTTGCCATTGGCTCTGAAAGTGGTATGAATTGATTTCGTTTGGAAGTTTTTATGATCAATCCAACGGATTTTTTCAATTTCTTGATTCGTCAAAACGGGCTGACGAATTTCAATCTGACGGCAATGTTCGGGCGTTTCTTCCAATAAATTTCGCAAACCACCAATATCCGAAAGCAAAGACATCACCGTTCTTTCACGGATTGAATCAATTGGTGGATTGGTTACTTGGGCAAATAATTGCTTGAAATAATACGATAGATGTTGAGCTTGGTCGGACAAAATTGCCAAGGGCGTATCTACTCCCATCGACCCTAATGCCTCTTTTCCAGTTTCAACCATTTGTGAAAGCAATACTCGTAAATCCTCAGTTGTGAATCCAAAAACTTGCTGACGAAGTAATAATTCACGCTCGAAAGGAGTACGATATTCTGCCCCTGCCGCTGGTAAATTTTCTACTTTAATTTTATTATCTGCCAACCATTGTCCATAAGGCTGTTGCTGACAGATTTTCTCTTTTAATTCACCATCAGGAATAATTCTGCCCGCTTCCATATCCACCACAAACATTTTTCCAGGTTGTAAACGTCCTTTTGAAACAATTGTCGCTGGGTCTAAATCCAACACCCCTGCCTCCGAAGCCATGATTACGAAATCATCATTCGTAACCCAGTATCTTGATGGACGCAAACCGTTTCTATCCAAGGTTGCCCCAATCAATTTTCCATCCGTAAATGAAATCGAAGCTGGACCATCCCAAGGCTCCATGATGGCGGCGTGGTATTCGTAGAAATCCTTTTTATATTGCTCCATTTGCTCGTTGCCGTCCCACGCTTCGGGAATCAACATCATCATCACGTGCGGAAGCGAACGCCCACTCATGTATAATAATTCGATAGCATTATCTAAAATAGCTGAATCTGATTGTCCCAATTGGCAAACGGGCAAAATCATTTCTAACTCTTCTTTCGTGAATACATCCGAAGCAAACAAGGCTGATTGAGCCTGAATCCAAGCGGCATTTCCTTTCACGGTGTTAATCTCACCATTATGACCAATAAAACGGAAAGGCTGTGCTAATTTCCATTCAGGGAAGGTATTTGTTGAGAAACGAGAGTGAACAATTGCCAAGGCGGAGGTAAATTCCTCTTGTTGCAAATCCAAGAAATACCCTGGTACTTGCATCGTCGTGAGCATACCCTTATATATGATGGTACGAGCGGACAAAGATGTAAAGTAAAATTTATCGTCTAATCCTTTAACGGTTTCATTGATAATACGAGCCGTAAATTGACGGAAAACGTAAAGTTTTCTTTCAAATTCCATTTCATCGGTTATGGTGGCTGGGCGTTTCAAAAACAATTGTTCCATCTGTGGCTCAGTATCGCCCGATTCTGCCCCTTGGATTTCTTCGTTGTTACATGGCACAACTCGATATCCGAGAATCTCCAAACCCAAACGTTTAGCTTTACGAGCAATGATTTCTTTGCACTCATTACGGGTTAGTTTATCTTTTGGAAAGAAAGTCATACCCACACCATATTCACCAGCGGCAGGTAAATCAATGTCCAATTTGGCACATTCTTCTAAGAAAAATTCATGGGGAACTTGCAAGAGAATTCCTGCCCCATCGCCCGAATTTGGGTCGCATCCGCACGCCCCACGGTGATCCATCCGAATGAGCATCTGGATGGCATCCGCTACCACACGGTGAGATTTACGTCCTTTTAGATTGGCTACAAAACCGATACCGCAAGCATCGTGTTCAAACTCTTTGCGATACAGTCCTTTATTGTCGAAGTTCTCCATAATATTACGATTTTGCTATTAACAGAATAATCTACTTGATGTTAGGGATAAATGTTTGATTTTTATAAAGATTTCAATAAACAACCTTTATAATATGCTGTATTTGAGCCTAAAACAAAATTTATTGTACTGTCTATTACTCAAAGTAATTAATTCTATTTTGTTGTTACAAATATATACAATAATTTCTTTGGAAAAAACAGCGTTTAGCCAAATAATAGTTGGTCTTATATAATTTCAAGATTTTGCAAAATTTTTTCTTGGTTAGATGCAATTTTTACAAATCTGTATCTCAAACTATTTATTGGAAATTTAACAGAAAAATAGTTTTATTTTAGTGATTTTTAAAATCAAAAAATGTCATTTTACAGAAAAAATAATTGAAAATATGATTTTGCAAACCGAAAATAGTTAGTTTGACAATTATTTTGAAAATTAAGAATTTTTGAAAATTTATTAAAAAAATATTGATAATACTAATCATTTGGATAGACAATCGAGAGAAAGTAGTATATTTAGATTTTAAAGAAAAGGGAAAATATCCTTAACGAAAATTTATTTAAATCTATAAAAAATGAACTTAAAACCTGTATAAAATTACAAGACTAAACACAACCTTTTCCCTAAAAAATCAGTCTTTACAATAAAACCCAACATGAAAAAAATACTACTTTCAATCTTTACCATTTTAATTTTTCTCTCACAAGCACGTGCAACGCACATTGTGGGGGGGGAATTTGAATTGCAGGTGGTGAAAGGTCAGACTGGTGTTTCTCACCGTTTGAATATGAATCTGTACTTTGATGATATAAATGGTCAAGTTGGAGCATTAGACCAAACGGTTACGGTGGGGTTTTTTAGTAAAAAATCCAATACTTTGATTGGCTACGTTTCATTGCCTTTGGTTTCAAATAATCTAATTAATTACACAAATCCTACTTGTGGAGAGAATAATTCAGTTAGAACTCGACTGATTCAATACAGCACTTTAATAAATTTACCGCCCGATGATTTTGCAGAATCTGAGGGCTATTATATTGTTTGGGAGCGTTGTTGTAGGAATAATATTATCTCCAACATTCAAAATCCAGACGGTGCTGCTTCGGTTTTTTACTTAGAATTTCCCGCTTTTAAACAGAATAATGCCCTCTATTATGACTCCACTCCTTCCTTCAAAACGCTTACTGGCGACTATATTTGCCTAAATCGCCCTTTCGTTTTCGAGTTTGGAGCAACTGATTCGGATGGTGATAGTTTGGTGTATCGTTTAGTAACTCCATTAAATGGTTTTTCTGATAAAATAAACCCAAAACCTACGTTTCCTTTGGGTAGTAGCAATTATCCTTTAGTTTCTTGGAGCAGTGGATATGGAGTATCTAACGTAATTTCAGGGTCAAATCCTTTAAAAGTAAATACCAAAACAGGGCAATTGACCGTTACAGCGGACAAATTAGGGCTTTTTGTATTTTGTGTTTTGACGGAAGAGTATCGAAAAGGAAAGAAAATTGGAGAAGTTAGAAGAGATTTTCAGTTGAAAGTTATTGACTGTCCCATCAATAATAGTCCCACGACATTGTTTAAGGAAAAAGGTAAAACTGATTTTTACAACTCAGCCACTGTCTTAACCATCAAACAGGGAGACAAAAAATGCTTCACTATTTTGGGTAATGATAAAGACCCCAATCAGGTTTTGAACATGAAGGTTATCCCCATTAATTTTAGTTCAAATCCAACAGTTACTCCTTCAACATTACAATCGGGTTCTTCAAAAGACACGCTACGAGCAGAGGTTTGTTTTGATGAATGTGCAGAATCAATTGATGGTAAACCTTTGATTTTTGATGTGGTAACAACGGACAATGGTTGCCCCCAACCGCTTACTAATACGCTTAGGATGTCCGTCATTTTTGAACCAAGACCCAATCAAAAACCAACCATAACTACCGATTTATTGAACCAAATAGGCGAATCTGAAATTGGCAAGTTATTGAAATTTAACCTCTTTGGGCTTGACAAAGATAATGATATTCTTACCCTTACGGCTCGTGGACGAGGGTTTTCATTGGCATCAGCGGGAATGGGATTTTCGGGTGGTTCGGGCGCAGGTAAGGTTACAAGCCCCTTCACCTGGACACCCGTCTGCGACCTTACGCACAAAGGAGACTACATCGTTGATTTTGTGGTTACGGATAATCGTTGCGGAAGGAATTTGAAGGATAGTATTTCGGTAACATTAAAAGCCATTAGTCCTAAAAATGATTCGCCAAAAGTAAAAACGAGTTTAATCAAGAATGAAATTGAAGTTATTTTAAATGGAACAGAACCGCAACCCATCAATTTTGATGTGATTTCAACGGATATAAATTTAGACCTTTTAAAATTATATGCCCAACCCAAAGGTTTTGATTTGAAATCAGTGGGAATGATTTGGATGGATGTAAACGGAGTCGCAAAAATTGTTAATCCGTTCGCTTGGAAGCCCGATTGTAGTTACTTAAAGGGCAAAGAATCTGTGATTTATAATATTGATTTTGTTACGGAAGATAATTCTTGCAGTACAAACCGTTTTGATACAGTTTCGGTGGCAATCACTTTAAAAAATAAGATGGCAAACTATGATATGGTGAAACCCGCAAACATTTTTACCCCCAATGGAGACGGTAAAAATGATGATTTTTCTTTAAAAGATTTACCAGAAGATAATTGCACTGAAAAATTTGAACTTATTGAGATTTATGACCGTTGGGGACAGCCTGTTTATAAATCAACCGAAAGGAATTTTAAATGGACTGGTGGGCAGTATTCCGCTTCTCAATATCACTATCTGATAAAATTCACGGAACATCAATTCAAGGGATGGATTGAGTTAATTCGTTAATTTTAAGAAACTTAATTCAAATTCAAGATTTGGCAAAACATTTTCTCCTGATAAAATATTATCAAAACCTATCACTAAATCAATTGTACCATTTGCCCTAAAAATTCTAATTTCTTCGCCTTTTGGGAAAATTAACCAAGCTAACTGACATCCATTATCAATCCATTTGTGCATTTTTTCAATGGCTTATTTCAAATCATCGAAATTGGACATTAATTCAATCACAAATTCTGGACAAAAGGGAGAAAATTTTGTTTGTTCTTCAAGCGTTAATTCATTCCAGCGTTCATTTGAAACCCACGCCGCATCAGGAGAACACACCGCCAAACTTGGTAATCTGAATGCCGTTGAAGAGTCAAAAACTTTTCCTAACTTAGTTTTACGATTCCAAATTACTAAATCAGCGTTAAGTTCACTGTTTTTAATTCCTGGAATTCCTCCTGTATTGGGCATAATAATAATTTTTCCGAAAGCATCTCTCTCGAATTTTATTTGGTCATTCAATAAACAAAACTCATAGAATTCATCATCAGTCATCCGATGATTTCTAATTGTTTGAGTGAATAGACACTTTCATGTTCAGAAGTTACAACCATTTTTCAAAATTTTTATGTGAGTTTAGTTCAAATATACGATTTTATTTGAAGTTCTTTGATATTCTCTCACAATTCTATTCTCATTCCATCTTCTGCCAAAACTGTATTTTCAAAAACCGTCTTCGCTTCCTCCAAAAGCGGCTCTAATTCTTTGTATCTCGAAGAAAAATGTCCAATAATTAATGTTCCCACGTTTGCTTTTTTAGCAATTAATCCCGCTTGAAATGCTGTGGTGTGATTTGTTTGGTTGGCACGGGGTAATAATTCATGCAAGAAAGTAGCTTCGTGGTATAATACTTCCACATTTTTTATAATATCAATAATTGGTTCGTGATACAGTGAGTCCGAACAAAAAGCGTAACTTCTACACTTTCCAGCGGGCATGGTATAATCCGAATTTTTATATTTCAAATCTCCATTTTCATCCAAAACATCTTCCCCATTTTTTAGCATTTTAATTTGCTCAATCGTCAAATCTTTGGGCATCGTTTCCTTTACAATTTTATGTTTTTGAGTTTTTTCTTTGAATAAAAATCCGCAGCAAGGCACTCGGTGAACTAAAGGAATTGTCGTTATTGTTACTTGTTCGTTTTCAAATAATTGATAAGATTTCTCCGTATCAGTTTCGATAAAATGAAGTTTAAAATTCAACCAAGCATCAGAATATTTTAATTGAATGGTAATAATTTCTGAAAGTCCTTTTGGTCCAAAAACCCATAAATCTTCAGTTCTGCGGTGCATATTGAGCGTAGAAATCAAGCCGATTAAACCAAAATAATGGTCGCCATGAAGATGCGTGATGAAAATGTACTTCAACCGAGTGGAGCGAATTTTATACCTAAGCAATTGATTCTGAGTGCCTTCACCACAATCAATTAAATAGCCGTCTTGCTCAATTTGAAGATGGTGTGCTGTTGGATTCCTCGTAAGTACGGGTGTGGCTGAACCTGTGCCTAAAATGGTGATTTGAAAACTCAATTTATTTCGTTGTTTGTGATTCGATGCTCTTCAAATGGTTATTCGTTTTTCGATGCTTGATATTCGGATAGAATCCCGAACATCAAGCATCGAAAACCAAATATCGAAAAAAAGCCTTATCAAACAAACGTAGGATAAGGCTTTTTTGTTTATTGCAAATTTACTTTAATAGTCCTCTTCCTTTTCTCCACCGCCATATTCGCCGTGGTCGTATTCATCGTCTTCGTCAGATTGAAAATCGTTTTCCAATTCATTCAAATAAACTGCATCAATGGCTTCTTGAACGGTATTCATTACCGTTAAATCCTCAATTTTAGCCGCATCTAATTGGTCAATGATAGACTCGTCTTTGGTAATTACGATAAATAACCCTAATTCATTCAAACAGATTTTGTTTGCTTTCCGAATTAATGAGATTCCGTGTCCATCCAACTCAGTAACATGACTGAATTCAACAATCATGTTACCGTAGCCTTCTCGAAATAATTTTCTGACAATTTCTTCAAAGTCGGTAACGTTTTCCTGTGTTAGAGAAGTTTCGTTGAGTTCAATTAGAGCGAACTGCTCATTCTTTTCTACCTTAAATTCCATAAAATGTAGTTTTATTGTAGCTGTCGGCTTTCAGCAATCAGCTTTCAAAATTTTTGCCGAATGCTAAATTCTATTACCAACAGGCTATTTTAAATAATTATTAATATTGTTTTCTACTCGCTTTAAAATATCTTTTGAATAATCTTTTTCAAATTTCTTACCAGTTAGCTTTTCAAATAATTCAATGTAACGTTCTGAAATTTGATTAACCCATTCATCCGACATTTCAGGAACGATTTGCCCCTCTTGACCTTGAAATCCATTAGCAATTAACCATTCTCTAACAAATTCTTTTGATAACTGCTTTTGAGGTTCACCATTATTTTGCCTGTCGGCATAACCTTCTGAATAAAAATACCGAGAAGAATCAGGCGTATGGATTTCATCAATTAACGTAATCTGACCGTCTTTATTTCCAAATTCGTATTTAGTATCCACTAAAATCAAGCCTTGTTGAGCCGCCATTTCAGTACCTTTGGCGAACAAAGCAAAGGTATAATTTTCCAACTGAATGTAATCCACTTCCGTTACTAAGCCCTGTTCGAGAATCTCATCTCTTGAAATATCTTCATCGTGTCCTTCGTGGGCTTTGGTGGTTGGTGTAATAATTGGCGTTGGCAATTTATCATTTTCTTTCATACCTTCGGGCAAAAGTACACCACACAAAACTCTCGATCCTGACTTGTATGTACGCCAAGCATGACCCGCTAAATACCCTCTAACGACCATTTCTACGGGATAGGTTTCGCATTTCAAACCAACGCTAACATTGGGGTCAGGCGTTGCGATGAGCCAATTAGGTACAACATCACGAGTAGCTACCAAAAAGTGTGCGGCAATCTGATTTAGCACTTGACCTTTGTAGGGAATTGCTCTGGGTAACACCACATCGAAGGCTGAAATACGGTCAGATGCAATCATAACCAACAAGTTTTCAAAGGAATAGACATCTCGAACTTTACCTTTGTAGAATGCAGTTTGATTGGAAAAATTAAAATTTGTATTTAGTATTACGTTCATTTATTTGAGTTATTGAGGCAATTGGCGAAGAGGCAAAAGGAAAACTTCAACGACTATCTTCTTTGCCTCTTTGTCTATGTACCTCTTTGCCTATCTTTAAACTCCAATCCTCTCAATAATCATTGCCGAAGCACCACCGCCACCGTTGCAAATACCAGCCGCACCATAACGACCTTTCGTATGTCTCAAAACAGAGATTAAAGTGGTAACAATTCTTGCTCCCGATGCTCCAAGGGGATGACCTAACGAAACTGCACCCCCAAAAATATTCATCTTTTTGTGTGGAATCTCTTGCATCTTTTCATACGCCAAAGGTACAACCGAGAAGGCTTCATTTATCTCAAAATAATCAATTTCTTCTTTAATCAAATTGGCTGCTTTGATGGCTTTTGGCACGGCAACCGCTGGAGCAGTTGTGAATAAAGCGGGTTCTTGTTCCGTATCCAGAAATGTAACGATACGAGCCAAAGGTAATAACCCCATTCTTTCAGCTTTCTTTCTTGACATCAAAACTAAGGCACAAGCCCCATCGTTTAACGTTGAAGAATTGCCAGCCGTAACGGTTCCCCTTTTCTCAAAGGCAGCCTTTAATTCAGGTATTTTATCAAAATTAACCTTCTTGAATTCCTCATCTTCTGAGACAATGACAATACCTTTTTTAGTCTGGATTTCTATGGGTATAATTTCGTCCTTGAAATATCCTTTTTCAGTAGCCTCAGCCGCACGTTTGTAAGAATCAATGGCGTAGGCATCTTGTGCTTCACGACTAAAACCGTACTTACGGGCAGTTTGGTCGGCATAATGCCCCATCGCAATTTTGTCGTAGGCATCCATCAAACCATCTTTTTCTAAACCATCAACCAACGTATTAGAACCAAATTTATATCCAAAACGAGCATTGGGAACATAAAATGGGGCATTCGACATACTTTCCATACCTCCTGCTACTGCTACTTCGGTCATGCCTAACATGATGCTTTGGGCAGCAAACATGATGGATTTCATACCCGATGCACACACTTTATTGACCGTTGTACAACGAACGGAGACGGGCAAACCAGCACCCAAAGCCGCTTGACGGGCGGGTGCTTGTCCAACATTTGCCGAAAGCACATTTCCCATGATACATTCTTCGACCAATTCGGGTTTGATACCCGCTTTTTCAATCGCTCCTTTAATGGCAATTGCTCCTAATTCTGTGGCAGAAAGGCTTGACAAAGCCCCTCCGAAACTTCCAATCGGCGTTCTAACCGCCGATACAATATACACTTCTTGCATATCCATAAATAAATTCATACTGGCAATTACCAGTTTTGCGTGATTCTTGAGTCTGTACTTTTTAGTAAATTTTGTCTTTGTTGTATATATTGAATTTCACTATTTTTCATACCATCAAGGATTATTTTTGCCTTTTCAGGGGTTAATCCGTAATTTTTGAGCGTTTTCAAAAGTTCTTTTTGCGAATCATTTTTAGCAACCTCCGCTTGTTGATTTTTGGGTGGCGATGGTGGCGATAATAGTTGATTATTCTTAGGTTGTGGAACGCTATTACTTGTGCTTAGAGTGGGATGGTATTTGCGTTTAAGCAATTCATAATTAAAACGAGCTAAATCATTATCAGGTTTCAGGATTAATGCTACTTTGAATAATGTCAATGCTTGAACTGTGTCTTTCTCAGCACAAAAAATTATCCCCAATTGAGAATATGTTGTAGAAGCAAAAGAAGGTTCTTTTATACTGATTAATTGAGCATATTTTCTGCGTGCTTGAATAGTATCATTATTCTCAAAAAGTGCATGAGCATAATTTAGA
This sequence comes from Cytophagales bacterium, assembly GCA_038230735.1. Lineage (GTDB taxonomy): Bacteria > Bacteroidota > Bacteroidia > Cytophagales > Spirosomataceae > Arcicella. Next base: position 13,177 of record JBBRMR010000018.1, read on the forward strand.
GTAACTTCGGGAGGTGTGAAAAATGATGTGGAAGAAAGAAGCTGATATTCAGAAGATGCTTCTTTAAAATCACCGTATTTATAGGCAATCTGAGCATTTCTAATGGCTTCATTACGAATATTTACTTTCGCAAAAGAACTATTATCAATGACCCATAAAAATATATAAAAAATGAGCGAGTTCAAATGATGGATTTGGTAATTTAAAACCGATAACGTTGAAATTGGAAATATTACCAGTTTTAATCAAGTTTATTATCAAAAAAATTAGAATATATTTAGCCTTTTCGTTGCTAAAATACGAAAAGAAAACTGATAACCCATTGGGCTATACTTTTAAAAACGAGATGTAGAAAGGAAATATTTGGGAGAAAGTTTATAATTGAAACGTTCTAACGGTAAAGAATACGTCAATTGCCAACAAAAATAATGCAATGATTAGAAAATAAAAATATTTATTTGCAATAACATCAACTTGGCGTTGATTAATAAGGGTACTCCTCAATTGTTCTACTTCCGTTATGAGGTCATTAAAACTGCCCGATATTGATTTGATTTCCAAGTATTTACCACCAGTTTCTTGACTCATTTTTTTCAGCAAATTAGCCTCTAACTTAGTTACAATAATATTTCCATTATTATCTTTTTTAAAATTATTTTCCTCCCGCAAAGTAATCCCATTGGGTGTTCCGATACCCATGGCAAAGAAATTGATATTATTTTTTTTAATATTACTAATTAAGTTTTTGTCATAATTACCAAAATTCTCCCCATCGCTAATCAACACAATCACTTTTGACTGTGCTTTTGACTTAGTCTTTTGTAATTTATTTAAAGCTAATTCTAAGGCTGGATTAAAGTTTGTTCCTCCCTCTGGCATCAAATTGGTAGAAATTTTAGGGATAAATAAACTAATGGCATTCCTGTCGTAAGTGAGCGGAGAGAGCATGAAAGCATCCTCTGAAAAAACGATGATTCCCACCCTATCTTTGTTAAAATGGTTAATAAAACGATTTATTTCAAACTTAGATTTTTCAATTCTACTGGGCTGAATGTCAGTGGCATCCATAGATTTTGAGACATCAATCAATAGAAAAACATCTTTGCCTTCGGCTCGAACCGAACCTTTTGAATCCCCAAAAGAAGGATTCAATAATGCTAATACAATTAAGCCAAAATATAGAGTACGTAACATAAATTTCAGGATACTTGAACGGGCAGAGGTTTTTAAACTTCGTGCAATCCAGAATATACGGCCTAAATACATCAAGTATAACAGGAAGAATATCGTCAAAAACCACTGTTCAACTTTATCTAATTCTGAGGTTAAATTCATTTGTTTCGATGCTTGATGTTTGGTATTCGATGTTCGGGGATTGAAAATCGTAAAATACCATCTTGCGAAAATAACAAAAATTGACCACAGATATAACCAATAGTATTGATTTGCACTAATTATTAATAAAAATCTGTGTGAATCAGCACAATCTGCGTCATCAGCGGTCTAATTAATTATCTTTGTAATCGAATTAAGAAAATCATGAAAGAATTTATCAAAAAAGATACGACCCGCAATCCAAGCGGAGCAAAACCATCTAACAATCAGTTTGAAGTTACAGAAGAAGTGGAATTGTTAACTTTTTTATTGGCTAAAATGCCTAATAAAAGCCGTCATAACGTAAAAGCATTATTGAGAGACAAGCAAGTTTTGGTGAATAGAAAAGCCGTTACGCAGTTTAATCAAGTTCTAAAACCGAAGCAAACCGTTGAAATTAAAGACTCAAAAGCTCCCCAAGAGCAAAAATATAAGGGCTTGAAAATCGTTTTTGAAGATGAACATTTAATCGTTATTGAAAAAGATGAAGGTACGCTTTCCATTGCTACCGATAAGCAAAAATTGCACAATGCGTATAGTATTTTAAGTGACCACATCAAAAAAGAAGACCCCCGAAATCGTATTTTTGTCATTCACCGTCTCGACCGTGAAACTTCTGGGTTGATGATGTTTGCCAAAAGTGAAAGAGTTCAAAAACTAATGCAGGAGTCTTGGAACGCAACCATTCAAGAACGTACTTATTTGGCAGTAACAGAAGGCTTTGTAAAACAGATGGAAGGTACAGTTGAATCTTATTTAGTTGAAAACAAAGCACTTACCGTATATTCCGTTAGTAATCCCACTTTGGGAAAACACGCTATTACGCATTATGAAACAATGAAACACTCGGAGGCTAATTCATTGCTGAAAGTCAATTTAGAGACGGGTAGAAAGAATCAAATCAGGGTACACATGAAAGATATTGGTTTCCCGATTGTGGGTGATGAAAAATATGGTTCTAAAACTGACCCGATGAATCGCTTGGGTCTTCATGCTTGGGTATTGGCTTTCGTTCATCCGATTACACAAGAAGAGATGTATTTTGAAACGCCCATTCCAAGGAAATTTTTGTGGTTATTTTAAGCATGGTTGAACACTTCCCAAAAGTTTTTTCACTTTCGGGAAGTTAAATGACAATTTTTACAAACTAAACACATTTCTCGGATTCAGTCCTTCCTCTTTTCGATGTGACACGTAAATAATTGTTGTATCGCTTTCTGAGGCTATTTTATTGATTAATGCCACACTCAAAGACGTATTATGCTCATCCAATCCTGCGAGAGCTTCGTCCAGAACCAATAGTGGCGGATGTTTTACCATCGCCCTAACAATCAAAGCCATTCTTTGCTGACCTGCCGACAGTAAACAGAATAATTTTGAAGATAATTTATTCATTCCAACTAATTCCAACCACAAATTTGCCGTTTTTATCTGCAAATCCGAAGGCTGAATATATAGCCCGATGGAATCATGAAAACCAGAGATAATCATTTGCAATAAAGTATGTCTTGAACTAAATAAATCGGTCATGCTGGGTGTGATGTAACCAATTTTATCTTTTATTTCCCAAACGCTTTCGCCACTGCCTTTTTTTCTGCCAAAGAGCGTTAAATCTTGCCCGTAACCTTTAGGATTATCGCCCGTTATCATTGATAAAATGGTGGTTTTCCCTGAGCCATTAAGTCCAACTAAATGCCAGAATTCACCTTTTTTGATAGTCCAAGAAAGATTTTCAAAAATTATTTTTTCGTTATACGTTACCCTTACATTTTTCATCCTAACCAACTCCTCTCCTTCAAATTTGATGGCTTGAATTGGTGGAGGAATTTTATCAGAAAAATGATGTTCAATGACTTTAAAATTATCTATAAAATGCTGTTTATCAATGTAATTCAAAATTTTACCATCATTATCAATAGCATAAAAATCTGTCATAAAAGGCAATAAATCACGCTCACGATGGAGGATTTGAAGCATGGAAATAGTTGTAGAATTTACCTCTAAAACTTCCTTTAAATACCATTGTGCTTGTAAATCCAAATTATCAAAAGGGTTATCCAGAACGATAAACTTAGGCCTTTGAGCAATCACAAAATCTAAAAGCGTCTTCATTCTCTCCCCACTACTCATTAACCTCAAACTTCGGTCAAGGTGCTTTGTAACCTCCGTAAATCCATGACGGTCTTCATCATCCAAAATTACTTGAATGGCAGATGCGGAATATAAAACGCCTTCAAATTCATTAAAAACAGCCAATGCTCCAATGGATTTTTGGGATAAAATTTGTTGAATAAAAGCGGTTTTATTGGCTTGGTTGGAGAGGTGGATTGCGTGGTGATGGGGCATTTTTGGAGTGAATTATTTTTTCATCATATCAGGAGAGCCTGCTAATGGTTTCAGCATACTCCACGAAGAACATTTCATAGTTGAATCATAATTTACTAATGACCAATGACCAAATTTACGCATTCGTTTAGTAAAAAAATTGGATAAATTAACTTTCTCTAAAACTTTTGCTCTTGAATCCCATTCACTTTCTGGATTCATTTTTTTTGCAACAATATTGAGGTCAAATATAAAAGAAGCCAAAAGGCTTCTTTTGAAATTATTTAATGGGAAATATAAAGTATAACTATTATCAGTATGTGGTACTGAACTATATAAAACAAGCATTTTTTTAATTCTATTATTTTTTAAAAATTCAGTCATAAAGTTACAAATAGGGGTAGCATCAATTGTTCCACAACAAGGATCATTAAAGTGAATATTGATTGGATACTTTGATGGAACTCTTACATTTTTTGCTGTTCTACACGATTGTAAAATTAGGAATAGTACAATAATCAGTGATTTAGGCATATTATTATTTTCGATTTAATTACTCTTTACTTCTTCAAATCTACATTATGATAAATCCATTCCATAGAAAGCGATATTTCAACTGATTGTAATTCAATACTTTGCGAAATATCGGTAATAATAGTTTCCTGCCAACGTCCTGGGCTTTCACGATACCATACTTCCGCATAATATTCATCTTGACGAATTAAAATGTATTCTTTGAACGATTCGAGGGTTTTATACTTGTCGAACTTTCCATTACGGTCGTATCGTGAAGTGCTTTTTGATAAAACTTCTACAACAATCATTGGGTTTATTAATAACAAACTATTATCATCCCAATATTGCGGTTCTTTACAGACTGCCAAAGCATCCGCATAAACACCATCCCCAAGGCTTGGAAAATAGATTTTTTGGTCGGAAGAAAAGACTACATACTTTTCTTCTAATTTTCTAAAACTGAGAGACATTTCAGTCATGATATTGGCTGAAATAATGTTATGAGGACCTTTGGCGTAGGGCATTGGAATAAATTGACCGTCTATGAAGTCGTGTTTTTGTTTGGTTTTGGCTTCTTTTTCTACATATTGTTCAAGCGTATATCTACGCACAGGACGGCTCAATTTCAGAGGAGGCTCATAATTATATATAGGAGTCTTGACAGTCATAATTTATTTTTTTTTACAAATATAAATTAATTGTTGAGGTTTGAGATGTTGAACTGATTATTTTTCTATTCTAACAAAAAAACTCCCTCCCAGCAAAAAGCCAAGAGGGAGTTTTTCAATATCAATCCGAAACAGAATCTTACATCATTCCGCCCATTCCGCCGCCACCGTGTGAGTGACCTGCTTCCGCTGGGGCTGGTTTGTCTGCAATTACACATTCTGTTGTCAATAACAATCCTGCAATTGAAGCTGCATTTTCCAAAGCCAAACGAGTTACTTTCGTTGGGTCAATGATACCTGCTTCAATCATATTTTCGTATTTGTCTTCACGAGCGTTATATCCGAAGTCGCCAGAACCTGCTTTCACCGCATTCACCACTACCGAGCCTTCTCCACCTGCATTTGCCACGATAGTTCTCAATGGAGACTCAATCGCTTGACGGATAATGTTGATACCCGTTGTTTGATCTTCGTTTTCACCTTGTAGTTCTTCTAAAGCCGTAATTGCACGAATAAATGCCACACCACCACCTGCAACGATACCTTCTTCAACCGCTGCACGAGTTGCGTGAAGTGCATCATCAACACGGTCTTTTTTCTCTTTCATTTCTACTTCCGTAGCGGCTCCGATGTAAAGAATAGCAACTCCGCCCGACAATTTAGCCAAACGCTCTTGCAATTTTTCACGGTCATAATCAGAAGTAGTATTTTCGATTTGTGCCTTGATTTGGTTTACACGAGCATCAATACCGTCTTTTTCACCCACACCGTTAATTACCGTTGTGTTGTCTTTGTCGATAACAATTTTTTCAGCTTGTCCCAAATATTCAATCGTAGCATTTTCCAATTTGAAACCACGCTCCTCTGAAATCACGGTACCACCCGTCAAAACAGCGATGTCTTCCAACATTGCCTTACGACGGTCGCCAAAACCTGGGGCTTTCACGGCAGCAACTTTCAAAGCACCACGAATTTTGTTCACTACCAACGTTGCCAATGCTTCTCCATCAACATCTTCCGAAATAATCAACAATGGACGACCTGTTTGAGCAACAACTTCCAAAACTGGCAATAATTCTTTCATCGAAGATACTTTTTTCTCTGAAATCAAGATAAATGGACGCTCTAATTCAACTTCCATTTTCTCAGTATTCGTAACAAAATATGGAGACAAATATCCTCTGTCGAACTGCATACCTTCTACTGTTTTTACTTCTGTTTCAGTTCCACGAGCTTCTTCAACAGTGATAACACCTTCACGACCAACTTTTTCCATCGCATCGGCAATCATTGTTCCGATGGTCAAGTCTGAATTTGCAGAGATTGTTGCAACCTGAGCAATTTGCTGAGAAGTTTCAATTGATTTCGATTGAGATTTCAAAGAAGCAACCACCGCAATAACCGCTTTGTCGATACCACGTTTCAAATCCATTGGGTTAGCACCCGCCGCTACGTTTTTGGAACCGATTGTATAAATCGCTTGTGCCAAAACCGTTGCTGTTGTAGTACCATCACCTGCTTGATCAGCGGTTTTAGAAGCAACTTCTTTCACCAACTGAGCACCCATATTTTCGATTGGGTCTTCCAATTCGATTTCTTTTGCCACTGAAACACCATCTTTTGTGATGGTTGGTGAACCGAATTTTTTATCAATAATTACGTTACGACCCTTTGGTCCCAAGGTAACTTTTACTGCATTTGCTAATGTATCAACGCCTCTTTTTAGCTTATCTCGTGCGTCTGTGTCAAAAAATAATTCCTTTGCCATTTGTTTTTTGTTATTAATAATTAGTGATTGGTGATTAGTTTATAACCATCTAACACTAACCTTTTTCAAAATGTATTTGTAAATTTTATTTTAAGAAAATTATTTCGTGAAAACTGAATGATGAAAACAAGCGAAAGAAAATTCCAATCACTATTCATCAATCACCAATCACTAAACAAAATTAAAGTATTGCGAAAATATCGCTCTCACGCATGATAAGGTAATCTTTTCCTTCTACTGCGATTTCTGTACCTGAATATTTACCGTACAAAACAGTATCGCCTACCGAAACGGTCATTGGCTCATCTTTCTTGCCAGCTCCAACTGCTACAACAATTCCTCTTTGGGGTTTTTCTTTGGCAGTATCAGGAATTATAATTCCGAATGATGTTTTTTCTTCTGCGGCTGCTGGTTCTACGATAACTCGGTCAGCCAAAGGTTTAATGTTAACTTGTGACATTGCTTTTTTGGAAAATTATTTAAAAATTTAGTATTTAGATTCTTGAAGAAATATGAATTTCCTACTACAAGAATCATCATTTATTATGCCATTGCCTAAAAAACGGTAATATTGTCATGTTTGCTGACAGTGGGCTTTGTTTTGGTAAAAGTAAATTTCAGGTTTGGCATACTCAACGGTAAAATTGGCATTTATGTCCTATCATCACGACAAACCTCTGAACAATAAAAAAGGAGTACTTGATTAAGCACTCCTTTTTTGTTAATTGTAAAAAACTCTTATTTCTTAGCTGGTGCTGCTGGTGCAGGAGCCGTTGGATTCGGTGCTGGGGCTGTTGGATTAGCGGCTGGTCCTGCTGGTAAACCTGCTTTCCCTTTTGCAGCTTCAATATTAGCTGATTCAATAGCTCCAACTTTATCAGTTGGTGTGATAAATTTTGTTGCCAAAACTAACAAAGCCATGGTGATTGCTCCACCCCAAGTAATCTGCTCTAAAAGGTCTCCTGTGCGTTGAACACCAAACATTTGGCTGGCTCCTGCCGTTCCAAACTCACCTGAAAGTCCGCCACCTTTTGGATTTTGGATTAACACTACAAAAACGATTAAAACTGCAATAATGCAAATAACAACGATAACTGCTCCGAACATTTCTTTTTTAATTTGAAAATTTGAAAATGAATTAAATATCTTTTGTCTTAGTTAGGTTAAAAATAAGAAGGCATATACTTAGAAGAGAAAAACTATGCCAATTCTTGAATTTTGGATGTAAAGTACGCCTTTTTTTCTGGAAATTTCAAAATTAATTTTTCATAAACCTCAATTGCTTTGTCCTTACGCCCCTGCATCGTGAGGATTTTGGCATAACTTTCTGTAACAATTCCTTTCTCCAAACGCACACTTCCCGAAGATAAATCCTCTTGTTTGCCCATCGCTTCCAATTGGCTTTTGGTAGTACGAATTAAACCAGGGTCTTTGGTTAGAAAACTATCAATGATTGAATTTTGTAAGTCTCGGCGTTGAGCGATTTCATCAATAAAATAGTCTTCAACCACCACAGAGTTATTTAAAATATCACGGTCTGAAATATCTTTTTGGGGTTCTATTTCTAATTCAATCATCTGATTATCAATGCTTTGCTCAAATTTTTGCAAATACTCAGATTCGTATTTACCTTGAACTGAAACAAGTTGCTCATTCTTAAAACTCCCATTTATCAACTTTCGTAAAGCATTACGACTAAGGGCATAGGCGGAGGCATGGCGAATTTTCTCGAATGCCAATTCTTCCGCATATTGTGCATGATAGCCCTTCGCCAAAAGCGTATGAGCCAATTGGCAATAGGGATATTGATTGGTGATTGCCTCAATCGTTTTTACATCCGTCAAAGAAATATTAACTGGATGGGCAACTAAATATGAAAATACGTCTTTATTCATAATTTTGATGTTCGATGTTCGAGTTTAGATGTTATATTTAATTCAATTGTTCTTATCGACAAACCCGAATATCGAAAAACAAACATGGAACAACGAAAAACTACCATTCTCCCGCAGTTTTGTTAAAAATATCCAGTACAATTTGATCTAAAATCTTGGGAATTAGTTCCGCTTGCACCGCTGTGATGGTTTGTGTTTGAGCAAAATCTTGATAAAAAGAAAATTCTTGGTCATAGTTTTTATCTTCATTTTTAGCATTGGTAAATTTTACTTGAACTCTAATTGTCAGACGGTTAAGCCCTCCTTTATCATCGGCAGTTGGTGCTTTTGCTTCTACTTCAAACCCTGTGATTGCTCCTTCGAACATCAAATCGGGATTGGTCGTAGTGGTTTTTAAAGAGGTATTTCTTTGGAAATATTCTTTCAATTTTTCATTAAAGGTCAAACTTAAATTGGCAGGTCCTCCTGCGGTTTGAAAAATGAAGTTTTGAATTTGAATCGTCTTCAAATTTGGGTCAAGACTTGTGCCTCGGAAGGAGTAACAGGCAGTGAACAGTGAACAGTAAACAGTGAACAGTAAATAGCGAAAAAACAGCGATTTGCGAAAAGTAGTGAAAAATGACAACTGTTTGCTGTCTATTGGTAAATAGTCTCTGTTTACTGATAACTGATAACTGATAACTGACCTACTCTTCCTCAATATCATACTGTTTAATCTTTCTATAAAGCGTTCTTTCAGAGATTCCCAAGTCTTGTGCGGCATATTTTCGTTTGTTTTTGTTTTTCTGTAAAGCCTTGATAATCATATCTTTTTCCTGTTTTTCTAATGAAAAAGATACTTCTTCGGCTTCATGAGTAACGTCTATAAACCCATTTTTAGCTTGCTGATTTTCACCATTTAAGTTAATAATTGTTAATTCTTGATTTGTATGATGATTTGAGTGTCCATTGGGTAAAAATCTCGAAGGATTGTTTTCAGTTGGGTAAGATTTTGGTGAATAGGGAAATGATTTTTCATTATCCAAATCTTCAAAAATTGCTTCGTTTTCTTTCAAAACATCTGGGTTGATTTCTCCATTTTGTAAAACTTCCAAAAACATCTTTTTCAATTCTGTAACGTCCCTCCGCATATCAAAAAGCACTTTATACAAAATCTCTCTTTCCGAAAAATCATTGGCGTTATTAGCTTCTACATCCCTTCTAATCAGACTATTACCAATATTTTGACCATTATTCATTTGTAAATAACGAGTCAATTTGTTGGCATCAATCGTTCTATCATCCACTTCCAAAATAGAAATTTGTTCTGCCAAATTCTTCAATTGACGGATGTTGCCAGGGAATCTTTGCGACAATAAAACTTGCTGTGCATCGGGCGTTAATTGGATAGATTTGATGCGATATCTTTCAGCAAAATCGGAAGTAAATTTTCTAAATAACAGCTCAATATCCAGTCCTCTATCTCGCAAAGGCGGCACAAAAATCGGAACGGTATTCAGTCGATAATAAAGGTCTTCTCTAAATTTTCCACGTTCCACGGCAGTCATCAAATTGATGTTTGTTGCCACTACAACCCGAACATTAGTTTTCTGGACTTTGGAAGAACCCACTCTGATAAATTCGCCATTTTCGAGTACCCTCAATAGACGTGCTTGCGTTCCCAAAGGCAATTCTGCGATTTCATCCAAGAAAATTGTTCCTCCGTCAGTTACTTCAAAATAACCTTTTCGAGCATCAATTGCCCCCGTGAAAGCTCCTTTTTCATGTCCAAATAATTCAGAATCAATCGTTCCTTCGGGAATTGCCCCGCAGTTTACCGCAATGAATTGACCATGTTTGCGGACGGAAAGATTATGGATAATTTTGGAAAAAGACTCTTTTCCAGAACCACTTTCGCCCGTTATTAGCACCGTCATGTCCGTAGGGGCTACTTGGGCGGCTACTTCAATGGCATGATTCAGATTTGGCGAATTACCAATAATTCCGAACCGGGCTTTTATATTTTGTAAATCAGATTGTTGCATAATTTAACTAATAATTGGCACCGCTGCGGCGGACCGTGCTGATGACGCAGATGCTACGCAACGCAGATTAGAAAAGGATTTTAAGTTGATAATCATTCACAACCTCCTCATTAACACTTTACTCTTAACAGTAGATTCTAAATAAAAATCTTCTTGAATCTGCGTTGCAAAGCATCTGCGTTATCAGCGTTCTATTGTAAAGCCTCTCCTTTCAGAGTAGCAGAAGAACAAGAGGTTATTTTCACCATTACATAATCCCCTTTTTTATATTCTCCTTTAGCAAAAATTACTTTTTTATTATGGTCGTTTCGTCCTTGTAAGAAATCATCGGAACGTTTAGAAAAACCTTCTACCAATACTTTTTGAACTTGACCAATCACCAAATTATTGCGTTCTCCTGAAATTTGTTGTTGCAATTCAATAATTTCTGCCAAACGCCTTTGTTTTACCTCCGCAGGAATATCGTCTTTATATTTCTTGGCGGCGGGCGTTCCTGGGCGTTCTGAATAGGAAAACATGAAACCATAATCGTATTTTACATACTTAATTAACGACAACGTTTCCAGATGGTCTTCTTCGGTTTCAGTACAAAAACCAGCAATCATGTCTTGCGAAATGGCACAATCATCGCCAAAAATTTCACGAATTTTATTAATTCTATTGATGTACCAAGCTCTGTCATAAGTTCGATTCATCAATTTCAGAATTCTACTACTGCCACTTTGAGCGGGTAAATGAATATAATTACAGATATTTTCGTATTTTTTAATGGTATAAAGAACCTCGTCAGTAATATCTTTTGGGTGTGAGGTTGAGAATCGAACTCTTAACTCTGGACTGATGAGAGCAACGAGTTCGAGCAAGTTAGCAAAATTAACAGCCCCCCCCGCCCCCGAAGGGGGAGCTTTCGAGTCTAAATTCTGTTTACTAACTCCCCCTTCGGGGGTTGGGGAGCTATATTTATATGAATCCACATTCTGCCCTAAAAGCGTAACTTCTTTATACCCTTTGTTCAATAAATCCTGACACTCATGCAGTATTGAAGTAACATCACGAGAGCGTTCACGCCCACGGGTATATGGCACTACGCAGAATGAACACATATTATCACAACCACGCATGATGGACACGAAGGCGGTTACACCATTTGAGTTCAGGCGGACGGGCGTAATTTCTGCGTAAGTTTCTTCTCTGGAAAGAAAAACATTGATGGCTTTTTGACCACTTTCAGCTTCTTGCAAAAGATTGGGTAAATCTCGGTACGAATCTGGACCTGCCACAATATCAACCAATTTTTCTTCTTCCAATAATTGCGTTTTCAAGCGTTCTGCCATGCAACCCAACACGCCCACAACTATTTCTGGACGCTTTTTCTTTAAATATCCAAAGTTTTTTAAGCGATTTCTTACCTTTTGTTCAGCATTATCTCTGATGGCACAAGTGTTCAACAGGATAACATCAGCAGTTTCAAAATTGGCTGTGGTGGCGTATCCACCTTCTTGCAAAATTGACGTAACTATCTCACTATCAGAGAAATTCATCTGACAGCCATAACTTTCAATGTATAATTTCTTTTTGCCTTTGGCATTCATCTCCTCCACCGTAGTTTTGGGGGTATCCAAGGCTTCTTTGTCTTCAACCGTAAGTATTTCTAACTCTCTCATTTTTGATGTTCGGTTTTGCCTTTAATTGACAAAATGTACTGATTTTATTTTTATACAAATTTACGGAAAAATATGACAGAATGGCAGATTTATTTTTAAGAATTAGACTGCTCAATATTTTGAAGATTTGGATTTAATCAAAATCTTCAAAATAGACCTGAGAAAAATTTTCAATATGATAAACGATATTATTTGAAATTATAAATTGTTTATCTCCTCTGGTGCCTACTGGGGCTTGATAATAACCATTTTTATACCATCTTAAAACATAATGAATGGAACAAAATTTTCCTTCCATATTTTTCTGTCTTAACATTTCAATTTGAATATCTGAATTTGAATAAATTTTAATACTACTTAGTTTTGTTTTACATGATTTCAATAAAGCGATTCCATTTTCTCGGATTGATTCAGGTAAATCATTGGGTAGTTTTATTGTATGAGTTGATAATTTAGTTCCCTGTAAACTATCAAGATATTTAAAAATATGCTCCTCATTATTAATCAAAAAACGCATAAAGTTTTCGTAGCTTTTTTTATTACTAACTAAAGAACTATCTATTGTTCCTTGTTGACAATAAGAATCGAATAGTCGTAACTCTTCTCCAAGTTCTTTACACCTTTTATTTTTCGTAAAATTATCATAACCTTGAACGGAAATAACGATTAATATTATCGTACCTAATAAAACTAAAAATACTTTTCCTCCTATTTTCATTTATCTCTTTTGTTAGTAGTCAGATTCCAAAAAAATAAGCGTGCCTTAGTTACTATTTTCACCAATAATAAGTGTCTCAATTCAATGATTTTTTCGTAATTTTAAAAAAATACCAAATACTCATGAGCAAAAAGAAACAAGATAAAAGCAAACAAAATATTACCAATGTCCACGATAAATTCTTTAAAGATACGTTCTCTCGCTTAGAAGTTGCTCAGAGTTTTATAGAAGAACTTTTCCCCAAGAACTCAAAGAAAAATTGAACCTCCAAGACCTCAAAAGAATTTCTGAATCCTGTATTGATGATGAACTCGAAGAGTATTTCTCGGATATTATTTATCAAACTAACCTATATGAACAAGAAACTTTGGTAACGCTTTTATTTGAACATAAGTCTTATACCATTCCTTTTCCTCACATTCAACTCTTGCAATATATCCTCAATATTTGGAAACAAGAAATCACAGACGGAAAAAATGTATTGTCTTTGGTAATTCCAATTGTGATTCATCAGGGCGATAAAAAATGGGAATACAAGTCGATGAAAAGCTATTTTGTGGACTTGCCGCCAGTTTTGCATAAATTCATTCCTGACTTTGATTATCTTTTGTTTTCACTTTCAGACATGGGAGACGATAGATTAATTTCCCTCAATAACGTTATTCTGAGTATGTCGGCAATGCTTTTGAAACATAGCCACGATGAAAACGATGAATTTCTAAAACTAACGCCCTTTTGGTTAGAAAAACTTAAAGAATTAGATGCTCAACAACAATTAGATTTTATCCGTAGCGTTTTCGTCTATATCCAAAACGCTATCAACTTGACAAACAAAGAAATACCTCCTATATTTACCAAATTTTCAAACAATGTAAACCATATTGCCATGACAATTGCAGACCATATCAGAGAGGAAACAACTTTTGAACATATCAAAGGCTTATTGGAAAAAGGCTTGGATGCTGAATTTATAGCTGATGCTTTTAAAATTACTGTGAAAAGAGTAAAAAGCATCATCCAAAAAATCAAGGAATCTTCTAACAACTAATCTCATGCCCAGACGTACTTCCGTAAACGATATTAAAGAAATTGATGATTTGAATAATTTGGATAGAATAGTGGTTGATAAAAGAAATACTAAACGAGCCGATGCGAAGAAAAATCGTAGAAATCGGCACTACACAAAGCTACTCATCAAGCATCAAATCAAAGAAAATTTATAGGCTATTTCAAAACCTCCTTAATATGATATTCTTGAATCAAGGCAGGTTTCTCGGGTGAAAGCGTGAAACTTACTTCAATATTGGCATTTACTCCTTCCAAAATAAATGCACCACGAAGATTATTTTCTGGAATCATCTCTCTGATTTTCAGTATCTTACCCGCCTTTGCATAAATTCCTTCGGCTTCTTTTCTGAGGCTATTGGGGAAATAATCTAAAAAGAAATTCTCCGCAAAAATGTTCGTTGCTTCGGCATTGTTCCATGTTGGTAAGATGCTTACTAATTCCTTTTGGCGTTGTCTTAGAATATTTGAAACTGGGATTGGCATTGGTTTCAATTGTCCCAAGGCAATCAAAGTATCTAAAATTTGAGCATTTAGACTACTGGCAGGGGCATACGTGCGATTGGCAAAAGAGATAAAACCAATGCCAAATTCTGGCAACATTTTCCAGTTACTGCCAAACCCTGGCAAACCTCCGCTGTGTCCGATATTGGTTACGTGATTGCAATCTTGCACCCAACGCAAACCGTAGCCATAAGCCGAAATATTAGGACATGGCTTTCCTAAGGCATTTTTATTATCCACATTGAAAGCACTAAAATTCCAAGGTTGGTGCATTTCTCGCAAAGAACTTCTTTTCAAAACGGCTGATTCTATCTTATCCGAAGCCGATGCGGTAAGATGAAAAGCCATATATTTTCCAAAATCTTCAATTGTGGTCAGCATACCGCCCATTGCCCCATAAGCACCATCGCCAAGCATGGGTTGTTCCACCCAATTTTCATCTAACCAACGATACCCGAGGGCTAATTGAGTTTTGGGAACTTTGGTGTAATCCCAATAAGTATTGTTCATGCCCAAGGGTTTGAAAATCTTTTCGGTAATGTATGTTTGATAGGTTTGCCCACTAACTTTTTTGATGATATACCCCAACATAGCAAAACCCATATTACTGTATTCGTAACTTGTGCCTGGCGTATTAGAAAAGGAAATGCCCTTTTTGAACATTTTGAGCATGGTTTCATCAGAAATGGCTAATTGTCTATCGCCCCAAGGATTGTCTTCTGGAAAACCTGCGGCGTGGGTCAATAAATGCCTAATCGTGATTTCGGGCGAATCAGTAGAGAATTTTTGCCCTTTCAATGCTGGAATATATAAAGACACTGGACTATCCAATCTGAGTTTTCCAGCATCCCTTAACTGCAAAATTGCCATTGCCGTAAAACTTTTGGACATCGAAGCAATCCGATAAACCGATTGAAGATTTGCTTTGGAATTGGTTGTCGTATTCGCAATTCCGAGGGCATTGGAATGAATCACTTTTCCATCAACGACTAAACCATAAACCAAACTCGGCAAATGATTTTTCTGGGCAAAATCCTGACAGATTTGGTCGATGGTGGGTAAAATGGCTTTTATTCTTTCGGTTTGTTCACTGTTATTTTGACAATAACTTTTTACAAAAATTGCCAATAATAAGTTGAGGGAAAGGAATATTTTTTTCATGGTTTGTTGATTTAAGTTCTAATTAGTTTTCATCATTTGCAATCCTTCACTTTCAGAATTTTTTGCCCCATAATGTTCCATTTTTACAGTAGCAGTGCCTTCTTTGGCAATTTTTACCGTGAAGAAATAATCATATTCTTGATCTTTTATTTCAGCAATTGGTCTGGTTGTACTCATTGCTTCAATGGTTTCCAAAACGGTATTGCTGTGTCCCACAATCAAGATTTTACCCCCTTTATTTTCTTGTAAAATTGTATTTACAAACGACTTGATTTGTTTTGGGTCATAAATTTTAATGGGTAATCCTTGCTTATCGGCAATGGGCTTAACGGTTAATTTAGTACGTTGAAAATCAGTTGAATAGATAGCTGATAACTTATTTTTCTTCAATTTATTTACCAAATCATTACTTCTTTGCTGACCTCTTTCCGTGAGTAATGGGTCTTTGTTATTGGGGTCAATAGTAATTTTTTCGGCATGACGAACCAAATAAATTATCGTTACTTTTTGGCTATTTGCCGTAAAAGAAATGCTAAAAATTAGCATGAGTATGATGAAGTTTTTCATAAAAATTAGGGATTTAGTTTTGAGTAATAATATTGAGTATTAATTTCTACAATAATTTTAAAAATCTCCCAACAATGCGGAAATAATTAAAAAAAATTAGTGGAATAGGGTTTTGAGCATTACTCACCGAAGATAATTTTAATATTTACAGCCATGATTTTACAATTAGACCCCGCAATTTTAGTGGATACGCCTCTCGGACAAGGTCACGCAGTTTTCATCATTGATTACGGAATGCACCAGAATACTTGTTGGGTTGTGGCAATTCAAGAGACGGGTATTATCAAACATTTTGATTGCAACGATGTCCTTTTAGCCACCAATTATACCTACGGAATGAACCGTTCAAGAAATCATTTTGAACATCCCGAAGATAAGTAAAACGCTAACGAAAAAGCACCTAAAATGGATAGCCAATCCCAAAATTAAAAATCATTGGATTGTTGTATTCATTTCTACTTTTAAAAAGTATCAGCCTATCTCCTTCGGGTGCGGAGGGGTCAACTACCCTAAATGCACCATCGAGACGGATTACAAAGAAAGATAAGTCAAAACGAACACCAAAACCTGTTCCAACGGCAATTTCTTTGTAGAATCTATCAAATTGAAAATCACTACCTGCAACTCCTTCGGTATTTTGTCCTTGTACCCGCCAAACATTGCCTGCATCCACGAATAAGGCTCCATTAATATTATAATCTCCGAATAATTTAAAAATCTTAAACCGCAATTCAGCACTGCTTTCAATCAAAACACTGCCAGGTTGGTCAAAATTCCCTTTGGCTGAACCAGGACCCAATGCCCGTGGTCGCCAAGCTCTCAAACTGTTTGGTCCGCCCACAAAAAAGTTTTTTTCGTAAGGCAAATTGCGTTCAGAACCGTAAGAATAGGCAATCCCAGTATTTACTTTATAAGCAAAAATGGTATTTTTACCTTTTCCAACCACAAAATATCTTCTATAATCAGCATTGACTCTCAGAAATTTATAGAACTGTAAACTGTCATTAAACAACTTTGAAATAAAACCAATTTTGCTGTTTGGGAGAAGATTCAAAGTTGTTCCACCCAATTCTGCCGTTACTCGCAAATACTTTCCTTTGTTGATTTGCCCGTAAGGATTATCCGTGTAGGTGTATGAAGCACTTATACTTGAAATAAAAGACTGCTGAAAACTTCGTCCCAAATTATTGCCTTTGGCTTGCAACTCTGCTAAATATTTCACAAAATCAGGCGTTTGTTTATTAGTTGAAACCAGGTTTAAATCGACCAAAGAAACCTGCCAAAATATATTGGGTGAAGGTCGCCAAAGATACGAGCCATTAATTTTGAAATTCAATCGGTTATATTCCTGTCGTTCAATAAAATCAACTCCAACTCCTAATCTTGTCTGTGGTGTGTAGGCATTCAAGCGTTGTGAAATGAAGTTTGGGGCTAATATTTTGGGAATAATGATGGCGGTATTTAAGCCCGTTTCAATATTTCTACGCACTGAATCTGGATTAAAAAAACCCGCTTGGGCTTCAAAACCAAATCGAAAATTTGTCTCCAAAGAACTGGCACTTCCTCTTACATTCCTTATTTTGAAAGTTGTATTGAAAAAAGGTCCAAAAACCAGTTTATAGACACTCCCGCCCGTTTCAGCTGTAAACTGGTACTTATCCAAGGGTTTGGTATAAATCGTAGCATCCAATAATCCTCGGATAGTATCGAAGTTGATTTTGGAAAATTGAAACTGTTCTAAAGCATACAAATTTTTCTCAGTTTGCTGACGTTTTTGTAGGCTATAAACCTGATTTGGGCGAATATCAATTTTACTATCCAACAATTTTGGTGAGAATTTTTTATTGACAAAGAGATATTTGATGTCCTTATAAATTACCGTATCAATCGTTGGATTGGTGATATTAGGCGAATTTCCATCCGAAATAAAAGTTACTTTATTAATGGGATAGGCACGATTATAACTCAAATTTTGGAGTGGACGATAGGGGTTTGGGATAAAAGTAGTAGCTTGAATTCCCCTCGTAATCGTGGTATCAACATCGTTAATTAGTATGTAAATGTTGTCTTTGGCAAAATTATAATAGCCATTGTTTTTCAATAATAATTCTATTCTACTTTTTTCCTCATTGTAGTTTTCAAGCTGTAATCTATCCCCAACTTTTAAAAGACTTTCACTTTGGTGAGCTTTCAAAATTTCCCGAATAGTACGGTCTTTTACCACCAGTGAATCCGTTTGTTTTAAGGGGTAAAAAGTGCCTTCATTCACGATGTACGTAACCGATACTCCTCTATGATTATTGACAGTAGAGTCTTTTTTATAAGAAACCGTGTAATTAAAAAAGCCATGATTTTTGAGATACGTCTTTACTTTCTCCACGTTTTTTTTGGCATCTGCTTCGTAAAAATAAGATGGTGGTTCGCCAAAAGTTCGCATTGCCCAATTACCCTCATTAATTTTACGAGTAAGTTTTTCAACCTTACTATCCCTCTTTTTGGCTAATTTTAGATACGTCTCAGAAGTATTGTCCATTCCTTTCGCAAGGCTATCAAAATCATAGTTTACCTTTGTCAATTCACTTTGCCATTCAATCTTCTTTTCGAGATAATTTTTATTTGTAAATGGAAAAACTCGGGCAGCAAAAAGCTGATAAAAGTATAACCCAAGAGTTACGTAGGGCAAATTGAGAATCTTTTTATTGGGCTTTTGCGGTAAAAGTGCTTCTAATTTTTCCTTAGAAATTGTTTTATTCCCCTTAAAAGTCTGCGATGTTAGAAGTGGTTCGGTGAAAACACTCTTCGGCGAACAGCCTGAAAGATAAATAGTTAGCGTAATAAGGATTATGGATTGAAGTGTTTTTTTCAAAGCAGGAATGAATGAATTATGAGTTATAAATTATAAATTATGAGTACGTTTATTGCTCAAATTATTTTCAAATTTTCACATCATATCATCTTCAATTTGAGTTTATGATAACCAAAAATCAAATTAAATACATTAATTCTCTACAACAAAAGAAATTTCGTGTAGAAAATCAATCTTTCATCGTGGAAGGGTCAAAAAGTGTGCTTGAATTACTCAAATCTGACTTCAAAACAGAGATGCTTTTCGTGACGGAAGAGTTTTTTATTGAATATGAAAACATTCTTCAAAACCTTCCAATTCAAGTTGAAATAGTGAATCAAGCCGACCTTGAAAAATCGGGTTCGTTCAGTTCAAATAATGCTGCCCTTGCCGTAGTGAAAACGAAAGAGAATGAGAAATTATTAGTGGAAGAAAATGAATTTGCTCTGATTTTGGATGACATCCGTGACCCTGGCAATTTAGGCACAATCATTCGTGTGGCAGATTGGTACGGGATTCATAAAATAATTTGTTCCCATTCTACGGTAGATTTTTATAACCCCAAAGTAATCTCCGCAACCATGGGTTCATTTACTCGAAGTAATTTGTATTATACTGATTTAGAAGCGTTTATTAAAAATCAATCAGTAAATATTTATGGTACTTTGTTAAATGGAAACAATATTCACCAAACCAAGTTCTCATCATCGGGCTACATCGTTATCGGCAATGAAGCCAATGGAATTTCACCAGCTATTGAAAGTTTGAGTACTCACAAAATCACGATTCCAAGATTTGGAAAGGCAGAATCTCTGAATGCGGGCATTGCAACGGCGGTGGTTTTGGATAATTTGAGACGGTGATTCAATCCTAACCCTTCTTCTCCAAATACCTATCAATCCAATAATGAGCTAAATAAATAACGGGTGTAAGCAAAATGGCAGTGAAAAATTTGTACAAATAACTGTTCAATGAAGTAGAAATCCACTGTTCTACTGTCCAATTGCCGAAGAGGACAAAGGCAATACCAATCACCACAAAGCTATCAATCAACTGTGAAACTAAGGTAGAACCCGTTGCCCGAAGCCAAATCTTTTTGCCATTTGTTTTCCCTCTGATGTAATGAAAAACCGAAGCATCTAATAATTGGCTAATCAAAAAAGCGGTTAATGAACCCGTGATGATACCTAAACCTTGCCTAAAAATCTTCCCGAAAGCCGTATTAATATTAAAATTATCAGAGCCTTTATTTACCTCAATCCAAAAATCTGCGGGGGCTAATAATGTTGCTCCGTAGATAACAATAAAGCAATACGCAATAAATCCTGCCGTCCAATACGACACTTTTTGAACCCCTTTTTTGCCAAAATATTCATTGATAATATCGGAAGTGATAAAGACAAAGGGCCAGTTCAAAGCCCCTGCGGGTTGATTCAAATCCCATGTTCCCAAGAAGGTTTGTAAATGAAGTGGGTGGAACCCCAAAGTCCCTTCAACCGAAAAGATTTTCACGCCAATAATTTCCGCCACAATGGCATTTGAAAGGAAAATTCCGAAGAGAATGATAAAAAGTTTAGTACGTCTTGAATTAAGAAAATTGGCATCAATAGTCATTACAGTCTTGTTTTAAGCAATTAATGAGTTTGGGGGAAAGAGTATTTCCAACAATCCATACTACAGATTTTACGGATTAAACAGTTACCCAGATTTTTAAACAAGAAATCTGTGTAAATCAGTCAAATCAGTAACATCTGTGGTCTAAACTTATCTTCGATGATTTTCGAAATGCAGAATCATTTTATCCATCGCAATTTCCAACTGTTCCAAATGAGGCAAGAAAACGATTCTGAAATGGTCGGTTTCCTTAAAATTAAAGCCTCCTCCTCCTACTACCAAAATCCGTTGGTCTTCCAACAAAGACATCACAAAATCACCATCATTTTTAAAGTCAAATTTCTTCAAATCTATCTTCGGAAAAAGGTACATTGCTCCCTTCGGACGGACGCAAGAAATGCCAGGGACAGAAATCATTTTCTCGTAAGATAATACCATTTGTTTATACAAACGTCCCGAAGACGTTACCAAATCATTAATGGATTGATAGCCTCCCAAAGCCGTTTGGATACCGTATTGCGTGATTACGTTGGAACAAAGCCGCATTGAAGCCATGAAGGTCAAGCCCTCAATATAACTTTTTGCCTTGTGTTTTGCACCCGTCAAAATCATCCAACCTCCTCTGAAACCTGCCGCTCGATAATTCTTTGACATTCCGCCCATCGTTACAATTAACGTATCATCAGTCATCCCCGCCGTGGTGTGATGAATTGCTCCATCGTACAAAATTTTATCATAAATTTCATCCGCAAATACGATAAGTTTATGCTTTTCGGCAATTCTGACGATGCCCTCCACAATCTCCTTATCATAGACCGCCCCCGTTGGATTATTAGGATTTATCAAAACGATTCCCCGAGTTTTCTTCGTAATTTTTGCTTCAATATCCTTCAAATCAGGATTCCAGTCGGAGGCTTCATCACATACATAATGTACGGGCGTACCACCAGCAAGCCCCACAGAAGTAGTCCAAAGGGGATAATCAGGCGAAGGAATCAAAATTTCATCATTTGGATTTAGCAAAGCGGTCATTACCAAAGCAATCAACTCGCTGACTCCGTTTCCAATATAAATATCATCAATTTCGATATTCTTGACTCCACGACTTTGATAATATTGCATCACCGCTTTTCGGGCGGCAAACAAACCCCGAGAATCCGCATACCCTTGGGCGTTACGAATATTCATAATGACATCGTGGATAATCTCATCGGGCGTTTCAAAACCAAACGCCGCAGGATTGCCAATATTCAAAGAAGTGATTTTATAGCCTTCACGCTGTAATTGAAGGGCTTTTTCATAAACTGGACCACGAATATCATATCGCAACGAGTCCAAACGACTACTTTTTAATATTTCCATAAAATCTTTCATTTGGAAATTTAAGAACTATGGAATCGTATCCCTAATTCTAATTTTCAAAGAAAGTGCAAAGTTGATAAAAAAACAGGAAAAGATTACGAAAAAAGCGAAAGAAACTCAATTCTTCCCGCTTTTACCTATTTCTAATTGATCAAAAGAATTATCTTTTCTGAAACCATTGTTCAAAAAGAAAACTAAACGGTTCTTTTTCAGGCGAATATATATATTTCAACTCAATAAATTTGGCTCGTGAATTAGTTTCTAAAAATACGCCTCCACGCATGGAAGTATGAGGGGCAAGCGTAGTAGTCCTAAAATTTTCCTGAGACCATAGTTGTCCTTCTCTGTTTAGTGCATCCATTCTGGAATAATAATTGGTATGGTCAATCACTCGTTTCACTTGGGCAACCTGCACAACCGTTTCTGCCACTTGTGCCGTCCGCCAAGCCCCTTCTGAACGTCGCCCAGAACTGGCAATCAACGCAAAGATTCCTCCCACAATCAAAACAGTATTGACAATTCTGGCACGTTTGATTTTAGCATCTTGCCTTGCCATTTCATGTTGAACGTAATTTATTTTCTCAGTCGGTTCAACCCCAGCATAACTATAAAGATACTGCCCATCCTGAGAACGCAAATTCTGACGATTTTCATCAAAAGGAGAAAAAGTAAAATCTTTCGGAGAAACCGTTAATGGTTGGTCATTATTATTAAAAACTTCCACATCAAAAACGGCATATTGTTGAAAGCGACCATCATAAGAAGCCACCACTTTTACGCCATCCTTTTCTTGTTTAACAATCTCTTTCCCCCCATCCAACACACTTTCCTGTTCAACTGGACGCATTCGCATCACGCTCGTAGTAGCACATGAGAATAAAACGTTTGAAATAATAATAATTATGAAAAACTTAATCAACTTCATATCAGTGATGATTTACAAAAATGTATGTGGGTTCATTTATATGAAACAAAGACAATCAAATTTACAAAATCCCCTATTTCGCCCCACAAATATCTAAAAATATTACTTTTTTATAAAACATTTTAAACATTTTAAACAGCTAATAACCCACTGTTTATCAATTCAGTAGCACATTACTTATAAAATTGATTTAAAATATTTCAAGTTTTTTTGATTTCAAACTTGCATATTTATCAAAAAACAGCGTACCTTTGCACAACCTAAATACAAAGAAGGTATCGAAAGAGAACTCGAAAGTATTAAGGAGAGTTGCCTGAGAGGCCGAAAGGAGCCGTTTGCTAAACTGCCGTACCTCACAAGGGTACCGAGGGTTCGAATCCCTCACTCTCCGCATAAATTGATAGATGTAAAGTTAATGTCTTTCGTATATGTTTTGGTAAATTTTTCGGGGTGTAGCGTAGCCCGGTATCGCGCCTGCTTTGGGAGCAGGAGGTCGTAGGTTCGAATCCTGCCACCCCGACTACTGGATGTATCAATTTGATAATTTGAAGATTTGAAACTATTTTCAAATTAGAGAGTTTCAGATTGGCACATTTTTGTTTCGGTTCCGTAGCTCAGTTGGATAGAGCAACAGATTTCTAATCTGTGGGTCACAGGTTCGAATCCTGTCGGGATCACAAAAACCCTTCATGCAAGTCGTATGAAGGGTTTTTTATTTTACTTTTTTTGAGTATTTTTGTATGCTAAATCCGATTTTGATTCCTCTTTATGCACTCAATCCGTAGTCTAACTTTTATATATTTTGGTATTTTATTGATATTCGTTGCTATCAGTTTTTACTACGGCATTTTTTCTCCTCCTCACTTAATTACTTATACTACTGACGAAAATTTTATCGGTGAATCGGGTATTTTCCTTTTATTTGGTAATACTCCTCGTGCTTTGGAATGGGCGGCTTTACCAAGCACTTTTGTAGCCTATTTTATGTTTCTGATTTGGTGCGTTTTTTCGTTAATTGCGAACATTCCAAGTCTTCATGGACTAACGGATATTCTTTCAATTATCGACAAAAATGCTTTTTACTATCTCAATCATCGGGAGGAGTTTGTTATTTGGGAAAGAGTGGTTCAGATTTTATTGGTTGGTTTTATTATTTTCAAAACCATTCAATTTATTATTCGTTCAAAACATCCCGCTTTAAACGATAATCTAAAAACAATATTAACTATTTTGTGTGTTAGTAGCGATATTATTTGGGTAACCGTACCTTTAATTAGACCAGAGGCATTATCGGGGAGTCTATTTTTATTGATAACTATTAAAATTTTATTTAGTGAAAAAATGACACCAAAGTTTGCCACAACTATCTTGATTCTCTTCATTATAACGGTTACGCAAAGACTCATTTTCCTTTTTCTCAGCCCTTTCGTTTTGGGAGGAATCATAATACATCTGTGGAAACAAAATATAGGTTGGAAAGTCTATTTGAAGTATTTGACCATCGTTTTACTGGCTCTTTTTGCCTTCATGCCTTTTATTATTACCGATACTTTTGTGGTCTTGAAGTCATTTTTAGGGGGAGTTTTTATCAAATTGAATCACGATAAAATGGATACCTATTTCAATATAAACTATATTAATGACTTTTTGAGCAAACCATTAAATACTTTCCTATCATTGTTAGCTCTGATAGGAACTTGGTTTATCATTAAAAAGCATCCTTCAAAAATTTTAATTTTCTTATTCTTGGGTAATTTTGTATTCTTCTTATTTACCTCACTCAAAGCCGCTCAACTATATGTTACGCACACTTTTCCACTCGCAATGATGGGATTAGTATTGATTGGATTTGGTTTGGCGGGCATTTTGGAATTCGTAAAGGGAAAATCAAACCAATGGGTTTTAATTGGATTTTCCTGCATATTGATAATAAATTCTTTAATTGCCGTTGCTAAAAACAATGCTGATATAAAAGAACAACAGCAAAATCTTGCCGATGCCATTGCTTGGGTAAAATCCTTAAAAGACAATGAAAAAATAGCTTTGGAACTTGATTTTGACGGTTTGATTCCTAAAAACAAGGCTACTTTGATGCGTGAATACGAAGCAAATACGAGTGAGAAGTATAGAATTGGCAAATTGCACAGGCTTTTGAAAGTTCCCCAAGTTGATACCCTAAATAAATTTCCTTTACCCATCATTGCTCAATCATTTGCTTTTGAGGACGAAAAATTATTTGATACACAGTATCAAATAGCCTTAAAATACGTTGATACGGATAGTTCCAAACGTTTTGATACTGATTATTTTTTTGAAAATAATAGTATGATGAGCCATTGTTTAGTAAGAGAAGATGCTTTGAAAAGATTTGAAGAAGGTAAGTATCGTTATCTAATTTCAAAAGCCCAGTTGGACAATAAAAAGCCATTGAAAACCTTTTTGAAAACGGGTGGCACTGGTTTTTGGGTTTATGAAAACAAAAATTGATTTCAGCCATGATTAAGGCTATTTTACAAAAAACTTGATTTAAAATTTGTAATTTTACGATATGAACACATCCTTTCATTTTAAATATACTCGTCAAGCCATCGGGATTTTCATCCTATTTATGGGAACGCCTTTAATTTTCTTTTTTAAAGAGGTTTCGGGCTTTGGTGGTGGTTCAGCTTTTACCTTAGTGAGCTATGGTTTAGGCTTACTGATGATGGTTTCGCCCGATGATATTTTCAAAAAACTCTATAAGCCAAACTTCCCCATGTATCGCTTGGCGGCAATTTATATGGGCGTTATTTTATTCAATTACTTCTTTGCCAATCCGTATTGGGGCTGGAGTGGCGACAGGAGCGTATTTTATAGAGATTTAGGGAATTATATCCTGATTTTTGGTTTCTTCTTTATGCTGATTAGCGTTTCCAATGATGTAACTGAATATTTTGTACCAATTGTTGTGGCATTAACTTTCTTAGGAAGTGTCTGTTTGATTTATTCGATGAAAACAAATCCCAATTTTGTAATTGGACAAAGGGCTTCTGTGGTATTTGGAGATGGGACAACTACGGCAAGTGGGAACCCGCACGTGTATGCAAGAAATGCCTTTGCGGGGATTTTTTCTTCTTATATCATGCTAAAATCCAAACAAACCTTGTGGAGAATATTTTCATTAGCAAATATCGTATTGTCTGGCGTAGTGTTGATTATGACCCAAGCTCGTTCTATATTACTGGCTTTTATTTTTACATTTATACTTTTCCTGTATTACAATGTTTCAACAAAAACTATTAAAAATAGTATAATCAGTTTAACGAAGCCTCGTAATATTGCCTTAATAGTCCTATTAGTTACTGGTGTAGTATATTTCATTAGCACCCAGTCTAAACTCGTTTCAATCATCAATTTATATTATGACGGATTCTTGGGTAATTTTAGCAAGGCATTAATCACCGCCACTGGACAACAAACTACTGCCACGATTGACTATTCTTCATTAGGAAGGGTAAATAATTTTACCGCATTTAAAAAAATTCTTTTTGAAGAACCATACAATTTGATTTTGGGGAAAGGCTACCGTTTTTTATACATGGATATTCCCATTTTAGAACCGCTGATTGATTGCGGAATTGTAGCTTTTTTGAGTTTCGCATTTTTAGCTTGGGAAATGTTCAAAGAAGCACTGATGGCAATTAAGCGAGAGAATAGTCCTTTCACTACATTTTTAGGCTATTTTTTTATGTGCTACTTTGTAACATTGGCAACTGGAGGAGAGCCTTATGGCATTGCCTATTGGTTCGTTTTTGCGGTAATGATTCGGTTTATGGGCATTAAATATATTAAAAAGATACCGATGCCTTTCAGAAAAAAAGTACCCGTTTCTTCACCCGCAATGACTGTATAAATGAGAGTTTTAATCGTACATAATCAGCTTTGGGCTCATTATAAGGCAATCATTTTCAATGAATTACAAAAAATAATTTCTCAAAATCCTGACGATAAATTATTAGTAGTACAAATTGCTTCAGTTGAAAAAAGTAGATTAAATTTCGGAGATTCAGATTTGTCTATTCATCAATATCCATATCTTTTACTGCATGAAGGTATATTGGAAGACGTTGGGTTATGGGCAAGAATTTCGGGGATAATTAAAGCCATTCAAGATTTTAAACCTACGGTAGTAAATCTAACTGGATATTATGATTTAGCTTCTTGGGCAATTCTATTTTATTGCAAAATTAAAGGTATTAAAACCGTATTATCCAACGAATCAACAGCTGGCGACCATTCACGAAATAACATAAAAGAACATATTAAGTCCTTGATTATCAAACAGTTCAACGGATTTTTTAATTTTGGAACGCTGTCAAAAAACTATCTTTTGAATTTGGGAGGAAAACCAAAACAAATGTTAGTTAATCGAAATTGTGTTGATAATCTGGCGATTAGAAGTATATACGATAAAAGTATAATCAATAGGGTTACTCAACAAAAACGATTAGGCTTGTCCGTTAAAAATTTTATTTTCGTGGGCAGACTAATTGATTATAAAAATCTTTTCCATTTTTTGGAAGCCTTTGGAATGGCTCAAAAATCATCAAGTCAAGATTGGGGAGTTGTTATTTTGGGGGACGGTGAATTGAAAAATGATTTGCAAAGTTTTGTTCTTGAAAAAAATATTCCGAAAATCAGTTTCCATCAGGGTGTTTCATGGCAACAAGTGCCTGAATATTTGGCACTTAGCAATGTTTTAGTATTACCCAGTTATTCAGAACCCTGGGGATTAGTAGTGAATGAAGCAATGGCTTGTGGATTACCAGTTTTAGTGTCAGAAAAATGTGGCTGTGCCATTGATTTAGTGCAACATGGAGAGAATGGCTTTATTTTTTCTCCTGATAATCTTGAAGAATTGACTAATTTATTGAGCAAATTTATGAATATGAATGAGGAAAGTTTAAGTAGGATGGGGAATATTTCTGAAAAAATCATTCAAGATTATTCTCCTGAAAATGTGGGTAGAGAAATGTATGAAGGGTTTAAATCGTTGCGACCGTTGCTTCGGTTCGATATTCGATAGTCGATGTTCGGCAAAAAGAAATCTAAAGTAGTTTTACCAAACATCGAAAAACGAATATCAAGTATCGAAAAAAATGTCTTCAAAAAAAATAATCAATTCCATTCAACTATTACGAGGTATTGCAGCATTGGCGGTGGTTGTACATCATACGGGGGGATATGTGAAGCGGTATTTTGAACCAACCGTTTTATTAGGAGATTCTTTCAGTATCGGTTTTGGGGGTGTAGATTTATTCTTTGTTATCAGTGGCTTTATTATCCATTTTACGAGTGAAAAATATTTAGATAGACCCTCAAAATTAGGTGAATATCTCAAAAAGCGTTTTGTAAGAGTTTTCCCCATTCATTGGTTTATTTTGACGTTACTTTTTGTATCAGGCTGGTTAATTACAAGTGTTTTTCATCGTAATATTTTTAGTATTGGCTATCCGCATACGCTTATTGCTTACATACAAACGTACTCCTTGTTTCCGCTACATTTTGCCATAAACCCCGTTACTTGGACATTAAGCTATGAATTATTTTTTTATGCAATTTTTGCCTTATTAATCATATCAAAACGGCTTTGGTTTATTCCATTAGGCATTTTATTGGTTTCTGGATATAATGTTTATTTAAATTATTTGCAGGATGGTGGCGTTGCTGAGATGACTTACTTCAAATTCATTTTCAGTGGTTATAATTTTGAATTTATGTTTGGTTTCTTGATTTATCAGTTTTACGACAAATTAAAATTGAATAATGTTCTGTCCGTACTTTTACTTATCATTGGCTTGGGAATTTTTATAGGTTTTGGCTATGAAGTAAGAGATTTTGACAATTATAAACGGCTTCTGATATTTGGATTTCCTTCGGCTTTGATAATATTGGCAATGCTGAATTTGGAAAAAAATCAAGCCATTTCAATCTCAAAATTTTGGATCTTGTTGGGTGATTCTTCCTACTCGCTTTATCTAATTCACTTTCCTATCATGTTGCTAATGAATAAGTTACCTCAAATTTTTGGCTATTCATTTACGGCAAATCAGGAAGTAAATTATAGTTATTTTATCATCCTAACCATAATTATTTCGAGTATTATTGTTCACAAATACATTGAAAAACAATTGTCAAAATCAGTTGGCAAGTTGATGGGTATTTGAAAATATTGTTTTAGAGTCAGATGAAAATATTAAATATTTGTGGATATTCTTGGGATATTGGTGGTCCGCCAAAGATAATTTATGACCATGCTATCGTGCAGATGAAATTGGGGGCGGAGGTAACGATTCTTACGCCTATTTCAGAAGGGCAAAAAGTGTATGCAATTCCAGAAGGTGCAAAAGTAATTACCTGCAAACGACATTGGTTTGCTAAATATTGGGCTGAGTTTTCGCCTGAATTATACCGTTGGGTAAAAGCACATGGAAATGAATATGATATAATTCACATTCATGGAGTTTGGCATTTTGCGGGTGTTGCTCCTTATTTGGCAGGGATAAAAACGGCAAAGTGTATCACAACCCACGGATTATTAGACAGTTGGACAATTGGCAAAGGTTATTGGAAAAAGATGCTTTTTGGTTTTATATTTCAAAAAAGTATTCTGAAAAAAACTGAGCTAATTCAGATAAATAATACTGACGAATTGGCTGATTTGAAGCGTTTTTTGGGTTTTCAACATCCTAATGTTCAAATAATTCCTAATGGGATGAATTTAAAAGATTTTGAAAAATTGCCTCATAAAAATACTTTTCGAGAAAAATATTCTATTCCAAAAGACAAAAAGATTATACTTTTTCTCAGCAGAATAAATCTTAAAAAAGGTTTAGATTTATTATTACCCGCTTTTAAGGAGATTGCATCTCAAAGAAATGATTGTTTATTAATAATGGCAGGTCCAGATGATGGTTATTTAGCTGAAACTGAACACTTTATCAAAGAAAATAACTTGCAGGATAAAATCAAATTAGTTGGGATGCTAACGGGCAATGACAAATTGGCGGCTTTTAAGGATGCCAATATTTTTGTCCTTCCCTCTCATTCAGAAGGCTTTTCGATTGCAACTTTAGAGGCTCTTATTTCGGGAATTCCTTCGCTCCTCTCCGACCGTGTGGGATTTGGTGAAGCTATTAGAGAAAACCACGCCGCTCATTTAGTGGATTTGAATGTTGCAAGCATCGTAGAAGGTTTAAATAAAATGCTTGATAATCAGGAATATTGTGATAATTTATCTAAAAATGGAATTGCTTTGGTAAAAAGTAAATATGATATTGAAATTGTGGCAAGAAGGCTTTTTGAGGAGTTTGAGAAAATTGTCAAGAAATAATTTACGATTATTTGTAACCCTCTTCAAGATTTATAAATTTAGCTATTTAAAAAATGCAAGATATTTCAGTTATCATTCTTACTTTCAATGAAGAAAAGCACATCGAAAGGTGTATCAAATCTTTGTTAGCATTTACGGATAAAATTTTTATTGTAGATTCGGGTTCGACTGATAAAACAATACACATTGCAGAGTCTTTGGGAGCTAAAGTATCTCAAAATCAATGGATTAACTACGCAACGCAGTTTAATTTTGGTATTAAAAATAATCCTTTTAAAACAAAATGGCTCATGCGTATGGATGCCGATGAATACGTTTTGCCAGCATTAACGACTGAAATAAATCAAAAATTAAATATTACAAAAAATGAGGTTAGTGGTGTATATTTAAAAAGAAGAGTGGTATTTTTTGATAAATGGATTCGCCATGGAGCTTATTATCCAATGTGGCTGATGAGGATTTGGCGAAGTGGACACGGTATTTGCGAAGAAAGTTGGATGGACGAACACATCAAACTATTTCAAGGCAAAACTGAGCATTGGGAAAATGATTTGGTGGATCACAATCTCAATAATTTAACGTGGTGGACACAGAAGCATAATCTTTACGCCATCAGAGAAGTGATTGATTTGATGAATATTAAATATGATTTTCGTAATTTTGAAGCCGTTGAGCCGAATTTGTTTGGAACTCAAGAAGAACGCAAGCGATATTTAAAAGTAAAATATGCCTCAGTTCCATTATTTACAAGACCATTCTTTTATTTTATTTATCGCTATATTTTTAGATTAGGATTTCTGGATGGCACACAAGGTCTAATGTGGCATTTTTTACAAGGCTTTTGGTATCGTTTCTTGGTTGATGCCAAAATTTACGAAGTTTACCATCGTGTAGGTAGAGACAAACAAGCCATTAAAGAATTTTTTAAAAGTGAATATGGCAAAGATTTAGAAAAATGAACTTAGAAACAGATTTATCCAAATTCAATAATGATTGGTACGACCCAAAGGCTGGGAAATTAAAACTGATTACTTGGTTTATAACTAACTCTCTGATAATCAACAACTATTTACCAATTCCTGTATTCATAAAGATTGCTGTTTTGAGATCATTTGGAGCAAAAATCGGACAAGGCGTTATGATAAAACCAAAAGTAAACATTAAATATCCCTGGTTCTTGGAAGTTGGAAATTACGTTTGGATTGGCGAAATGGTCTGGATTGATAATTTTGTAAAGGTAACTATCGAAGACAATGCCTGTATTTCGCAAGGTGCGATGTTAATGACAGGAAATCACGATTACAAAAAAACGAATTTCAACCAAACTGTGGGCGAAATTTACATTGAAAAAGGGGCGTGGATTGGTGCAAAAACCATTGTGTGTGGGGGAGTTAGGTGCATGAGCCATTCGGTTTTGGCGGTTGGTTCTGTTACTTCAAAAGACTTAAAACCTTACACTGTTTATCAAGGAAACCCCGCCCAAGAAATACGAACCAGAGTAATTTCTGAATGATATTTTGGTTTTTGTGGGTATTAATCGTAAATTATCACGTTTTCACGCATACGCCCACGCCATTATTATTTGAAAAATCAAATTGCACAATTTAGCAAACTTCCCATTTTATTTAGATGAACAACAATTTCTTTTGGACATTATATAACGACAGATTATTTCAAATCGTTGTTTCGGCAATGGTAGCCTGTGCTTCCTCTATCACAGCCATCCCTGTTATCATCAAAATTTCAAGATTGAAAAATTTAATGGCTGACCCTGGCGAACGAAGTTCACATATTACAAAAACGCCTACATTGGGCGGTGTGGCTATTTTCGCCTCCACTTTGGTAAGTTATTTCCTCTGGGAAAATCCCGATGAAGGACAGTTAATCCACCTTTCTTTTTCGGCAATTATTATTTTATTCTTCTTGGGTGTTAAAGACGACATCTTAGTATTATCACCCAAGAAAAAAATGTTTGTGCAGATTGCTGCTTCGACCTTAGTGGTAATTTTGGCTGATTTAAGGATTGAAAACCTGTTTGGAATCTTTGGAGTGAATGAAATTCCTTATGTAGTGAGCTTAATTTTGACAGTTTTTGTGTTCATTGCTTTGATAAACGCCATCAATTTGATTGACGGAATTGATGGTTTGGCGGGTGGCATTGGGATGATTGCAGGGGGAATGTTTGGGCTATGGTTTTTCTTGAATAAACATTATGCCTTAGCGAGTTTGGCGGCTTCGATGACGGGTTCGTTAGTTGGTTTTCTTAGATTTAACTATTCCAGAACCTCCAAAATTTTTATGGGAGATACAGGCTCATTGATTGTAGGTTTTTTATTGACGATGTTTGCCGTAAAATTTATTCAATTAAATATTCAATATCGTTTCGATCCACATTCTTCATTCTCCGCTCCAATTTTGGCAATCGTGGTTTTGATTGTTCCCATCTTTGATACACTCAGGGTTTTTATTGTGAGATTAAAAGACAAAAAATCTCCTTTTATTGGTGATAGAAACCACCTGCACCACATCTTGATTGATAGCGGTTTGAGTCATTTCCAAACTTCCGTTATCCTTTGGTCATTCACTTTGGTATCAACAATTTTGTTTATCAGCATCAGTAAAACGACTGATAATACAACTTCGCTTTATATTTTAATTGCCCTTTTTGCGGTATATATGTTTGTTGCCCACATTCTGAAAGACAACAATACTAAAAAACAGGAACTTATGACAAAGCAAGACATTGAAGCAAGCGATAAATCAATTCCTGAAAAAAGACAGGGTGAATTTATTACTTCATAACAAAACAACCCTCAAATTATAGAAATTTGAGGGTTGTTTTTAAATTCAATTCTCAATTTTTTTCTAATTTCTTTCTGCTTTCATTCAATTTCTTATCAATTCTCCCCAAAACGGCTTGGCTATTTTTGAGCTTTTCAGCCGCTACAGTATTTCCTGAACTTACTAAGGCTTCGAGGTCAGATTTTATCACAACCCATTTTTCCTTTTGTTGAAGCAAAGCGTTGTAATTCTGTTCTTCTTTTGCAGCATCGAAAGATTGGCTTGCTGATGGTGATGTTTCACTTGAAATATCAGAATTAGCATCGCTTTTGGAATTATTGGAAGAATTTTTACTTGTTGATTTAGTAATTGATTTTTCAGAAGAACTTGATGTTGATTTGGATTCTCCCTCGAATTTTTTTGCGGAAATGTTGGCGAAATCGTCCTTCTGTTCGGGCGAAATGGCTTCTACGGTTTTCTTCTCTTCCACAAATTCTTTGGTGATGGTATCATTTGCCTTTACCAACTCTACTGAATCTTTATTGATAAAAGGAACAGTATCTTGAATGGCAACCATGCTACTTTTGCTAAATGGATTAGAGAAATCAAACTTATTATTTTTAACTAACCACGCAAATCCTACACCAACTGCTAATAAAAGCAAAGGTAAAACATACCAAATTGGATTCGATTTAGCGGTATTTTTAAAGGTAGTATTAGTATCAACAATGGGGGTTGGCGTGATAACCTTCTGATTATTAATCACTTCCATCACCACAATATTGTGTGTATTTTCGGTAGAAGTGGCATTAGCAATCTTTAAAAGATTTTGACAAGCATTTTCAGAACCCACACTTTGTTGTAATAACTCATCAATTTCATTATCAGATAAATTTTGACGCAAAGAATCGCTACAAATTAATAATTTGTCGCCTTCTTCTAAATGAAAACTGATAATTTCTAATTTTGATGGACGAGCCAAAAATTGAAGTTTTTGACCTTTCCTACTCAAATAACAGTGGGTGTCGCTAATCCAATTCATCAAGGAGGTGTCTCCCAATTCCCACGAAACTTGCAGTTCGTTGTCAGGATTTGCATCTTTGGCGATTTTTGTTCCAAATTGATAAATTTGTAAAATTGAATCACGCAAAGCTCGATAAGTTGCCTCTGAATCATTCGGATTGGGGGCATTTTCAAGTGAATTTATATCCATTTGTAAGGAAAACTGTTTATACCCAAACAGGCGAATTCTGGGTGTGTTTAAGTTTTTATCATAAGTTTTACAAAAAATATGCCGAAAAAATGTTTTATGTAATTACAGAAATAAAAATGACAAGAATAGTGATTTCAATGTACTGATTTTTAATTACTTAACAGCAAATTACTATGAGTCAAATAATTCAGTAATTGATTTTTTAAATTGGTTTTCAAATATATCACTCTCGAAATTTTCAACATAATTTACACTCATTTTTTCTCTAAAAGCACTCGCATTTTTAGCGAAAAAGTTGTCATGAATAATATGAATCGGAAAAGAATTTATAGGAAAATATTCATTTCCAGATGCATTTTTAAAAAAGCAAAGTGTATTGGTTTTAACAGAAGACAAATGTGCAGGAAAAGAATCTAATGTGATAGCTCCCTTTGAATGTTCAAAAAGATTGATGATTTGCGGAATTGATAAAGTTTTCGTGGCTTCAGTGATATTATTCGGATATTTTACTCGAAGACTATCAGCTAACCCTCTATTAAAATCTGTTACTCCACATATAATCAATTGAATATCAGCGAATTGATGTAAAATCAATTCAGTAATTTTATACCAAAAATCGTATGGAAACATTCTTTCTGGATTGCCCGTTTCGGGAAAAAATATGAGATATTCTGGCTGAATTTTTAAGTTTTGCTTCACCTCAAAATTATTCAATATCACAGGGTCAATAACATGACTATCCACATCAACACCAATATTTTTCAATCCCTGAACCTGCACATCAATCGTATGGGTGCCATTTTGGAGTAGGAAATATTCTTTGTCCAAAAAACCTCCTAAGCCACGTGTGCCAAAGCCGCATTTTTGCTGAATATTTAGAAAAGGTAGAATTTGATTGGCATTATAGGCAGAATATCGAAAATCAAACGAATGAGAATATTTTTCATTTTTTAGAGACTTGATTAGCGAAAAAATATCTTTCAAATAAAAAAAATATTTCTTGACAAAGGAGATTGACTGACGATTATTCTGGAAATGGTCGAGGTAAAATATGTTATCGTATAATGGATTATTTTCAATTAATACTTTGCACCACCGACCCGCCACAAGATGAATTTCTACATCTGGATGCTTGATTCTGAGGGTATTAATCATGTAACCCATCATCAGCATATCACCTAAATGACCATAATTGAACAATAAAATCTTCTGGGGAGTTATATCATCACTATTTTTTTTGTAGCCACTAATGGCAAGAATTGTATCCACAAAAAAGTCAATCATTAAAAATCTCAACTTCGCCGGTCTATTTCCACAATACTCTCTTTTCTTCATAACTAATTTCATTCTTTATTACATCCCAAACCTCATCATAGCCCAATTCTGAACACGGCTGCCCTTTTTTGACAATAAAAGTAGCATTCGACTCGTCTTGATAATTTCCTGAATACGGCATATAATCTTCAAAATCTCCTAATTTTCCAAATAATAAAATTCCATAAGTCCCAACGGCATTGGCAAAATGGGCTGGTCCGCTATCAATCCCTATAAAATAATCGGCTCGTTTTATCACTTCGGCAGTCTCTAACAGCGATAATTTTCCACAAAAATTATGATATTGAGAATGATAAATATTTAAGGTACTTTTTAATCCGATTTCGATTACATGATAGTCAAATTCACTTAAAAGGTCAGAAACTAATTTTTCCCAATAATAAATCTGCCAGTCTTTGGGCGAATAATTGGAATGGCAATGTATAACGATAAATCTATCGGGCAAATTTAATTGATTAATTGATGTTTCTACTGCCAGAGGAATATAAATTTTAGGGGGATATTGAACCGTTGGCAATCCACTAACTTTGGCAAATACATCCAATATATTGCCATGGTCAAAATAATTATTGGTTAATATATTTTTAGATATGGCTAAGGGATTTTGGAGCGTTTTCTGCAAATAATTATACCTTCGTAAGCCCGAAAGATGACAGTTTAGGAAAAAATCGAAAGTATTAAACTTCGTCAGCAAAATGGAGTAAAATACACTGTATTCTTCAATAACAGCATCTATATGAGGATTAAAATCCAATAATTCTCGATACGGTTTTCTAACAATCCAATAAACTTTTGAGTGAGGATTTAACTTTTTAATTTCCGCCGAAAGGGGTTCACAAGCCACAATATCACCAAAATGTTCTGCCAATAATACACCAATTATCTGTGTTTTTGGATTGAATATTTTGTAACTTTTGATGACGATAATAGTTTTTAACCAACTCAAACATGACATTAAAATGTTGGTATATTTACGGTATCGGTATTTCCAAATTTCAACAGTGCGATTAGGTATCATAGACATAAGTAGATTTCATTAGGGTATTTATCAAGTTAGGCAACAATTTCAAGAATTTTTCTGAAAGGTAATTGTAAGGCTTGACGAATTCTCTTATATTTTTTCACCTTTGGTGGTTTGATATAAAAACATTCAAATTGACTATAATAATCGTTAAAGTTGTCCCTTAATTGTTTGGCATAATGTTGAAAAAGAGGCACAATATCAGGTCTATTTTCAAAATTTGAACGGTTTTGGTATTTTGAAACTTCATTGGATTTATTAATCCCGTAGCCGCTAAAATGAAAGAAAATCAGGGGTACATTATTGATAAAAAACGTGTCCGCTTTTTGCGTAACCCTTCGCTCGTGCAAGTTCCAATACGCTACGTTATAACCCGCATATTTGTCCACCAACACCATATCTCGAAAGAAAATTGGCACTAAAACTATCCAATGCTGATCCACAAAAAGTCCGTGGCAAAGGTCTATTCGACAATCTTTTCTAAGCCTTTCCATCCACCAATCTACCATTTTATATGACTGTTTGTGTCGGCTGATGGCAATAAATCCTAAATTATAAAGTCCTGTATTGAGATGATCAATCTCACGGGTATCAAATTTATCATTTATTGGCGAAGTAATATGAGGCGTAACAATAATATGATTGGTGAGCAAATTATCGGTCATTAATTTCAAACTATCAAAGACAATAATATCTGGGTCAAAATAGATAACATTCTGAATATCAGCACGATTCTTGAAAAAATAATCGAAATAAAAGGGTTTGACGGCGGTGTTTAATTCGGTAATATCATAAATATCACACATGGTATCCAAGCCATCAATATTAATTTTATCAATTTCTAAGAGTTGAAATGGCGGAATTTTGTCGGCATCAAGCGTTACTTTATCGAGTCTATCAACCAAACCAATCACAAATTCAACATCTGGATTAGTTTTCTGCAAGGACTGTCCCAAGGTTTGAGCTTGGGCTAAATAATTTATGGAACAAATGGTGAAAGCTAAGGTCATATTATACGGTATTCAAAATCTGTACAAAAGTCTTAAAAGCAGTGTCTTGGTTATGCCTTTCAAGGGCTTTTTTTCGGGCATAATCTCCTAATTCTTTTCTTAAAATTGGATTTTCTTTCAATTCAATAATTTTTTTTACTACTTTATTTACATCAAGATAATCAACCACAAAACCACAATCATTTTCCACAAAATCCTTTGCACCTCCCGCTTTATCAAAGCAAATTATTGGTTTGGCTAATATTGCCGCCTCTAAAACTACCAATGGATACGGATCTTCTCTGGAAGATACAAAAAAGACATCAAAAGCATCCATAAAATCAAGCGGATTATCAATTGAGGCTTGAAAAATAACGTTCTTTAAGCCTAATCTATCCTTATCAGTCTGAAAAATTTTGTACTCAATTTCGGTATTTTGCCCGCCCACCCAAAAAAAATAAATGTCTTTCTTATCCTTCAATTGATTGGCAACTTGCAGAAAAATATCAACCCCTTTTCTCAAATCTACCGTTCCCATTCCCCCCACTAAAAAGGCATTCTCTGGGATATTATACTTAGTTTTGAGAGTGGTAATCTTAGAAATTGAACTTTCAAAACTTAAAGCTGAATCAGGCAATAATGACGGTAAAACCTTAATTTTGGTTACATCAATACGATAATTTTTAATGAGATTTTCCTTAACTGATTCAGCACAAGCAATGTATGATTTCGTAAATTTTAAAGTATTTTGAAATAGTTCAGCGGTTGTATATTGCTGAATTCCCATTTCAAGTTCATGAACGTATGTCGAAATTGGGAC
Source organism: Cytophagales bacterium (assembly GCA_038230735.1). Lineage (GTDB taxonomy): Bacteria > Bacteroidota > Bacteroidia > Cytophagales > Spirosomataceae > Arcicella. Next base: position 51,703 of record JBBRMR010000018.1, read on the forward strand.
TTTTAATGTATGTAATTTCCCTAATAAATCACCATTAGTAACGGTGTTTGAGATAATTAAGTCAAATTTCTGTTCCTCTAATTGCTGCAACAAATCTTGCTGATAAGAATTTTTATTGAATAATTTATCAGCAATTTTTCTAACTAAAGACATCCGAATATTTATGCTTTTTATATTCCAATAGTAAGTTGTAGATATTAATTCAAACTCTTTTTCCATAATCCCTCCTTCTTTCAGTAAAATAGAAAACTCGAAATTTGGATGATTTTTCAATAATTTCAAGAATCTAAGTAACAATATTTGAGCCCCCGCCCGATTGGCATCATGACTTACAAAAAGGATATTTTTCATTTATAAAATTAGTAAGGGTATTTCACTCAAATACTACCGTAAAATAAACTTTGAAGGTCAATTATAAAGTGCATCGTTAGTCAATAAGTTGATGTCGATACTTTCCAATCGTTTTTTCTAAGACATCGTGGTATATCAATTCAAAATATTTATCTAAATTTTCAAACATCTCCATTCTATTCTTGAGAAAAAACTGGTTTTGTGGCGTGTGAATATTGGTCATTCCTCCGCTGTGTTTTCGGTAACACCCCATAGTTTCTGGAAAATATTTTATTTTGCCGTATTTTGCCACTTCAATAAAAATCCCTAAGTCTCCACTCGCTGATTTCCACCACCAATCGGGCATTCCTTGCTTGAAAACATTTCTAAAAACGGTGCTGGCAGTTCCCAAAAACCAAGATTCATCTCGTAATAAATCTTCCAAAGTAGAGGTATCCCGTTGATATTCAGCATTAAATTCGTGGCTTGGAGAATTGTCTTGATAAATTACTTCTAATTGATGATGGCAGAGGGAATATTCTTTATTGTCCTCTAAAAAGTTGTATGCTTTTTGCAGTTTCAAAGGGTCTGTCCAATAATCATCTCCTTCACACAAGGCTATATATTCGCCCTTGCATTGCGAAAAGAGAAAACCAACGTTGTTTTTCCCTCCTAATTCTCTGGGTTCTGAAGGTCCTAAGTTGTTAGGGTGTAAAAATACCCTAATTTTATTAGGAAGTTTACCAGAAAATTGCTTGATTATCAAAGCATTATCATCCCTTGAAGCATCATCGCCAATCACAATTTCAAACTCAAAATCCGTTATTTGCCTCAGAGCCCCTTCCAATGTTTGGGCGATAAATTTTCCATGATTATAGGTTGGTATGAGAACGCTGAGTTCGGGCATGATTTAGTTAATGGTAAATTGGTTATTCTCACTATCGTTGATTAATGTTTAACACAAAATTACAAATTTGAAGTTGGATAGTAAATAAATACCTCATAAAACTCATAATTAAAGAGTTTGTCAGTAATTTAGTGGTCGAAATCATTTCGACTAATAACAATTTTATCGCATGAATATACACGAGTATCAAGGAAAAGACATTTTGAAAAGCTATGGTGTCCGTATTCAAGAAGGCATTGTGGTGGACACGCCCGCATTGGCAGTGGAAGCTGCCCGTGAATTGACTGCTCGCACGGGAACTGGTTGGCACGTTATCAAAGCACAGATTCACGCAGGTGGTCGGGGTAAAGGTGGGGGGGTCAAATTGGCTAAAAACTTGGATGAAGTCCGTCAAAAATCGGAGGAGATTTTGGGAATGCAGTTAATCACCCATCAAACTGGTCCAGAAGGAAAGAAAGTTAGTAAAGTATTAATCGCTGAGGACGTTTATTATCCTGGTGTTTCTGAAGTAAAAGAATATTACGTTTCAATCCTTTTAGACCGAGGAAAGGCTTGTAATGTAATCATGGCTTCAACGGAAGGCGGAATGGATATTGAAGAGGTCGCAGAACACTCGCCCGAGAAAATCATCAAAGAATGGATTGACCCACGAGTTGGTTTACAGGCTTTTCAGGCTCGTAAAGTAGCTTTTGCTTTGGGACTTTCGGGCGATGCTTTAAAGGAAATGGTGAAATTTATCCATGCTCTTTATAAGGCTTATGTCGAAACTGATTCTTCGATGTTTGAGATTAATCCTGTTTTGAAGACTTCGGACAACAAGATTTTAGCGGTTGATGCCAAAGTAAATTTGGATGATAATGCTCTTTATCGCCATCCAGATTTTATTCCTTTGCGTGATGTAACGGAAGAAGACCCCTTGGAAGTTGAAGCATCGGCAAATGATTTGAACTACGTAAAACTTGACGGAAACGTAGGTTGTATGGTAAACGGGGCAGGTTTGGCAATGGCAACGATGGATATTATAAAGTTGTCTGGTGGCGAACCCGCTAATTTCCTTGATGTTGGGGGTGGAGCAAATGCGAAGACGGTTGAAGCGGGTTTCCGTATTATCTTGAAAGACCCAAATGTGAAAGCAATTTTGATTAATATTTTTGGAGGAATCGTTCGCTGCGACCGTGTTGCTACGGGTGTGGTTGAGGCATATAAAGCAATTGGAAATATTCCAGTACCCATTATTGTTCGTTTGCAAGGAACAAATGCTGCCGAAGGGGCAAAAATCATTGACGAATCTGGTTTGAAAGTATTCTCTGCCGTATTGTTGAAAGATGCCGCAACTAAGGTTGAAGAGGTTTTGAAAGGAATGGCTTAGTGATTGGTTATTGATAATTATATTAGACCAATATGTAAAAAAAAGCGTAGCAGACCATTTGCTACGCTTTTTTGGTTCTTGAAATCAACCTTTAATCAATAATAAATTACCAGTAGCCAATTTCCAATCCCTAATACCGAGTATTACTACCACTTTTATTAGAAGCATTGTAATACTTCATGGCTTCTCCCATACGGCTTTTAATATCCGCAATACGGGTTTCATCTGACGGGTGAGTAGATAAGAAAACTGGTTGTTTTCCCCCTTTTGAATTAGCCGCCATTCTTCCCCAAAAATTAACCGCTTCGTTTGGATTATATCCCGCCATTGACATAAATATTAATCCCAAATGGTCAGCTTCTGATTCTTGATAACGTCCATGAGCCATCATCCCTAATTGAGCTCCGATGGGGGCAGCTAATCCATATACATTATTCCAAAGATTTTGAGTAGCATTTGGTTTGTCTTTCATGGCAATTTGTAGTCCAACTTGTCCCGCAACCAAAAGTCCCTGAGCCAACATTCCTTCACTCATGCGTTCAGCACCGTGTTTAGCAATGGCGTGCGAAACCTCATGTCCCATCACAACGGCAAGTCCCGTTTCGTTTTGAGTTATTGGTAAAATACCCGTATAAACAACCATTTTTCCCCCAGGCATACACCATGCGTTCACCTGCGGACTTTGAATCAACTCAGTTTGCCATTGATAACCGTTTAAATATTCGGGCTTCCCCACTGACTCAAAATAAGTTTGAGCCGCTCTGGCAATTTTATCACCCACTCTTTTTACCATGGCAGCTTGCTGAGAGTTTGCTGGAACAACTTTACTAGTATCTAAAAATTGTTTATAACTTGTAAACGCCATAGCATTCATTTCTGAATCGGAAACGAGTAATAATTGATTACGCCCCGACAATGGAACTTTTGCACAAGCCCAAACTAACGTGAGGAGGAATGCTCCATAAAAAATAATTCTTTTCATTTTATTTTTGATTGATATATTGATTATTAAATAGTTTAAAAAAATCGTACCACTGCAAAATCAACGATATAATTTCCTTTGAGACGTAAAAATCACAAAAAGGTTCTATATTTCTTCGATTTCACGGTATTTTTGTTAAAATATTTCCCAAATGAATATTTAATTAGTAATTGTTCATAATTTTAGGGTAGAATATAGAACAGCATAGAACACTTGCGTATTCTCCTTACAAAACGAAAAAATATGAAAATCTTGTGTATTGGACGAAATTATGCTGACCATATTGCGGAATTAAATAACGAAAGACCCGCTGAACCCGTTCTTTTTCTAAAACCTGATTCGGCAATTTTGAGAAATAATGACCCATTTTATCTGCCCGATTTTTCAAATGATATTCATCATGAAGTGGAAATAGTCCTGAAAATCAGCAAGATAGGTAAAAATGTTGAAGCTAAATTTGCCCATAAATATTACGATGAAATTGGGATTGGGATTGATTTCACGGCAAGGGATTTACAAGCAAAACTGAAAGAAAAAGGATTGCCTTGGGAAAAAGCAAAAGCATTTGACGGTTCAGCTCCTATCTCTGATTTTATTAATAAAAAAGAATTGGATAATTTAAAAAATCTTAAATTTAGTTTAAAAGTTAACGGCGAAATTCGTCAAACAGGCAACACAGCTATGATGCTTTGGAATTTTGATGAAATAATTGCTGAGATGTCCAGATATTTTACCCTAAAAACTGGTGATTTAATCTTCACGGGGACTCCTGCGGGAGTTGGGAAGGTCAATATTGGAGATAATTTAGTGGCATCAATTGGTGATAGTGAAATGCTTAATTTTCACATAAAGTAATTAAAATCATGGGCTTAGTTTATGCTGAAATAGAATTAATCAATGCCGAAGATATTGCTTTGGCAAGAAGACACTTTATCGGCGAGGAAGAAATCAAACGAATGTGAGTTACTTCTTTGGTTGATACGGGTTCTTATACGCTTTGTATTAATGAACCAATTCAAGAACAGTTGCAATTTCCGATTGTTGAAAAACGAAAAGGGCAAATGGCGGATGGTACAATCCAAGAATTCGATGTGGTTACGGGCGTTGAATTAAAGTTTAAGAATAGAAGAACAAGTTGCAGTGCAATGGTTTTGCCAGGTGATAGCGAAGTTTTGCTGGGGGCAATTCCATTAGAAGATATGGACGTACTTATACAGTGAAACGTCGCACCGCCTCTCCGTCAAGAATTAATCGTAAATCCTGAACACCCTTATTTTGCACAAATGAAATTGAAAGGTGTTAGAAAGATTAAAAATCAAAAATAAATCATTGAAAAAAATATTAATATTCGTTCTTGTAAGTCTTTTAATACAAACCATTCAAGGTCAAAAAACGCAATTATCTTATCCGAAAGGCTATTTCTTGTTTCCTATCAATCCCAATCAACAAAATTATTTGGCGGGTGGAATGGGAGATTTAAGAGCTGACCATTTTCATGCTGGAATAGATATAAAAACTCAAGGGCGTGAAGGCTTACCAGTTTATGCCACGGGTGATGGTTATATTTCGGAGGTGCGTGTGCAAACCAGTGGGTACGGAAACGTAATTTTTATTACGCATCCCAACGGTTTTGTTTCAGTTTATGGACATTTAAAAGAATTTGCCGAACCTTTGGCGAGTTATGTACGCAAGAGACGACTTGAAAATCAGACTTTTGAGATTAAGGTCCTCTTGAATCCTTCACAATTTAAGGTAGCGAGAGGGCAAGTAATTGGGCTTTCGGGTAATACGGGTGGTTCGGGTGGACCTCATTTGCATTTTGAGATTCGAGATACCAGAAATAATATTTTAAACCCGTTAAACTTTGGTTTCTCCGAGATAAAAGATAACCTCCCTCCTATCTTTAAACAACTAATTATCAAGGCTTTAACAATTGATTCACGAGTAAATGGAGAGTTTGGGGAAAAGTTATTTTATCCAACAAAACAAGCAAACGGAACTTATTTATTAAATACAAATATAACAGCTATTGGTGAAATTGGTTTGGAATTATTAGCGGTTGATAAGATGAATGGTACGAATAATTCCAATGGTTTGACTTGCGTGGAGATGTTTGTAGATGGAGAAGAGTATTATTATTCACACCTTGAAAGTTTTCCGAATTCAGTTTCGCATGATATTAATGTACATAATGATTACGCCATTGAACGTACACAAGGGAATCGAATTCAGAAACTTTTTCAAGATGATGGAAATACTGAATTGCCTATTTATAAATCATCAGTTTCAAAAGGAAAGCTAACTATTAATGATGGTAGAACGCATCAAATCACCATTAAAATTTGGGATGCCTATGACAATGGAAGTGTCCTGAATCTTACAGTGAAAGGTGAAAGAAGTACACCCTCTATTTCTGTAAATCCTAATTTATTACCTGTGATAATCATTACAGAAAATGAAGAAAATACTTTAACTATAAAAGCCCGTAACTTAAAGACCATAAATTCATTAGCAAATTTAAAATTTAGAAATTCAACTATTGATTTAGCCATTAATTACGTCAAGAATAACGAAGCCATTTATTTGTGGGATTTGAGAAAAGGATTGCCAGATTCTGTAACCATTGATGGATTGACAAAGCCTTTATTTTTACGAAAGATGCTCATTCCGAACCAAGAAGATTCGTGGAGTTCGGATAAATTATCGGTAACTTTTGAATCAAATTCTTTGTATGATACCCTTTATTTACAGACCAATTTTTTAGGTAATTTATTACAAATTGGGCAAAATACAATTCCACTCAGAAATGAATTTTCGGTAAGTTATAACCCTGATTTTCAAGTAGTTCTGCCCGATAAGACTTCGGTTTATTACGTTAATAGAAATCAAAAGTCATTCCAAAAGACCATTTGGGAAAATAACAAAGCAAGTTTTAAAACCTCACGTTTAGGAAATTTTGAAGTTTTGATTGATACTATTCCGCCTACGGCAAGTATTGTACGCAAAAAGCCTGATGATTTTATGGTCAGGATTGGGGATAAACTTTCAGGCATAAAAAGTTTTAAAGCCTCTGTCAATAATGAATTTGTGCTGACAGATTATGACTACAAGCGTTCGTTATTGTGGTCAGTAAAAAGCGATTCTTCTCAACAATTTATTGGTAAATTAAAAGTAGAATTAGAGGATAATCAAGGAAATAAGAGTGCTTTTGAAACAATGATTGATAGTATTTCGGTAACGATAAAACCCATAAAAATAGTACAACAAAAATCTAAAAATAAAGCCCATGAAACTAAAAATAGGCGACAAAGCTCCGCAATTCGAGCAAAAAGACCAAAACGGAAACATCGTTAAATTGTCTGATTTTGTGGGTAAAAAGGTGGTATTATACTTCTATCCAAAAGATGATACGCCAGGTTGTACGGCTCAGGCGTGTAACTTGAACGAAAATCTGCCCGCCATGAATGCCAAAGGTTTTGAAATTATTGGTGTAAGCGTTGATGGAGAAAAAGCCCATCAAAAATTCATTAAAAAGTACGATTTGCAATTCACATTACTTTCAGATGAAGACCATCAAGTGGTTGAATCTTACGGGGTTTGGGTTGAAAAATCAATGTATGGCAAAACCTACATGGGGACGGCTCGGACTACTTTTATTATTGATGAACAAGGTATTATTTCAGATATTATTAGCAAGGTTGATACAAAAAACCATACTGGACAGATATTGAGTTAAATTTGCAAAAGATTCTCAAAAATTAACTATAAATAATGCAAATCGCTGAATTACAAAGCGTTGCGTCGCAAGTGAGACGTGACATTCTTCGACAAGTACACGCTTGTCAGTCGGGACACCCTGGTGGGTCGTTGGGTTGTACTGATTTATTGGTCGGTCTATATTTCGATCAAATGACCTTAAAATCTAATGCAGATGGTACAAAACCATTTGATATGAATGCCAAGGACGAAGACCTTTTCTTCCTGTCAAACGGACACATTTCCCCCGTATTTTATTCGGTTTTGGCTCGTTCTGGTTACTTTCCAGCGGCTGAATTGGCAACATTTCGTAAATTAGGTTCTCGTTTGCAGGGACACCCGACTACGCACGAACATCTTCCAGGCATTCGCATTGCCTCAGGTTCTTTGGGACAAGGAATGTCAGTAGCTATTGGAGCAGCACAAGCCAAAAAATTGAACGGAGATAATTCTATGGTTTTTGTCTTGATGGGCGATGGCGAGCAGAACGAAGGTCAAGTCTGGGAAGCTGCCATGTATGCACCGCATCACAAAGTTGATAATTTGGTAGCCATCATTGATTTTAACGGTCAGCAGATTGATGGACCAACGGATAAAGTAATGAATAACCGTGATTTGGCGGCAAAATATCATGCTTTCGGGTGGAACATTATGAGAATGAACGGAAATGACATGAATGATGTGGTAAAAGTTTTGGCAGAAGCACGTGATTTTGCAGGAAACGGACAACCAACCATGATTTTGATGACCACTGACATGGGGGCTGGCGTAGATTTCATGATGGGGTCACACAAATGGCACGGTGTTGCTCCGAATGATGACCAATTGGCAGCAGCTTTAGCACAATTACCTGAGACTTTGGGGGATTATTGAAAAAGTTATGAATTTTGGGTTAAGAATTATAAGACACCACATTTATCATGCATCCTTCTATTAGGAAATTCAGTACAAGTATTATCGTAAATAAATCATACAATTTTGCTGTTCGGATGATCAATCTTTACAAATATCTATCCGAAACAAAAAGAGAATTAATTATCTCAAAGTAAATGTTACGTTCTGGAACATCAATTGGAGCAAATGTCAGAGAATCTCAGAATGCAGAATCAGATGCAGATTTTATTCATAAACTTGGAATTGCACAGAAAGAATGTGATGAAACATTGTATTGGCTTGAATTACTTTACGAAACTAATTATTTGAGTGATAAGGAATTAGATTCGATTCATTTAGACTGTGAAGAAATCCTAAAAATTATAAAAAGCATAATTTTGACTAAAAAACAAGCCAGAGTGCCCAAGGCTCATAACTCATAATTAAAAACTCATAATTATTTATCCTTTTGAAAATCAAGAAATTACATATCAAAAACTTTAAATCAATTGCTGATTTAGAAATTATTGAACCCAATCCCTTCACGGTCTTTGTTGGACCAAATGGGTCTGGGAAAAGTAATATTTTTGAGGCTTTGGAGTTTATGAATTTGTGTATAAAACAATTCAGAAAAGACATTGATGGACTGTTTGGTGGAGAAGATAGCTTCCTCTTTCATAATGCAATTAGTTATACAAATATTTCTATTGACGGAGATAATAATGAATCTGTTCATACGGTTATGATGAGAAATGACAAAGAGTATTATTATGACCATATTGTATTAAGAAATCGCTTGACAGATAGTGAGGAACAAATAAAAGAAATTAGCAATTAATCCTTCAATCCTCAATTTCCTAATAATTTTTTAAGGTTTTTCATAAATTCAGCTAAGGGCAATAAAATTAATTTTCAAGATGATAATAAATTGACTTTTACTTCGGATAATCTTGAAAAAGTTTTAAAACGAATTCTAAAAGAAGAGTTAAAAAAAGAAGAGATTATCGAATGGCTCAGTTTATTCATCCCAGAATTTGAGGACGTTTTTGTAGAATCTTCTGAATTAAGTAGAACTGATACATTAATTATTAAGGAAAAACATTCTGAAAAGTATTTTACAAAAGACCTTATTTCAGACGGAACATACAATATCCTCGCAATTTTAACAGCTATTTTTCAATCTGATGAACCACAATTTCTTTGCATAGAAGAAGTTGAAAACGGACTTAATCCAAAAGTAGTTAGAGAATTAGTACATTTTTTCAGAAATGCTTGTGAGGAAAAAGGTCATTACATTTGGCTAAATACCCACTCTCAAACCTTATTAGCTGAATTAAAAGAAGAAGAGTTGATAATAGTAGATAAGAAAGAAGGTGCAACACAAATTAAGCAATTCAAAACAGGTGATTTCTTCGGTTTAATAGCCGATGAAGCACTTTTGACTAATGTCCTCGGAGGTGGAATTCCGTGGTAAAAATTGGTTTTATTTGTGAAGGTGATACTGACAAAATGGTTTTAGAATCTTCTGATTTTCAAGCTATTTTAAAGAACCTTAATTTGGAATGTGTGAGAGTTGAAGATGCTGGTGGTTGCGGAAATTTATTACCCCAACACATAGAAAAATTCCGAAACTCGCTTCAAGAATTTGGTGCATCGAAAATTATTATTTTAACTGATTTAGATGAAAATGCTTGTATCACCTTTACCAAAGAAAGATTAAAAGCATTAGCGGATGAGATAGTTATTATTACAGTAAAAACCTTAGAATCTTGGTTTTTGGCTGACAGTCAAGTAATAAGTCAATTAATCGGTAAAGATTTCAACTTTGAGTTTCCCGAAAATGAGAATAACCCTTTTGAAACAATTAAACGTATTTTTCAAAAGGAAACAGCAAGAGGTGTTGGTACAAAAGTATTCTGACAAGAAGATTTCTTAAATACGGCTTCTCCATCCAAAATGCCGCAAACCACCCAAATTGCCCAAGTGCAAAATATTTTTTAACCAAATTACAAACAATCGTAAATAACTGATATTTTAATAATTAATGAAAAAATATACATTTACAGAAAAAAAAGATACTCGTTCTGGCTTCGGTGCTGGGATGCAGGAGTTGGGACAAACCAACCCAAATGTTGTGGCTCTTTGTGCTGACTTGATTGGCTCTTTGAAGTTGGATGCTTTTATTAAAGAAAATCCAGAAAGATTTTTTCAAACGGGTATCGCCGAAGCGAACATGATTTGTATTGCAGCTGGTTTGACCATTGGTGGAAAAATCCCTTTTGCTACTACTTTCGCTAACTTCGGAACGGGTAGGGTTTATGACCAAATCCGTCAATCCGTAGCGTATTCAAACAAAAATGTTAAAATCGCTTGTTCTCATGCAGGATTGACATTGGGCGAAGATGGGGCTACACACCAAATTTTGGAAGACATCGGTTTGATGAAAATGCTTCCTGGGATGACCGTTATCAACCCTTGCGACTTTAACCAAACTAAGGCGGCAACTATTGCGGTGGCGGATTTTGAAGGTCCCGTTTATTTGCGTTTTGGTCGTCCAGTTGTACCAATTTTTACGGCTCCTGACCAAGAATTTATCATCGGGAAAGCGTGGACAGTTAATGAAGGAAAAGACGTAAGTATCTTTGCCACAGGGCATTTGGTTTGGGAAGCAATCCTTGCGGGAGAAATTTTAGCAGAACAAGGAATTGATGCAGAAATTATTAATATCCACACCATTAAACCTTTGGACGAGGAGGCTGTCTTAGCATCAGTGCGTAAAACTGGTTGTGTGGTTTCAGCAGAGGAACATCAGATTGCTGGTGGTTTGGGCGATTCAATTGCTCAGTTGTTAATCAAAAATCACCTTGCCCCAATGGAATTTGTGGGCGTTGAAGATTCTTTCGGAGAATCTGGAACCCCTGCTCAATTGATGGAAAAATATGGTTTGAATGCCGCTGCTATCGTTGAGAAAGCCATGAAAGTTATCGCACGAAAGAATTGATTTCGATGCGACCGTCGCTACGGTTCGATGTTTGGTTTTCGATGCGACCGTCGCTACGGTTTGGAAAATGAAAAATCCACAAGAAATTTAATTCTTGTGGATTTTTTGTAAATCAATCACTCGAAAATCCGAACATCGAACATCAAGAACCGAATATCGAAAAAAATATGTCTGATTCTGAAATACTTAGTCAATTTTCTGTCCCAGCAACCCGAAATTTTGCTTTTAATCAACTGGTAAAAACTTATCAGCAAAAAGTGTATTGGCACATTCGTAAAATGGTGATTGACCATGACGATGCCGATGATTTGACCCAAGAAACATTCATCAAGGCTTGGAAAGGATTGGATAATTTTAAAGGTGAATCGCAACTATTTACATGGCTATATCGTATTGCTACTAATGAATCATTAAATCATTTGACTAAGAAAAAAAGACGTTTTTTTGTTCCCATTAACGATATTTCGGAAGAATTATCCAGTAAATTAGAAGATTCTGACATGGTTTCGGGTGATGAGGTTCAGATAAAATTACAAAAGGCACTCTTGACTTTACCCGATAAACAACGCTTGGTTTTCAACATGAAATATTACGATGATTTGAAATATGAAGAGATTTCAGCTATAACGGGGACATCCGTTGGGGCTTTAAAAGCATCCTACCATTTAGCCGTAAAAAAGGTGGAAGAACATTTAAAACATTCATTTTTGTAGTACAATTAAACTATATATAAAAACCTTTGTCAAAGCATCGAAAATTAAAAGAAGATGAAAAAGCAAGAATTTAATTTAGAGAACATACCGAAAAAGAATATTTTTATAGTCCCAGAAAACTATTTTGAAGAATTATCCGATAAGATTGAAAACCGAACCCAATCAGTTATAGAGAATTTACCAAAAGAAAATATTTTTAAAATTCCTGACAATTATTTTGAAGATTTAGAATCAAATATTTTGGCTCGTAACATTCAGGATACAAAAAATATTCCTTTGTTTACGTGGTCGGCTAAACGTACATGGGCATCAGTAGCGGCGTGTTCAGCAATTGCGATTATGGGTTATTTTACTTTAATGCCTTCGCAAGATTCCTTAGGAAAAGAAGAATTAGCAGGGGTACAAAATCAAGAAATTGTGAATTATTTGATTCAACAAGATTTGAATCAGGCTGATGTTGCCGAACAAATTGAGGCAAAAAATATTAAATTTAAAGAAACTGATCTGCTTAATAATTTAAAAGTTTCAGAAAAGGATGTTTTGCAAAGTATTGATTATCAGAGTATTGAAGATGAAATTTAATGTAGAGAATAAGTAAAAATGCTAACAGTTCCACCTAAGTTAGAATGAAAATTAAACGCTCTTGTGGGTGTAGAGCAAATAAAATCATGAAAAAAGTAACATTATTATTTTTCGTTTTGGCAATCTCTTTTACTTCAAAAGCTCAAGACGAATTTCCAAATAGAAGAGGTAAAGAGAAAATCAACGCTGCCAAAGTTGGGTTAATTACTAATCGTTTAAGTTTGACAGAAGAACAAGCAAAGATCTTTTGGATTGTTTATGATGAATTTGATAAAAAACGCAGCGAAATTCGTAAAAACATTCGTCAGATGACAGCGGAGAGTAGGAATATTACTACTTCTGATGATAAAATTTTGGCTGATATTAAAGAGATTTTGAGCCTTAAACAGAAAGAAGTTGATTTGGAAAAAGAATATTTATCAAAATTCCTGAAAACCATTAATATTCGTCAAGTTTCTGAATTGTATAAAACAGAACAACTTTTTAATCAGATGTTGGTAAAAAAACTGAATCGAGCGGAGAATAAATTGGAGAAGGAATAATTCCTATTTTGATCATAAAAAATCCCTTTCGGTAAAATATCGGAAGGGATTTTTTTATTAAACTCGAAAATTCTTTCTGTCTTATATAATCGTGTTAGTACGCTCAAATGGCGTAATTCCTGTCAAATAAATACGTAGGCTTTCTGTTTTGAGCGTTCTAAAATGTGAAGGGTACATCCTTCCGTCCAAACTTTTCAGTTCATTATATTGAAAATTCCTCCGTCAATTCTATCAACTAAATTGTAGTTTCCAAAACCGCCTTCCGATAAGGTTTCAAGGCAAATAAAGTAAGCAAAGTAGCAAAGCCACCGCCAATCAAATACAACAAAACCATTGAATAACGAATGGCATTTTCATCTTTAAAAATATAGTCAGTAAATAATGCAACCGATGTTGGTCCCAAGCCAATTCCCACCAAATTGAGGATAAATAAGAAGATCGAGGATGCCAAAGCCCTTACTTGATTAGGCATAATTTCTTGAATGGCGGCAGTGATTGCTCCAAAAGGGGCAGCCAAAGCAAAACTTGGAATAAAAACCGCCAACAAAGCCCATTCTGCTTTGGGCAAAAGAGGAATCCAACATGAACATAAGTATAAAATTGAACCCAATAATCCAACCCTCAAACGTCCATCCATAATCCCTTTTTTAACCATATAATCAGCAAACCATCCGCCAAAAAGCACTCCTGAAATAGAGGAAGTTACTAAAATTAACCCATAAAACGCCCCTGCTTTATGTACTTCCCAACCATACGTGCGAGCAATAAATGTTGGTATCCAAGCATTACTACCATAATTTACTAATGCTCCAAAAGCGGTAGCAAAACAAATCAGTAAATAAGCCTTTTTATGTTTAAAAATGATGGTTAATGATTCTCTCAGCGATAATTTAACGGTTTCTCCTTCAATTTTAAGCGTATTTGTTCTGGCGGGTTCTTTGATAGTAAAGAGTAATAGGGCAATCAAAAGTCCTGGCAAACCCACGTATAAAAATATCATTTGCCACGGAAAAATATCGCCAAAAACAGGAATATTCATCATGCCTTCTTTGGGTAATTTTGCCACAATGCCCGAACCAATTAACATCGCTAACCCTGAACCCAAAAATACACCTAACGAAAAGACACTCAGGGCAGTTGCCAATCGTTTTTTAGGAAATAAATCTGCAATCATTGAATAAGCTGAAGGTGATAAAGTCGCCTCGCCAACGCCAACACCCATTCGTGCAAAGAAAAATTGGGTATATGTTCCCACACCTGCACATAAGGTAGTCATTAGCGACCATACCGATATGCCCGCAATGATGATGTTTCGACGGCTATTTCTATCCGCCATTCTACCAATAAACATTCCAAAAAGGGTATAAAAAAGGGCAAAACTTAGCCCCATTAAAAGGCTCATTTGGGTATCACTCAAATGCAAATCGTGCTTGATGGGCTTGACCAATAGACTCAAAATCTGTCGGTCAATAAAAGAAGAAACATTGGCAAGGGTTAGGACGAAAACTGCGTACCAAGCGTATTTATTAGATGAATTCATGGTTTTATTTACGATTTATGATTAGTTCAACTGATAGATAATTCGATTGTAACTATCTTATTTATGATATAATTGATTGTTCCATTTTAAATCCGATTTAATCAAGATCGACATTAGAGTTGAAGATGAATTATAATACCTTCCTCACTTAGATACCAGCATAATCAAGATTTCTAATATTTATATAAACATAATAAAAGGATATTTTTTATAAATATAATACAAAATTAAAACACATTCAAAAGGTCAGACAGATAATAATCGTCAAATAATTGACAAAATCAATTAAAGGTTTCAAGATATTTTTTTTATAGGCCGCAAGTTTTTATTTTTATTCACATCTAATCATTAACATTGCACGATAAACTCAATGAATGAACGATACCGAACTGCTAAATCAAATACGAGCTGGGCAAGAATCCGCTTTTAGAATATTGGTAGAAACTCATCAAAAGCGGGTTTTCAATACGGTGTTGGCAATTGTTCAAAATTTTGAGGAAGCAGAGGATGTGGCTCAAGAGGTATTCATTGAGGTCTATCAATCAATCCATAAGTTTAGGGGTGATTCAAAATTATCAACTTGGCTTTATCGAATTGCAACCACCAAAGCATTAGAAGAAATTAGGAAGAAAGAAACTCAAAAACGTTTTGCTTTTTTTACCAATTTGTTTAATAATGATAATGAAATTTTACACGAACGCATTGAGTTTGAACATCCTGGGTTGGTTTTAGAGAACAAAGAAAAGTCTAAGCAATTATTCAACGCTATCAATCAATTACCTGAAAATCAAAAGGTTGCCTATACACTTTGTAATATTGAAGGATTGAGTTATCAAGAAATTATGGAGGTTATGCAATTGTCGCTTTCATCGGTAGAATCATTATTATTTAGAGCAAAAACTAATTTACGTAAATCATTAGCCAATTTTTACAAAAATCACAACTCTTAATATGAAAGAAATATCCAATATTGAAACCAAGGTAGAACAGGCTATGACATCATTAGATGGGATTTCGTCTGCTGAACCCAAACCTTATTTTTATACACGTCTTCACGCAAGAATCGAACATGAATTATTAACACCTCGTGAGGTTTTAGGCTGGCAGTTCAAGCCTCTTTATGCACTTTCGGCAGTTGCTTGTCTATTAATTATTAATGTTTTTACGATATTGAGTTTACAAAAAACGCAGCTATCAAATTCAGAACAATATAACCTGTACGACAGTAAAGGTTTTTAATAATTTATTCGTCTAAGAAAATGAAAGATTCAAAAAAAATACAATATCTCTGGGTTGTCATTATTTTGTTAACACTGTTAAATCTATCTGTATTATCTTGGGTCTGGTTTTCCCAAAGGACTCTGCAAGACCCATTAAGTTCTGAGAGAATTGAAAAAGCATTACACTTTAATCACGAACAAGAAAACCAATTCAGAAAAATAAAAGATGACCATTTTACCGAAATAAGACCCATTCGGGACAGTATAAAAATCATTAAATCTGAACTTTTTGACTATTTGAAACAAGAAAATCAAGACCCGAAAATTATTGAAGCCAAAATGTTCGTAATGCTTGAAAAAATTGAAGAAAATGAGACCAAAACACTTCAACATTTTGCTAAAATCAGAGCAATTTGTACGCCAGAACAGAAAAAAGTTTTTGATAACGATATTATAGATAGATTCAAAAAACAAGGTCAAAATGGTGCTGGTCGTCCACGTGAAGGTGAAAGACCTCCAAGACCATAAAACTTTTTCTAAAACAATTCCTTAAAATATGACAACATTGTACCTAACAATTCTTTAACGTATAAACTTAAAAAAAATGAAAAAAACCATTTTGATTTTCGCTCTAATCATGTTCATTTCAGCTTGTAAAAAATCGGATGATACCACCCCAACTACAAGCACAACAACTACCACAAGTAGCTTTGATATTTCGGCTTTGAAGGATAAATTTTACAGTAGCCCAAATTTTAGTAGCACCGTAGCTGTAACCGTTGAAGGAAACTATTTGGTAATAAAAACCAATGGAATCCCCGATCACAAAAGCCCTTATTACGCTAAAACTGATGCTCGTTATGAGACATACAATGGCACAAATGCTCTATTCAAGGCAGCACCCAATACCATTGTTACCCAAAATTTAACTTTCAAAATCCCGTTAAATCCTAAGGAAGCAACCAACAAATCAGTAACACCAATGGGACCTATTGGCGTATCAATCAATGGAATTCCATTTTATAATCAATACGCTGCGGGAGGAAGCCCACTGACAAACGAGATTAACGGTTTTGATCAAAGTGGAGGACATCCTCAAATGCAAGGACAATATCACTATCATGCAGAACCTTTGTATTTGACAAAAAATAAAGGTACTGACGCATTTTTAGGAGTTCTCTTAGATGGTTTTCCAGTGTATGGTTCAAAAGAGAATGGAGTTTTGGTCAAGGATATTGATTTAGATAAGTATCATGGGCATAATACCAAAACGGCAGATTTTCCAAATAGTATTTATCATTATCACATCACTGCTAATGACCCGTACATTAATGGTAGTGGATTTTTTGGTACGGCGGGTACGGTGAGTCAATAAAATGAATAGAACACTAAAATTATTGGTAATATTATCGGTTTCCATTGCTTGTCAAACAAAGTTGGATAATGCTGTAAAGGAACTTCTTGCCATTCCAAAAACTGAATTATTGGCGGATAATAAAGGATTTGGATGGCAACAAGATATTTTGTTTTTTAAAGGGAAACCGTATTCAGGCTACGTTCTTGAAAAATATCCTAATGGCAAAAAAGCCTCTCAGAATGCCTATTTCAAAGGAAAGTTGGAAGGAGTCCAACAAAAATGGTTTGAAAATGGTGCAAAAATGGAAGTACGTCATTACGCTGAAAATCGTAAAATAAGCACACACGAAGGTTGGTATGAAAACGGACAGAAGCGATACAAATATTTCATTGAAAACGATATTCCAATAAAAACGCATCGAGAATGGTATTCAAGCGGGCAACTGTATTCGCTCTTCAATTATGACAATCAAGGGCAACCCGAAGGCTCACAACAAATGTGGTTTGCGACTGGACAAATCAAAGCAAATTACGTGATTAAAAACGGCAGACGGTTTGGTTTCTTGGGGGCGAAGGGTTGTATGGGCGAGGGGGAGAAGAAATTGAGGGGGTTGGAGTATGAAAAATAACATAAAGAAATTATACGATGAATCTATCGTGCGATAAAATTATCGTGCGATGATTTTATCTTACATTATGAACCATAAGAAAACACTCCACCAAACAATAATCTTTGTATTCCTACTATCCGCTTGTTCTCAAAAACAAGCCTCCTCTCCTATTCAAGAAGGAATTCCGTATTTTCATACATCCGATTTTACCCCCATTTGGCTTACCGATAAAGCTCAAATAGATACTTTGCACAGCATTGCAGATTTTAAGTTTAAGAATCAAAATGGAGAAACTGTCTCCTCTGAAAATTTCAAAGGAAAAGTTCATGTAGCCAACTTTTTCTTTACCATTTGTCCAAGTCTTTGCCCAAAAATTATGGGAAATATGCAGACGGTTCAAAAGGAATTTAAAAATGATAAAAACGTACTGATTGCCTCATACAGCGTTATGCCAGACCGAGACAGTGTTTTTGTGTTGCGAAATTATGCTAATGCACATAAAATATTAGACAACAAATGGCAATTATTGACGGGCAATAAAAAGAAGATTTATGAGATTGCCCGAAAGTCATATTTTGCAGATGAAAACTTAGGCGTACAAAAAGGTGAAAACGATTTTTTGCATACCGAAAATTTTATTTTGGTTGATAAAAATCTGCATATTAGAGGGGTATATAATGGCACTTTACAATTGGAGATAGAGCAATTGGTAAAAGATATTCGGGAAATAGAGAAAGAGATTTGATTATTTTTCTTACAAATATTTCCTAACCTTGTCTAAATAGGTTTCGCTGACAGGAATCTTATAATTTTCAATTATTAAATCCCTAATTTCCAAAGCATTAACCTTTATTTTATTAACAAAATAAGAACGATGCACCCGCATAAATTGCTAATTAGGCAAAGTCACCCCCAAAGATGTACAGCCATTTCACTTAAAAATAAAAGAAATTCGCTGGAAGTATCAAATTACAGCCAATAGAAAGATAAAGTTCCTATGTATTCTATCACAAATGATTTTAATAGCTTGAATCATTATAAAGCTATATAAAAATCAGGATGCAATCAATATTTAGAAATAATTACTTATACAAGATTATTTAACATTATCATGTCTAACACAAAAAATATTTTTTATTTCATTTTGGTTTTCATTGCTTTGTTTTGTTGTAACCGTACTTCTTTTGCCCAACGAAATGTAATCATTGTGATTGCTGATGACTTAGGCAGCGATTATTGTGGCTTTAGCGAAAACCACCTTGACACGATTCCTATGCCCAATATCAGACGCTTGTTAAGTAGAGGCGTTCGTTTTAAAAATGCTTGGGCTAATCCACTTTGTTCTCCAACAAGAGCTGGTTTGTTAACGGGAAGATATAGCTTTAGAACGGGTGTTGGAAGTGCCATAGGCGGTGTGGGATCTAATGTTTTGGATACAGCTGAGGTCACAATTCCGAAACTGCTTAATAAATTTAAACCAAATCTTATAGCAAAAGGACATATCGGTAAGTGGCATTTACAATTACCAATGCCAACGACTAACTATCAGTTTCCCAATAAAATGGGTTATGACCATTTTGAGGGAGGTTTTACTGGCGAATTATCAAATTTCTATAATTGGACAAAAATTACCAACGGTGTGGCTTCTAATAACACCAATTATGCCACTACCGAAAATGTAGATAATGCTTGGAAGTGGGTAAAGGGTCAGGGTAATAAGCAGTTCTTTTTGTGGCTGGCATTCAATGCCCCACACATTCCTCACCATTTGCCCCCAACTGGCTTGCATCCCTATAAAACTTTAAGTGGCACAGCAACAGATATTGCGGCAAATCCGAAATCATATTTCAAAGCCTCCGTTGCTGCACTCGACCATGAACTTGGAAGGCTTTTTGACTCCTTACAGGTCTATAAACACTGGGAGAACACTGATATTATTTTTATTGGAGATAACGGTAATGAAGCTACCACCGCACAAAGAAATGGGGGTGCAAAAGGCAGTGTTAATCAACAAGGATTGAGTGTGCCATTTATTATTTCGGGACCATCTATTGTAAATCCTGGACGTTCCAGCGAGGCTTTGGTTGATACCCATGACTTGTTTGCTACCATTCTTGAATTATTCGGCTATACGAATTGGCAAAGTCAAATTGCCCTTAATAAACCCGTTGATAGTAGGAGTATTATGCCAATTATTAAGAATATATCAACCAACATAAGAACCTATAATTTTAGTGAAGTCTTCAAAAGTCCTAACCTATCGGCTGATGGCAAAACGATGAGAAATGCTCAATACAAGCTAATTGATTTAGATAATGGTACGCAAAAAATGTACAATTTATTGACCGATTCCTTAGAAAGTACCGATTTACTAAGTAAACCCATGACAACCGAAGCTACAACCAATTATAATACGCTCTGCACTGAGATTGCAAATCTTGTGGGCAAAAGTGGTTGTACCAAAGCTGTATCTATCTTAGCCAATGAAGTTGAAATTAATAACAAATTACCTTCAATTTATCCAAATCCTTTTACAGATTATATCAATATTGAAAACATAAAAGGGGATGAAATATTTCAATTGACAAATTCATTAGGAATATCCTTATATAATGGAAATAGTATCAAAAATCAGAATTTTGGTAATCTACCATCTGGGTTTTATATTCTGGAGGTAAAAGGAAAAGAAAGTATCAAATACAAATTAGTTAAGCATTAATTAACCCATTAAAATACAAAAGCCATGCATATTAAATCACTCTTTTATCTCACATTCTTCGGAATAGTTTTAATTGCTTGTAACAAAACTACTGATACTGTTGCACCTACAAATACCAATACAACTACTCCAAGCACCACTACGATAACCACTGGAACGTACAATGAGCTTTGGATTCCGCCAACGATTACGGGTACTACCTTTAACCTTTCCTTAGGAAAATCATCCAAACAACTTAGAATTGGCAGTACCACAAATACTTATGGTTATAATGGAGCATCATTTTGGGGACCAACCTTGATTATGAACAAAGGCGATTTTGTTAAAATGAATGTTACAAATACGCTTTCTGAACAAACTACGACCCATTGGCACGGCTTCCATATTCCTGCTATTATGGACGGCGGACCACACCAAATTATTGAGGCGGGTACAACTTGGTCGCCTTCGTTTGAGATAAAAAATAATGCAGGCACCTACTGGTATCACCCACATTTGCACGAAAAAACCTTTACCCAATTGACCTACGGAGCTGGTGGACTTATTATCATAAAAGACCCTATTGAGTCGGCTTTGGCTTTGCCACGTACTTACGGGATTGATGATATTCCATTGGTTTTGACCAGCAGAAGGTATAATTCCGACAATTCATTTGATGTTAAAGAACACGCTTATGGCGATTATATGCTCACTAATGGCACCCCCAGTGCACAAATAAACTTACCAAAACAATTCCTGAGATTTAGAATTTTGAACGCCGAAACCGAAAGAGGTTACAATTTGGGCTTTAGCGATAATCGTAGTTTTTATGTTATTACCAACGATGGCGGTTTACTTGATGCTCCCGTACCCGTGACACGTGTAAAATTAGCTGTGGGTGAAAGATGTGAGATTTTAGTCGATTTAAGTAAAGATGCAGTAGGTTCAAGTTTGGATATGAAAGCCTATAATGCAAACCAAGAAAGAGGATTTGGTGGAAGCGAACCGCAAACTACTGGTCAATTTGGGAGTTTGTTGAATAATATAGATTTTAATGTGCTACACATAAACGTAAAAACAGCCACTGCCAATGCCATTACCGCATTGCCAAGTAAACTTACTTCCAACACCTACTGGACAGCATCTGATGCTACAAGCACTCGAACCATTGCCATTACGGGCGGACAAGGCGGTTCAGCATTTACCTTTGATAATAATACGTATGGCTTTACGACCATCAACCAAAATCTCAAATTAAATGCCATTGAGAAATGGACGATTGTAAATAATAATATTTTTGGACACTCATTTCATATTCATGACATTCAGTTTAAAATTGTTTCACGAAGTTCGGGTGCAATTGCCTCTTACGAATCGGGTTGGAAAGATACTTTTTACATTCGTCAAGGAGAGACAGTTTCGGTTGTTGCCAAATATGATGATTTTGCCAGCGATACCAATCCATATATGTACCATTGTCATTTCCCGAACCACGAAGACGGTGGTTTGATGGGACAGTTTTTAGTAAAGTAATGAAAAATATTTTCGCCTTTTTATTATTGTGCTTTGCCTGTTGCCAAAATAAGCAAAAGGAAATCCCCAATTTTGAAGTTTCAAATACCAATGCTGCACTAATTAAGACCGATGAGAACTGGTTTTACGAAGGAAATCTATTTTCTGGATACATGGTAGAAAAAGAA
>JBBRMR010000019.1:0-71129 GCA_038230735.1 Cytophagales bacterium
TAAGTACAGATTTTGGCATCAACTCCTCCCGCATGGAATCAGACGGCAAGGGCGAATCTCAGCCCGTGGGCGACAATAAAACCCCAGAAGGAAAAGCGAATAATAGACGAGTGGAGTTTTTGAAATTATAAAGAAAAAGCCCGTTCAAATGATTTGAATGGGCTTTTTTAAATCTTAAACAATTCTATTTCTAATTCTCCGCAGACAATTCGGCTTCTTTCTTAGCATTGGCTGCTTCCAAATCGGCGGCTTTCCTATCTTCGTTTCTGGTAAATTCTTGATATGTTGTCAATTGTTCAAATGGACGTGGACCAATCAGACGTTCTAAATCATTTTGAAAAAGCACTTCTTTTACCAATAATTCCTGAGCGATAATTTCTAATTTATCCTGTTTATCCGACAACAATGCTCTCGTACGTTCATAAGCTGTAGCAATAATTTTGCGGGCTTCTTCATCAATTTCACGGGCTGTTTGTTCTGAATACGGCTTGTTGAAAGTATATTCACTTCCTCCTTTTGAATCAAAGAAAGAAACATTACCCAATTTATCATTCATACCGTAAACCGTAACCATGCTGTATGCCAATTTGGTGATACGCTCCAAGTCGTTTTGAGCTCCTGTTGAGATTTTACCGAAAATAATATCTTCAGCTACTCTTCCACCCAAGGTTACGCACATTTCGTCTATCAGTTGCTCGGTACGGTACAAAAATTGTTCTTTTGGCAAATATTGAGCGTAACCCAAAGCGGCAACGCCACGGGGTACAATCGTTACTTTTACCAAAGGATTGGCGTGTTCCAAGAACCAACCCGCCACGGCATGACCTGCTTCGTGGTAAGCCACAATCTTCTTTTCTTCGGGTGAAATCAACTTATTTTTCTTTTCCAAACCACCAATCACTCTATCCATTGCTTCTTGAAAATCCTTCATGTCAACCGCCGTTTTACCTCTACGGGCGGCAATCAAGGCGGCTTCATTACAAACGTTGGCAATTTCAGCCCCCGCAAAACCTGGGGTTTGGGCAGATAATTCTTTCGGGTCAATATCAGCCGCTAATTTCAAAGGCTTTAAGTGAACCTTGAAAATTGCCTCACGACCAACAATGTCTGGTTTATCAATTGAAATTTGTCTATCAAAACGTCCTGGACGCAATAAAGCTGAGTCTAAAACATCTGGACGGTTGGTTGCTGCCATGATAATAATTCCTGAATCAGTGGCAAAACCGTCCATTTCCACTAAAAGTGAGTTCAAAGTATTTTCACGTTCATCGTTTGAGCCTGGCATTGCACCACGTCCACGTGAGCGACCAACGGCATCTATTTCATCAATAAAAATGATACAAGGTGCTTTTTCTTTGGCTTGTTTGAATAAATCACGTACTCGAGCCGCACCCACACCCACGAACATTTCCACAAAATCAGAACCTGACAATGAGAAGAAAGGTACGCCAGCTTCACCCGCAACGGCTTTTGCTAAAAGAGTTTTACCCGTTCCAGGAGGTCCTACCAACAAAGCTCCTTTCGGGATTTTGCCGCCTAAATCCGTAAATTTTTTCGGAAACTTCAAGAACTCTACAATCTCTTGAATTTCTTCTTTGGCTTCATCAAGACCTGCAACGTCATTGAAAGTGATTTTTACTTTGGCATCACCGTCAAATAAAGTGGCTTTTGAACGTCCAATGTTAAAAATCTGTCCACCTGGTCCACCCGCTCCGCCCATTCGGAAGAACATAAAGTAGATGGCTACGAAAAATAAGATGAAAAACCCTGGTCCCATCAAGAATTCCAAAATTCCATAACGCTCTTCGATGGAGGCATGAATACGTTGGTCACGGGGAACATCTTTCTGGATTTCATTCAAATCAGATACAAATGAATCTGCCGAAGTGATTTCTGTTTCAAAATGAGGTCCCACATTTTGGTTTACTACCGCATTGGGTTGGTCATTAAGTTCATTTTTGTATTTGGCAAATACTTCTGGTTTCAAGGTAATCTCCACTAAGTCTTTTCCTTTCAGAATAGTCAATTTAGAAACCTCTTTATTAACAATCATTTGCTCGCAACGGTTGATGTCCAAACGTTTTATTACACGAGTTTTACTGAGAAAGTAAATGCTTATCAAAGCAATTACCAGACCCACAACTAACCAACCCTGAAAACCATTGCCCGGTGTACTCGGACGACGTTTTGGCGTTGGAATTTGTGGTTTATTATTTTCACTATTATTTTCTGCCATTTTTTGTAATTAGTTAATATTTTAAGGTGTTAGGTGGTGATGTTCCTAAAATTCCTTCAACTGTATTCAATTAAAACGTATCGACTACCAATTTTGTTTCTGAGTTCTTTATTTAAGGAGGGAAGGTTCTATTCAATTATCAGCGGATTCTATCAATTGTCATCTTCTGATAAGTAGGTAAACTCAGCATCGCCCCAAAGTTCTTCTAATTTATAGAATTCACGACGGTCTTTTTTGAAAACGTGGACGATAACGTCATAATAATCTACTAATATCCATTCGTGGTTAGCTTTGCCTTCCATGCTTCGTGGATTGTTGCGGGTT
The DNA here is from genome assembly GCA_038230735.1 of Cytophagales bacterium. Taxonomy (GTDB): domain Bacteria; phylum Bacteroidota; class Bacteroidia; order Cytophagales; family Spirosomataceae; genus Arcicella. Next base: position 2,561 of record JBBRMR010000019.1, read on the forward strand.
TCTTCCCAAACTTCTTTATCAACCGACTCGGCGATGGCATCAACTTGGGTGTCAGAATTTCCAGAACAAACCACAAAAAAATCGGTAAAAGCATTTTTTACCTTTCTCAAATCCATTACTACAATATTGTTTGCCTTCTTCTCCTGCATTCCCTTCACTACCAACTGACTGAGTTCTTCTGAACTAATTTCTCTTTTTGTTTTAGCTTCTGCCATGTATTAATTTTAGATTTTGTTGCCCCGTGGACTGAATATCTTGTTTTGAAATGATTTTAAATTAATGATTGGATAAGATTGTGTCTGAATATCATTTTTTGGTAAAACTCCCAAAAACATAAATTTTCGTATATTGTTGCTCGTTTTAAACAGAACCTTAAAATTACAAAATAACCTTGTACAATATTCAACCCAATACATTATTTACTGGCAAAACGCTGAAATATATGCCAACTTGTCATTCTACTAACGACTTTGCGGCTCAAATAATTCAGTCGGGCGAAAACGTTTTTGAAGGAACGGTCATTGTTACCGATAACCAAACGGCGGGTCGTGGGCAACGGGGAAATATTTGGGAGGCTTTAGTGGGCGAAAATTTGACTTTTTCAGTCATTTTTAAACCAAACTTCCTGAAAGCCAGCGACCAATTTCAACTCAATGTGGCAATATCCTTGGGCGTGTTCGACTTTCTGAGTGAATTTATTGATGAAGGTTTAACTGTGAAATGGTCAAATGATATTTATCATGAAAATCAAAAAATGGGTGGGATTTTGATTGAAAATTCATTACAAGGGTATCAAATCGGATATTCAATAGTGGGCATTGGATTGAATATTAATCAAAGTCAATTTGGAAATTTAATAGCCACATCATTGCGAAATGTTACAAAAAATCCGCAGAAATATGACCTTTCGGAATTGCTTAAAAAGTTATTAGAATCCTTAGAAAAAAATTATCTCAAAATAAAAAATAATGAATACGAGTCTCTGAAAATCAGATATTTAACTAATTTATTTAGATTTGAAAAGCATCATTATTTTAGAAAAAATGGGCAACAATTTTTAGGAAAAATTGTGGGAATTGATGAAACAGGAAAATTGGGAATCGAAACGGAAGGGATTGTTTTGTATTTTGACTTTAAAGAGGTGGAATTTATAACATGAAAAAAACGCCAGTGAAAACTGGCGTTTGAGTGAGATAAACAAAACTAAGGTTTCCTTGAAGCGTGTGTGGCAAACGAGTCAAAACTTTGTAAAAAAACGTAGCCTAAAATCAGTACCAAAGTACCAATTAACAAGGCACGAAAAACTCCTTGTAGTTTCATATTTGTGTGTTTTTTGGGGTCAGGTTTGGAAGAAATCAAAAATCTTTAACTTTTTCCATAACAAATGTAATTAATTTACGAATAAATTGATAACTTATTGTAAAATTATTAATTATCACAAATCATGATTAAAGAATTGAAAACGATGGTAGAGAATTTCTATCATTGGGAGGCAAATACGCCAAATAATATTTATTTGAGTCAGCCCGTGGGGGACGAATACATAGATTTCACCTTCAAAGAAACGGGTAATCAAGCCCGTAGAATGGCAGCGGCTTTAAAAGCTATGAATTTGCCCGAAAAAAGTCACATCGGAATCGTCTCCAAAAACTGTGCTCATTGGATAATTTCTGACTTAGCAATTATGATGGCGGGGCATATTTCTGTGCCTTTTTATGCCACTTTAGTTGCCGAACAATTAAATCAAGTCTTGGTACATTCTGAGTGTAAAGTGCTATTTATCGGGAAGTTAGACAATTGGATAGGCATGAAAGATGGTGTTCCTGCCAGTGTAAAATGTATTGCCTATCCAAGTTTTTATGAGGGTTGTCCAGCCAAAGAAATGGATAATTGGCAAGACATCACAAAGGCTCACGAACCCCTGCAAGAGAACATAAAACCAAAGGATGAAGACATCGCCACCATCATTTATACCTCTGGCACAACGGGTGTTCCAAAGGGCGTTATGCTGACTTTTGGAGCAACGGTTGCCGCACTTACTTATACAAAAAATGATGTACGACTTGATATTGAAAATGCTCGTTTCTTTTCCTATTTACCCCTCTGCCATATTGCAGAACGCAACATTGTGGAGTCGGCAAGTATGGCAACTGGCGGTAGGGTTTATTTCGCCGATACCTTAGAGAGTTTCTCGAAAAATCTTCAAACCGCCATGCCAACGCATTTTTTGGCAGTTCCTCGAATCTGGACAAAATTTCAACAGGGGATTCTCTCGAAAATGCCCCAAAGTCGTTTGGATTTATTATTAAAAATCCCCTTTATAAAAGCGACAATTAAAGGTAAAATTCAGAAGGGTTTGGGGCTTGCCGATGCCAAAGTTATCTTGACGGGTGCGGCTCCGATGCCCTCCAGTTTGCTTGATTGGTACAAAAAATTGGGAATTACCATCCGTGAGGCGTATGGTATGAGCGAAAATGTGGGGGCTCATAGCATGATGCCAGCCAATGCCATAAAAAGTGGAACGGTGGGAAAACCTTACGAAAAAGTAATTACCAGAATAGACCCAGAAACGGGCGAAATCCAAATGAAATCCCCTTGGAATACGGTTGGATATTACAAAGAACCTATTTTAACGGAAGGATTATTCAAAGACAGCTACCTCTGCACGGGCGATATGGGTGAAGTAGATTCGGAAGGATATTTGAAAATTACGGGTCGAGTAAAGGATATGTTCAAATCAGCAAAAGGCGAATATATTGTACCTGCACCTATGGAAAATATGTTGGCCGTCAATCCCGTTTTGGAACAAGTTTGTGTGGTTGGGGCGGGTTTGCCACAACCAATTGCCTTGATTGTATTGTCGGATATTGGGAAAAATATGGATAGGCAAAGCGTGATTGATAGTCTGGAAACTACCCTGAAACGAGTAAATCCAAGTTTCAAAAGCTACGAAGCCCTCTCCAAAGCAATAGTAGTGAAAGAAATGTGGTCGGTGGAAAATAATATGCTGACTCCAACTATGAAAATCAAGCGAAATATTGTAGAAAAACACTACCACGATAAGATGGAGCAATGGGCGGAATTGGATGAAAAAGTAGTCTTTGAATAGAAATTAGGAATTGGTTAATGATTATTAGGTAGCCGAATTTCTAATAATCATTAACCAATTCCGTTCTTACAAATTACGTTCCGCAAAAGAAATCATCTTATCTAAAGATTCTGCCCATGCCGACCATTCGTGGGATTGGTTGGGATATAAATAATATTCGTTGCAAGCCAATCTTGTACTGATAGACAATTTAGCCAAAGTTGATTGGTCAGAGGTTACGATGTTATCTTTGCCTCCGTAAAATAAAATAGTTGGAATCTTTCGGTAAATGGCGTGATAAATTGGACTGGCATTTCTGTATTCTTCGGGGGCTTCGAGATAGGTTTTTCCAATCAATTGCTTAATATCGTAACCAATAATTCCTTCTCGAATTTTCTGATTCGTTAGGTCGATAGGTGTTGCAATTCCCCCAATTCCCGCAACTAAATGGTCTTCATCGGCGGTTTCTGCATATAGCAAAGCCAAATGTCCGCCCGAACTCATTCCCACAAGATAAAAATCTGAACTAATGCCCAAATCCTTTGAATCAGTCGCAATTTTATGGAGTAATTTCCCAATATCTTCCACTTGCTGACGATAAGTAACACCAAAAGCAGAAGAAGCCAAACGATAATTAGCGTTGACGATAGCACAATTTACCCGCTTATTTTTCAAAATATCAACCACAAAATTGAGGGCATTTTTATCACTTACCCGCCAAGCCCCTCCGTGTAGCAACACAATAACTGGATTGCGAGTATTGCGAAGATTGGGCAGGAATAAATCGTATTTCTGATACGGATTTGTACCGTAAGATAATTCTCTTCTATCTTCAAAAGACAGTTTGGGGACTGTCATGCCGATTTCCTTTTCAGGCAAAACTAACTCCAAAGGGCTTTTATTGCAACTCGAGATTAAGCAGCAAAGCAGTAAGATATAAAGGTTATTTTTACAAAAATCTGAAAGTAGGTTTTTATAAAATAAGAAAAGTTTTTTCATTTTTTTAGGCTTGTGATGTGTATGAATTAGGACTACAAAGTTGTACCACATACCTCACAGTTACAATCACATCTTTGGGTGGTATTATAGGAAATAATATCCCTAAATAATGTGATAGAAAGCCATGCTACTGAAAAGTGAGGTTGCTACTCATTCGCAATAATTTACTATTTTCGATACTTATTTTCATACCCGAAGCAATAATTACAGGCACATTTACCACACATTCACCACCCGGGACGGGGCTAATAATAACGACACTACCAGAAGGTGATGCAGTAGATGGAATGGTGTTATTACTCCAATTAGCAGCATCCGTCCAATTGCCATTTCCTGTGAACGTATATTGTAAAACAAGTCCATCAGAAACTATTCGATATACACTTCCACTGAACAAAGAGGTGGCATACATTTCTCCGTCTTCGGTTTCACCAAAATCAGTAATTCCCGTTTGGGAAATCGTTTGGGTAGATATATTATAGGAGTAAGTCAAAGAATCGAACTTTATTTTGAATAGTTGTCCCGTGTAAAAATCTACGCCAAAATAATAGCCTTTCATGGAAAGATACGTTTGCCCACGATACACGGTGCCACCCATAACTGACCGTGATTGTCCAGGATTTGGATAAGCTACCACGGGAAAGCGATAATTTGCGGCGGGAAGACAGCCCATAGTATTATAGCCAGCATTGCCTTCATAACACCGCCAACCAAAATTGACTTGCATGGAATCTCGGTGAACTCGGCTAATTTCTTCAAAAGCATTTTGCCCCACATCACCAATCCACATATCACCCGTGAGTCTATCAAAATTCCAACGGAAGGGGTTTCTTAAACCCTTCGCTAAGATTTCCGTACCTGAAATATTACTCGCAGGAATCGTATAAAAAGGAGGAGTATTTGAAGTATTAACATTTAAACGGAGCATTTTGCCAAGCAGATTGCCACTATTTTGAGAATTATTATCAGGGTCTCCTCCACTACCACCGTCTCCCGTGGAAAGGTACAGGAAGCCATCTTTGCCAAAGCGTAAAGTGCCGCCGTTATGATTGGCATAAGTGGGATGCGGAATGGTAATGACAACCTTTTTGGTAGCAACATCTGCTACATTTGCATTGTTACTGACCTGATAACGAGCGACTTCCAAACTGCCAATACTGTTGGTGTAATAGACAAAGAATAAACCGTTAGTTTTGTATTGGGGGTGAAAACAAAGACTCAATAATCCTTGTTCACCGCCCGAAGTAATGCCAGTTACCGTTAGGAACGTACCTAACGAGGCGAAATTTTTATCAAAAATTTTAATAATACCCCCTTTTTGCGGAATGAAAATACGGTTTGTACCATCACCCGCATTGATAAATTGCATGGGTTGCGTAAGACCCGTAATGACGGAATTGAGGGAGATATTGGGTTGAGCAAAAATGGGGAAACTCAACAGGCAAATAGCAAGAACAAAGTAATACTTTTTCATAACAAGATTATGTGTTTAAATATAAAATCAAAAGTACGGAACAGGATTGAGTTTGGACTTTCCGCTTACTCATTGTGTGGGATTTTGATGGTTTATGGTTTTGGGCTATTTTATTAATTATCCTAATCCCCAAAACACACAACCTATCAAATTATCCCCTATCTTAGCCCAAACAAATAAAACCAGTCAATGCAGTTAATCCTTCATCAATTTAAGTTAAAACTTCGTCATACTTTTACCATTACGCACGAGTCTCGTGATGTGCAACCTACACTGATTGTCGAACTCCGTGACGGTGATTTTCGGGGTTTTGGGGAGGCTACCGAAACGCCTTATTATGGCGTTACAATGGCAAAAATGATGGCTCAATTAGAAGCAATTCGTCCACTCATTGAGAATTATGACCTTCAAAGTCCAGAACAATTTTGGGCGGATATGCTCCTGCACCTCAAAGACGACCATCCTTTTGCACTATGTGCTTTGGACATTGCCGCCAACGATCTTTGGGCAAAGAAAAAAGGACAACCTTTATACAAACTCTGGAACTTAGACCCTGCCAATAATCCTATCACCGACTATACCATCGGGATTGATACGGTGGAGAAAATGGTCGAAAAAATGCAGGAAGTGCCATTTCCATTGTATAAAATCAAATTAGGCACAAGAGACGATATTAAAATAGTTCAAGAACTTCGTAAACATACCAATGCCATTTTCAGGGTAGATGCCAACACGGCTTGGGGCGTGGAAGAAACGTTAAATAATGCCATTGCCTTGAAAAATTTAGGCGTAGAATTCATCGAACAACCCATGAAAGCCGACAATTGGGAAGGTATGAAACGGGTTTTTGCCGAGTCAGTTTTGCCCATCATGGCGGATGAAAGTTGCATCGTGGAAGAGGACGTGGCTCGGTGCTATGGTTTCTTTCATATTATCAACATCAAACTGATGAAATGTGGTGGACTTACCCCTGCAAGGCGGATGATTGACCACGCCCGTAAATTGGGTTTGAAAGTGATGGTGGGTTGCATGACCGAATCCAATGTAGGCTGTTCTGCCATTGCTCAATTATTACCCCTTTTGGATTACGTGGACATGGACGGAATTCTACTGGTGGACGACCAAGTTTCAATGGGCATTACGATTGACTATGGCAAGGTGATTTATGCGGAGGAAAATGGCACGGGAGCTTCGCTAATTAATAGTTGATATGGCACACTACACCAACCACCTTCCCAGCCGAATCATCACCATTGATAACCAAGAATATCTTTGGTTTAGTGGCACTTCTTATTTGGGAATGGCTCATCATCAAGGGTTCAGAGAAAATTTTGCTCAGGCGGTTGCTTGTTATGGTACGTCTTGGGGGAGTTCTCGGAATAACTCGGTTCGTTTAGAAATCTTTGAAGAAGCGGAGTTAGCATTAGCCCGATTTGCCAATATGTCCGCCGCCCTTACAGTCTCTTCGGGAATGTGGGCAGGGCAGTTAGTTACGCATTTCCTCCAACAACAAAATGCTACTTTTTATTACGCTCCCAAAACGCATCCTGCCCTTTGGCAAAGCAATTCTTTGCAATTAAGAGATTGGGAAAAGGGGTTAAGTTATGTTGATTGGGTGAAAATTATTGTCCAAAAAATTAAGGAATCGGATAACGAAAATATTGTTATTTGTTCCGATGCCGTGGGTTCTCCGTATGTAGAAGCCTTTGATTTTCAATGGATTGAGGATTTACCGAAGGATAGAAATATTACGGTGGTGCTGGATGCTTCGCATAGTTTGGGGATAATGAACGGAATACAGCCCCGTTCTACAAAAGTTATCATCACTGCCTCTCTAAACAAAGCCCTCGCTATGCCAGGCGGAGTGATTTTTTCGGATGAAGAGACTATTTCCCAAATCCGACAAATGACCATGTTTGCGGGTGCATCGCCCATGATGCCTGCTTTGTTGGATGCTTTTGTGAATTCCGTGGATTTTTATCAAGAACAACAGCAAAAATTATTGGAGAATATTCAGTATTTTAACAACTTAATTCCCAAAAATACCTTTCTAAGTTATACTGAAAATTATCCTGCTTATTGTACTTATCAAGAGGGATTTTTTGAATACTTAAAAGAAAATGGTATTATGACCGCCTGTTTTCCTTATCCTACGGCAAATGATAAACCCGTTACTCGGCTGGTTGTCAGTGCTTTGCATACGAAGGAGGATTTGGAGAAGGTGGGGGAGTTTTGTACCACAGGCTTTAGCCTGTAAATAATAATAATAATCTTCATTAACAGGCTAAAGCCTGTGGTACTTTTTATGAAAAAAATATACTTTATCCTCCTCTCCCTGATGATTTCAAATATCTCAGAAGCCCAAAAAATCAATACCGATTTTTTGCCAAAATTGATGGCTACTAAGCCCGAACAATTCAAAAATTTGATGGATAATTCAGAGCATTATCGGCTTCAAATTCTTTATACTCAGATAGATAGAGACAAAAAGAACCGACCGAAGTTTACCACTTATGGTTATCGGATAAATAATACTGAATATTTTTATCCCGCCAGCACGGTCAAATTTCCAGCGAGTGCTTTGGCTTTGGAGAAAATTAATAATTTGAATATCAAAGGATTAACCAAAGAAACCGTCATGCTCACGGGGGCGGAATACGAACGACACACGCCCGTAATGAAGGATTCTACTGCTGAAAATGGTTTGCCGTCAGTGGCTCATTATATCAAAAAAATCTTGATGGTTTCGGATAATGATGCCTTCAATCGTTTGTACGAATTTATGGGACAAGAAGGTTTTAATGATGCTTTGCGGAAGAAAGGTTATACCGATACTCGTATTTTTCACCGCTTGCAAGTGGGCATGAATAAGGAACAAAACCGCAGAACGAATCCCGTAAAATTCATGAATGGCAATGAGGTAGTTTATCAGCAACCGATGATTACTTCTCAGAAAGATTACGATTCGCCCACGCCCATTTTGATTGATAAAGGATACATGAAAGGTGATTCTGTTATCAATGAACCGTACAGTTTTACAAATAGAAACTTTTTCCCTTTGATAGACCAACAATCCATCTTGAAATCTATTCTTTTTCCAGAGTCCGTGGAGGCAAAAAAACGCTTTAATTTGACTACTGACGATTATAAGTTTATCTACAAATATATGTCGCAAATGCCCACGGAAAGTACTTATCCAAAATATAATCCCGTAGAATTTTATCCAACTTATTGCAAATTTATGCTGTACGGAAGTGGAAAAAATGACGTACCAAATCCCAATATCAGAATCTTCAACAAAGTTGGCGATGCCTACGGTTTTTTGTTAGACAATACCTATATTGTGGACTTTGAAAAGGGCGTAGAATTTATGGTAACTGCCGTTTTACTGTGTAATGAAGACGGAATTTTCAACGATGATAAATACGATTACGATACCATCGGCTTTCCCTTTATGAAAAATTTAGGACAGTTAATCTATGAACATGAATTGACTCGCCCACGGAAATACAAGGCAGATTTGAGTCGGTTTAAGATGGGGTATGATAAGTAGATTTATTACCTTTGAAATCAGAGATTTACACAAATAATATTCTAAATTTTACCACAAAATTACCATGAAAAAACAAGTAATACCTCTTATTATTTTCTTGTTAGCAGGGTTTTCAATTAATGCACAAAGCATCGCTACTGGACAAGTTGCTGGCACTGTTTGCAAAGGAACTACTATTGCTCTACCCTTTATTTCTTCAACTGATTTTGAGAGTAGTAATGTTTTCAAAGTTCAAATTAGCAGTCAATATTCAGACAATAAGTGGACAGATTTAGAAGCAAAAGGCACAAAATCACCACTGAATGTTTCTATTCCACCAGATTTTGACCCAACAAATACCATTAGTCCAACCGTATATTATATTCGAGTTATTTCAAGTAAACCCGCTATAATTGGTCAAGAATCTTCAATTTTTGGGATTTATTCAAAATCCGAAATTTCATTAACTGATGCTTCAATTAAAAGTGTCAATCCTTTCCAAAGCACTAATTTAATATTCAGTGGTAAAGGTTCTTTCCCTGCAAAAATAGTATTTACTGATAGTACGAGTCTGAATATTGACGCAGTAAGTTCGCTGGGAGGTTCTAAGGTTTATCCATCCAAAACAAACAATTATAAAGTTGCCTATTCTGAAAATATATGCGGGATAGGTATTGGGAAAGGGGAAGTGGTTGTATCAGTTAATGAAATTGGGTTGAAAGTTTTAAGACCTAACAATTTAAGTACCTGTTTAGATGGAATGCTTAAAATTCCAGTTTCCACTTATTTGGGAAAGAAATTTAATGCTGATAATGTGATGAAAATTGGGTTGAAAGATGTTCAAACTAATGCGGAATTTGAAATTGATGCAATCGAAAAAAATAACGTTATAGAAGCGAAAATACCCAATAATATTATTCCCAATAAAAATTACAGTATAAGAATAATAAGTAGTAGCCCCAAAGCAACTTCCGATTGGACATCTTACTATGAAAGCGTTTCAATTGGAGATAAAACCTCCGCCGAGATTATTTCGACAAGTACAGCAATTGATTGGGGGAACAGTATTACCTTAAAATTTAAAGTAAGCGGTGTTAGCCCTTGGTTTATTACACTGAATGACGGAACTTCACTTACCCTCAACAATGCAAACAAAGACGATGCGTTTACAGTAAAACCAGAAGAGACTCGAAAATATGCCATTGCTTCTGTTACGAGTGGATGTGGTGTGGGAGTTGCTCAAAAAAGCGTCATGGATGTAACGGTGAATTCAGGGGTTGTCCTTGATTCGATTCAACAAAAAGAAGTTTGTGTTGGTGATATTTTAACCCTAAAATACGCTATTAAAGGTGATTTGAACAGTGATTATTTTTCTGTAATCTTGAAAAGCGGATATTATGGAAGCCCAATTTTTGTAAATGCAATTTTTGCTAATGGATTGTTGAAAATCAATGTGCCTGTGGGAATGTTCAAAAACAGTACAGACCAAGAAATTAATTATTTTGTTGGGGTAAGCTATAAGAATATCAGAGATTATACATACAGTAAAAATACAGTTAGAATAAAACAAAATCCCAATGCAACCTTTACTAATGTAAATCCTATTAATATGAATGAAAGAGGGGAAAGAAATTTACCCATAGCGATTTCTGCGAGTGGTATTTATAAAATTACTTTTGATGATTCAACCAGTTTTACCAGTAATTCTATTAATGAAGTTATTAATAATTCTCCTTGGAATATTCCTGTTCGTGTCGTTAAAACAAAAACTTTCACGCTTAAATCTATTAGCAATTCATGTGCAACCACTTTGATTAAAGATGGGAAAAGTATTACCGTAAATGTTAAAAATTCGCTTTCGAATGATATAATAATTAGCGATTATAAAAATCGTTTTTGCGAAGGTGATACAATGAAAGTATATTTTAAAACCATTGGTACTTACAATCCAGAAAATGAATTTCGAGTAGAACTGACTAATCCTTCTATAATTCTGGAGAAAGGTAAATCATCACCCATCGCTATCGTTTACCCCAAGAATTTAATAAACTCTGGTTCATACATAAAAGTATCATCTACTAATCCGACATCGTCGAGTGAACTTAGTAATATTCAAATAAATACAAAACCTTTTGCTGAACTTTATACCAGTATCAAAGAAGTTATCAAGGGTGAAGTATTCCCATACAGTATTTTCCTTCGTGCAGGCGTAAATAATAATACCTATACTTTCTCTGATGGAACGGTAAAACTGGACGGTAATTTATCTAATAACTACATAAGTCTCAATCAAGATACCCCTTTCTATTTAAAATCCGTTTCCAATGAATGTGGCGTGGGTACGGTTCCTTCTTATAGTGCAAAAATCAATGTTATCCCCTATAAAATTACCCGAGAAAAACCTAATACCTTGGGTTTTGAGAATAGTTATTGTGTTGGTTCAAGTTTTGATTACGCATACTCAATTGCAGGAAAATTAGACCCAAACATAAAGTTTAATCTACAAATTGCGTCAATAAAAGATAGCGTTTTTACAGATTTGGTCAGTAACACTACTAACAATCCAATCACGGCAAAAATACCCTCAAATTTGCTTGATGGAAATTATTTTATTCGCTTGATAGGCAGTATAAACCCCTCATATTCTTCCATTTTTGAAGTAGTCACGGTGGCAAGCCCTGTGTCAGCAACTATGACTGCAACCGATGGAACAAGTGCTGCACTGGTTGATGCGGGAAGTTTCTATTTTCTGAAATACAATATTAAAGGAACAGCACCCGCTAATCTGACGGTTTCAAATGAAAATAATGACTTTTATTCTTTTGACCGTTTTTACTTCACCAACTCTTTTTCACATAATGTTAATCCTACAAAATCAGAGACATTTAGTATTAAGAAATTAGAAAATGTGTGTGGTTATGGAACGGCAAATGGGTCTGTGAAATTTACGATAAAACCATCTTTTTCACTGAAAGACTTACCTATTTTTTCCACCTGTTTAGGCGAAAATCTTGAAATTGATGCTAATTCATTTGGAGAATTTGAAAACGATAATATTTTCAAAATATCATTGATTGACGCTAAAAAAAATAGGTTTGATGTTAGCGAAACTAAAAACCTACAAGGAAAATTAAAAGTTGAAATTCCCACTAATATTCCTCTTGGTTATTACCAATTAGAGGTTAGTTCTTCTAAACCTACTTTTACTAAAATGAGCAATAATTCCTTTTTCGTTAATGCAATTCCCGATATTACCTTGTCGGGAAATACAACAATTAATTCAGGACAGTCAACAAATATTAATCTCGTTAATCAAACTTTAAAAAATATTCCAGATTATAATTATTTTTCTAACGATAGTAATACGCCAACCTTGATATTATCCGATGGCAAAGGTTTAAAGTTGGCTAATTACAAACTCTCCACTATTGTAAACCCTTCATCTACAACTACTTATACGATAAGGTCGGTAGAAAACATTTGTGGAATTGGTAAAGCAAGTGGTAGTGCTATTATCACAGTTAATCCAAAATCGGATAAATCAATTACAACTCTGTTTGTTCCTAACAATAAGTCTTTTATTTGCTCTGGAACGAGTTATTCACTGGATTTTGAAACAAAAGGGGTGTTTTCTTCTACCAATAAATTTACGGCTCAGATTTCTGATAAGAGTGGTGAGAATTTTAAAGACATCGTTTCGGAGGGAGATAAAAGCCCTTTAAAAGTTACGATTCCAGATAATTTAGAGATTGGAGAAAACTATCGAATCAGAGTAGTTTCTTCTGATAAAGATGCCACAAGTGGGGCAAATACCTTTCCGTTAAGCATTTTCAAATCGGTCGTAGCCACCTTAGATTCAACTAATTACTATTTCACAGAAGGTAAAATTATAAACGTCAAAATTAATCTAACGGGAGGCACTCCGCCATGGGTAATTAAATTTGGAACGGATGAATTATATGCAAGAACATACTCCAACATAACAACATCTCCCTATGTTTTCAGGATTACTCCCGTTAATCCAGTTACTTACAAAATTTTTGAAGTATATGATGCTTTTTGTGTAGGCAAAGTCTCAGGCACGGCAATCGTAAAACTTGAACTCATCACCGCCAACGAAGAACTGTCAGATTTTGAGGTAAAGTTATTCCCAAATCCAACATCGGATAAAATAACCATTGAAAGTGATAATTATAAAAATGCCGTTTTAAAGATTTTTGACAACTTAGGAAGGCAGATTTTACAGCAAAATATCATTAAATCTGAGACCATTTTAGATATTTCAAATTTTAAAACTGGACAATATTTGTTGCAAATTGAAAGAGACAATAAAAGGAGTGTTTATAAAATTCAGAAACTATAATCATACAAAAAATGCCTATCCGAGCAATTGGATAGGCATTTTTTGTATGAAAACTACAAATTTCTTAGTTTATTTTTCCTCCGAAACTTAGTTGTTTTGGCAATTAAGTTTGGATAGTATGTTTGTTTGCGTTGGTTTATGAATCAATAAAGCACAGATGGAAAAGAACTCTATTTTTTTTTCAAACTTACCATATACTCCACCAAATTTACGGCTTCATCCTTGCTCATGCCATCCATCAAACCCGTTGGCATCATCGAATTAGCCATCACTTTCATGGATTTCACATTGGCAGTTTTTAAGTTTTGAACCGTTCCGCCTGGCATTTTCAAGACTAAATCAGTTTCTGTTTTTGAACTTATAATTCCCGAAAGCGTTGAGCCGTCTTTCATTTTCAAATCCCAACCTTCATAGCCAAAACCAATCCCTGCATCGGGATACATGATGGCTAAATACTGTCCTTCTTTGGGTAATTTATCGCCAATTTCCGACAATTTAGGTCCAAAATCAATGCCTTCTCCGTTGATTTGATGACACACCGAACAGTTTGCCGTAAATACTTCCACGCCTTTTTTAGCATCGCCTTTCATGGCAATTAATTCTGTCATGGGTGGAAGTTTCGTGTTGGCATCTGTCGTGGAATTTCCTAAATAGGAAGCGGCTTCAACTCTTACGGATTTTCTCCATGCCTTGCTTACACCTTCAACGGCGGTGGGTAAGAAATTCTTATCAATTTTCCCTTCTTTCAAATATTTTAAAATAAGGTCTTCTCCGCCAGAACTTCCCCCTAAAAAACGAGTAGCTTCCTTGCGTAAATTTACAGATTTAGTTTTGTCAAACATCACGGATTGAATTAAATCCAAATGCGGCTTTCCCCCTGACCAACGAATGGCACTCAATTCTTTAAGGGCTAATTCTTCTTTTTTAGGATTATTGATTACGGCTTTTATCATCATCAAACCTTCGGGAGAATTGACCAAAATATTAGCTGTCTCACGAGCCATTTCACCCTTCTCAATCAATGCCACTAAGCGATTATTCTCTTCAGGTAATTGATATTTTTGTTGCATCAAGATAAAATCTTTACCTTCCAAAGTAGCCATCAATTTAACAAGTGATGCCTTCGCTTCGGGTGATTTTTTAACAAAATCTGCATCTAAGTGGCTCAAAGCCAATTTATTAATCTGATTCTGTTCAGTAGTATTTCCTTTTAACATTGCCAAAAGCGTGGCTGATTTTGATTCACCTTTATTAAAATCAAAGGCTCTAAAATAACGTAAACGGTCTTTCAAATCGGTTTTAGCATCCGTTGCCAAACTTGCCAAAAACTTCACAGATTCATCCGTTCTGGCTCGCCATACAATGTCTCGGCTACCTTCGGTTTGGGTTGGGTCAGCTACTTTTTTGAGATAAGCCGCAAAACAAGCATCCCAATTCTCAGAAGCTCCAATGCCCAATGCCTCCAAATACCAACGGTCTTTACCATCGTGTTGAGTTGCCAAAGTTGCCCACAATTCTGCGGCTTCGGGCGTTTTATTTCCGTGTAGAGCCACCGCACATTCACGACGAATTTGTGGATTTGGATGATGCACAAGCGGTTTCAAGTAAGAAAGTACATCCAATTTCAACTGACGAGCCGCCCTAATTCCTGCAATTTTAATGTCAGGATTTCTGTCTGCCAAAGCTAATTCTGTATATTTTCTACCATCAATTATTTTACACAAAGCCCAAAAAGCCCTTGCTCTCATGCGTGAATCTCCTGAATTAAATAATCTAACTAATTCATTTTCAGAGTCTTTTCCAAATTTCTGTAAGGCTTCCCATGCCAAATAACGAGTAGCTAAATTGGGGCTTTGCAAAGAAGTCACCGCCCCCGCAGGAGTCGATAAATCCATTGCTGGAATTTTGTAGGGAGTATTTTCGGGAGCAATTCTATAAATACGTCCACGCACTTGGTCGCCCGCTTGGTGTCCACCTACGCCTGGATCATACCAGTCGGCAACAATTAACGAACCATCGGGAGCAACGCACACATCGGCAGGGCGAAACCATTGGTCTTTTTCCTGTTTCATCACATTTACAATCTCGGCAGAATAACCCGCTCCCGATTTTTGAACGGGATACGAACGCACCACATTATGCCCAGGTTCGCAATGAATCATTTGCCCCTGAAAAATTTTGGGCAACAAATTTCCCTCATAGACAATCATCCCCGTAGGCGAACCCGAACCCGTTTGCAAAAGATTTGGCATCGTACCTGGGTCGTTCAAATGCCAATGGCGTTTGGGGATTTCAGATTCAAGATTTGTTCTGTCCACATTCCAGGAAGCATGAGTCATCTCGTCTTTATAGCCAAAACTTCCGTATTCCATCACATAGTTGATTCGCACACCTTTGTTGCCATCATCATCATTGTCCGACTGCCACATCGTTCCATAAGAATCTACTGCTACTTCGTAATTATTTCTAAAATCATTACCTAAACATTCCACCTCCGAACCGTTCAGGTTACACCGAAAAACCATTCCCTCTTGATAATTTTTAGGAGAGATTTCTTTACCAAATTGGTCTTTAATGACGTTTCCTGCGGCATCTTTCAAGGTTCTACCTTCATTACCGAAGTTAAAATATAGCTTTCCATCGGGTCCAAATACAAAAGCGTGCATTCCGTGGTCGTGTTGTTCACCTTCCATGCCTTGAAATAAAATTTCCTTTTTATCCGCCTTATCATCACCATCAGTATCGGTCAATTTCCAGACATAAGGACTTTGCGAAACGATGGCAACATTGCCCAAAACGGCAATACCCAAGGGCGCATTCAGAGAAGCATCTTGATAGAAAACTTTGCTTTCGTCTGCCTTCCCATCGCCATCTTTATCTTCCAAAATCACGATGCGGTCACCTTCTTTTTTAGTAGGATTTCCAGTGATGGCAGGACGATAATTATAGGCTTCCAAGACCCAAACCCGCCCACGAGCATCCACCTCAATATCGGTCGGGTTCATCAGCATAGGCTCCGTAGCGAAGGTTTTTACTTCCAAACCGTCAGCCATTTTGATGCCTACCAAAGCATTTTCGGGCAAACGTTTTTGAGCTTCCGTCAGCACCGAATCCACATAATGATTAATAAAACGGCTGGTTGAGGTATTTTGGTAAGCCGAAGAAAATAAGGCTCCCCCAAGTAAGAGGGCGGGGATTCCGAAGCGGAGTTTTGGCGATAGTTTAGCAAACTTCATTTTAGATATTTTTAGGTAATTTGAATTGATTAATTATTTGATTTACAAGGATTTATTCTGCAAATGAAAGTAATTGTCTAAGATAAAATACTCTTGAATCAATGACTATCTTTTAATATTTTGTTTCGGGAATATGTTTTCAAAAATAAAAAAAATCCCTGATAAAATTGTATTATTCTATCAGGAATTTTGTGATTAGAACGCTTTATTTTAGCTTCTTACTTACTCAATTATAAAACATAATGGGTTTTAATCGGGATTATTTTGGAAAATATATAGATAAGACTTTGATTTTAGGAACCGTAAAATCAATTTCAGAAATCTTATATCAATAAAATAATAACTTTGTCATTGTTAGGCACTTATAGTTTTTTTTATAAGCGTGTATTTAAGTCATTATTGTAATTTTTTATAAAACCATTAATATGAAAAAATCCTTTTTTCGACTACTGATAGTCTATCTAATGAGCTTTTTTTCTCAAACACAAGCTCAAACAATTAATCATTTCATTAAATCAGGTAATAACGCCAAATTACAAATGGGACTTGCTGAGATTGTGGAATTATCCAGTGCCAAAAAGCCCATAAATGCGGTGAGTGTTCCTAACTATAATCAGTATAGTTGGAGGGAACGCAACAGAGAAATAAAAATTGAGATAGTCTCACAAGAAAAAGGAGATGAACTTTTCAGCAAGTTGAAGAAAGTTGGAGGTATTAGGTTAATCTGTGTGAATAAAAATATCATCATTTGTTGGGTTGAAATCCATAAAATTTATGCTTATTTAGAAAAAGTAGAAGATATCGTTTCGCTACGCCCTGCCCTTAATTCCACTACGTTGGATATTTCAGGGCAGCCCGTTCCAACTTATTTTGGCTCAAAAGATGGAGACTCAAAAGAAGAGGAGGAAAGAGAAAGGGAAGAACAAGAAAGAGAAGGAAAAGGAGAAAAGGCGTGGTGGTCGATTGAGCGAGACCAGTATGAATTTGATTTATTAAAAGATCCCACAACAGGAAAAATTCCTCGTGAAGCACCTATACTGGCGGCTAATGCTGCTATCAAAGCAAAGCCCTTTAAGCCTATACCTTACGGGCAATTGACCAGTGCCGAATTGACGGTTGTGCCACGTGGACCAACCAATTTGGGCGGTCGTACTCGTGCCTTGGGGATTGACAAACGTAATGCACAAATTATGATGGCGGGTAGTGTGAGTTCAGGGCTTTACCGTTCTATGAATGGTGGTACGTCATGGACACGGGTTGCTCCCATCGGACAGATTCATAACGTAACAGCTCTTGCCCAAGATACACGAGTAGGTTTTGAAGATACTTGGTATTATGGCACAGGCGAAGCATCTGGTAACTCCGCCTCATTAGGTTCATCTTATCGTGGAAATGGCATTTGGAAATCAACCGATAATGGGCTTACTTGGTCACTTCTAACAGCGACAACCGCAGTACTCGAAAATTTTGATAGCCCTTTTGATTACGTTCACAGAATAGTGGTTGACCCAACCAATGGTAACGTTTATGCTGCTGCCGCTAATACTATCCAACGTTCTACTGACGGTGGAACAACTTGGACATCCGTATTGGGAACGTGGACAAATAGTGCATATACAGATATGATTGTTACTCCGTCAGGCAGACTATACGCTTCTTTTACTGGAACCGATACTAATGAAGGAGTTTGGACATCAACCACGGGAGCATTAGGAGGATGGACAAAAATCGCAGGAACAATCAGTGCTGTTCGTACACCTGCGGCATGGCACGCTTTCAGTGCTTACGGACGTATAGTAATGGCTTTCGCTCCCAGCAATCCAGATGTATTGTTCTTTTTGTATTGGAATAATATAACTTCGGTTTGTTCGAGTACACCCGTACCCGAAGCTAAATTATTTAAGTATGTACAAAGCACTGGTACCTTTACAGATTTATCAGCAAATCTTCCTGATGAAGCAGGTTGTTTAAATGGAAATGACCCTTTTGCAGTTCAGACAGGTTATGATTTATTAGTAGCGGTAAAACCCGATGATGAAAATACAGTATTCATTGGCGGTACAAACTTGTATCGTTCTACTTCGGGTTTTACTAATACCACCGCTACCAATCGTATTGGGGGTTATGCAACTGCTTCGAGCTATTCTTTATACACAAATCATCACCCCGACCAACACATTGTTGTTTTTGCTACGGGAGATAACAATACGATTTACAGTGGAAACGATGGGGGTATCTATAAAGCTAATGCTACTGCTGCCACTGTGGTATGGACATCACTTAACAATAATTATGTAACCTATCAATATTATCATGTCGATATTGATCCTGCTAACGGAGGTACAGCTTTGATGGGAGGTGCTCAAGACAATGGTACGACTTCCGTACAATCTGGTTCAAATTTTAGTTCAGTCTGGGGTGGTGATGGTTGTGGAACTGCAATAATCAGCTACGCAAGTCCAACCAGTTTCAATGCCATAGCTTCCTCTCAGGGTGGTAATATTGTGCGTATTACTGGTCCAAATGCGGGTATTAGTATTAGACCAACGGGACTTGCCAGTAGTGCTTTTGTTACTTATTTTAATCTTGACCAAGACAATACGAATTATCTTTATTTTGCGGGAAATTCAGTGTTATATCGCACTCGCATTGCCAGTACCATCGCTGATATTGCTGTAAGTGGTTCTGCAACGGGCTGGGAAATTGTACCTGCGGGTATCACAGGTACAATTCAGTGTATGTCCACTTCCCGAAATGATGCGTATGCAGGGGCAACTTATACAGCCACCAATGCCAATCGTAAACTGTATATCGGAACTACAACAAGTAAAGTTTACCGACTCAATGACCCTGCCTTTACCACATCAGCATCCGTAGATATTACGCCTGCTGGGGCAGCGGGAGTTTGTTCGTCCATAGCGATAAACCCTTATGATGATAACGAAATTTTGGTAACCTATGCCAATTATAATGTTAATAGTGTTTACCATACATTAAATGCCAATGCCGCCACACCCACTTGGACTGTGGTTGAAGGTCCCTCTACTGGTGCGGTTGCTTTGGGGTCGGCTCGTTCGAGTATTATCACAAGAATTGGAACAACCAATACTTATTTTGTGGGTAGTTCAACAGGGTTATATTCAACCCAAGCGATAACTGGTGCTACTACCGTTTGGGACAGAGTAGGCACAAACGAAATCAATTATGCTTTGGCAGCCAATATGCGATTGAGGGTTTCCGACAACAGAATCGTTTTGGGAACGCATGGAAACGGGATGTTTGAATTACAATTGACCCTTCCCCCTGTTATTACTACTCAGCCTATTGCTTCAACAGTTTGTGCTGGTACAAATACTTTATTCTCTATTGTGGCAGCTACCGCCACGAGCTATAAATGGCAAATATCTAATGATAATATTTCAGCCAATTTTGTAGATTTAACGATTGCCCCTCCATATTCGACTACCAATGGGGGGGCTACCTTGAATATTACAGGTTCACCAATTGGCTTAACTGGAAAATATTTTCGTTGTGTTGCTATAAACGTGGCAGGTTCTATTAATTCTACGGGCGTTTTATTGACGGTAAATGCAATTCCTGTTCCTAACCCAAGTAATAATTCACCATTATGTGCAGGTTCAACGTTGAATCTAACCTCTGCCGCAGGCTTTACTTCCTACGCATGGACGGGTGTAAATTCTTTTACTTCAAACGTACAAAATCCAGTTATTCCGAGTGCCACAACATTGGCAACAGGCACATATCAAGTTGTTGCAACAAATGCCAATGGATGTACTGCCATGGCAACAACTTCTGTTACTATAATTGCTATGCCAACTGCCACAGCGAGTAGTAACAGCCCTATTTGTATTGGGGCAACATTAACGCTAACGGGCGGAGGAGGTACTTCCTACGCATGGACAGGGGTAAATTCATTTACTTCAACTTTGCAGAATCCAACCATTCCTACTGTTACATCATTAGCTACTGGGACTTATAGAGTCGTTGTAACAAACAATGGTTGTACTGCCACTGCCATAACATCTGTCATCGTAAATCCTTTACCCACGGTAACGGCAAGTAGTAATTCTCCTATTTGTAGTGGAGGTAATGTAAATTTGACCTCTCCCTCAGGATTCACCTCCTACATCTGGACGGGGGTAAATCCATTTACTTCAAATTTGCAAAATCCAAGTATTCTCAATGCAACTGCATCATCCACAGGTACTTACAGAGTTTCAATAACAAATTCCAATGGATGCACTGCTACCGCTACGACTTCGGTAATTGTAAACTCAATACCCGCCACACCAACTACCCAAGCCAATACCTCAATCATTTTTGGTTCAAGTATTTCATTGTCGGCTACGGGTTGTACGGGCGTACTCAAATGGTATGAAACCGTAAGTAATAATTTAGTAACAATGCCAGTATCACCCACAGTAAGTACCCAATATTATGCTAAATGTGAAGTAACTAAAAATGGGATTACTTGTATTAGTGCAAAAAGCAATGATGTTTTGTTAATAGTTTCAAGAATCATTGTTTCAGCCCAAACAGGCAATTGGGAAAATAATTCAACTTGGGTAGGGGGCATAGTCCCTCAATTTAGTGATTTTGTCATTGTTGATGCTACGCATATTGTAACGGTAAACGCCATAGTTGCTGCTAAAAGTGTTCAGTATTTAGGCACTGGAGAAGTAAAATTTAGCTCCAATATTGCCAAATTGAATACTGGATTCTAAGCTACGTTTCTCGTACTGGCTATAAAAAAAATCCCTGAAAGAATTGTATTTTTCTATCAGGGATTTTTTTATGAATCTTTCAAAACCTCATTCCAAAATCTTACTACTCAACCTCAATAATTCAATCTCCGTGATTTTAGCATTAAATTCTGCCTCAATCAAACGAGTTTCTGCCGCTACGGCGTTGCGTTGGACTTCTCGGAGTTCGTAAGAAGCGGAGTTTCCCACTTTATATCTTTCAAAAGCAATATCAATGTTTTGGCTGGCTATTTTGTAGTTTTCAGTTTCTAATTTTATTAATTCCAACGTATTTTTATAGTTCAAAAAAGTCCTCTCAATGGCTGTATTTAACTGATTTCGTAAATCTCCTTCTTGGTAATTGGCAATCTCCTGCCCAATTTTTGCATTCTGGATTCTACGTTTTTGATTATAACCATCAAAAATATTTATCGAAGCTCTTAATCCATAACTGAAAGCAAAATTCTGGATTGATTTTGTGGCTTGTGGAGCTCCCGCACCATTATTGGCGGAGTTGTAATTATAACCCGTAATTAAATCAATTTGAGGATATTGAGCCGCTCTTTGGAGTTTCAAATCGTATTCAGCCAAGCGTTTATTTTGTTCCGCCAAGACTAAATTAGGATTTTGTTTTAAAGTTGCCTCTCGAAGACTTTCTAAGGATAAATTTTTATCGGATGATATAGTATCATTCGTTATAAAATCAGTTTGTAAATTTCTGATTAGCAACGAGTTAAGATTTATTTTGGAAGATTCCAAAGCCTGATTTTGGGCAATTAAAGCCGCTTTATCTTCGTTATAGTCCACCTGTGCCGAATTAAAATCTACTTTTGAACCCTGCCCAACTTCATAGCGGTCACGGGATAATTTCAAACGGTCGTTGGAAATAGATAGTCCTTGCTTCAAATTTTTCACCCTTCTTGATTGCCTGATAATGTCGAAATAAGCATTACTTACTTGCGAAATAGAATTTTCTAAAGTGCTTTCCAATTGCGTTACGGTAGTTTTCTGTAACTCTCGCAAGCGATCACGAGCGATAAACATTCCCAAGCCATCATAGACCGTCCAAATAGCATTTACGCCCGCCCCACCCGTATTATTGGCAACATTTGAGCGTTCGATGGCGGCAAGATTTGGGTCAAAAAGATTGATGGTTACACCGCTGATATTATAATTTTTGTTGGCACTTCCTGTTACGGTAGGCAACATTCCCGCATTGCCTGGCGTATTATTATTGGTAGCAACTTTCTGATTGCTCTTCGCAATTTTGATGGAATAATTATTCTCCAAAGAAATCTTTATGGCTTCATCAAGCGTAAGAATTACTTGGGCTTTAAGATTGGAAACGAATGAAGTCAGAAGTAGTGATAGAAGGTATTTCATATTTTTATCTTTTCTTGCCAATGCCTTTGAACGGCTTAAAGTCTTTACTATCAGGTTTATACGGTTTTTTCTTCTTTTTATCTTTGTCTAAATTTCCCGCCTTGAAAGGGTCAGATTTGGTAACGATGATTTTTCGTTCGTCCATTTCTGCATTGTTTAATGCTTTGATTGCCGCCTTTGCCTCTTCGTCATTGGGCATCGTTACGAAGCCAAAACCTTTGTTCTGACGAGTAATTTTATCAATAATTATCTTTGCCGATTCCACTTCGCCATAAACCTCAAAAATCTCTCTTAATTTTTTATCTTCCCACTTGAAAGAAATACTACCCACGTAAATGTCCATTCTTTTTGTTTTATGAAATTGAAATACAAAGGTACGGATTTTTGTTTGTATGATTTGAATAAACGAGTTTGAGCCTTTACGGATTCGTCAAAAGGCTAAATTGTTGCGATGAAAAAGTTTTTAAATCAGATGGTTCTCAAATATTCTACCGTAATCTCCTCTATTTTATCAAATCTTGCTAAAACTTGCAACGCCATATTTTGCCGAAATTCTATCTCCATAATACATTGATTATCAAATTGTTGATTCCTGATTTTTAGGTCATAATCTTTTACTATTTTCATTACATCATTCATCTGGACGTAAGAAAAAGTGATTTGATAGACTTCATTAACGGTCTTTTCAATAATTTCTGACGATGTTATTGCCTCCTCAGTGGCAGATTTGTAAGCATTGATTAAGCCAGAAACACCCAACAATGTACCACCCCAATAACGGACAACAACCACCAAAATATTCGTAATTTCTTTCGATAAAAGCACATTCAAAATCGGGCGACCCGCCGAACCCGAGGGTTCGCCATCATCATTGATTCTGAAATTAGTTTTGTCAATTCCGATACGGTAGGCATAACAAAAATGAACCGCTTTGAAATGTTCTTTTCGGAGTGGTTCAATGTATTTTTTAACTTCATTTTCGTCTTCAAAAGGAAAAGCAAAAGCCAAAAATTTACTGCCTTTATCTTTGAATAAGCCTTCTGAAGGGGATTTTATGGTTTTGTATTGGTCGGTCATTAATGAAATTTGTATATTCATTGATAGAGATTAAAAAAATCTTTTTAAATGATTGTTTGGTGGCAAGAAAATAAAACCGTCAAGTCCCACTTATTTTAATATCTATACTTAGTATGTGGAGTGGCACAAGTATTGTTTGTGTAAAATTTTCACCAAGACTGAGATGAGGATTTTCTAACTGGAATTCCGTTTTAACTCTGAATCAAAGCTTTCCTATTTTCTCGATATTGCGTTGGTGATAAACCCGTTTCTTTTCTGAAAAACTTGGCAAAATAATTTGGGTAATCAAATTTAAGTAAATAAGCAATTTCAGCCACAGAATATGAAGTATAAGTTAGGTATTTTTTTGCCTCTTCAATCATAAATTCTTGTACTAATTGCAGGGCATTTTTCTCCGTAATATTCTTACAAATACGGTTTAGATGCACGGTACTCATGCCCAACTCTTCGGCAAAGTGTTTAATACTTTTTGGATATTCAGATTGCTTAATATTCTTCTGAAATTTCCGAAAATGGGCTAAATTTAAGTTTCCACCTATATTTTCGGATGTTTTATGTATTGCTAAAAGCCGATATAAATTAATAAGTAACTGACTAAAATGGGCATCAAGCATCATCATTTTTTCGGGACGGTCACCAAAAAGTTCTTGATCAATCTTCTCCATTTGTTCCATTAAAATTTCAAAAGAAATTTCCTCTTCAAAATTTTGAATGGATTGAATACTGGTATTTAAAGTCAACTGAATTTTGGAATTATCCGAAAAAATTCCATCAATTACCGAAGTTGATAGCGATAAAATTCTCCCTGTAACATCTGGTCTGTACGAAAAACCATGCAGATTGGCGGCAGGAATTATCATAATACAAGGAGCAACAAGCACTTGAATTTGAGAAGATTGTTGAATCTGCACTTCGCCTGAAGCCACAAAAAAAATCTGAAAAAGATTGCTATGTACGTGTGGTTTTATAACCCAATCGAAATTTCGACTGCGAGTTTCTATCAATTCCGAAAAAATATAATTTGAACTCGGATACACATTTGTTTCCTCATAAATCCCTTCAAAGTGCGTAATGGCTTGTTTTGGCATATTTGATGTTCGTTTTTTATCCAAATTACGCAGAAATATTTAGGACTTAAAGCAATAGTCGTGTATAATTTTGTGGTATTCTTGATTAAATCAAACAAATACAAAAAAATGAGCAGATTGAAATCCTATTTTCCTATCTTTTTTCTGATATTTTTAGTAATTATTTATGCTTGTAAAAGCACAAATACTACGGTAACTCCAAGTTCTGCAAGTGTTACAGCACTAACTTGTGGAAGCGCTACTTTTTCTGCCACTCCCGTCAATGGAACGGCTTTTACAGGTACTGCCAGCGTTCCTTATACGGGTGGAAACGGAGCTTCGTATTCGGCAGGTTCTGCCATTCCGTCAACGGGAGTATCAGGATTAACTGCTACATTATCAGCCAGTTCACTTGTTTTTGGTTCGGGTAATCTTGTGTATGCGATTACAGGTACGCCTACTTCGGTAGGCACTGCCACATTCCCAATTTCTTTTGGGGGGCAATCATGCAGTATCGCTTTGACCGTTACTACTGCATCAACGGGTGGAAGCACAACGGGCGGAGCAGGTTTAGGAATTGTAACTGATATAGCGAAAATTGTTTCCTTGGCTGAGGCATTCAAAGCAACGCTTACGGCAAGTCAAATCACCGCTTTACAATTGGTTTATTCAAAAACGGATGCAGCCAAATGGTCAAATCTTCCACAGGCACTTTCCAGAAATAGGGTTGGTTTGGCTACCAGTACACTTTCGGCGACACAATTAACTGCTTTCAAAGCACTTTTAAAAGCCACAACGGGTACGCCAGACAACGAAGGAAATGCTGAAATACTCGCAATATTGGCAGCTGATGATTATTTGGGAGCAAATGGTGGTGGTTCAGACTATGGTTCTGGCAACTATTATATTGCATTTTTAGGTACGCCAAGCACGACTGGGCTTTGGGAATTTCAGTTTGGTGGGCATCATGGCACTAATTCAAATACTTATAATGGTGGTAAACTTTCAGGAGCAACGCCAGCCTTTCGTTCAACGGAGCCATTTCCAACCTATACTTACGGCGGTGTTTTGTATCAA
Organism: Cytophagales bacterium; assembly: GCA_038230735.1. Classification (GTDB taxonomy): domain Bacteria; phylum Bacteroidota; class Bacteroidia; order Cytophagales; family Spirosomataceae; genus Arcicella. Next base: position 28,620 of record JBBRMR010000019.1, read on the forward strand.
CCCCTCGTGCAAGAAATAACAAATTTTTCAGCGATGTTGAAAGCATTAACCACCACTGAACAAACGACTGCCAGAGTTTCAACTTCACAGAATGATATAGTTTTAGGTCCTGGGAAAGATGGTGTTTTTCCAACCACCAAAGCGGGGGTGAAAGTTGGCAATTTAACCGCAACGCAAAAGGCGACTGTAATAGCTGCCATCAAAACTTATACTGATGATTTGGATGATGTAAGTGCCGCAGGGATTTTGGCAAAATATACCGCAGAATTAGACAATACTTATATTTCTTATGCTGGTTCAACCGACCTAACCACCAAAGGTGATTATGTTTTGATTGATGGACCAAGCGTTTGGATAGAATTTAATATGCAAGCTGGAATTATCATCAGAAACGCCAATCATCCGCACTCGGTTTGGAGAGATAGAACAGGGGATTATGGTGGGAATTAAGTAGCCCCGTGCAACGGTCGCCCTTACCCCGTAGGGCAATTTTAAAGTCCTCTGTAATGGCTACCCAATTCCTCCAGATTTTGAATCAAAGAACTATGAATTTTAACAAAATATTCAAAATATTCTCTTTTTTACTCCCTCTCTGGGGGTTGGGGGGCTTCTATCTTTTTGCCCACCCAATGCCCAATTCAATAGTTTTATTGAATATTCATCAGGACAAAATTGAGGGTAAAATTCAGTTGCCTTTGGGTGAATTGCAGTCGGCTATTGGTTTGGGAGTGAATGATAATACTACTAATTTGGTGAATCGTTTGGGGGGAACAATTAAGGCATATTTATTACAGCATATTCATCCCATTAGTTTTGATCATAAGCCTTGGTCGGTAAATATTGGCGATATGAATGTGGTGGAAACAGCTAATAAAGTAACGGGAGATTATAAAGAATTAATCGTTGCTTTTTCGATGCAACCGCCACAATATGCCGACCTTCGTAATTTTTATTTTAAATACGATGTCATTGTTCATCAGGTAGTTACGCATAAAATTTTGCTTTCTATCAAACAAGATTGGCAACAAGGAATCGTGCGAGAAGATAGTGCCACGCAAAACGTTGGGGTGATAGAATTAGATATTCCGACTGGAAAAATTAAGCCTTTTCAAATCAGTCTGCAAGCGGGTGGTAACTGGCAAGGTTTCAAAAATATGGTCTCGCTCGGTATTGGGCATATTAGAGGAGGGACAGACCACATTCTTTTTATTTTGACTTTGCTGTTGCCTGCCATGCTTTTGGTAGAAGGCAAAAAGTGGACAAAATTTATTGGCACTAAAAATACCTTATTAAATATACTAAAAATCATTACCGCTTTCACCATCGGACATTCGCTAACTTTATTATTAGGTTCAGTACAATGGATTAATTTACCCAGAAAACCAATTGAAGTGCTGATTGCCATAACTATTTTAGTCTCTGCCTTTCATGCTTTTCGACCCATTTATCCTAAAAAAGAAACGTTAATTGCTGGTGCTTTTGGTTTAATTCACGGTTTGGCATTTGCCGAAACCTTGACCAATTTACAACTTTCAACCAAGCAAATGGCTTTGAGTATTCTCGGCTTCAATGTAGGCATTGAGCTGATGCAATTATTGATTATTTTGCTGGTTTTCCCTATCCTGATGCAACTCCATAAAACCCGCTATTATCCTCAAATTAGACAAATTGGGGCAATTATGATGATGCTTTTAGCCCTTGCTTGGATGATTGAACGCATACAGGATAAACCCAATTTTATTACGGAATTGATAGCTTGAAAAATACTGATAACAAACAAATCATTCGCCCATGAAAACGCTCATTTATGTATTCGGATTAGTAATTTTACCTTTTTTCTTTCCCAACATTCAACAAAAGCAAACCATCGCTACTGATTGCTCAAAAGAAACGGGTATAGCAAAAGTTGTTTGCTTGGCGGAAGCATTCAAAGCTACTTTGCAAGAGGAGCAAAGAGCATCCTTACAATTAGGATATTCAAAAAATGATGCCATCAAATGGTCAAATTTACCAGAATTTCGCCCTACCAGAGTTGGTCTTAAAATGGCTACGCTTACTGCCGATCAACGAATTGCTTTCAAGGCATTGATGTCCGCCGTATTATCAACCGATTCGGGCGATGAAGGATATGGAGAAATAGAGTCAGCTTGGGCGGCGGATGATTTTTTTGGAGAAAAAACGGGTAAATCTGATATGTTCAATTCAGGAATGTATTTCATTGCTTTTTTGGGGAAACCAAGCATTACAGGACTTTGGGAATTGCAATTTGGAGGACATCATTTTGCCTTTGCCGATACTTTTGATAAAGGGAAAATAATTGGAACAACGCCCTCTTTTAGGGGTGCTGAGCCTTCAATATTTGAGTATAAGGGCAAAAAATATCAGCCTCTCGAACAGGAAAAATTAGCTTTCACCAATGTCTTAAACGAATTGACTGAACAAGAAAAAAAGACCGCTAAAATCTCTTTTACATTCAGGGATATTCTTTTGGGACCAAACCAAGACGGTAAATTTCCCAATGAACATCAAGGGATAAAAGTAGGCGGATTGACTAAAAAACAACAAAATTTGGTTATAAAAGCTATTGAATTGTATGTGAAGGATTTGGATAATGAAACCGCTAAGATATTCATGAAAAAATATACCGATGATTTAGGTAATACCTTCGTGGCATACTCTGGCAGTGGAAACATGAATCAAGTCAGCGATTATATTCGGATTGATGGACCCAATGTTTGGATTGAATATTCTGCCCAACCAAGTCGAGATTTTCCAGGCAAAACACATCCACATTCAGTTTGGCGAGATAGAAAAAGTGATTACGGCGGTAATTAGAAAGATTAATACGAATTGGTAACTGTTTTTGTTAGTGAATATTTTTAATGTATCATTTGTCTCCAAAAAAGTAAAAATAGTTTCCTTCAACAAATATAAATTTTATTGAATTTTGTAGAATATAATTTAATGAACATTCTTGTAGGTAAAAAAACATTTAATAAAAATAAAAATAAATGAAAAAATTAATCCTTATAGCCATCTTATTTATTGGTTTTGAGAATATAATTAATGGTCAAAAACCAACCTCAATTATCTTCGACCCAACAAAGTACATTTCTCAATCGCAAGAATTTCAAGAAAAAAATATCAAGATTAGGGCTTTTGAAAAGATTATTTATGTATCGAACCCTATTGACACCTCGCTTCAAGTTATCAATATTTATATTCCAGAAGAATATTTTAATGGTGGTAGTGTCAATGGTTATAATGCCGAAACTTCTCCCATATTTTTTCCGAATAAAGTGGGTGGATATATGCCAGCACAACCAGCCACTTTTCTGAGCATTCAACAAAGAGGTGGTTTTGGTGGTCCTCCAAGCAATACCGTTATGTTGGCTTTGTCAAAAGGTTTTGTGGTGGCATCCGCAGGAGCAAGAGGAAGAATCTCCCCAAATGGCAAAGCACCAGCGGCAATTGTTGACTTGAAAGCGGCTATTAGGTATTTGAAATTAAATGATAAGTTAATGCCAGGAGATGCCAGCAAAATAATTTCTAACGGAACAAGTGCAGGCGGTGCGATGTCGTCTTTATTAGGGGCAACGGGTAATCACCCTGACTATGAGCCATATCTTACTGAAATCGGAGCGGCCAAAACCTCAGACGATATATTTGCCGTTTCGGCTTACTGTCCAATTATCAATCTTGAAAATGCTGATATGGCTTATGAATGGCAGCTAAATAAAGTTCAGAGCTTTAATTTTCGTGGAAAATCGGGCGTTTTAGATGCCGAAGCCATCAAGGTTTCCGATGATTTGAAAATGGCATTCCCAGGGTATCTTAATGCCTTAAATTTGAAAGACAATACGGGCAAAAAGCTAACATTAGACAAAAATGGAGAGGGAAATTTCAAGGAATTCGTGAAATCATATTTGCTTGCCTCCGCTCAAAAAGCCTTGGAATCAAAGACGGATTTATCGAAACATACCTTTTTGAAAATTAAGAGTGATAAAGTCATTTCTGTTGATTATGATACCTACATGGTTTATTTAGAACGGATGAAAACGCCCCCAGCTTTTGATGCCTTGGACAATTCAGCCCCCGAAAATCAACTTTTTGGAACAACCACCATTGACAAACGCCATTTTACTAAATATGCCCAACAAAAATCTTCAAGCGATGCTTCGATGATGGCTGATGCACAGCAAATAAAAATGATGAATCCGATGAATTATATTGGTGATAAAAATGCCAAAATTGCCCAAAATTGGCGAGTACGACACGGAGCAAAAGATAAAGATACTGGCTTTGCCATTCCTATTATTTTAGCGACAACACTTCAAAATAAGGGCTATAATATAGATTTTGCCTTGCCTTGGGACAAACCCCACAGTGGAGATTATGACCTTGAAGAACTATTTACTTGGATAAAAGAATTGAAATAAGTTTTGTTTTAGTGATGAGTATTGTACTTTATATTCCTTATCTAAAATATATTCATTACCCAAATACCTAATCACTTAAACAATTGGAAAATAAGCGTATTTCAGCATCACAACTTAGCACTATTCTCATCTGTTTTTTGATGAATATGCTTGATGGTATGGACGTTATGGTGGTTTCGTATGCTTCCCCCAATATTTCCAAAGACTGGTCGATTACTCCGCAGTCTTTGGGAATTGTATTTAGTGCGGGACTATTGGGAATGTCAATTGGTGCCATGTTTTTAGCACCAAGAGCCGATAAAATTGGCAAAAAATCAATGATTTTGATTTGTAATTTACTCATTGGAATGAGTGTATTCGCCACTTCTTGGGCAAATTCCGTTGAAATGCTTACTTTTTTTCGGGTAATTAGTGGCATCGGCATCGGCGGAATGTTGGCAAGCACTGCTACCTTAACTGCCGAAAATGCCCACGCAAAAAGAAAGGATTTTTGGGTAAGTTTTGTGATGGCAGGTTATCCCATCGGAGCAGTGCTTTCGGGTTTGGCAGCCGCAACTATTATTCCTCAATATGGTTGGCAAGCGATGTTTAAAGTTGCGGGAATAACTTCGGTCATCACCCTACCAATCGTATATTTCTTTTTGCAAGAATCTACTGAATTTTTATATAAATCCGAACGAAAGATAAGTCCAGCGGTGGGAGCATTACTGACGGATGAATACCAAAAACCTACTATATATCTCTGGATTGCCATTTTTATGGCTTTTGCAAGTCTATATTTTTTGACTACTTGGATTCCAAAATTAGCTTCGGCGAGGGGGCTTTCGGTTGAACTGGCAATTTATGCGGGAACCGTTTTTAATTTAGGAGCATTCTGTGGAATCATCTCGCAAGGATATTTTTCTGGAAAGTTTGGTTTACAAAAAACTATATTTTCTTATCTAATATTCACCGCCATTTTAATGCTTGTTTTTGGTTTTTTCAAAGGTTCAATATTGATTTTGGTTCTCTTCGGACTGATTGGCTTTGGCATTCAAGGTGGTTTTGTGGGAATGTATAGTTTGGCTGCTCGTTTGTATCCAACCGAAATCAGAGCAACTGGCGTCGGTTGGGCAGTTGGAGCGGGTAGAATTGGAGCAATCTTTGGACCACTTTTAGGCGGAATTTTGATTGGAGCAGGATTATCAATGACCACCAATTTTATGATTTTTGCCATCCCTACCATCATTGGGGGCATTACAACATTATTCATAGAAGCAATGACTTATGAACGATGATTGAAAAATTAATTAAGAAATTTTGCTCATAACTTACAACTAAATAAACTCATCACTAAAATGATTACTTGGGACTTGGCACATCTTGCTCACGTAGAGTTACTTACGCCAAAATTAGAAGAAAGTACAAAATTTTTTACTGATATTTTGGGAATGTCTATTTCTGAAATCAAGGGTGATTCTGTGTATCTGCGAGCTTATGACGACTATGAGCATCATACGCTCAAACTCACCGCCCATAAACATTCGGGCATCGGGCATTTTGCGTGGCGTACTCGAAGCCAAGAAGCACTTGAAAACAGAGCAAAAGCCATTGAAGCAACAGGTTTAGGCATTGGTTGGGAAGACCATGAGTGTGGGTACGGCAAAGTCTATAAATTCAGATACCCCGATGGTCATTTATGTGAAATCTACTTTGAATCGAATAAGTTCAAGGCGGATGAAACAACCAAATCTGCCCTTAAAAATACGGCAAGCAAATTCCCAGGAAGAGGAATGAATGTTAGGCGTATCGACCATTTGAATTTATTGGCAAAAGACATCATTGCGTTCAGAGATTTTCAATTTGGTGTTTTGGGCGGACGCATGACGGAAACCATTATTTTCGATGGACAACCAAAAGGCGTTTGGGTTTCGGTAAATTCTAAGTCTTACGATTTAGCCATTACCGAAGACCATTCTGGGCATTTAGGGCGTTTTCATCATCTTACTTATGCCGTAAATAGTAGAGAAGAAGTGCTTTTAGCAGCAGACATTGCCCTTGAAAATGGTATTTTTATTGAAACAGGGCCACATAAACACGCTATTCAACAAACGTTTTTCTTGTATCTCTATGAACCAGGGGGCAATCGTATCGAAATTGCTAATCCAACCGCAAGATTAATTTTAGACCCAGATTATGAAACCATCGTCTGGAACAAAGAAGAACGTATGAAAGGACAAGCATGGGGACTAAAAACCGTTGAGAGTTTTCATACCCGAGGAAATCCGTTATTAGAAGAATTAATTTGACATAAAATGAAAAAGAAACTTTTAGTTATTTCAGCACATTCTGCCGATTTCGTTTGGAGAAGTGGAGGCACAATAGCAAAATCAGTAGAACAAGGAGCTGAAACCTTAGTGATTTGTTTGTCTTATGGCGAACGTGGCGAATCAGGAGAACTTTGGAAAGAAAATCCGAGTCGTAGTGAAGAAAGCGTAAAAATAATTAGAAAAGAGCAAGCCCAAAAAGCCGCTGATATTTTTGGAACGCCTATCCAGTTTTTAGATTGGGGCGATTATCCAATGTTGATTTCAGATGAAAGAATAGCAAAATTGACCAAAATAATCGGTGATTTTGAACCAACGGTGATTCTTACTCATACCGCCAAAGATCCTTTCAATCCCGACCATCCTTTGGCATATCAAGCCACTGAAAGAGCAAGATTACTGTCATGCGGGGCAGGTGTTGCCAGTGCATTCAAGAATATTGACCCGCCAATGTGGTATTCATTTGAACCGCATCAGCCCGAAATTTGCGAATTCAAACCCGATACTTTCATTGATATTTCTTCTGTTTTTGAGAAGAAAATTGCCGCAATGAATTGCATGGGAGCTCAAAAATATCTCGTAGATTATTATACCGAATTAGGAGGAAGAAGAGCAAATCACGCTCGTAGAATTTCGGGTCAGAAAGACGTAAAATATGCAGAAGCATTTCAAAGCCATTTGCCGAGAGTAACTAATACTATTTTTTAAATTAGGCTATAGCATATTTTGAATAAGGACGTAAGTCGGGCGATAAGAAACCAATAACTATGTCTGATTTGGGAATACCAGAATTTTCTAACATTTCCCCAACTTCCCATTCAGTCATATTTTGTTGAATCCAAACCTTATTGTTAATAATTGAGAAGTGCATAGGGCAATCATGAACAAACTCATTTCCTTGCCAGCCCATTGTAACTACCTGATATTGATGATTTTTTTTATCAATAATCAGTTGATTACCACCGTCAATATTAGCATATTTAATCTCAGCATATTCATTTAATATGGCTAAAACTGCTTTTTCATATCTTTTTAATTTGTTATCCATTGTGTGATAGTTTCAAGAGTTTGATTATAAATTACCAAATTCAGTCGTTCTTCTTGTAGTGTTTTTTGAATAATCATTTCGTTAAAAAAACGATGATAAATATTTTCTGGAATGGCTAAATAAAGGGTTCTTTCTGTTTGTTGCATTGATAAAACATTACGGTAAAAAATGTATTTCCCTAAAGCTTCATACAACGCAGTAATAAAAGAAGCACTACCAAAAGTTTTAATTTCTATGGCAATTTTTTCGGACTCTCGTTGTGCTGCAATCAAACGTTCGGCTCCCAAATCAATTTGTACTTGAATCTTACCAATTTTAAAAGTAAGAGGGTCAGCAGTAATTGTCCATCGGAACGCCGAAGCGTCCTTCTTTAATGAGGGCTTCTTTTACATTTTCATGAAAAATGTCTCTTGCCATATAATTTATTAAACAGTTGTTACAAATCTATCATTTAAGGACTTTAAATCAAAAGATTATGCTTACAAATAAAGAACACATAAATGTAACTCATATCGCTCAACTCTCATCATTTTCTGCCGCTACCATCTGCGAAGCGTTAGGAAATACAGGTAATTTACCATCGGGCATCAAACCAATTGCCTCAAACATGAAAGTTTGTGGACCAGCTTATACCGTTAAAACTATGCCTCGTGACAATGTTTTGTTACACCGTGCATACGCTTATGCCCAAGCTGGCGATGTGCTAATTGCCAATTGTTCGGGCTTTTATGAAGCTGGTTATTGGGGAGATTTAATGAGTTTGGGAGCAAAAACAAAAGGAATTAATGGCTTAGTAATAGATGCTTGCGTGCGTGATGCGGATGATGTTGAAGCAATGGGATTTCCTGTTTTTTCAAGAGGATTATGTATCAGAGGAACATCCAATCATGGCGATGGCACACTCAATGAACCAATTATTATTGGCGAAGTTTTGATAAATCCAGGCGATATTATTGTTGGCGACCGTGACGGTGTGGTGGTAGTTCCATTCAATAAAATAGAAGAAATTATCGAAAAAGCGACCGCTCGTGAAGCCAAAGAGGAGCGAACAAGAGAAGCATTGAGAGAGGGTTTGCCCTCAATTAAAATTTATGGGTGGGACGAAAAATTTGGATATTAAAAATGAGAAATGATATGTTGAAAATTGCAATATTAGGTCTGGGCGAAGCAGGAAGTCATTTTGCAAACGATTTGGCAACAATGGGAGTAGCAATAATAGGTTTTGACCCAAACCCAATCAGGAAATTACATCCCACAATTACACTCGCCCAAAACAATTTGGAAGCCGCAAAGGACGCAGATATTATTTTTTCGGTAAATCTTTCTTCTGAGTCTGAAAACATCGCCAAAGCAATTGCTCCTGTATTAAAACCAGAACAGTTTTTCTGTGAAATGAACACCTCATCTCCCGAAAAGAAAAAAGCAATTGCTACTATTTTAAAATCAACGGGCGTAAAGATGATTGATTTAGCAATTATGGCTCCCGTACCACCCAAAGGCATCAAAACGCCCTTTTTGGCAGCAGGGGAATATTCTGGAGAGTTCATAGAAAAAGTGAAAAACCTAAATTTAACCATTTCGAGTTTAGAAAATAGTCAGATTGGAGATGCCGCCACTCGTAAATTATTGCGTTCGATTGTCTATAAGGGCGTTGCCGCCGTGATTTGTGAAGCCGTGGAAGCAGGAGAAAGTTTTGAAATGCAAAGTTATATCCGAGAACAAATTAGTTCAATTATTGGGGGAAACGATGAATTAATTGACCGTTTTGTGGAAGGTAGCAAAACCCACGCTCTCAGACGTATGCACGAAATGAAAGCCGTTGTTGAGATGTTGCAAGAAAAAGGTTTAGACCCAATTATGAGCAGAGGTACGAGAGATAATCTTCAAAAATTAATTTAAAATGCAAAATGCTATTCCATTCATCCAAATCAGAGGCGGAAGTTCAAAAGGCTTGTTTTTCAAAGCCGAAGACCTGCCGACCAACGAAGCGGAACGTAATAAATACCTCCTTTTGGCAATGGAAGGCACAACCAAAGGCGACCCAAGACAAATTGATGGATTGGGCGGAGCAACATCACTGACCAGTAAAATTGCCATTATTAGCCCTTCCGAGCGAGATGATGCTGATTTAGATTATCTCTTTTTACAAGTAGTAGTGGGCAAAGGGCAAATTTCAACCACTCAAACTTGTGGAAATATATTAGCGGGAGTATTACCTTTTGCCATTGAGTCAGGCATGATTAAAGCCAATTCTCCAACGACTTCGGCAAAAATACGAATCGTAAATACGGGAGGGAATTGTGAAGTAATCGTACAAACTCCCAGTGGAAAGGTTGAGTACACTGGCAATGCCAAAGTGGATGGTGTTCCTGGGACAGCCGCCCCCATTATTTGTAATTATTTAGACATCGAAGGCTCAACTTGCGGAGCATTATTACCCACAGGAAATCCCATTGATAAAGTTAATGACATAAAAATTACTTGCATTGACAACGGAATGCCTGTCGTTTTGATGCGGGCGAATGATTTTGGATTAACGGGTAATGAAAGCAAAGATGCCTTAGATAAAAATAATTTATTGAAAGAAAAAATTGAAGAAATACGCCTCAAAGCGGCCAAAATGATGAATTTGGGAGATGTTAGTCAGCAAACAATTCCTAAAATGTGTTTGGTATCTGCCCCACAACAAGGCGGAACACTCAATACTCGAATGTTTATTCCTCATCTTGTGCATGAAGCCATTGGTGTTTTGGCGGCTGTTTCGGTGGCTACTGCTTGCGTAATTCCAAACACTGTTACGGCGGGGATAGCCCATTTTGAACCTAATACAAACCTCTTCTCTATCGAACACCCTTCAGGAGAATTTACAGTAAATTTAGATTATGAATTGATTGATAATCAGGTAATTGTGAATAAATCGGGCGTGCTTCGAACGGCAAGGATATTGAGCAAAGGGGAGGTTTATATTCAATAATACAGATAATTTAAAGGGCAATATTATACCAAACAAAAAAGTAGGATTATCACAAACCTACTTTTTTGTTTGGTATTGATTACTAATACTTAAACACTTTTCCACCAGCCATAACTTCCTGCGTTTTCTCATCAAAAGTTACTCTTTGACCAGTTCTGTAAGCTGCATTTGACATAATGGTTGCGATAGAATGTTGATATCCAGCCTCAATTGGGGCATTTGGCGTTTTGCGTGAGCGTACACAATCCATCCAGTTTTTGATGTGTGCCGTGGTTAATTGGTCATATCCTGTGTTGGCATTTGTCTCAATTTTTGTTACTTCGCTCAATTTCATTTTGTCCAAAAGATTGGCTTTTATGCCCATTTCAGCGGCTGATCTTGCACTCAAACCACCCGTTGATGAAATCTCGTTGGTGTCCAAATTAATCATGCCACCGTTTGAGTAATACAATTCTTTCGTATCACCCGCACCATTAGAAAAACGGCTGGTGAATTGTACCTGAAAGCCTTTTGTCATATCATCCAATGGACCATAATCAAAGACAACGGTCATGGTATCGGCATTTTTACGACCATCTTGCCATTGGTAAATTCCTCCGTTGGCAACGGCACTGCGTGGGTGAGGCAAACCCGAAAACCAGTGAACCGTATCTATTTGGTGCGACATCCACTGTCCTGGAATTCCCGAAGAATAAGGCCAGAAAAGTCTGTATTCCAAGTATTTACGGGGGTCGAAAGTATCAGCGGGACGGTTTACTAAAAAACGTTTCCAGTCAATATCTGATTCCTTTAAATCTTTGGTCAAAGCGGGTCTTCTCCAACGTCCAGGTTGGTTTACGTTCCACACTAATTCCACCATCACGATTGGACCAAATTTTCCTGATTTAATAAAATCTTCTGCCGCAAAATAGTTTGGTCCGCTCCTTCTTTGCGAACCAATTTGCACGATTTTACCCGATGCTTTTACTGCCTTCAATACCGCACGATTGTCTTCCATCGTTTCAGCGAGGGGCTTTTCTGCGTAAACATCACAACCCGCTTGCACCGCTTCGATGGTGTGCGTAGCGTGTTGAAAATCTGCGGTGGACATCATGACGGCATCCACAGATTTTGAAGCATAAAGTTCATCATTATTACGAAAAACTTTAATATCAGAACCTAATTCCTTCTCAAGATAAGCTTTTCCTTCATCTCTCCTACGATTCCAGATGTCTGAAACACCCACCATTTCAAAATTCATTTCTTTTTGAAATCGTTTGAATGGAGGAACGTGCGATGCTCGGTGACGGTCGGAAAACCCAACGCAAGCCACCCGAACACGGTCATTTGAACCCATGATTTTTGCGTAAGACTTGGCGGAGAAGCCCGTAGCGAGTCCCGCTATAATTGTACTTTTTACAAATTCTCTTCTTGTTGTCATTGTATATTAAGGTTTTTGTTGAGTTTGTTAAATTTCGCCTAAAAAATTTACTTCAATTCTTTAATCTTTACATTCTTATAAAACACACTATTACCATGGTCTTGGATGAGGATATTTCCTTTATCTCCCGCTCCAAAGCCTTTGTATTTTTCGTATTTTGAACGAGCCACCAAAACATTAAAAATGTTGCTTTTACGCTCATATTCAAGCACTTTGAAACCATTTAACCAATGCTGAATCATGTTATTGGGCAAAGCTACCACACGTGCTTGATTCCATTCGCCAATTTTTTTCTGGAAACGTTTATCCAATTTATACGAAGGAATCAAATCATAAAGACTTGCCAAAGTTCGGTTTCCGGCTGCTCCTAATTTGGCATCGGGGTGTTTTTCATCGTCCAAAACTTGGAATTCTAAACCAATACCCGACTTTCCGCCCGATTCAAACTCTTCATTGACAAAATATTTTATCCCTGAATTTGCTCCATCGGTTAATTTAAAGTCAAAAGTCAATTCAAATGCTCCGTATTGTTGAGTTGTTACGATGTCATTCCCCGTTTCAGAACCGTCAGATGGGCTTATCTCGATAATTCCATTTACTACATTCCAACGTTTTTCGGGCATTTTATCGCCATGAACCGCTCGCCATCCCGTGAAATCTTTTCCATTAAAAAGCATTTTTACTCCTTGCACTTTTTCTTGTTCTGACAGATTATTCAAGACCAAATTTATCACGGGCGTATTGTCAGTTGGGCGTGGTTTTATATCCGCACCCGTCTGGATTTTGATGTTTTTCCAATGAATTTGCATTCCTTCTTTCATCGTTCCGTTAATGGCGTGAACCTGCAAGGCAATAAAACCTTTGGCAGTCATATCATCCACCAAATTGGCAACGGGTACGTCATTTATCCATGTACGTAGGACATTCCCAATGGCTTCAATCCTGTACTTATTCCACTGCCCATTGCGTTTAAACGCCATTTTTCCTGCTGGATTGATGTTGGGAATGTATAGCCAATCACGACGAGCTTCATCATAAATGCCACCCGACCAAGCACGGTCTGAGGGGTCCACCTCTGCTTGATAGCCATGTACACGACCATCTTGATAATCCGCTTTTGAAAGACTGCGAAACTGAATGCCAGAGTTCATTCCTTCGGCAACGTTTAGTTCGAGTTCGAGGATAAAGTCGCCGTAATCTTGTTCAGTAGCCAAGAAAGAATTGGGCGTATCTTTTACGGTTGTGCCAACGATTTCACCATTTTTGACCTTATAAAGGGCTTTTCCACCCAATTGTTTGAAACCTTTGAGGGTTTTTCCATCAAAAAGATTTATCCACTTACCATCTTTTTGAGCGAAAGTTGAAAATGAAGCAACGATGAATAGTAAACTGAGGAATTTGTATTTCATGATTCGTTTAATTGTATTTTAGGAATAAAAGCCAGTTAGAAAGATTTTATACTTGATTTGCAAATCCGAAATCATTAGCTTTATGAATCACAAACTAAAAATCAATAAACCATGCGAAAAGCCCTAATTATATTATTTTTTCCCCTTTCTATTTTTGCCCAAAAACTCAAGCAAATTGACTTGGTTCGATGCCAGAAACAAGCCCAAAATGTTACCATTATTCGTGATACTTGGGGTATTCCACATATCTACGGCAAGACTGATGCGGATGCCGTTTTTGGATTATTGTACGCCCAATGTGAAGACGATTTCAAGCGAGTGGAGATGAATTATATCGAAAAATTAGGGCGTTTGGCGGAGGTGAACGGGCAGAAAGATTTGTATAATGACTTGCAAATCAGGCTATTGATTGATTCTGTTGATGCCATTGCCGATTATAAAAAAGCCGAACCGTGGTTGAAGAAACTTTTAAACGCCTACGCCGATGGAATTAATTTTTATTTACATACGCACCCCCAAACCAAGCCCACTTTACTGATAAACTTCAAGCCATGGTATCCGCTTTTGTGGACGGATGGTAGTATTGGGGCAATTTCCACGGCGGATATTTCTAATAACGAAATCAAAAATTTTTATTCGGGGCGACCGACGCTTCGGAACGAAGCCGTTGGAGCAATAAAAATCCAACCAGACCCCGAACTCCAAACGGGTTCAAACGGCTTTGCTTTTGCTCCATCCATCACGGCTTCGGGCAAATCCATTTTATATATCAATCCTCACGTAACCTTTTATTTCAGACCCGAAGTACAAGTCAGTAGTGAAGAAGGTTTGAACGTTTACGGAGCCGTTACTTGGGGGCAAATATTTGTTTATCAAGGGTTTAATCAGTATTGCGGGTGGATGCACACTTCAAGCAATGTGGACGTAGCCGATATGTACGCCGAGAAAATTGTGAAGAAAGATAATAAAATTTTCTATGAATATGATGGAAAATTACGCCTCGTTACTCAGAAAAAAATCACTTTGAAGTATCTCGAAAATGGTGTTTTGCAAAATAAAAATATCACCACTTATTACACCCATCACGGACCCGTTATGGCGAAACGAGATGGCAAATGGATTAGTTTGAAATCCTATAATCGTTCCATTACGAGCTTGATTCAGTCTTGGAAACGGACGAAGGCGAAGGGTTTTGAGGACTATAAAAAAGTGATGGAGTTGAAATCAAATACCTCAAATAATACCGTTTTTGCGGACAATAAAGGAAATATCGCTTATTGGCACGGCAATTTTGTTCCGATTAGAGATACAAAATTTGATTGGGGAAAGGTGGTGGACGGCACAACTTCTGCCACTGAATGGAAAGGTTTGCACGCTGTGGATGAAACTGTGCATAGTTATAATCCTGTAAACGGTTGGTTGCAAAATTGTAATTCTACGCCCTATACGGTGGCAGGGAAAGACAGTCCCAAGAAATCAGATTATCGTGCTTACATGGCTCCCGATGGCGAAAATTTCCGAGGATTAAATGCCGTGCGAGTGTTGAGTTCATCGAAAGATTATACGCTTGATAAAGTCATAAAATCGGGATACGATACTTATTTGACCGCTTTTGAGATGCTGGTTCCTGCGATGGTGGCATCATTTGAGAAAAACATTCAGCCCCAAGATTCTCTGTATGCCTCATTGAAAGAACCGATTACAACCCTAAAAAAGTGGGATTTTAGGGCTTCGGAAAGTTCCGTTGCTACCACTTTGGCGATTGAAACGGCTCAGAAAATTGGTTCACAAATTTCCCGTGTCTATGTAGAAGATGGCGAACTCGACCAAGTGGAAAGCACTCGAAGATTTGCGGCAAAAGCGACATCAACGGAGCTTTTATTACCCCTTTTGAAAACCGTCAATGAATTAAAAACTAAATTCGGAAAATGGGAAATGCCTTGGGGGGAACTCAATCGTTTTCAGAGACTTGCCAATGAAATAATTGAAAAACATGACGATGCCCAAGCCAGTATTCCCGTGGGTTTTGCCTCGGCACTTTGGGGTTGTTTGCCTTCGGTGAATAGTCGCTATTTTGAAGGCACAAAATTACGTTATGGGGTAGGAGGGAACAGCTTTATTTGTGCCGTTGAATTTGGCGATAAAATAAAAGCAAAATCCCTTTTAGCAGGGGGCGAAAGTGGTAATAAATTCTCTAAACATTTCACCGACCAAGCTATGATGTACACGCAAGGAAAATTTAAAGATGTGCTTTTTTATAAAGAAGATGTGCTGAAAAATGCGGAGAGGACTTACAAGCCTGGGGAGTGATTTTTTGGGAAGTAACTGGTATTTCGCAAAATAGCAAAGCAGTACAATAAACGCATACTTTTAAGTAGTGGTAAAGTTTAAAAAAAAATCTACTGAAAAGTTGACTTAAATAACGCTAAATAATTGAAAACCAGAACCAAAAGAATTAACGAAATACTAAGTAATGCGGAACGAAACAAGCGGGCAAACCAGTTTGTAAAGAAATAACTCTCTAATGAAACGTAGAACGATGCTCAAATTCCTTCTGTCTGTCCCCGCTGTGGGACTTGGTTCTTATATTTTTTTACAACAAAAATTTTTTGGCAAAACTCCCGCTGGAACACGCTTAGACCGAATTTTGAAATCGCCTAATTATCGGGATGGCGTTTTTCAAAATCTCTCTCCTACGGAAGTAATGCCGAAGGAGGTTTCAAAAATTGGGATGTTGAAAAAATTTATTAACAAGTCTAAAAATAATGAACCTCAAAAGTCCCTACCTTCGGTAAAAACGGATTTAAAAAACCTTGCTGCCGAAACGCCTACCATTGTTTGGTTTGGGCATTCTTCGTATTTTATAAAATCCAAAAATATCAATATTTTGGTGGACCCTGTTTTTAGTGGTAATGCCTCTCCCGTGTCGTTTATGGTCAAAGCCTTTGAAGGTGCAAATACCTACGGCGTGGATGATATGCCCGACATTGATATGCTTATTCTCTCGCACGATCACTATGACCACCTTGATTATCAGACCATTATGAAACTCATTCCGAAGGTTAAGAAGTTTTACGTGGCTTTGGGTGTAGGGGGACATTTGGAATATTGGGGCGTAAAACCCGAAAATATCGTGGAATTTGATTGGATGGAAAACCATCAGATTACCAATGATATTTCACTAACGGCAACCCCCGCCAGGCATTTTTCGGGTAGAAGTTTTACTCGAGCAAAGTCATTGTGGGTTTCTTTTGTGTTAGATATTCACGGTTATAAAATCTTTCTCGGGGGCGATTCTGGCTATGATACGCACTTCAAAATGATTGGTGAACAATTCGGACCTTTTGATTTTGCTTTGTTAGAAAACGGTCAGTATAATTTGGATTGGCACTATATTCACAGTTTGCCCGAAGAAACCGCCCAAATTGCCGAAGACCTCAACGTAAAGGCTTTCATGCCCGTCCATTGGGCAAAATTTGCTTTGGCTTTCCACGATTGGAACGAACCAATTATTAGTTTAAAGAAAAGCATTGAGGGGAAAAATCTAAAAATGGTAACACCCATGATTGGCGAACCTGTGGTGTTGGATAAAACTTATCCTGATACGGTTTGGTGGAATATTTAAGAAGAATACGGAATCATTATTTTTTTACAATTTATTCTTTAAATTTGAGTAATAATAACAAAAAAACTATGGTACAAAGTCGTGTTTTTGATGAGGTAATAGATTTTATTACTTCCATTCCCCAACCCCAGCAAATACTCAATTATAAACCCTCGGAATCTACTCAAAATAGATTAAATGATTTGCTTGAAAGGAAAAGGGATAAGCAATTAAATGATGATGAATTGCATGAGTTAGACCAATTTATCATGACGGAACATATTATGCGTATTGCAAAAGTAAAGGCAAAAAAGAGTTTGCAGCAATGAGTAGATATATTTCAGAAAACATAAGGTCTTTCGTTGCAAAAAGAGCCAAATATTGTTGTGAATACTGTAAAATTGAAGAAGATATTTCATTATACAGTTTTCAAATTGACCACATTATTAGTTTAAAACATGGTGGTAAAACTGAAACTGGAAACTTAGCTTATTCATGTTTTTTGTGTAATAATTAAAAAGGAAGTGATGTAGGAACTGTTTTTCAGCCTGAGATGAATTTTGTTCGTCTATTTAATCCTCGATTTGATGTTTGGGAAGAGCATTTTTTGTATGAAGACTGTACATTTTATGCCAAAAGTATAATTGGAGAAGCTACTATTTAAAGTGTTAAAATTAAACGATATTGATAGAATTATTGAAAGAAGTTATTACTAAAAAAGAAGTTATTACTAAATAGAACTATGGAAAGAAGAGATTTTACCAAAAATATCATTGCCTCTGCGGGATTAGTCTCGTTGCCCTCGTTTGTCAAAGGCTCTAAAAATCAGATGATTAACGCTCCACAAACGCCTTTTAAACTCAAATATGCTCCGCATTTTGGGATGTTTGAAAACTCAGCGGGGAAAGATGAAATCGACCAATTGAAATTCATGCACGAGATGGGTTTTCGGGCTTTGGAAGACAATGGCATGATGAGTAAACCGCCCGAATTACAGTCCAAAATTGGCGATACCATGACTAAATTAGGAATGTCAATGGGTGTTTTTGTGGTTAGTTTTGATAACTGGCCTCCCAAGAGTACCCTCACTACGGGTAGTAAAGAATGGCGGGATAAGTTTTTAACCACTTGCAAAAATGCCGTTGAAGTTGCTAAAAGATGCAATGCCAAATACATGACAGTTGTGCCTGGTAATTTTCAGAGGGATTTGCCCATGGGAATTCAGACGGCAAATGTGATTGAATCTTTGCGACAAGCCGCTGCCATCTTTGAACCTCATAATCTCACAATGGTGCTTGAACCACTTTCGGATAATCCCGATTTATTTCTCCGAAATTCCGACCAAACTTACATGATTTGCAAAGCTGTAAACAGTCCCGCTTGCAAAATTTTGTTTGATATGTGGCATATGCAACGAAATGAAGGACGAATGACTCAACATATTAATTGGACTTGGGACGAAATCGCCTATTTTCAGATTGGCGACGAACCTGGAAGAAATGAACCTACTTCGGGCGAAGTAAATTATAAATATCTTTTCAAATATATCAACGAAAAAGCCAAAGCGACCAACCGTTCCGAATTCATTTTGGGTATGGAACACGGCAATTCTATCAAAGGAAAAGAAGGCGAAATGAAATTGATTGAGGCTTATCGTTGGAGTGATTTATCGTAAAAAGTTTAAGAGGTATAAAGTTTAAGAAGTTAAATGGTTAATTTTAAATTCTTAACTACTCTAACTATTTAACTACTTCAACATTTTTAAGGCTTCTTCTTTTCCTTCCAAATCATCATCAATCACCTCTTTCAATAAAACCTCCGCCTCTTTTTTATTTATGGGTGATTGTTGTAAAAGCGTAATGGCTTGATAAAACTTGCCTGGGTTGGCAAAAAGGTCTTTTTGCGAAGCTAAGAGTTTGAAATATTGAATCGCTTCATTGTAATTCTTCAATCGCAAAGCCGTAATTCCTGCGTACTTTGTGGCTTCACTGTCGCTGTATTTTCTTTTCAGAATATTCTCAAAAACGATTTGGGCTTCGGATAATTTTTGTTCATTAAACAACCTCAAACCCATCTGTAAACTATCGGCAGAAGCATCCATTTTTACGGGTAAATTCTGGAAGTTCTCTTGTATGTAGGTATCCGCAAGGACATCCGTAGCAAGGTCTGGCGTGCGAGAAAACCACCAAAAACCTACCACTAATACTATCGAAGCCGCCAATCCTGATAGCCAAATCATAGGTTTTATTTTACCCGATTCTTGTGGTTTTAGGGATATTTTTTTACGTAATTCCTCAAATTCTCCTCTTCGTTTATCGTCAGCTAATTGTTTGGCGGCGGTGCGAGTATTGAGATAAAATGATACGTTTTCTTTCAATTCTTTATCTTTAACTAATTGAATTTCAAAGCCTTGCCTTTCTGAAAGACTTAATTCATTGTTGAAGTATTTATCAATTTTTTCTAACATTTTCTTATTATTTGTGTGGTTGGTAGTAATATATTTTATACTTAAGATTTGTAAAGTTCTCTCAATTTATCCAAACAACGTAAACGACTGTTTTTTGCTACATTGGCAGATTGATAACCCAACTCTTGGGCGATTTGATTGTCGGTAAATCCTTCTGACCAAGCCAAAACCATTTGCTGACATTTTTCGCCTAACTGCTTCACTTTAACATTTAAAATGGTTACTTCGTTTTCAGAAATTAATTTTTGCAAAATATTTTTGGTATCGTCGGGCATCATGAAAACTGAATCATCCATTGATTCAGTTTCATGGACGCTCATTTTGTTAGTCGCAGTTTTGCGAATAAAGTCAACACATTTATTAGAAAAAATTTGATAAAGATACGTTTTGACCGCAGAATTACCCTGAAAGCGATTTGAACGCACATTTTCAATGAAAGCCAAAACCGAGTCTGTGTAGAGACTGGCGGCTTCATCATCCAAAATTTTATGCTTGAAGGTAGCATCTTTAATGAAATAAAAATACTGTTCATAGAGCTTATTCTCAGTATTTCTTTGCAAAATACCATCACTAACGATTCCAGATAAAATCGTTTCGTCAGATAAAGTGCCACGAGAGAAAAAATTCATAAATAGTATGGTTAAATGTGTTAGACAGGGAGAATCGGCTTAGACTGTAAATATAAGTAAATATAGGATTTGAATAATATTAAATGGGGATTTATGATTTAATTTGTAGGAAATAAAAATAGTAGAATCCTTCCTATGAGCAGAAAAATAGCCCACATAGCGGTCATTGTGCGTGATTATGATGAAGCCATTGAGTTTTATACTCAAAAATTAGGATTCATTTTATTAGAAGATACGGCCTTGAGCGAAACGAAAAGATGGGTATTAGTTGCACCCGATTCAGGTACTTCAAGTTGTGCTTTGTTATTAGCAAAAGCTGCCAATGAAATCCAAGAAAGCCACATTGGTAATCAAACAGGCGGGCGAGTTTTCTTATTTTTAGAGACCGATGATTTCTACCGAGACTATCACAATTTCATGGTAAAAGGCATCACATTTATCCGTGAACCTATAAAAGAGGAATACGGCACAGTAGCGGTTTTTGAAGATTTATACGGTAATCTATGGGATTTGATTGAACGGAATAAACCTATCTAAAACGAACAAACTCAAATACTTCTCCCTTTTTAAATACTTGATTATCAGCCGACAACTCAATAAATCCATCACAATCAGTAAGATTAGCAAAATCGGCAGAACCACTTCCTTCAAAAGGAGTTGCCATTAGTTTTCCTTCTTGAAAATAAGTTTTGGCAGGGACAAAATAAGATAAATTAGGTTTGAAAAATACGTCTTTATCCAAAACTACGAATTCTTTTTTGTCGGTAAATCCTTTGATGCTTGGCAAGGCGTATTGGCAAAAACACAGAAAAGTAGAAACGGGATTGCCAGGCAAAGCAAAAACCACTTTATTACCATCCGTTTTACCGAACCAAAAAGGTTTTCCAGGTTTTTGGGCTACTTTATGGAAAAGTTTTTTTACGCCTAAATCTGCCAGTATTTCTGGCAAAAAATCCTTTTTCCCTGCCGACACACCACCACTCAAAAGTATGACATCGTGATTTAGTAAAATATCTTGTAACTTATTTAATATCAATTCTTTATCATCCGTCAAATGAAAGCGATTGGCGGATATTCCTATTTGTTGCAAAGCCCCAGTAAGCATATACGAATTAGACATTCTGATTTGGTAATATTCGGGTGTTTCACCAACATCTACCAATTCATCTCCCGTTGAAATTACGGCTATTCTCGGGGGCATTTGCACGCTGACAATACGCTTCCCAACTGATGCCATTACGGCAATTTCGGCAGGGCTAATCTTCAACCCTTTTTTCAATAAAATATCTCCCACTTTTCGGTCGATTCCTTTTTTATGAATATTTTGCCCTGATGTCATTTCTTCCAAAGGAATCGTAATGAAAGCCGTCTTTTGACCCTCAATCTCTTGAATATCGATGTCTTCATAGCGAATAATGGTATCACATCCCAAAGGTAAAATAGCCCCTGTCATTATTTCTATACATGCGTTTGAGTCACAAAGAGTTTTTTGAGGTTCGCCAGCGTACTGGGTGTTTTCAATAACAATTTTGGTTTTAATATATGAGCAATTAATCCCAATTCCATCCATTGCTACTCTATCAAAAGGGGGAAAATCTCTATCGGCAACAATATCTTCCGCCAAAATTCGCCCAAGACTTTCCAATAAAGTAACTTTGGAAATATTCGGCATAAAGGCATTATTTTGAACAATTTGAAGGGCTTCTTTTGTGGAAATCATATTTTTTCGTTTTTCGTTTTTCGTAATTCGATGTTCGGTAAGAAATATCAAATTAACTTTGCAAAAATACTCATTAATTAAAGGTGTTTGATAACTAATGTTTTTGAATTTTTGAAACTTATTTCAGTGAATCACAAACATCGAAAAACGAACATCGAATATCGAAATATGTCATTCTCTCATTTAGATTCCAACAACAACCCTTCAATGGTTGATGTTTCAGATAAAGCAATTACCAAACGCACCGCCACGGCTCAAAGCATTGTGGTTTTGACGGACGAAATTATGACAAATTTCAAAGATGGCGACTTGCAAACCAAGAAGGGTTCTGTTCTCCAAATCGCCATTATTGCGGGTACAATGGGAGCAAAAAAGACCTCTGATTTAATTCCTCTTTGTCATCCATTAGGTTTAGATTCTTGCAAATTTCAAATAGAAGTCGTTGGTAATGAAGTAATTATAAGATGTACTTGTTCATTAACTGCCAAAACGGGGGTGGAAATGGAAGCTCTCACGGGGGCAAGTGTGGCGGCTTTGACGGTCTATGATATGTGCAAAGCATTTTCGCACGATATTGTAATTAAGGAAACGAAATTGCTGTTGAAAACGGGTGGGAAAAGTGACTATTTGATATGAAAAATATCACTAAATCACCCATAAACGGTCTAATACTCTCAGGCGGATTAAGTACCCGCATGGGTAAAGATAAACGGCTGATTAATTATCATGGCAAAAGTCAAGAGCAATACCTTTTTGAGTTATTAAATCCTTATTGTTCAGAAGCTTATGTTTCAATAAATGCAAATCAAGCTACTGATTTACCTTATATTTTTGACATTGATTTATCCTTAAAAAGCCCAATCGTTGGCATAATTTCTGCCTTTGAGAAAACCCCCGAAATGGCTTGGTTGGTTGTGGCTTGCGATATGCCTTTTGTTAATCAAAAAGCCATTGAATATTTAATAGAACATCGAAATTCTGAAAAATTTGCTACGGCTTTCCTAAATCCCGAAGAGCATTTCCCCGAACCTTTATTAACGATTTATGAACCTAAAATCTTCGAGAAATTGCAAGAAGCAGTCAATCAAGGAAAAAAATCACCAATGAAAGTTTTGCAGAATTTGGAGGTAGAATTGTTAGAAGTATTTGATAAAGCAATACTTAAAAATATTAATACAACGGAAGAAAAAATAACCGCTATGACGCAAAATTGCTAAGATTTTAATATTCTAATTGCTGTTGTCTGTGAAGACACCATAGTCGCCTTGTGTCTACAATTCCACCAATTTTTGACTTTAACCCGACGGCTATAGTGAAGACACAGACAACGACGGGAGAAAAATAGCTAATAACTAATCATCGATTCCATTTACCAAAAATTGAAAAAAACGCTAATAATAATAGCTGGTTCAACCGCCGTGGGCAAAACCGATTTATGCGTAAAAATCGCTAAACTCCTTGATACTGAGGTGGTTTCAGCGGATTCACGCCAGTTTTATCGTGAACTTGCCATCGGAACCGCCAAGCCGACTATCGGAGAAATGAATGGTGTAAAACATCATTTTATTGATTCTCATTCCATCCAAGATTACTATTCTGTCGGAGATTTTGAGCGTGATTGCTTGAAAATTTTGGAAGAAATTTTTAAAAAAAAAGACGTTGCCATTCTTACGGGAGGTTCGGGGATGTTTATCAAAATGATTACGGATGGGATTGACGAAATGCCCGAAGCTAACTTAAATTTACGCCAAAAATTAGTCCAACGTCTTGAAAATGAAGGACTTGAATTATTAGCTGATGAATTAAAGCAATTCGACCCTGTATATTACGAACAAGTGGATATTCAAAATACGCAACGAGTTCTCAGGGCTTTGGAGGTTTGTATTTCAACGGGAAAACCGTTTTCCAGTTTCAGGAAAAATCAGAAAGTAGTACGACCTTTCAATATGTTAAAAATTGCTTTGGAACGCCCCCGTGAGGAATTATACGCCCGTATCGACAAACGGATGGACATGATGTTAGAAAGTGGAATCGAAGCCGAAGCCAAATCTGTGATGGATTTTAGAGAACATTACGCCCTAAAAACCGTTGGATACCGAGAAATCTACGAATATTTAGACGGTGAATACGACCGTGATGAAATGATAAGATTACTAAAAAGAAATTCCCGAAGATACGCCAAACGCCAAATGACATGGTTCAAAAATCAAGACGAATTTCATTGGTTTGATGCGAAGGATGAAATAAGAATAATTGAATTTATCAAAGAGCAAATTGATTTTCGTAGATAAAGTAGACTACAGATTTTACTGATTAAGCGGATTTATATAGACTTTTAAATTGTATTCAATTGTGCGTCTCAGTGTAAATCTGTTAAATCTGTGTTATCCGTGGTCTATTATTGCAAGTCTTTGCTGTACAAAACAAATGTAGCGAAACCCATAGAGCCTCGCTACACATCATCCTTAAACCAAAACTAAATAGATAAAACGTTTTAATTTCTTTGTTTGAGGAAGTACATAAGCACTTGCTCGCCCACATTATAAAAACGACTTTCTTTTATAATTATTACCTTCTTCTGAAAGTTCTGCACATTACTTTTCACGGTTCTTTCTTTCCTTTCGCCTTTTTTCCCTGCCAATAAATTGTGTGGAAATCCCATTGCTGACGACTCATAATTTAAAGAAATCAATAAAAATAAAACGGTAAAAGTTATTAAAGTTTTCATCGTGTGATGTTGTTTTGAAGGTTTAATATATAAGTCGCAAATGTGGTTTCTGAATTACAATACAAAGATAAGTGTTTAATTAGGTACTATGCAATACATAATACCTTAAATTTTGTTAAATCTGTATAAAGGGTAATATCTTTGGATGAATGGTTGGGTATTTTTAATGAGATGCAGAAAGACTGTGAAACGTTGCATCTTTTAACAATTAAAAATTAAATGATAAAAATTAAAAATTGGTTTCATTCCAAATTTTAAAATAGATTTTCATATTAAAATGAAATAATTTCCACAAAATTGAAAATATTTTTTCCCTGTAAAATACCATAACCTCTAATTTTAGCATAGCCTAAAATTTTTTGGGCTTAGAATAGTGATATTTCTTATCCTAATGATATATGACTCATAACGCTCTATTACTTGCAAATACGAGAAATCAAGCATAGCTTTCGGAATAATCAACATTCATTATCATTTTTCAGGAACGTTACTTTCTTAGAAAAATCTAAACGTCCTAATATTACTCCCCTTTGGGGCTGGGGGCTATCATGCAAAATATTCTTTCTCGTTTAAATATATCCGCCATCAATCATGGCACCAGTACGGGGCTAAATTCTTGGTCTGCCGAAGGGGCGGAATTATTAGAATCTGACTCGCCAGTAGATGGTAAATTGATTGCTAAAGTTTATGTAACTACGCTCAATGATTATCAAAAAGTGATGGCAACAGCAACATCCGCTTTCAAAACTTGGCGAAACGTTCCTGCCCCTCGTCGGGGTGAAATTGTTCGGCAAATGGGCGATGCTTTTCGGCAAAACAAAGAACCTTTGGGACAATTGGTTTCCTACGAAATGGGTAAAAGTTTGCAAGAGGGTTTGGGCGAAGTGCAAGAAATTATTGACATCTGCGACTTTGCCGTGGGACTTTCTCGCCAGCTTTACGGACTCACCATGCACTCTGAACGCCCCCAACACCGAATGTATGAACAATATCATCCTTTGGGTGTGGTAGGCATTATTTCCGCCTTCAATTTCCCCGTTGCCGTTTGGTCGTGGAACGCTATGTTAGCATGGGTTTGTGGGGACGTATGCGTATGGAAACCTTCTGAAAAAACGCCTTTAACGGGTTTGGCTTGTCAGTATATTATTCAAGATGTTTTACGAAAAAATGAAGTTTCAGAAGGCGTATCATGTTTAATATCAGGAGATTATAGAGTTGGCGAATGGCTCACGACTGACAAAAGAATACCTTTGATTTCAGCCACGGGTTCTACTCGCATGGGTAAAATTGTAGGTTCGGCAGTAGCTTCAAGGATGGGCAGAAGTTTGTTGGAATTAGGAGGAAATAATGCCATCATCATCACCGAAAATGCCGATTTAAACATTGCCATTCCAGCCGTTATTTTTGGGGCAGTTGGTACGGCTGGGCAACGTTGTACTTCCACCCGAAGACTGATAATTCATGAATCTATTTACGAATCAGTCAAAGAAAAATTGGTCAAAGCATACAGTCAATTACGCATTGGAAATCCTTTGGATATCAATAATCACGTAGGTCCGCTGATTGACCCAAAGGCGGTAATTGCCTACGTTTCAGCCGCCCATGAAGTGAAAGAAGAAGGGGGAAGTTTGTTAATTGAGGAAGAAATTTTGGAAGGAAAAGGCTTTGAATCAGGCTGTTATGTAAAACCCTGCATTGGTGAAGTTGAACCAAATTTTAAAATAGTAAAACACGAAACCTTCGCTCCAATTTTGTACATTATGAAATACAAAACCTTAGAAGAAGCCCTCGAAATTCAGAATAATGTGCCACAGGGTTTATCATCTTCTATTTTTACCTTGAACATGCGAGAAGCCGAGCATTTTTTATCAGTAAACGGCTCAGATTGTGGAATCGCCAATGTGAATATTGGTACGTCAGGGGCAGAAATTGGTGGTGCTTTTGGAGGCGAAAAAGATACGGGCGGAGGCAGAGAATCTGGCTCAGATGCTTGGAAAGCCTATATGCGAAGACAAACCAATACCATCAATTACGGAACACAATTACCTCTGGCTCAGGGGATTAAGTTTGATTTTTAAAAGAAGGGCAAAATATCAGACTACAGATTTAACGGATTGTACAGATTTTATTATTTTATCTGTGTAAATCCGTAAAATCTGTATAATCCGTGATCTAATTTCAAAGTCCATTATCTCAATATAATTTATCTCAATAAATGAAAACACAAGAAAACATCACACAATCCCTCATGGAGAGGCTCTGGGAGGGATATTACCAACGAGTACATTACGCTCAACAATATGCTGACATGGTAAAAGCGGAGGGCGGAAATGTGGTAAATGACCACTGTGCTTTCCGAACGTTCAATACCTACACGGGCAAACAACCTGCGGGAATCCCTGCCATTTCAGAGGTTTTAGAGGCTTTGGGATATGAGAAAATTTCACCCTATTCTTTTCCCTCAAAACACTTGAATTCCTTTCATTATCAACATCCAACTAATATCAATTTCCCCAAGTTTTTTGTAACGCAATTGGAGGTAAAAAATCTTTCCGAAGAAACACAAAATCTTATTGACGAAGCTGTAAAAGATACGCTTGATGTATTAGCGGGTGAACCTCGGCAATTGTTGGCAACCCTCAAACAAAACAAAGAACTCATTGGTGCTGAGGCAGATAGATTAGTGGACGCTTTGGTAAAATTCTTTGCTCGCCCTTGGCAACCCGCTAAACGTGAAACGATTTTAGCCGTAAATAAGGAATCTCAATTTGCCGCTTGGACTTTGCTTCATGGCAATTCTGTTAATCATTTCACGGCGTATATCAATCATCAAAATGTACCCGCTTGGGGCGATATTGAACAAACAATGGCAGTTTTGAAAGAGGCAGGGATTCCGATAAAACCAGAAATTGAAGGGGCGAAAGGCAGTAAACTTCGCCAGAGTTCTACCCAAGCCATTGACGAAGATTGCCCCGTGATGGAAACTGACGGAAGCATGGGAACACTCCGTTGGTCTTATGCTTATTATGAATTGGCTGAACGTGGGTATCTTGAAACCGATGGCAAGCAAGTTTGGTTTGATGGATTTTTAGGCGAGCAAGCTACTAATTTATTTGAAATCACGAAGAGGTAAGCGCCAAAAAAATGTCTGAGGCTGTCAGATTGGTAGAGACAAGGTACTGCCTTGTCTCTACCGTGTCCGTTTTACGCACAAATTGGACGTTAATTAGATAAGGCAGTGCCTTGTCTCTGCATTATCCTGATGATTATGGATGATTTTAGACGCTAAATATTTAGGTATAATTTAACACTTCATCAACGAATTCAATGAAAAATATATTAGTTATTGGCATGGGTAAAGTCGGCTCATTGGTTGGCACTTTATTGGCTAAACGTTTTACAGTAAAAGGCTTAGATAAAAATCTCGCCGCCATAGAACTACCTTTCGAGGTTATACAAGGCGATGTTTCGGATGTGGATTTATTGCAAAAATTGATTCCTCAATTCGATGCAGTGGTGTCGTGTATGCCTTATAATCTCAACTTGGCAATTGCTCAAATTGCCTATCGGTCAGGCAAACATTATTTCGATTTGACGGAGGATGTGCCCACCACCAATGCCATCCGAGCCATGGCGGTACAGGGGAGTCAGGCAGTTTTAGCTCCTCAATGTGGACTTGCCCCTGGACTCATTGGTATCGTGGGGGCAGATTTAGCCAAACGTTTTACCAAATTACGAGACATCGAACTGCGGGTTGGGGCTTTGCCAAAATACCCGAACGGACTCTTGGGATATTCCTTTACGTGGTCGCCAGCGGGGGTAATAAATGAGTATTTGAACGACTGCGAGGTGATTCATAACGGAGCATTGAAATTGGTTTCTGCCCTTGATGGTTTGGAACATATTAATATCGAAGGGAATGAATTTGAGGCATTTAGCACGTCGGGCGGACTCGGAACGATGTGCGAAACCTACGCTGGGCGAGTGGATACGCTCAATTACAAAACCATTCGCTATCCAGGACATGGTAAATTGATGAAATTTCTTTTGTACGAATTAATTCTAAAAAAACGTCGGGAATTAATTGAGGAAATCTTGACCGAAGCCAAACCACCCGTACAAGAGGATGTAGTGTATGTGTATGCAGTGGTGGAAGGTTGGAAAAATCAATCTTTGGAAAGGGAAGAATTTTACCGGGCTTATTCTCCCAAAAACATTGACGGCAAGCATTGGCGAGCCATTTCGTGGACAACGGCAGCATCCATCGTGGCAGTTGTGGAAATGGTGGCGGACGGGAAATTGCCTCAAACGGGTTTTATTAAGCAAGAGGAAATTGATTTTGAGAAGTTTTTAGAGACGGAGACAGGAAAGTATTTTTTGTAAGATTAAATTTTATATAATAAAAGTGATTGGTAAAAGGTCGAAAATTATCAAATGCTGAAGAAAATGGGTGTTATGTCAAAAGGATTTCCTTTTGACATAACACCCATTTTTATGATTTTGCTAAAATATGGAGCCATTATATTCGGCAATGATGAATATTTTACACATTCAAAATCAATTTTATGTAATTTTTTCTACACAATTTTAGATAAGTCTATTTTTTATGGTTGACTTAAGAGTATATTTTAGCATTGGCACAGAAATTTAAAATAATAGACTTATTGTATTAATCATTTTACTAACAGGAAATTCTAAACAATCAACAAAATGGATTACAACACTAAAGCATCCGCACAAAGTAAGGATGCTAAGTCAGTAGATTCGAAATTGACAAGTACCAAAAATGGTACTTCTGGTTCAGGAAAAAAATCAACAACAGCAAAAAGGTCAAGTAGCAAAAGCAAATAATTGCTAATGTGATTCGATTAGGGAAAGGCGAGAAAATTAAAATAGATTGCCTTTTCAGCTATCAATAAATCCCTACAAAACATTTTGAGCTATTTATCAACCTTTTAAAAATTTGTATCATGGATTACACATTATACGACATTATCGTTTTTTCACATTTGCGATGGAATTTTGTTTATCAGAGACCTCAACACATTTTGTCAAGATTAGCTAAGTCTTACAATATTTTATTCGTAGAAGAACCTTTTCAGCATAACGCAGAGAATGAAAATACTTTTTCTATCCAGCAAGTGCTTCCCAATTTATCAGTTTTCAACTCGCACGCTGAAAATATTGATTGTACTTTAAAATTATTGAAAGAGAAGTTAGGAAACCACGCCACCGAAACGGCTTGGTTTTATTCGCCATCATTTGTAAATGCTCTCAATATAATTTCTTTTAATAAAGTAATTTTCGATTGCATGGATGAATTGACATTATTCAAAAATGCCCCTCAGTCGTTAATTGAGCAGGAAAAACAATTATTATCAAAAAGTGATATTGTTTTTACGGGAGGCAAATCTCTTTATAGTGCCAAACAGGAGCATCATCATAATGTGCATTGTTTTCCAAGTTCGGTAGATAGAAAACATTTTGAAAAAGCACAAAACGGTATTAATGTTCCAGATGAAATGAATGCTTTTTCGGGCATAGTAGTGGGATACTATGGCGTTGTTGATGAAAGAATTGATTATGAATTATTAGAAAAAACTGCTCAGTTATGCCCCACTGTGGACTTTGTATTGATTGGCCCATTTGCCAAAGTAAATCCTGATAGCTTGCCATCATTGTCAAACATTCATTTTTTAGGTATGCGTAATTATGAACAATTGCCCAATTATCTAAAAAGATTTGATATTGCAATGATGCCTTTCGCCATGAATGATGCCACAAAATTCATTAGTCCCACCAAGACTTTAGAATATATGGCGGGTGGCAAAAGTATTATTTCAACTCCAGTATATGACGTGGTACGTGATTACGACAAACAAATTGAAATAGTAGAAAATGCTGAACAATTCACTGCCGCTATTAATAAGCTGATATGCCAGCACAAGGCAAGTCATTATTTAAAATATCAGGAAATTTTAGACCGCACTTCTTGGGATAATACTGTGAGCGAAATGCACAATCTGATGGAGCAATTAATTGTAGAAAATCAGTACGCTGAGGTATTAGAGTTTTAACACATTATAGTAGATATCTCAACTTATCATCAATTGGTCAGCATTTTCGTTGACCAATTTTATGTTAATGGAAAATATTTTGAGAGATAAATGACAACATTCTAAACTTTTTAAATAACAAAAATGAACTTTCAATCTTTTTTTATGGGTGGTTTCGAGTGTGCAGACCACATCAATCGTGCTGGCATTAGAGTGAACCTTTTGAAAGAAACCGACCATCACCATCAAGTATTTCATGATTATCAATTGTTAAAAAATGTTGGAATCACCACCGTCAGAGAAGGAATTTGTTGGAGTGAGGTGGAAAAGATACCTTATCAATACGATTTTTCGGAAGTAAAGAATAGAATCTTAGTTGCTAATCAATTGGGAATTCAGCAACTTTGGGACATCTGCCATTTTGGTTATCCCTCAGACATGATGCCTACGCATCCGCTTTTTGCAGACCGTTTTTCAAAATTATGTGCTGCCTTTGCTCGTTTTTATACTGAACATTCAGATACCAATTTATTTGTAGTACCCATCAATGAAATTAGTTTTTTGTCTTGGCATTCGGGTGATGTCAGGGGAACAGTTCCTTTTGCCGTAAATTCAGGATTCGATATCAAATATCATTTATGCAAAGCCGCCATCAAAGGTATTGAAGCCCTCAAAATGGTGAATCCCAATTGCAGAATTATGACAATTGAACCCTTGATAAAAATTCACCCAAATTATGAAACGGGTGAAATTGAATATATTGAAGCTTATAATGAGAATCAATATCAAGCTATGGATATGATTGGCGGTAGTATCTGTCCTGAATTAGGAGGAAGACCCGAATATTTGGATATTATTGGCGTAAATTATTATTACAATAATCAGTGGATTCATAATGGCATAAAACTGGATTGGCCCAATGGACATCATCAATACATGAATTTTTCTAAATTATTGATTGATGTAAAAAACCGATACAATCGCCCCATTATTATTTCAGAAACGGGACATTTTGGCGATTTGCGAGATTTGTGGTTGGAAGAAATAACCAACGAATGTTTGGAGGCAATGCAAGCAGGCGTAAACTTGCAAGGAATGTGTATTTATCCAGTTTTGGATCGTCCAGATTGGGATGACTTAACCGATTATTGCCAATGTGGTTTGTGGGATTTAGATGAAAATAAGCAAAGAATTCCTTACCAGCCATATTTAGATACTTTGGCTGATTGTATAGAAAGTGTGAAGGAATTTTCAATAGAGGGGGAGTTTGTACATCAGGCTACTTAGTGATAAAATTGTAATATAATAATTTATTTTTTGATTTGACCGACAATTATAATTTAAACTTCATTTGTTGATACCATTTCAGTCTTTCGTAGCTCGAAGTTTATAAACAAGATAACCAAGTACGATTATTAAGATTATTTTCCCCAACAAAAATCCATACCCATACTGATTCAAGTGAGTATAGTGAGAGGTAAGAATATCAAAAATCGTGTAAATTAAATAAGCGATTACAAGCAAACACAAATAGAAAGATAACTTTTGCATAGGAAAAAAATAAAGTGGCAAGTATTTGAAAAAATGCCACTTTATCATTCAAATTACTTAGTAACAGTTGTTGTTGTTGGCGTGTAAAGGCCAAATGTTAGACCTCCAATTAATCCGTTTACAAAAGAATGTCTTGTAAAAACTGTGTAATCTTGAACTCCTCCTGCCATTTGCTTAGAATCGGAAACTCCTACGGGTGCTAAGCCAGCAATCACATAGTGATTCCATTGTGAAACTTGAGTATTTCCCTGAGCTCCTTTACCCACAACCGAAGTGTAGGAATAACAAGAAGTTAATAGTGATGTGGCTGCAATGATTGCAAAAAAATTAACCGATTTTTTCATTGTTTGGGTTGTTAGATTTTGTTAAGATTAATGATAATGGTTTCAATTATTTTGAACTTGTATTATTCTAATTTACTCGTTAAAATAATTGCAAATTTAACTATAATTTTTTACCATGTTCGTTAAATAATTATCAAAATAAGGATAATAGTTTTTTTACGGTACTGAAGGCTATTTTGACAAAAAAATATTTCAGAAAATGCTTCAATAATCTTAAAAAAAGGTAAAACGAATTATACTATCATCTTTTTTAATCACTCCTACCACTCCAATTTCCCCGTCTTTTTATACTGTTCCAAAGCCTTTTTGATTTCGATAATTCTGTGGTCGGGGTCGGGGTGAGTGCTTTGAAATTCCGAAGGACGGTCTGCGCCACCCGATGCTTCTTTCAAAATTTCCATGACATCAATCATTTTCATGGGGTCATAGCCCGACTGAATCATATATTTTACGCCAAATTTATCCGCTTCCAATTCATCATTACGACCGTATTTCATCGTAATCATTTTGCCCACATATTGAGCAATTGCTCCTGAATTCCCCTGACTGTAAGGGTCTGAGGTAGCGGTTACGACTGCTCCCAAAAGCCCACCAGTAAGTTCATCTTTTGCCATTTGTTGAGCTGAATGTCGCCCAATTACGTGTCCAACTTCATGTCCCAGAACTCCCGCCAATTGGTCTTCGGTAGTAAGTCTTTTTAACAAACCATAAGTAATAAAAATTTGTCCTCCTGGTAAAGCAAAGGCATTAATCGTTTCAGGATCAGCTAATAAGTGGAAATTAAATTGGTATTGGGATTTATTAGCATCCGAGTTTGCCACTACTTTTGTACCTACCGTTTTGACTAAATTTTGGGCTTTTTCATCTTGATATAAACCACCAAATTCAGCTGCCATTTGTGGTGCTGATTGTAAACCTGTAGCAATCTCTTGCTGTGGAGTCATCGTAACTGCTTGGCTTTTACCCGTAATAGGATTCACCTGCATTTTTGAAAAATAAGAAAATAAGGCAATTCCTGCCATGATTAACCCAATAAAGAGTCGAGATTTAAGACTTCCAGATTTCATGATATTTTTTAATGAGGAATGAGTAATAAGCAATGATTAAAAATAAATGAATGCAATATTTTGCTCATCGTATTTGTACGAAAATTAAAAAAATCTTAGCATCTTTCCAAATTTCCATGATTCTGATTCAACGTTTGATGTTCGTAATTCGAAATTCCGAAAATCGAAGACAACGTTAATTTTTGTTAAATCACACATGACAATACCCATTTCCCCCGTTTTAATAACGAAATTTGAGAATACTTATAACGCTTGATTTTCAATCTGCCAAAATTTACTTAACTTTGTACCCTTATGTACAGAAATCAAAGATTCTTATTATTTATATTGTTTGCCATTGTGCTAACTGCTTGTAGCAATTTTGAGAAAGTCAGGAAAATGACCGACGAAAAAAAGAAATATGTTGCCGCCGTTAAATACTTCAAAAAAGGGCAATACGACAAAGCAAGCATACTTTTTGAGGAATTGCTGCCCGTACTAACGGGAACAGACCAGCAGGAAATTGCAACGTTTTACCAAGCCTATTGTGATTATCACACGGGGAGTTACGAAACAGCCAATTTCCACTTCAAACGATTTTCCGAGACTTTTGCTCGTAGTGAATACTATGAAGAAGCTGTTTACATGTCAGCGTATTCATTATACAGAAACTCGCCTGAATATAATCTTGACCAAAGCGGAACGATTACTGCCATCAATGAGTTACAAAGTTTCATCAACAATTATCCCGACAGTAAATACCGAGACGAATCTTCGGACTTGATTAAGTTGCTCAGAGTAAAATTAGAGCGAAAGGCTTACGAAAAAGCGAAATTATACAACAAAACGAGTGCTTTTAACATCGCTACATTAAAATCGGCAGTGATTGAAATTACCAATTTTCAGAAGGAATATCCTGATTCAGATTTCAACGAAGAGATGGCATTTTTGAAAGTTCAGGCACAATATTCCTTGGCAAAAAGTACCATTGAAAGCAAACAAAAAGAGCGTTTTGATGAAGCAATCAAGTTTTATCAGGCTTTTATTGATAAATACCCACAAAGTAATTTCTTGAAAAAAGCGGAACCGTTATACGAAGTTAGTTTGAAAGAAAGTGAAAGAATTGCAAAATTAGAGGCTGAATTTAAAGCCGCAAGAGACAAAGAAAAATCAAACACTGCCAAAGTTGGGGCAGCCGATAAACAATAATAAATAGAGGTTAAAATCTAAAAATAAAATGGCAACAAATCCATCAATCATTACCAGAAATGTAGCAGAGTTAGCTATTAAAGCGGGCGGCAATACTTACGAAGCCGTAGCGATTATTTCTAAGAGAGCAAGACAAATTGCTTTGAAATCGAAAGAAGAATTGAACAATAAATTGTCTGATTTTGCTTCATCAGTAGATAATTTGGAAGAAATTTTCGAGAACCGTGAGCAAATCGAAATCTCAAAATTCTATGAGCGTTTGCCCAAGCCAACCTCTTTGGCAATTGACGAATTTTTGGAAGATAAATTCACTTATACTTTGCCTTCGAAGGAAGAAGAGTAGAGTGATTTTTGATTATTCAACATTATGGACGGCTTCCTATTTTAAGGAAGCCGTCCGTTTTTTAGGAGTATATTGGCATTTTCCAGCCATTTTTATAATCAGGAATAATTAATTTATTGGCGGCTTTGTTGGTGAATTTCCCAGTGGAATCTTCGTAATAAATTTTCTCACCCGTTCTGTACGCCACATTGCCCATGTGTGAGTTGATGGCTACTTTTACACCCGCTTCAATTGGACAGTTCAATTTAGTTAAGTCCTTGCTTTTCAGCACCTCTACAAAATTTACGGTATGATTATTCAAGCCATTATCGGATGCCTTAATCAAGGGAACGGCTTCCATCAAATCTTTGCCATTTACTTTTTCGGGTATCACTTCCCACCCTCCACGATTGACAACCAATGTTCCATTTTTTCCAATAAAAGCAACACCGTGTTGCCGTCCGTACATTCCGCCCGTAATGCCCATGATGTTTTCCCACGACATCGTAAATTTTCCATAATCATAAATCACATTCAAATAATCAGGCGTTTCCCGAGCATCATCGGGAAACGCAATTTTTGAACCCATCGCCATCACCGATTTTGGGGTATTTACGCCCGTTGCCCACAACACAATATCAATCAAATGAACACCCCAGTCGGTCATTAGTCCCCCCGCATAATCCCAAAACCAACGGAATTCATAATGAAAACGATTTTTGTTAAAATCACGCATTTGGGCAGGACCAAGCCACATTTTATAGTCCACCCCCGTAGGAATGGGAGAGTTTGGTACGATGGGCAAGGGCATCGAGTTTCCTCGATACATCCACGTTTTGGTTGTCAATAAATCGCCTAATTTACCCGATTGCACGAAGGCTACGGCATCTTGAAAATGTTTCATAGAGCGTTGCCACTGAGCCACTTGCACTACTTTTCCCGAAGCCTTAGCGGCTTTTTCCATCAAACGAGCCTCCCCAATTGAATTGGCGGCTGGCTTTTCACAAAACACATCTTTACCTGCCGAAAGAGCATCGGTTAGTTGCAAGCAATGCCAATGGTCGGGCGTGGCAACAATGACAAAATCAAGGTCTTTGTTTTCGAGCATCTTGCGGTAGTCCTTGTAAATCAATGGATTACCGATGCCCGCTTTGGCAAGATCGGTTTTGCGTTGGTTCAGAATACTGTCGTCAATATCACAAATTGCCAAGCAATTGATTTCACTGATTCTCAGAAAAGCCGTGAGATTATTCCAACCTTGACCTTTACAACCGATTAATCCAACGTTGATTTTGTCATTTGCTCCAACCCGTGTGCGGAGATTTGCCAAGATTTCTAAGGGTAAAAATGCCGATGCTGAAACAAGGGCTGTATTTTTCAAGAATTGTCTTCTTTGAGTCATTTTGTTGATGTTTTGTTTGATAATGAAAGAGAGTTTTTTGGAATTTTTACTCAATTACATTCCTTTCGCCACTCGCTCATTTTCCCGCCAAACCCTAAAAATGTTTTTGTAACAAATCTTCTCAATTTCTGCGTCTTGATAACCTCTTTTTAAGAGAACATAAATCAAATTTGGTAATTGCGAACAGTCTTTCAAACCTTCGGGCAAAGTCGGACCTACACCGTCAAAATCTGAGCCTAAACCCACGTGGTCGATACCCGCAATTTTCTTTACGTGGTCGATGTGGTCTGCTACTTTTTCTACATTGGTTAGTGGCGTTGGGTGAGCTTTTTCATATTCATTTTCAAAGGTTCTAACTTCTTGTGAATTAGACATTTGATTACGTTCTTTGGCATAAATCTTTACTGCCTTCCGTTTATTTTCGTAAGCCTTATTGGAAGTAGAATCCAAGAACATGGATGAATAATTTATCATCACTACGCCGCCTTTCTTTGCCAACATTTTTATCAATTTATCTGGAGCATTTCTGATAAAACCTGGTGTAAATACCCTACAAGACGAATGGGAAGCAATTACGGGCGATTTTGAGAGTGCCACCACTTGCTCAAAAGTATCATCAGAAATATGTGAACAGTCGAGCATAATGCCCAAACGATTCATTTCTCTAACCACCTGCCGACCAATTGGGCTAAGTCCTCGCCAAGTGTTTGTGGTATCGTAAGAGGTATCACAAATGAAATTATCTTCACCATGACAAAGGGTAATGTAGCGAACACCACGGTCGAAAAAGTGTTTGAGATTGGCTAAATTACTCTCAACTGGCGAGCCATTTTCCATCCCCATCGGAAAAGAAATTAAGCCTTTTTTAAAATTCCTTTCAATGTCATCTGGGCTTTTGGCTAAGGCGAATTTATCGGGATATTGCTTGGTTAAATTCTCCACCATATCAATCAAAGAATCCGCCAAAGCCTTTGAAAATCCCTTCTTTTTCTGCAAATCCGCAGGGACATAAATGGACATAAAAGGGGCAGATAAACCACCTTTTTTAGCTCTAACGTAATCAAAATCCCCACCTTTTGTTTGTACAGAAACATCTTCCATCTTATTATGCAAGCGATAGGGTAAGTCCACGTGTCCATCCACAATGATGAATTTATGGGCTAACACATCCGCTTTTTTACGGAGCGTTATTTCATCCATGACAATTTTACGTGGCTTGGGTTTGGCATAAATGCCTGTAGTAGCTAAGATTAGTAATAAAAGGAATGATTTTTTCATGGGTTGATGATTTTAGATTTAGGGTTAAATTTAGGGAAAATTTTGATAGAATTTCTCGAAAATTTTAAACTTCAATGAAATTTCTGTCAGCGGTTATCCGCCAAATAATCCATAATTCCGAAGTAAACTGATTTTTATCTTTGCGAAGATATTGATAATTATGAAATTAGTCGTGTAGTTCATATTTCATAATTACTATCCATTCTTCAAATTTTATACAGAATCCCGCAATATCTTTGCTTGAAATTTAATAAACAAGCCATGAAAAACACATTTTTTAGTGTCCTAATTTTCTTATTTTCAAGCACCGCTATTTTTAGCCAAAATTCAACCCTAAAATTTAAAATTGAAGATGCCAAAACCCACGAAGCACTCATCGGGGCAACGGTTCGGTTGAAAGTGAAATCCAAAATAGGAGCCGCCGCAGACCTTAATGGCGTAGTTGAATTAAAGAATCTTCCCGATGGAAAACAAACTTTTGAAGCCACTTTTGTTGGCTACGGAGAAAAAGAATTTGAAGTAAATCTACCCCTTGCAGACCCTCAACAGCCTTTTTTAGTAGAAATGTCCACTTCAGAAGAAGACATGGAAGAAGTTGTCGTAACGGCATCCCGCACCAATTCTCGCATTGAAGATTTGCCCATTAAAGTAGAAGTAATCGGTCAGGAGGAAATGGACGAAGAAAGTTCCGTTGTGCCTGGCAACGTAGCCAGTATTTTGGGTGATATTTCAATAATCCATATCCAAAAAACCTCCGCTACCAATGGTAATCAAGCCATACGTATGCAAGGTTTAGATTCAAAATATACCCAAATCTTGCGGGATGGTATTCCACTTTTTGAAGGCTTTTCGGGAAACTTGGGAGTCTTGCAAATTCCACCTTTGGATTTACGACAAGTGGAAGTTGTGAAGGGTTCAGTATCAACGCTTTATGGTGGCGGGGCAATAGGAGGGATGATTAATATTGTTTCTAAAACACCCACTTCAGGATCACCTGAAATAACTACTTTATTGAACCGCAGTAATCTGAAAGAGACTAATTTCAATACTTATTACGCTCAAAAATACGGTAAATTGGGCATCACGATTTTTGTGGGTTTAACTGACCAAAAAGCCGTTGATGTCAACGGAGACGGCTTTTCGGATAGTCCATTGATTAAGCAATCATCTTTTCACCCAAGGTTTTTTTATACTTTTTCCGATAAAAATAAAGTTAATTTGGGCTATTCGCTCATTAATGAAAAACGGGCTGGGGGCGTGGTGGAGGATGTAAATAATGAAAATAATAACGGCAAAAACTTCGTGTCCGCCACTGATTTTCAACGACATACCGTTGATTATAATTTCAATCACGAATTCAGAAAAGGTTCGGCTTTTACCTTGAAAGGAGCAATTAGTTATTTTGATAGAAATTTTACGGAACAAACCAGGTTTTTCAAAGCT
The DNA here is from genome assembly GCA_038230735.1 of Cytophagales bacterium. Taxonomy (GTDB): domain Bacteria; phylum Bacteroidota; class Bacteroidia; order Cytophagales; family Spirosomataceae; genus Arcicella. The sequence continues at coordinate 68,015 of JBBRMR010000019.1, forward strand.
AACCAAATTTCATCCTATACCGAAGCCTCACAGTTCATTGAATCGGGCAAGCATAAGGTGGTTTTAGGAGGGAATTTAACCGTGGAAAATTTTAGAAAACGTAATCCCGATAGTACCCAATTGACCAGTTATAACTACAGTACCATCGGTTTCTTTACCCAAGACGATTGGCAATTATTGCCAAAATTATCCCTCCAAACGGGTTTAAGGGTTGATAATCATAATGTCTTCGGAACGTTTATTTTACCAAGAATTTCATTATTGACCAAACCCTCCGAAAAATTTACCATTCGTTGGAGTGTTGGTACGGGCTATAAAACACCAAACGTTTTTGCGAACCAAACGCCAGCCACGCCCACAACCAGCATAAATTACTGGAATCTCACCCCTTTGGATGCCAACGTAAAAACCGAAAATTCCATCGGGAGTAATATTGACGTAGCTTACTCAACCCACATCGGTGAGCATTTTTCAATTCAACTCGACCAAGCCTTTTATTATACCAATATCACCAATCCCGTGATTGCGGGGGCAATCGCAAACCAACCAAACCGTATCCGTTTAACCAATGCCGCTTATGACGTAAACAGCATTGGTACAGATACTTACCTACGCATGGAATACGATGCCATTGAGCTTTATTTGGGTTATAACCATACCATCGCCAAGCGTGCAGGCTCGGGCGAAACCGCCTATCTACCATTCAGTCCGCAGGATAAATTTTCCTTGACTGTCGCCTATACGATTGAGGGAAAATGGCGTTTTGGCATTGAGAGTAGCTTCGTCGGAAATCAGTATCTTTATGACAATCAACGAGTTAAGGATTATGCTTTTTGGGCGGGTTCAGTCGAAAGAAAATTTGGTAGTCATTTGAGCTTAGTACTCAATGCCGAGAATATTTTGAATGTAAAACAATCAGATTTTGAACCTAAGTTATTTACGGGAACCCTCCAAAATCCATCCTTCAACCCTATCTGGGCACCACAGGAAGGAGCAATCGTGAATGTGGCTTTGAAGTATAAATTGTAGAGTTTAGGGATTTGGTAGTGTGGTGGCAGATTCTCAAATCTGCCACTTTTGGTTTCTCAAAACCAAAAATCTCAAATCGCATTTAATTCTCAAAAGAAAGAGCCTTCTCCACTTCATTCCGATACGAAAGCCCCAATGGAATCTTTACATTCTCTAAAATAATTTGCTTGGGTGAAATCCCTACAATCTTATTTTTGGAAACTAAATATGACTTGTGGGTTCGGATAAAATAATCCTTAGGTAATTTATTTTGTAGTTTAGAAATTGATTCACTAATGAGCGTGTATTTTTCAGGGGAAGTAAACACCTTTGAAAAAGATGCCAAGGCTTCAATATGAATAATGTCTTCAACATTAAATTTTAATAACTCTCTACCCGACTTTAAATATACGAACTCATCATGGGAGGGAGATTTTTTTTTATCTGATGTCCCTCTTGATTGTAACATTTCTATTGCACGGTTAACGGCTTTCAAAAAACGGTAAAAACCGTATGGCTTCTGCAAATAATCTGTAATACCCACCTCAAAAGCATCCAATGCATACTCCGTATGAGCTGTTATAAGAATCGTTTGAGGTATCACTTTCAAAGTTTTTAGAAATTCAATACCCGTCATTTCAGGCATTTCAACATCCAAAAAAAGTATATCAATCATTCCATCATTGAGCAAAGACATGGCTGCGACAGGATTTGAAAAAGAATCTATCAGTACTAAATTTGGAATCCCTTCAAGATGGCTTTCTAAAATTTTTCTATCAACTTTATCACTTTATCATCATCAACAATAATACACTTATAATTTTGTTGCATAGTTATTTTAACAAGATATGAGTTTTATCAAATGGTTATAAAGACTTATTGGAGCTGATATAGAGTATAAGCCTTAATTTAATATAGAATGGGAAATAATTTTAGTGTGTTGAAAGTAAAATTGTAATACCACCACGATAAAATTACATAAACTTACCATTTTTTTTGATATTTTCAATAAATATTTATGTTATTTTTATTTTCATTCATTTTCATAAAAAAATAACGAGTTTGGTCAACAATTTCAGTACACAATAGCAATCCAAGTTAACCAATCACTAATTTTGGCGGCTAATATGAATATTGTTATGACCACTTTCTGAAATTATACCAATGAAATTATAAACTGTAAAGGCAGTTTTATTTTGAAGGTTTTAGAATGGTTTAAGAATTTTATATTTGGTGTGTTAGTGATATGAAAAAGGTATACAATATTTGTGTACCTTTTTTTATGAAGTTTTTATCATTAAAAAGTGTAATTTTGATTTTTTAAAAATGCCATAGATACTTGGGTATGTTCACAAAAAATAAACATCAATTCTTTGAGCTTAGTTGCTTAATATTTAGCCTTTTGGTGTTTTTTATTTTGTTAAAATTTTCACAAAATCTCGTGGTTAAAAACCCTAATGATTTTGGGAAATTCTTACTATCAAAAAAAGATATTTTTAAGTTAGTTTGGACAATTAATTTAGGCTTTTACCTGTGTTTAGCTTTAATTATTGTACTGACCAACTTTTTCCTTAAAAGCGGATATTTTATTGGTTGGTATTTAGGTTTCGTGCTATTTTTGATTCCAACCTACGTTGTGGCAATTTCAAACCTTTACTATGACAACTCAGTGGTTAAGTTTATTTTTTTTAGCCTTAGTAATATGACTCAATTGGGAACAGTTATATGTGGACTAAGAATATTTCAAAACCTTACTGGCTTTAATGACGACGCTAAGTTCCGTCAATTAACTTTGTTTGCTACGTTTGGGTTACTATGTTGCAATGTAAGTTATTTTATTAAAAACTTAGATAATTTTACTGATAACCAAGCTATTGTTCTAACCTTAAACCTGATTTTTGTGCTTTCTTTTTTTATTATAATTGTTGAATGTTTTAAGGTTTTGAAAAGGGGAGTTAAAGAAAAAAAAAGGTTCTCTGACAGTTTTTGTGGAGTTATAAATTTTTCGTAATCTTGATAATGGAAAAGATTACTTTTTACGAAGAATTACTCAATTTGCCATCGGTTGAAATACTTGATATTAAAATTGATACTAAAATTATTACGA
>JBBRMR010000020.1:0-68578 GCA_038230735.1 Cytophagales bacterium
ACTTCCAACGGTTAAATGTGGGATAATCCACGTATCAATTGTACTTTTACTAAGTATTCCCATTGCGTGATTTTTTATGATTTAGCACCACAAAATTCTCACTTATTTGGGAATACTTTTCAAAAGTTTAAACAGCTTCATAATATAAAATCGTCATTGAATAAATATTAGGAGTTTTTTAGAAATATTTGTTATCAATCAACCAATTGAAACAAAACTGCCAATTTGACACTCTTATCTTCACTGGAATCCTTTTTGCAAAGTCTTTGTTCATCAAAAATTATTCAGTTTTAAGCTAATTAATGACAAAATGACTATGCAAGAGAAAGGTAATATCTCGATTCATACCGAGAACATTTTTCCGATTATTAAAAAATTCCTTTATTCCGACCACGAAATTTTCCTGCGTGAATTGGTTTCAAATGCCGTGGATGCTTCACAAAAAATCAAACGTTTGGCTTCGATTGGTGAATATGCGGGCGAATTGGGCGAATTGAAAGTGAAGGTTTCGTTCGATAAAGAAGCAAAAACTATCACCATTTCGGATAATGGTTTGGGAATGACTGCCGAGGAAATTAAGAAATATATCAACCAAATTGCGTTTTCGGGAGCAACCGAATTCGTGGAAAAGTACAAAGATAAGGGAGACGAAAAAGCCATAATCGGACACTTCGGTTTGGGTTTTTATTCTGCCTTTATGGTGGCGGAAAGAGTAGATATTATTTCACAATCTTACCAAGAAAATACGCAAGCCGTGATGTGGACTTGTGATGGTTCGACCGAGTTTGAAATTACCGATACCACTCGTGAATCTCGTGGTTCAGACATCATCCTTCACATTGCCGAAGACTCCTTGGAATTTTTGGAAGAGTTCAGAATCAAGCAAGTATTGGATAAATACTGCAAATTCCTTCCCGTTGAGATTGAATTTGGAGTGGGCGAAGAGGCTAAAATTATCAACAACCCCGCTCCAATCTGGACGAAATCTCCGAATGACTTAACGGATGAAGATTACTTGAAATTCTACGAAGAGTTATATCCATACACCGAAAAACCTTTGTTCTGGATTCACCTCAATGTGGATTATCCTTTCAACTTAACGGGGATTTTATATTTCCCAAAAGTAAAGAATGAATTACAGCTTCAACGGGAGAAAATACAACTATACAGCCGTCAAGTTTTTATCACTGACGAAGTAAAAGACATCGTTCCAGAATTCTTGATGTTGTTGCACGGCGTGATTGATTCGCCCGATATTCCTTTGAACGTTTCTCGGAGTTTCTTGCAGGCGGATAGCAATGTAAAAAAGATTAATTCGTACATTACCAAGAAAGTTGCCGATAAATTAGGTGATTTGTTCAAGGCTGACCGTGCGGGTTTTGAGGCAAAATTCGAGAATATCGGAATGTTTGTGAAATACGGAATGATTTCGGACGATAAATTCTATGACCGTGCCAAGGATTATTGTTTAGTCCAGAACGTGGACGGAAAGTATTTTACCTTGAATGAATATGCTGAATTTGCCCAAGAGAATCAGAAGGACAAAAATGATGACGTAGTTTATCTTTATACCAACGATGCTTTGTCGCAAGATGGTTTTATTCAATCTGCCAAAAAACGGGGTTATGATGTCTTGCAATTAGATTCGGTGTTAGACAGTCATTTTATCAATATGTTGGAAAGTAAATTGGTAAAAACAAACTTGAAACGAGTGGATTCTGATACGGTTGAGAAGTTGATTGACAAAGGAATTGCCGTGGACACTATTCTCTCAGATTCTGAAAAAGAGACGGTGAAAAAGGTGTTTGATGCGGTGATTAATGATACCACGAAAGTAGTAGCCTTAGAACCGATGCCCGCCGATGAAATGCCAGCGGTGATTACTCAAAACGAGTTTATGCGTAGAATGGCGGATATGTCTCGTTCGGGCGGTGGCGGAATGAGTATGTTTGGAAATATGCCCAATAACTACATCGTTTCGGTAAATGCCAACCATCCAATAATTAGCAAGATTTTGAAATCAACCGATGCTGAGGAACAAAAGAAATTGGCAAAACAGATTTATGATTTGGCTCTTTTGTCTCAAAATATGCTCACTGGAGCAGATTTGACGGCATTTATTCAGCGGACGGCGGTTGGTTTATAGGGTTTTACCGCACCGCAACGGCGGACCGTGCAGATGACGCTGATTAGGCGGATTTACGCTGATTTTTTATTACTTCATAAAAATAGGCTGTTCCAAAAGGACAGCCTATTTTACTACAATAGTTTGATGATAGTAATTGCCAATGAAGCCGTACCAATCATTACGCCAACCATCCATTTTATTTGATTATTGAAACCTTTTTCCATTTCAGTTCGCAGACCCGCAATGTCAGTTTTCAACTCTGTTCGTAAGCTACCCATTTCAATTCGTAAGCCACCCATTTCAGTTTTTAACTCCATTCGTAAGTCTGCTAAATCTTTTTTTGTAGAAAAGATTGTAGTAAGTCTATCATCAGTAATAAAAATATTTTTTACTCTTTCTTCTGAAATACCTTTTGAACTTTCTATATATTCAACAATTGTGGTAGCTTCCTCATCTGAAAAATGATTTTTCAGTGCTTGGAATGCTTTTATTTCTAATCCAGTCGTAATGCTCTTTTTTATATATTGCAAGGTAATAATTTTAGCGACACAAAACAAAAAAGCCTCGCAGAACGAGGCATTTTTGTAAACTATTCACCTAACCTAAAAAACTAAAATGAAAATGCTTTTTGAGTTATGAGTTAGAAATTATGAGTTGTGAGTTTGTTCTCTAATAATTCATATCTCATGACTCATAATTTATTTTACCGATAGAATCCTAAACTCTGTTCTGCGGTTTTCTTGATGTTGTTTTTCGTTGCATTGCACGCCGTCCACACATTCATTGGCTGGCTCACTTTCGCCATAACCATTTGATACTAAACGACTTGAATCAATGCCTCTTTGTGTCAAATAATTCACTACGGCTCTGGCTCTGTTGTCCGAGAGTTGCATATTGTAACTATCTCCCGAACGGGCATCCGTGTGCGAGCGTATCTCAACTTTCATGTCGGGATATTTTTTCAACAAGGGCAACACCGTTCTGTCCAACTCCTTGGCGGCATCTTTACGAATGAAGAATTTATCTAAATCGTAATAGATATTGTTCAATTTGAAAATATCACCTTCGCCATACATTCCCTGAATATTTTGGTATTGTGCGGGGTTCTTGCCACTCACTTTCCCGAAGGTTTCGTTGTTGGTTGCGTACTTATCTTTCTGAGCCGTCAATTTATGTTCAGCCCCAGGTTTTACTTCAAATTCATAACCACCATCTTTACCCGTAACGACAGTCTGTGAGGTCTTATCTTTCTGGTTTTCAAGGGTTACGGATACCCCTGAAATTGGCGTTTGGTTCAATTCAGATTTCACGACACCCTTCAAAACTGAGGTATTTGATTTTTCTAAATATATCTCCAAAGTGGTTTTTTGTCTGGTTGTGCTTTTAGTCGAATACGTAATTGAATTCATCTGATAGCCTTCTTTGATGGCTCTGAATTCGTATTCCGATTCTGCCTGCAAACATATCGAAGTCGAACCATCTAAACCTGTAACTTTCAAATCCTGATTTTCACCGTTAATTATGCTTCTGATGTCCACATTTTCAAGTGGCGTTTTCGTAACGGCATCATACACAATTACATTCAAAGGGCGACATTCACGGCGAAAATTATAAATATTGTCATCATGACTACCCCTTTTGCGGTTTGATGAAAAAAAGCCTGTATTACGTCCAGCATCGGTAATTAATCCAAAATCATCTTTTTCAGAGTTCAGCGGAGCTCCCAAATTCTGTACGCCTTTGAGGGCAACATCTCCTTTCATTTCAGCGTAAAAAATATCCAAACCTCCCAAGCCTTCGTGTCCGTCTGATGAGAAATATAAGTTTCCATTTTCATCCACATACGGGAACATTTCATTGCCTTCTGTATTGACTTCCTTACCCAAATTTACGGGTGTTCCCCAACCTCCTCCGATGTATTCTACGATGTATAAATCCGTTCCACCATAACCTCCTGGCATATCCGATACGAAATACATTTTCATATTATCGGGCGTGAGGGCGGGGTGTCCACAAGAATATTCGTCTGAATTGAAAGGTAATTCTTTTACATTTCCCCAAGCATCTTTGACTAAATCTGCCGAGTAAAGTTTTAAACGATTTATGCCATCTTTCGATTCTCTGGCACGTCCTTTATTATAATTGTTTCTGGTTAAAATTACTTTTCGTTCATCTTTGAAAAAGGTCATTGGACCCTCGTGATATTTGGTGTTTAAGGTTCTACTAAACTCTTCAATTTTGGTTAATTTGCCCTCGGGAGTAACAATGGGTGCATCGGAATTACTGGCGGACATACCACCTAAAGCAGATGCCGTTTGTAAACCGTTTTTAATACTCAATTGTGAAGTATCTGACACGTAATACAAATCCAAAAATGGGGTTTGATTCCAAGAAAAAACCCTTTTTAAAGCTCCTGATTCATCACGAGCTGAACAGAAAACTAAGCCTCCTTTATAAAACATCGGACTAAAATCTGCCTGACGTGAGTTGATGGGAAGATATTGAACTTTATAAGAAGATGAATCACGATAAAAACGCCCCATATCCATCAAAGCGATGGTATGACGCTTTCCACGGAGGTCGGCGGTTTGTTTTTCTCCGTAAATAGCATAATATTTTTGAGAATCCTTGTACTTCTGATTGGAAGCTAAAGATTGTGCATAGTAGAGATAATTCTCAGACTCCACATCTGGATAATCACGAATGAGGTCAGCGTAGGCACGCTCGGCATTGCGAGAATCCTGCACTTTGCGATAAGAATAGGCTAATTTTTTGAGACCTTCCTGCCGAGTAGCAGGGTCTTTGGCATCACGCAGAAATTCCTCATACAGACGAATTGCATCAATATAACTCAGTTGTTCAAACTGGCGATTGGCGGCTTTCAACTTGGCTTGGGCGTGGGTTTTAGTACAAGTTAGTAAGAAAAGCAATGCCACAACCGAGGCTATGTGGAAAAGTTTGTTCATATTCATTTTTGCTTAGGCGAAATAGTTATTACGCTATTCTGTAAGGTTGTGAATCGAAAAACAAATAACGTGCCAAAGATTGGTTTATTAGGGAATTGGGAAATTAGGGAATTGGGGATTTGGACTTCCTTTGAATTGATAATTGTTCACTGTTTACTGATAACTGAACACATTCCTTCTCCCCAATATTGGGGATTTTTTGTTTAAAATCTTTCGGCAAAATTTGTAGTGTTGAAAGAAACGAATCTTTTGGTAGTTATATAGAAAGTGTTGACAGACAATTTTGGTTGTAATCAACTATAAACATTTTGGTTACGGGATGATGATATCTAAGTCTTCGAGAAAATGATACGCTTTCTCGAACATATCGTGTTATCCTCGCTCTTAATGTAGCCCAATAACGTTCAATATGATTGGTTTGTCCACTGTCTTTACGCACTTGTTGATGGTTGCCTTTGACTTTTAGTATCACACCCGACTTCCAATAATCACTATAACTCTGACATTTTAGATATTCAATGGGTATTTTTTTAATGAGTCTCATAAAAGTTAATTCGCTTCTATCTCCGCTTATATTAGCTAAAATTTGCCTTGTATTTCGACTGATAGCCGCCCATATCCATTACTTATTTTCTTGCCTTGACAAAAACCACATAGTTCGTTGGTGACGCCCAGTAAAATTCAATAACATCTGTAAGTTGTTTATTTCCAATTACTTGTGATTTAAAATTAAGAAGTAATAAAAAACAATTATTCAACTCTTCACAAACTTTATAATAGCTAATTAAAAATACACTTGAAACACAACACAAACTCATTCTTTCTAAAAATGAACCCCTAACGGCTTCAAAATCAAAATTATGGGGAATTTTCGATGAAGAACACGGCTTTTAAACAATCATGACACAAAACACGCTGATTACCTTCTTTGGTAAATCCGTTTTTAACAATATTTTCGCTTGAACAAAAAGGACAATTTTCTATTTTCGTAACACTGAGTATTCTGATTCATTGGTTTTTATGATTCGAGACCACAAAATACAATTTATCTAATACTTAGTCTTTACCTATCAACACTTTTCAAGAACTACCATATAATCATTATTTCAATACATAATTTTTGGATATTTTGTATTGTGCCCAATTTTTACATAATATTATAACGCTTCTTGAAATATTTTAAAAAGAACTAAAATTAACACAATTTTAGAGTCTGATTTTGAATATTACTATCAATCTTCAAATAGTGTTTCCTTTTCTACATAGTTATCAACTAATATTTCGGATGAAAACAATACAGCAGTTTTCCAAACATCTTATCTCTCGACCTCTACACAATTTTGTAGGGGATTCAATTAAGTATTTTAAACTTAAACAAATACAAACAAAATGAAAACTATTACAAAATTTCTCAGCGTAGCCAGCATAGTGGCAATGTTTATTTTCTTGGATGCCTGTAAAGCCGAAAAAGGCGATATTAGGACCGATAGGACCAATTGGACCAACAGGAGCTAATGGGGTAATTGGGGCTACGGGTGCAATTGGGGCTATTGGTGCAACAGGGGCTACTGGTACAACAGGAGCAAAAGGTGATAAGGGAGACAAAGGTGATACAGGAGTAACGGGTGCAACAGGGGCTACTGGTAATGCCAACGTTATTCAAATATCTTATACGTCAAGACCTCACACTGGTACAGATTTGCTATATAATTTACCTGCAACTATCACAAAAGCTATTTTTGACAATTGTGCCTATTTCGTATATGTGTCAAATGGTAGCAATACTTATGCACTTCCAGGGTGGTTTACGGGTGGTACAAATTCTTATAGAACTTACACTGCAGGAACTGCTGGTATTCAAGGAATATATATCGGTCGAGTAGCTGGTGCTGGCACAGATACTTTTGCAACAACTCGAATTGTGGTTATTCCTGCAAGTGACCTTCGTACTGGACGTAGAGCCGCTGTTGATTATAATGATTATGAGGCAGTTAAGAAATATTATAATTTGCCTAATTGAGATATTTGTCAGAAATCTAAACTTGAAAGAGTATCAAAATGGCTTAAAATCATCCGTTAGATGGATGATTTTAGGCCATTTTTTTTATATTTCTTCTCCCCAATATTGGGGATTTTTTGTTTAAAATCTTTCGGCAAAATTTGTGGTGTTGAAAATGAAACAAGAATATTTTTTATCAAAAAGATGAAAATGTTTCCTTTCTCCAAGAACTGACGACTAATATTTTGGAGAAAGCCGATATTTTAATTTCTCCAAATATCTTATCTCTCGACCTCTACACAATTTTGTAGGGGATTAAATTAAGTATTTTAAACTTAAACAAATACATACAAAATGAAAACTATTACAAAATTTCTCAGCGTAGCCAGCATAGTGGCAATGTTTATTTTTTTAGATGCCTGTAAAGCCGAAAAAGGTGATTTGGGTCCGATAGGGCCAATTGGACCAACAGGGGCAAATGGAGCAATTGGTGCTACGGGGGCAAATGGTACTATTGGTGCAACAGGGGCTACTGGTGCTACTGGTACAACAGGAGCAAAAGGTGATAAGGGAGACAAAGGTGATACAGGTGCAACGGGTGCAACAGGAGCTACTGGAACAGCAAATGTTCAATACTCTGATTGGATTCCGTTTACATTAACAGGTACACAAAGTTCCAATGGTACTACAAATATTATATTACCAAAAATTACGCAAGAGGTATTAGACAAATATCTGATTTTCTCATACATTAAATTTAACATATCTAACTGGGTGTACTCTCTTCCTCTTTCATTTCCGTCAGGTGGTGGAAAAGATGAAACTGTTGCTGTTCGCTATTACCTTGGAAATGTAATGATTACTTCCAATGTTACATACAACAATACAAGTTTTAGATATGTATTAGTACCAGGAGGAGTTCCCACAGGACGCAAGGCAGCCGTTGATTATACTGATTATGAGGCAGTTAAGAAATATTACAATTTGCCTAATTAAGATATTTGTCTGAAATCTAAACTTGAAAAGAGTGTAAAAAAGGTCTCAAAATCATCCAATAAACGGAAGTTTTAAGACCTTTTTATTTTGTACTAAAAAGTCCTCTACACAATCTTAGCCGCCTGCCGAGCCAATAATTTCCACTCGCCTTTCACCTTCGTAAAAATCAATAATACATTCAATTTTGTAGTAGCAGCAACCCCTTTATTAGCCGTTTCAGCCATTAATTTATGACGGACGATGGCGGTTTTACCTACTACTTTTACAGTTTGTTCGGTCAAATCCATGGTCTTGAAATCTGAATTATTGGAGGTTAACGCTTCAATAAACATTGCCTTCGTCTCGATAAGTCCACTGGAATGTCCATAACTCAAATCTTCATGGGTAATTTTCTCTAAAACTGCCTTATCAGGGTCAATCATAGCTTTTCTGAGGGTTTCCATCGTATCAGCAACCTTGATTACATCGGCTGTTTGGGCATGAATGAAAGTGATGTTTAAACAAAATAATGCGAGAATTAAGATTATTTTTTTCATTTTATTTTGGTATTTTAGAATATTGGTTTCAGTTAAAAAGAAGAGAAAAGTTGTTATTTCATGATTTGAGGAGTATTTTCCTTCAAAATTATACTACTTTATTAGAAAGCATTTATGATATATAATATTACTCACTTTTGATATTTTTCAAGTGTTAAAAAAACTCAAAAAATAAAATCTCAAAACAAAATATGGACAAAATACAAGAACTTGCCAAGATGATTGACCACTCGCTTTTGCATCCCACCATGACTGATAAAGAGTTGGAAGAAGGTTGTGCGTTAGCAAAACATTACGATGTTGCCTCCGTGTGCGTGAAGCCTTATTACGTAAAACAAGCCGCTGAATTATTGAAAGGAACTAACGTATTGGTGGGAACGGTTATTGGTTTTCCGCACGGTAATTCTGCCATCAATATCAAGGTAAAAGAAACCGAACAGGCTTGCAAAGATGGGGCGGTGGAAATTGATATGGTCGTCAATATCGGCAAAGTGCTTTCGGAAGATTGGCGGTATGTGAAAAGTGAAATTTTTGCGATTAACAAAATGTGCAAAAAGTACGGAGCTATCTTGAAAGTGATTTTTGAAAATGACTTCTTGCCAAAAGATAAATACAAAATAAAACTCTGTCAGATTTGTAATGCGGTGGGCGTTGCTTTCGTAAAAACCTCAACGGGTTACGGTTTCGTCAAAGGCGATGATGGCAAATACAGCTACGAGGGAGCGACGGAGAAGGACTTGATTTTGATGAGAAAATACGCCAATTCCGAAGTCCAAGTAAAAGCCGCTGGGGGTGTCAGAACTTTGGACGGACTGTTGAAAGTCAAGGAATTAGGTGCAACTCGCTTGGGTGCATCCGCTACGGCAAGCATTTTGGAAGATGCCAAAAAACGCTTTGGCGGAACGGGTGAAAATAGTCCTGTTTTTGCGGAGGGGAAGGGATATTAATCTATTAGGGGTTGGGTTTTAGGGGTTAGGGAATAGTGTACGACTCCTATCTAACCCCCAAAACCTAACCCCTAAAACCTAAATCACCACTCTCTCATTCTTAGGAGCAAAAAATTGCATGATTCCCCATGCTAAAATGTAAGCACTTCCGCAGAGGATAAAAATGATATTATAGCCCCCGTTGATATTACCTGCGGCTTTGTAAGAGTCTAATAATGAGCCTACTATGATGGGGAAAATGATTCCTCCGACTGAACCAGCCATCCCTCCAATGCCAATTACTGAACTAATCGCTTTCTTGGGAAACATATCCGAAGCTACGGTATAAATATTGGCACTCCAAGCCTGATGTGCCGCCGCCGCCAAACTGATTAAAGCCACGGCTTGCCAAATATTAGTGGCGTATCGAGCCGTCATAATGGGTACTACGCAAATCGCAAAAATGAACATTGCCACTTTGCGGGCTTTGTGCGTTTCCCACCCTTTGCTGATGAAATAGCCCGACAAATATCCCCCGCCGATGCTGCCGATGGTGGTGGCGGTATAAACGATGATTAACTCCCAACTTGGTTTTTTTAAGTCTAAATGGAAAGTTGTGGAAAAATACGAAGGCAACCAGAAGAGGAAAAACCACCAGATGGGGTCGGTGAGCATTTTGCCGAAAACAAAAGCCCACGTTTGGCGAATTCCAAAGAGTTTTAACCAAGCTACGGGTTTCTCATCCGCATTTTGTTCATCCATATCGCTATGGATATAGTCAAATTCCTCTTTGGTTAATTTAGGATGCTTGGCGGGTGTTTCGTAGTATAACCACCAGAAAATCAACCAGATAAAGCCAATTGCTCCCGTTACGATAAATGCCATTTCCCAACCGTAAACTCCCAAAATCCAAGGGACCATGATGGGTGCGGCAACTGCCCCGATGTTTGCCCCTGAGTTGAAAATGCCCGTGGCTAAGGCTCTTTCTTTCTTCGGAAACCACTCCGCAACGGCTTTAATGGCGGCTGGAAAATTTCCTGCCTCGCCCAAACCTAATGCGGCTCTCGCTACGCCAAAGCCAAAGGTGCTTTTGGCGGCGGCGTGGGCGATGGCTGCCAAACTCCACATAATTATGGAGATGGTATAGCCTAATTTCGTTCCTATTTTGTCAATAATTCCGCCAAATGCCAACAAACTAAACGCATAAGCGGCTTGGAAGGCAATAACGATGTTGCTATAATCGGTTTCCGTCCAACTAAATTGCTTTTCAAGCGTGGGTTTCAGCAGACCAATCACTTGACGGTCGAGGTAATTAATGGTGGTGGCAAAAAATAGCAAGGCTACAATTGTCCATCGGTACTTTCCGATTGTGGTTTGCATAATTAAAATTTGAAATAGTTTTTAGCATTACGATAACAGATATTTTGAACCATCTGCCCAATCCATTCAATATCGTTGGGCAATTCTCCGTTTTCAATTTCGTTCCCTAACAAATTACAGAGAATTCTACGGAAATACTCATGTCTTGGAAATGATAAGAAACTGCGTGAATCAGTCAGCATACCCACAAAACGGCTCAAAAGTCCCATGTTCGAGAGGGCGTTCATTTGTTTTTCCATCCCATCTTTCTGGTCTAAAAACCACCAACCTGATCCAAACTGAATTTTACCCGCCACAGAACCATCATTGAAATTGCCAATCATGGCAGCAATCATTTCATTATCCCTTGGATTGAGGTTGTAAATAATGGTTTGGGCTAATTGATTGTGTTCATCCAAACGGTCTAAAAATTTTGAAATTGCTTTGGCTTGCGACCAATCACCGATGGAATCCCAACCAGTATCGGGTCCTAATGTTCGCAAAGCACGGGCGTTGTTGTTTCGTAAAGCTCCCAAGTGAAATTGTTGTGTCCAACCAAGCGAGTGATACATGACTCCGAGGGCGTGTAAAATGGCTGATTTATAAATCAAAGCCTCTTGTGCCGTGATTTCTTTGCCCAACATCACTTTTTCAAAAATACTATTTGCCGTGGCTTCGGTAAACTCAACGGCATAGATTTGTTCGAGTCCGTGGTCTGCCAAACGACAACCCAAAGAAGCAAAGAAATCTGCCCGTTGGCGAAGGGCATTCAATAATTCGGAAAATGAATTGATGTCTAAATTAACGATTGAGCCTAATTTTTGGACGAAATCTTTAAAATTTGGATTTTCAATCAAGATAAATTTATCAGGGCGAAAAGTTGGTAAAACTTTGGTTTGAAATGTTCCTTCTTGCTGAATGGCTTGATGATGTTCGAGTGAATCCATCGGGTCATCTGTGGTGCAAACCACTTCCACTTTCATCTTCGTCATCAAACTACGAACGGAATATTCTGGGGTAATAATTTTTGCGGAACAATCCTCATAAATCCTTTTTGCCGAAGCAGGATTCAGGATTTCATTAATCCCAAAACAACGTTGCAGTTCCAGATGTGTCCAATGATACAAAGGATTTCGCATCGTGTAGGGAACGGTTTCTGCCCATTTTTCAAACTTTTCGTAGTCAGGTTTATTACCTGTACAATATGATTCGTCCACACCATTTGCTCTCATACCACGCCATTTGTAGTGGTCGCCATAGAGCCATATTTGCGTGAGATTTTCAAAATTTTTATTTTGAGCAATCTGGTCGGGCGGTAAATGATTGTGATAATCAATAATGGGCATATCCTTCGCATACTCGTGGTAGAGTCTTGAAGCGGTAGGCGTTTGGAGTAAAAAGTCTTCGTTTAGAAAGGGTTTCATTTCGAGTAATTTGGTATTTCAGTAATCAATATTTCGTAGTAAAAAACAAACATCGCCCCGTGGCTGGTGTCCTCACCAGTCCACATTTGCGTCAGCATACAGACCAAAATTGCTTTCGCCATTGTGGACTGGTGGGGACACCAGCCACGGGGCGGCAGAATCTGATACCATCTAAAAGACAACCCCATTCCTCCTCAATCCCTCCAAAGCCAATTTTTCATGGGCGATAAGTTTATCCAAAATTTCGGGGTTCATTCCTTCACTACCCACGCCTATATACGACAGAGATACTTTTTCAAGTAAAACACTTTTGAAAATAAATTCTACTCTTTCTATGTGATAATCGGAAGTGATGATGATGAGATGTTCGATGGGATTTTGTGCCAAAATAGGAATAAGCATCGTGGCATCTTGCACGGTATTGGCAGAATCCAAAAAATCAATAATATCTTGATTATCAACGCCTTTCTGAATTAAATACTCTTTTGCCAATTGATGATGGGGAAAATCAGAAGTGTTAAAATGCAAACCAAATCCGCCCGTAAGAATGATGGAATATTTGTGGGATAAATATTCTTCATAACATTTATCCAACCGCTTTTTTGCCATCAAAAATAGTTCTCCTTTGGGGCTATTAGGCGAACCTAACACTACGATTGCGGTCATAATAATTAAACGGCTAAATTCTCCTGATTTTCAATATTCGGGCGAAGGTCAAAAATCTTATTTGCCAAGAAAACATAAATCACCACCGTAATCACCCAACCTACAATCATTAGGGGAAAATTGAGTTCGCTCAAACTAAAAATAGAAGGAGAAGGCAAAACACTGTCGGGATAGGAAACTATCAAAAATGAATAGACATTATTGGCGGCATGAATACCGATGGGGAGTTCAAGTTTTTTATCAAAAATAGTCAATAGAGCAAAGAAAAGCCCTACACTGATGTAATAGGACATTCCGAGAGCAAAACCGACCTTCTCCGTTTCGGGATTCAGACCGTGTGCCAATCCAAAAAATACACCTGTAATGATGATTCCAGCCCAAATATTTTTCTTGCCAATTCCTTGTAAAAGATACCCTCGAAAAAGTAGTTCCTCCGCCGTGCTTTGAATTGGAATCATAATTAATCCAACCACCAAAGCGGGCATAAAATCTTCTATTCTGAGCGTAAAACTGTACATTTCGGGATAAATCGTATAAAATAATAACTCAACCGCCACGGTAATTCCAAACCACAATCCTGCCGATTGAGCAATGCGTTTCCAGTTAATTTCAGCAAGGGGTGTTATTAAAGTTTTGAAAGGGCGTTCGTGAAGATATTTCATGACAAACCAAAGACCCACAATAATTCCGACAAATTGTAAAATTGCCACCGCTAAATATTGATAGGCAGGTACTATTGGCTTTTGGGTTTTGAGGTCAGTAACCAATACAACGGGTAATCCAAACACCACAGCCGCCGCCAGTACAATTACAAAACCCTTCACATAGAGCCAGAAAACATTTTTGCCCGTTCGAGCGATGTCGATAAAAGTATTATTCATGAAAATTATAGATTGTAATGAAAAAGTCGAGGCAGAAAAAAGACCAGGAGAAAAGACAAGGCAGTGCCTTGTCTCTACAATTCTACATTTTTTTGCTGGTTCAAATTTACAAAGAAACCCCTCTTTTCCAAGGAATAAAATCGTCCTGCCCGTTTCTCACGGCACAAATTTCAATTTCTCCACTCGCTACTTTTATGACGTATTCCAAAATTCGTTTTCCCGCCTCTTCAATACCTTCTTCGCCCTCAATGATGGTTCCTGTGTTGAGGTCGATGATGTCGGACATCTTTTCGTATAATTTTGTATTGGTGGCAATCTTCACTACGGGGGCGATTGGGTTGCCCGTGGGTGTGCCTAAACCCGTGGTGAAAAGCACAATATTCGCCCCCGAACCCACTTCGGCAGTTGTGGATTCTACGTCATTGCCTGGGGTGCATAATAAACAAAGTCCTGGTTTTGTAACAAGATTGGGATAATCTAAAACCGACGTTACGGGCGATGTACCACCTTTTTTAGCTGCCCCCGCCGACTTGATGGCATCGGTGATGAGTCCGTCTTTGATATTGCCAGGCGAAGGATTCATGTCGAAACCAGAACCCACGGCTTTTGCTCTTTCGTTGTAGGTTTTTACTAAATAACTGAACAATTCAGCATCGTCTCGGCTTACGCAACGGTCAGTAATTTCCTGTTCAACGCCGCACAATTCTGGAAACTCCGAGAGGATAACGGTTCCGCCCAAACCTACTAAAAGGTCGGAAGTATAGCCAATGGCAGGGTTCGCTGAAATACCCGAAAAGCCGTCTGAACCGCCACATTCCAAGCCGATAGTTAGCTTGCTTAAAGGGGCAGGTTTGCGGACGTTCTGATTGGCTTGCATCAATCCCGCAAAGGTCTGTTTGAGTGCCAATGCCATCATTTCAGCCTCTGTGCCTATATTTTGTTGTTCTAAAAAGTATAATGGTTTGCCTAAATTGGGCGTGCGTTTAGCAATTTCTTCTTGTAAAATACTGTATTGTGCATTCTGACAACCCAAACTTAGCACTGTTGCCCCTGCACAATTTGGGTGCGTGATATAACCCGCCAACAAGCCGCAAAGGGCTTGAGAATCCTGACGGGTGCCTCCGCATCCGCCATCATGAAGGAGGAATTTTACGCCATCTACATTCGGAAAAAGTCTTTGTTTTTGGGTTTCATTTTGTTGGACCTGCAAATCAGTTTCGAGGATTTCTTCGATGGTTTTTCCTGATTGATATAAAGCAATCAAATCTTGCGTTTGGGATTGGTAAGCGTGTTTTCGGGCGTAACCCAAATCTTCCACAAGGGCTTCACGGAGGACTTCAATATTGCGATTTTCACAAAAAACCAAAGGCACAACCAACCAATAATTTGCCGTTCCCACTTTGCCATCGGCACGGTGAAAACCCATAAAAGTTCGTTCCGCCCAAGCCGAAACATCGGGTGCTTGCCATTCCTGACTTTTATCCAAAATCTCAAAACTATTTACGGCGTGTTTTACATTAAAAGTATTGATACTGCCCCCTTTTTTAATAAACTGATTAGCTTTTCCAACCAAAACATCATACATTTTAATCTCTGAACCTACCTCAAAATCTTGCATCGCAAACTTATGTTTGGCGGCAATATTTTCGGTTAAAATATATTCCAGACCCTCCAATGTAATGGTTTCTCCTTGTTGTAAATCGCTCAATGCCACGATTACGTTATCATTTGGGTGAATTTTTAATACTTTGTTTTTCACGATAAAATTTTAATTTGGTTAATTTATAAAGGTTTTTTTGAGATTTCTATACTCAAAAAATAATGTAGATATTGGATTTTATCTTCCCAAATTCATATTTCATCCTTTGATGAATTCCGAGTACAAAAATCGTAGATTCAACTATTGATTCTTATTTTTGGCTATGACATCAGTAGATTTGGCTAAGACTACTCCCTAATTGTAACGGAACTTTGTATTATCAAAAATTTAAACAAATACAATTATGAAAATTACAATCACGGGTTCATTAGGACACATTAGTAAGCCTCTTACTGAGGAATTAGTACAGAAGGGACATTCAGTAACCGTTATCACCAGCAGTGCTGAAAGAGAAAATGATATTGAAAAATTGGGAGCAACGGCTGCCGTTGGTTCTTTGGAAGATGCCGAATTTATTGCTGAAATATTTGCTGGTGCGGATGTTGTTTATTGCATGGTGCCACCCCAGAATTACCTTGACCAAAATCTTGATTTATTAGGTATTTATCTTCGAGTCGGTAAAAATTATGTGCAAGCGATTAAGCAAAGTGGAGTAAAACGAGTCATTAATTTAAGTACCATTGGTGGACATTCAGAGAAAGGAAATGGCATATTGTTAGGGGCTCATCGGGTAGAAAATCTTATGAACGAACTGCCCGATGATGTAAGTATTACGCACATTCGACCTACGGAATTTTATTATAACTTATTGCCACAGGTTCATTCTGCCAAAAGCAATGATTTTATGGCATCTAATATCGGTGGTGATGTTGTTAATGTCTGGGTATCCCCAAAAGACATTGCTGCTGCCATTGCCGATGAAATCATAACCCCCATGACGGGCAGAAAAGTGCGTTACGTGGCAAGTGAAGAGATTACCTATAACGAATTAGCTAAAATTTTAGGCGAAGCCATCGGTAAACCAGCGTTGAAATGGCTGACCTGGACTGACGAACAAATGGAAGGCGGATTAATCAGTGCGGGGTTGAAACAAGATATTGCGGCGGGTTTGAGAGAAATGTATGCCTCTATCAACAGCGGATTATTGTATGAAGATTACGTATTGAACAAACCAGCTGTTATGGGCAAAGTGAAGGTGAGTGATTTTGCCCAAGATTTCGCAAAGGCATATAATAACTAAAATATTTGACATGAAAAATACTAAAATCCATAGATTTAAAACCATTAGCGAATACCATCGTTACCGTGGATTATCCCAACCCGAACATCCTTTGATTAGTGTTGTTGATTTTGAACACATGAAATATACGTATGAAGATGAACCAGTCAATTGGTTTATGGATTTTTATTCAATCGCCCTCAAAAAAAATATCAATGGAAAAATTAAGTATGGGCAACAGCAGTATGATTTTGACGAAGGTGTACTTTTCTTTATTTCGCCGAACCAAATTTTTAGTATCCAAGTCGAAAAAAATACCGTATTTCAAACAACGGGATTGATGCTGTTGGTGCATCCAGATTTTTTGTGGGGAAGTGATTTGGCACAAAAAATAAATAAATATGAATATTTCAATTATGCCATCAATGAAGCCTTGTTTCTCTCTCAAAAAGAAGAGGCAAGTATTATCACTATCTTGCAAAACATCAAACAAGAATACCAATCTAATATTGATAAATTCAGTCAGGATTTGATGGTTTCCCAAATAGAATTATTGCTTAAATATGCCGATAGGTTTTACCACCGTCAATTTTTGACTCGTAAAATTAGCAATCATCAAATTTTGAATCATTTAGAGGAAATCTTAAATTCCTATTATGAAAATGATGCTAATATATACAAAGGATTGCCAACAGTACATCACATCGCTGAGTCTTTAAACGTATCTGCCAATTATTTGAGTACATTGTTAAAAGTCCTCACGGGGCAAACTACTCAGCAACATATTCATGAAAAATTGATTGAAAAAGCGAAGGAAAAATTGTCAAATACAGATTTATCCATTTCAGAAATTGCTTTTCAACTCGGATTTGAACACGCCCCTTCTTTCAGTAAGTTATTCAAAAATAAAACAAATCTTTCACCAGTAGATTTTAGAGCTTCGTTTAATTAGTTTCGCTAAAATAGAAAGTATTATAAAATTTCCTACCTTTAACATTATTTGATATACGCAATTAAAGAAATGGAAATAATAACGGTACAGGAATTTTACAAAGACGTTTTTGAGGGTACGAGCAAAGAACTTGAGACTTTTTTAGGAGAAATAAACACAACGGATATTGGACATTTTAATGTTTTTAATATCAAAAATTTACATAAATCAGACTCTTTTACCAAAAATAAAATGCCCTACAATAGGCGAACTTACTATAAAGTAAGTTTGATTATTGGTAAGAATAAGGTGGAATATGCCGATAGAGAAGTTGACATTAAGGAATTTGCCATCTTGTTTGCCACACCCAAAATCCCTTACAAATATACCCCACTTGACAGCGAGCAGGCGGGACATTTTTGTGTATTTACTAACGATTTTATTACCAAAACAAACAGCGGAATTATCATTGATGATTTACCAATTTTTAAAGTTAACAGTGATTTTATTTATGAAATAGATGCCAAACAAGCGGAACAATTTGAAACTATTTTTAACAAAATGCACATTGAAATCACTACTGATTATGTGCATAAGTATGATTTGCTAAGAAATTATCTTATCGAACTTATTCATCAAGGACAAAAGTTAAAACCTATTGTTCCCACCAAAAACGGTATAAATGCCGCCACCAGAATCTCTACTTTATTCATCGAATTGCTCGAAAGACAGTTTCCGATTGAGTCATCACATCAGGTGTTGAAATTACGAACTGCCAAAGATTATGCCGATACTTTGCAGGTGCATATTAACCACTTGAATAAAGTATTGAAAGAAATTACGGGTAAAACTACTTCCGAAATTATATCCAGTAGGATTGTGCAAGAGTCCAAATTTTTGATGAAACAAACCACTTGGAATATTTCTGAAATTGCTTTTAGTTTAGGTTTTGAAGAAGTGGCTCATTTTTCTAATTTCTTTAAAAAACAAACCAATATCTTTCCATCAGCTTATCGAGACAAATTATTTGATATACACAAATAATGGATTGATTAACGCAATAAACTTGAATCTCATTTTTGCCAATTTTGTATCGTAATTAAAACGAAATAAAAATGACAAATAATTCAAAAATTGCCTTAGTAACGGGCGGAAGTCGTGGGCTTGGGAAAGACATGGCTTTGCAATTAGCCAAAAAAGGCTTGGATGTAATCATCACTTATCACAACAAAAAAGAGGAAGCCCAAGAAGTAGTTTCTGAAATTGAAACTTTGGGTAGAAAAGCCGTAGCCCTTCAATTGGATGTGGCTCAATACGATACTTTTGATGGATTCGTGGAAAATATAAAGGGTGTTTTACAATCAAATTTTCAAACCGACCATTTTGATTTTTTGGTCAATAATGCAGGTGTAGGAGTGTATGTCCCATTTACAGAAACAACCGAAAATCAATTTGATTCAATGGTAAATATTCATTTAAAAGCACCATTTTTTATCAGTCAAAAGTTGCTTCCAACGATGAATGATGGCGGGGGAATTGTAAATATTTCATCGGGTTTAGCCAGGTTTTCTACGCCTGGTTATGATGCTTATGCCACGATGAAAGGCGGTGTTGAAACCTTGACTAAATATCAAGCGGTATCTTTAGGTAATAGAAAAATTAGAGTCAATGTTGTAGCCCCAGGGGCAATAGAGACGGATTTTGGCGGTGGTGCGGTAAGAGACAATGATGGCATCAATAAAACGATTGCCAATCAAACTGCCTTGGGACGGGTCGGTTTGCCCGATGATATTGGAAGCGTTGTGGCGTTTTTATGCACCGATGATGCTAAGTGGATTAATGCCCAGAGAATTGAAGTTTCGGGTGGGATTCATATTTAAGGTTTTGATTTTTAGGGTATTGACCGATTCATACCGTAAATAATAAATTTTGTGGCATGAACTTCTCGAAACAATATCCATGACGGATTGAACTTTCGGGAAACTGAATTGCAAATTTCATAATTATTTACCGATTTCTCCCATATTTTTCATGGCTGCTTACCCATTCATTCGCCACGATTGCCGAACCCAACGAAATCTCTCCGCAAAGCACAACCGCCGCCATGATTTCAGCGAGTTTATTGACTTTCCCCGCCCCGTAACAATCCATGATTTCAAGACATTCTTTTTGTGAGGGCAAGGCAGTTCCACCACCATAAGTTGCCACAATTAATGATGGGATAGTACAAGAGTAATAATAATCACCATTGGGTTTTAATTCTCCGTGAACAATGCCCGCCGACGATTCCGCAATGTTAGCAATATCTTGTCCCGTGGCAATAAACATGGCGGTCAGACCATTGGCAAAATGGGCTCCATTATTAGTAGAATTTGACAACATAGAACCAATATTTGAGTATTGTCTTTGCTTAAAAAGGGCTTCGCCCGTGGTGTTCATTACTTCTTTTAAAAAATCATTGGGTAAGGTGATTTCTGCCACCACTCGCTTGCCCCGTGTGTGCAAGGTGTTCAAGTGTGAGTGCTTTTTGTCGGTGTCCATGTTGGCAGCCATCGCAAAATGTTCTAAACCTTCAATGCCATTTCCGAGCATCCAGTAGCAGGCTTTATGAGTGGCTTTCGTTACCATATTCTGCCCTGCGGCATCACCCGTAGAGAAATTGAACCGTAGCCATCGCATTTTCCCCACGGCATATTGTTCAATATTTCGGAGCTTTCCAATCGAAGAACTTTCATCGGCAATGGCTTTAATTTGGTCAAAATTTGCTTTTATCCACGTTTCAAATTTCTTGGAATAACGGGCATCTTCAAAAACAAAAATGGGCGAACGTTGCATGGCATCGTCCAAAATAGTAGTTTTGATACCCCCCGCCAAACTGGTTAATTTCATCCCTCGGTTATAACTCGCTACCAGGGTGCCTTCGGTGGTTGCCATCGGGATATAAAAATCGCCCTGTGCATATTCGCCATTGACTTTCACGGGTCCCGCCAAACCCAAAGGAATTTGTGCAAAACCAATAAAGTTCTCAATATTGCCCGAAGTTATCGCTGGATTGATGGCGTATTCTGTAATATTTTCCAAGTCAGAATTGGCAACCTTTTTTACAAATTGTTGCCGTTCTTGAATGATTTTCTCAGAATAATTATTGGTTTTTGAGTAGGGGATTTTTAGCATGGTTTTGGCTGTTAATCATTGAAGTGGTTGCTTTTTTATTACGGACTGGCAGTCGAGTCGTTGAACCGCAGTGTTACATATTTACCAACGTGTATTTCCCTCCCTTCACCGTCATAAAATCAAAAACCGTTTTATCATTTCCAGTAATTAATTTAGATTTTCCTTCCAATTTCAAAGCATTGGGCGTTTTGATTTTG
Source organism: Cytophagales bacterium (assembly GCA_038230735.1). Classification (GTDB taxonomy): domain Bacteria; phylum Bacteroidota; class Bacteroidia; order Cytophagales; family Spirosomataceae; genus Arcicella. Next base: position 21,063 of record JBBRMR010000020.1, read on the forward strand.
CAATTTCCGCCCAAACTTGATTGAATCGTTAGCTTCGTAATTTTCTTGTTTTTCCATGTAATATCCACTTCAAAACCTCCTCTGGCTTTTAAGCCTTTTATTTCTCCCGATTGCCAATCGTCTGGTATCGCAGGAAGAAAATTTAAAAGTCCATCGTGGCTTTGGAGTAGCATTTCTGCCATGCCCGATGTCCCACCAAAATTGCCGTCAATCTGAAAAGGTGGATGAGCACAAAATATATTTGGGTACGTTCCGCCACCTTTGGTATAGTCCGTTCCTTCCATGCCCGTCAGTTTCAAAAGTTCCCTCACGAGCTTGTAGGCATGATTTCCATCGTGTAATCTTGCCCAAAAATTAATTTTCCACGACTTACTCCAACCCGTTCCATCATCCCCTCTGATTTCCAAAGTCTTGCGAGCGGCATTGGCAAATTCGGGCGTTTTCAAGGGTGAAATTTGTCGCCCAGGGTGTAAACTGAATAGATGCGAAGTGTGTCGGTGTTTGGGGTCAGCATCTTCCCAATCTTTATACCATTCCTGCAAATTGCCTTTTTTACCAATTTGTAAAGGAAATAATTTAGCTATTTTTGCCAATAATTCTTTTCTGAAATCGGCATCAATTCCTAATTTTTCGGAGGCTTCGATGGTGTTGGTAAATAAGTCCCAAATCAAGGACATATCCATCGTAGTAGCCATGGATACTGCCCCTTTTACGCCCTTATCGGTAATGTAAATATTTTCGGGAGAAGTGGATGGGGCGGTTACTAAATGCCCTTTGCCGTCTTCAATAAGCCAATCTAAACAAAAAAGGGCGGCATCTTTCATCAATGGATAGGCGGTTTCTGCCAAATATTTTTTATCCCCCGTATAAGCATAATGCTCCCACAAATGCTGACACAACCACGTACCTCCGCCCGTCCAATTTGCCCACATCGGCTCGCCACCTACGGGGTTAGACAACGCCCAAATATCCGAATTGTGATGTGCCACCCAACCACGAGCGTTATAGAAATTTCTGGCGGTTTCTTTGCCCGTAACGTCTATGTTTTTGATGTGATTCAACAGAGGAGTATGCAGCTCCGAAAGGTTACACATTTCCGCCAACCAATAGTTCATTTCGGTATTGATATTAATAGTAAAATTTGAACTCCACGGCGGACGAACAGAGTTATTCCAAATCCCCTGCAAATTGGCGGGAAGCCCATTCGGACGGGAACATGAAATCAACAAATATCTTCCAAATTGAAAATAAAGACTTTCCAAAGCAGGGTCTTTTGCTCCTTCGGTATATTTCAAAAGCCTTTCATCAGTTGGTAAATCAAGGTCTGGATTTCCATGTAAAGAAAAACTCATTCGATTGAAAAAGCCTTGATAGTCAGCGATATGAGCCGTTTTTAATTGCTCAAAATCTTTATCTTCGCTCAGTTTAAGATAACTTTCTACCAATGCCTTTTCATCTTTTCCTTCCGAATCGGGACATTTATCAAAACCATTAAAACTACTGGCGGTGGTCAAAATCAAGACGGCTTCGGTGGCATCTGAAATATGAAAACCAGAGGTATCAGTCGTAACTTTTCCATCACAAGATTTCACCTTGAAACGCCAGTCAAAACGAATTCCCCGACAATTGGTCGAATCTTCGTAAGTTACAGGTTTTCTACTCTGCACATAATTTGGACTTGCGTAGGCAGGTGTTTTCCCACGAATAATTATTTGATTATCAGATAATAAACTCTTTACAATCGGATGTTTACTCCTGAGTGAAACAAAGAAATTCAAAGCCCCTTTGGTACTTGATTTCAAACGGATTATCATAACTTGGGCAGGTGCAGACACGAAAAATTCACGAGTAAATTCTGTATTTCCAACCTTAAAACGAGTGGTTGCAATGGCATTTCCAATATTCAAATCACGATAATAATCGGTTACTTCTCCCTTGAATTCTTGACGAAAAACCAAGTCTCCCAAAGGTTGATAGGCTTCCGTGTAAGGTCCTTGTAATTGCTTGGCGAGGACATTTGCTTTGGCAAAATCTTCCGAAAAAATCGCATCTCTGACTTCCTGCAAGTGTTTTGAAGCGTTGGGATTAGGATTTCGATTCACGGGTCCGCCCGACCATAAAGTTTGTTCATTGAGTTGGATAAGTTCATTATCGGGTTTACCAAAAATCATTGCTCCGATTCGTCCGTTTCCAATGGGTAGGGCTTCGTTCCAATTTCGGGCGGGTTGTTTATACCATAAAGTCAATGGCTTTTGTGCGGTGGAATATAGAGAAATTAATAAGGTAAAAAGGAAGATAAATAGTGATTTTTTCATGGATTACATCAAGAAATTTTTGAGGTTTGGGCTTATCTGCGGAAGTCTTCGTTTAAAGGGGATGCCCAATCCGAAGACTTCCGTTTTTAGTAATTTAAAACAAAACCGCCTTCCCACTCTTAGCCGACTGAATCGCCTTTTCTAAAATCTCCACAACCACTAAATTATTTTCAATCGAAGAAAGGCTATTGGCTGGATTAATTTTGCCTTTCACTACCGCTGTCAGATACAAAAAGGAGTCATTTTCTGGGTTTGGAATGGGCATTATAGTTACGTTTTCTTCCGTGGCATTTCGATCTCCCTTTCTCACTTTCATTTGTGAACTATTGGCAAAAATATAGGAAGATTGACTGTAAATTTCGGTATCTTTTCTATCGAAGGGCCAGTTCCAAGATGCTTCTAAAATAGCTTCTGCGTGCGGATAAGTCAATATTATAGTAGCTTCATCATCCACTTTTGGATATACATTAGGTTTAATTTGTTTGGTAACTGCCGTAACCGAAATTGGCTTTATTCCCTTCATAAACCAAGTCATCAGATTAGCTCCGTAGCAGCCAAAATCTATTACCGCACCACCACCATTTTTTACGGGGTCAGTAAGCCAAGATAGAAACTCAGGCGTACAGCCAATTTCTTTGGGTCCACGGTGTCCATCACGCACAATTACTTTATTGATTCGCCCCATTTCCTTTTCATCCTGAATCATAAGATGTGCCATTCGGTGGCTTGGATACCAAGTAGTCTCATAATTTGTCAGCAAATGAATCTTGAATTTTTGGGCTAAATCTGCCATTTTTTGAGCATCTTTGAGGTTAGTTGCCAAAGGTTTTTCCACCATCACGTGGATACCTTTTGAGGCACAAACCTCCACTGTATGCAAATGCTCAATGATGCTATTGAAAGCACAAACGGCTTCGGGTTTTGTTTTCGCAACCATTTCTTCCAAACTATTAAACAATAAAGCTTCGGGCAGATTATACCGTTGCATATATTTCATGGCAATAGCTTTATTGGGTTCGGCAATGCCCACAATTTCAATATCGCCCCGTTTATTGCTGTTCAAAACTTGCCCGATATGGTCATGCGTAAGTCCATCAATGCCAACCCTTAATTTTTGTTGAGCGTATGTCTTACTGAAAATTAAAAACACTATAAAGACAAAAAATATGTTCTTTTTCATGATTTGAGAATGGATTTAGGTTTAAAAAAAATTATGCTATCTGCGTGAATCTGCGATTGAAAATCTGTCTTGTCTGTACGATTCGCCGTTGCGGTTCTATCAAATATCAAAAATTAGTATTCGCCGCTTTTAAATCCACTTTTTTAATCCAAATATTTCTGTAGCGTACATCATGTCCTTCGGCTTGTAATTTCAGACCTTCTGCCGTGTCAGTAATACCCTTTCCACCATCAATTCCCCCATCAACGCCCGAATTTGGTCCACCCCAAACTTGCGAAATTTGTTTATTAGTATGCACTTTTTTACCATTAAAATACATCGAAACGATTGGTTTTTCTACTAATTTGCCATCTTTAAATCGAGCCGCCCGAAAATTAATATCGTAGGCATTCCATTTGCCAACTCCGTTATAGGCACTATACGGAGAGGCTTCTTCATTGATTACCGCTGCCATACCGTGCGAAGTGGAATCACCGTCTAAAATTTGAATTTCATAACGATTTTGTAGGTAAACACCACTATTTCCGCCTTTTTCTGGAATATAAAACTCAACATGAAGCCTAAAATCACGAAATTTTTCTTTGGTAACAATGTCGGCTGCCCCGTAAAGCCCCCCTGCTCCCGCTGGGTCATTAGTGCTTACTGTTGTGCCTTTACTGTTGGCAGGGTCGCTTTTAATCTCCCATTTGATGGGTAATGTCGCTGCCAAACGTGGACCAGCCCAGTACGTCCATTTTGCGTCCAGCATTTTTCTTGAACCATCAAAAAATACCTCCGCACCTTTGGGGGCTTTTGTACCTACGCCTACTTGGGCATTCACGCTTACTGAAAAGCTAAGGCAAAACATAATTAACAATAAATTTTTCATGGAAATTGTATTTGAAAATGAAACTCGTTTGAATGATAGTAAAGGGGAAATTAGGGGTAATTATACTGAAATAATTTTCAAAATCTTGTAGATACGGGAGTCTTCGGATTAGGCATCCCCTTCAAACGAAGACTTCTGTGAATAAAAATGTAAAACTGAGTTACACCTTTTGAAAAGCCCTGATTTTTCAATAAATTCGTACTTATCAAATCATTTCATAAAAGACCATCCATGAAAAAATCACTATTATTTTTCCTTTCTTTCATCGCTTTTACGGCAATTTCTCAAAAAAAGAAAACCACAATCTCTGTTCCTCAAAATTCTGATAAACAGACCATTATCTCAAATATTGATAAGCGTTTCGATGAATATGCAGGAATTTCTAAGCAAATCTGGAACTATGCAGAATTGGGCTACATGGAAGAAAAATCTTCTCTTTTATTACAAGATTTACTCAAAAAAGAGGGCTTCACCGTTACGTCCAACATTGCAGGAATCCCAACCGCTTTTGTGGCAACTTTTGGCGAAGGTAAACCAACCATCGGGATTTTAGGAGAATACGATGCCTTGCCAGGTCTTGCTCAAGAAGCCACGCCCGAAATAAAACCCATTCCTAATCAAAAAGGAGGACACGGTTGCGGTCACAATCTCTTTGGAACAGCATCAATAGCGGCTGCCATTGAAGTGAAAAATTGGTTGAAGGCTTCGGGACAAAAAGGCACGATAAAAATGTTCGGGTGTCCTGCCGAAGAAGGTGGTTCGGGCAAAGTTTACATGGTACGGGAAGGTCTTTTTAACGATGTTGATGTGGTTTTGCATTGGCATCCAGGGGCTCAAAATGCTACGGAAGCGGGGACTTCTTTGGCAAATAAAAATGCAAAATTCCGCTTCAAGGGTATCGCAACCCACGCCTCAGTTTCGCCCGAACGTGGTCGCTCGGCTTTGGATGGCGTGGAGGCGATGGATATGATGGTAAATATGATGCGGGAACACATTCCCCAAGATACTCGAATCCATTACGTGATTACGAAGGGCGGAGATGCTCCAAATGTGGTTCCTGCCTACGCTGAGGTATATTATTATGCTCGCCATCGAGACCGTGATATTTTACAAGGGGTTTGGAAAAGAGTAGAAAATGCGGCTCAGGGTGCTGCCCTCGGCACGGGAACGAAGGTGGAATGGGAAATTTTGGGAGGTGTTTATAACCTTTTACCCAATTTAACTTTAGCAGAAATTATGCATGCCAATTTGACCATGATTGGGGGAGTAAATTATACCGAAGAGGAGAAAGTATTTGCTCAGAAAATCAGTGAAACCTTAGGCGAACAAAAGCAAGCCATTGAAAATGCAGGGGTCATTAAGGATTATAAAACGGAAGGAGAAAGTGCCATCAGCGGTGGTTCAACGGATGTGGGAGATGTCAGTTGGACGGTGCCTACGATTGGTTTACGAACTGCCACTTGGGTACCAGGCTCATCGCCCCATAGTTGGCAATCAACGGCGGCGAGTGGAATGTCAATCGGTCAAAAAGGAATGATTGTGGCAGCTAAATCCTTGGCTTGCACGGCGTTAGACTTGTTCAAAGACCAAACCATCATCGACAAAGCAAAGGCTGAATTTATCCAAAAACGGGGAACAAATTTTAAATACGAGGCTCTTTTAGGGGATAGAAAACCTGCGTTGGACTATCGGAAATAGGTTTATCAAGTCGTAAGTCAATAAGTCGTAGGTCGTAAGTAAAATAAAGCACCATTTTATTAAGTTTTCACAGAGAAATTTTTTACTTACGACCTACGACTTACAGGCTTACGACTTTAATTAAACCTCCAAAATCAACTTCCCAAAATTCTTACCCGAAAACAACATCATCAAAGTTGGCAAGAAATTACGGATTCCTTTTTGGATATCTACTTTCGAGTGCAGCTTTCCTTCATGAATCCAACCCGCCATTTCTTTGGCGGCGGTTCCGTAATTGGCGGCATTATCAAAAACCACGATTCCTTCCATTCTGGCACGATTTACCAACAATGAAAGATAATTTGAAGGTCCTTTTACGGGTTCGGTATTGTTGTATTGTGAGATAGCTCCGCAGATGACAATTCTTGCTCGGAGGTTAATTTGTCCCAAAACAATATCCAAAATCTCACCGCCCACGTTGTCAAAATACACGTCAATTCCTTGTGGACAAGCCGTTCTGAGGGCTTTTCTAACGTCCTCGGTTTTGTAATTAATACAGGCATCAAAGCCCAATTCGTTTACGCAATAATCACATTTCTCTTGGTCGCCCGCAATACCAATCACTCGGCAACCTTTGATTTTGGCAATTTGTCCAACCACACTTCCCACCGCACCCGATGCACCCGAAACTACCACGGTTTCGCCTTCTTTGGGTTGCCCCGTGTTCAAAATTCCGAAATATGCCGTCATACCTGGCATTCCCAAAGTGGCTAAGTACGTGGTCAAAGGGGCAATTTTAGTATCAACTTTTACTAAATCTTTACCGTTTGAAACGCCAAATTCCTGCACGCCCCAACCACCCGTAACGTAATCGCCAACGGCAAAATTTGGGTTATTTGATTCTACTACTTCCCCAGCCGTTCCCGCTCTGAATACTTCGCCAATTTGGATAGGTTTGATGTACGATTTACCATCATTCATCCAACCACGCATGGCAGGGTCGAGGGAGATGTATTTTGTTTTTACCAAAACCTCACCGTCCTGAATCGTAGGCACGGCGGTTTCTTCAATCAATAAATCTGTTTCTTTGGGATTCCCGACGGGACGAGCCGCCAATTTTACTTGGGTATTAGTCATGGGATTTGTGAAGTTTTTGGAATGATATTTTCAGTAAATTTCCATAAATCTCAACCATTATCCAAGACAATTTAACCACTCTTATAAAATTGGTAAAAATTAGGTCGTTTTCTGATACATTTGTATCAACAAAATCAAAACAATTATGACAATCATCCGCAAAAATTCATTTATCCGTAAAGTCAAAGACATCTCCATCAGTGGCTCATTGGCTTTGGCTATTTTGGGCAATGCTGTTATGCTGCAAAGTTGCGGCAGTAGCAATGCTGACGATGATGAAGATACTGATTATGAGGAAGTTGAAGCTTATACCAAAGGCGTAAAAACCTATATTTTAGAAACGAAAAAAGGTGAATTTAAGATTACGGATGAGGTGGAAGTTCCTGCCGATAGTTCCGTTGCTATTGTAACGTATTTGGATGGCAGAAAGGAAACGCTTTCCTCACAAGCCGTTAAAGCCTTGATTGACAATGATATAAAAACAAATTCGGCTTCCGTTGGGCAAAGCAACACACTCTCAAATGCTCTTTTGTTTGGTGGAATGGGATATTTATTGGCAAAAACCATTAGTCCAAATTATTCTAATTATCGCCCCGACTTAAATCCTAAAACGAGTAAATCAACCGATACCACTCAACGCCGCAGACATCATTCGGGCTTTTTCTTTTTTCCGATGATGGGTCGTTTTTATTCATCCCAAAATGCCTTCCAAAAGTCAAGCGGAATCCACGAAAATATTGGTAATTCACGCATGATTACGACCAGACCTGTGGGTGGACGAAGTGGTTTTTTTAGAAGCACAGGGAGAGGGGGATTTAGAGGATAATTTCGAAATAATGGTACACGGATGACACGGATAAAAATTTTGTTTTTTTGCCTTTGTTGGTGTTTTCACCAACAAATCGGACTCCATTTTGTTGGTGAAAACACCAACAAAGGCAACAAAGTGGAATCTTAAGTAATATTTTAATTCAATCCGTGTCAAATCCGTTAAATCCGTGTTCCATAAATTAGCACAAAAATGAACTTCAAAAAACTAAATATTTCCCCAAAAATCTCCCTCCAAAATGCGGGTTGGGATTGGATGTTGGGCGAAAATACTTTGCCTTATATTACCGATGAAATGGTGATTATTTCTGAAAAAGAAGCCGAAAATTATTATGAAGCGGGTAATCAATTATACGAAATGTTTATTGAAGCTGCTCAGTATGTGATTGATAATGAACGCTTTGCAGAATTGGGTATTCCAGAAAATCTGATTGACTTAATAAAATATTCGTGGGGAAACGATAAACAATGGCATCTTTACGGACGCTTTGATTTGAGTGGAGGATTGGACGGAAAGCCCATAAAACTCATCGAATTTAATGCCGACACCGCCACTTGTATTCCCGAAACTGCCGTAGTGCAATGGGCATCTTTGAAAGCAAACGGCTTGGATGAAAGCGGACAATTTAATACGCTTTACGAAGCCCTGACCGAGCAATTCAGAGAATTAAAACGTCAAAACTCAGAATTTGAACCAACGCTTTTAATTTCCACAATGGAAGGCTATCCCGAAGACGATACCAATATGCAAGTCTTAGGGGAAGCCGCCCGTGAGGCTGGTTTTGAAGTAGCTTTCGAACACATCGAAAACGTAGAATTTTCAGCGGAAGGGATTTATAAACAGAACGCAGAAGATGGCAGTTTTACCAAATTTGATTTTTATTTCAAACTTGTGCCTTGGGAATATATTGGTTGGGATGAACCCGAATTGGCAGCAAGTCTCACAAACATCGTGAAGACTAAAAAAGCCGTTGTAATGAATCCAGCCTATACTTTATTGTTTCAATCGAAAGGAATTTTGAAGATTTTGTGGGATTTATTTCCGAATCATCCGCTATTATTACAGACTGAAAACCAACCACTTATCAATAATTCCTGCGTTCAGAAAGTCTTGTTTGGGCGTGAAGGGGCGAATGTCAAGATTCTTTCTCCCGTGGGTGTAACACTTGATAAAACCGAAGGAGATTATTTTGAACAAGCCTCTATTTATCAACAATACACCGAATTCCTACAAGATAAATCAAATAATTATTACCAAGCAGGACTCTTCTTTTCGGGCGAAAGTTGCGCATTGGGATTCAGAAAAGGCGGGAGGATTATTGATAATAAGGCTACTTTTTGTGGGCATTTGGTGGAGTAGTTTTTGATGTTTGATGCTCGTTTCTTGATGTTCGGGGCAAACCGAACATCAAGCATCGAAATACGAATAACTGCTTATTTGTCGGCTCGCTTACTTTTTGGAAACTTCAGAAGTTGGATATTTGCATTATTATTAACTTCAAATATTCCATCAAATGAAAAAATTACTCACAATACTCCTGACTTTCAGCGTATTATCAGTTTTTGCCCAAGATAAACCAGTGGCTCTCAAAGTTGGCGATAAAGCTCCTGATTTTATGGTAAAAGACCATGCTGGTAAAATGGTTAGCCTCAAAAAAATGACCCAAAAAGGAAAGGTCGTAGTGATGTTTTATCGGGGAGCTTGGTGTCCGTATTGCAATAAATACATGAGTCAATTGGAGCAATCACTATCAGAATTTAGTGCTAAAAATGCCACCGTTATCGCCGTTACGCCCGAAACTGACGAGTCTATCAATAAGGCAATTGACAAGACAAAAGCGACATTTTCAGTCATTTACGATAAAGACCGTTCAATTATGAAAAACTGGAAAGTTGCTTATTCATTGTCTGATGATATGAAGGTAAAATATAAAGGCTACGGAATGGATTTAGAAAAACAGCAAGGTGATTGGATGTTGCCCGTGCCAGCCACGTATGTAGTGGGAAAGGATTGTAAAATTGAATTCGTCCATTTTGACGAAAATTTCCAAAAACGGGCGGAGGTTGCGGATATTTTGAAGGTTTTGTAAAGATTGGTATAGCAAATAATAAACTCCTCACAAGTTTTTAAGACTTGTGAGGAGTTTTGTTTTAAGACATTACTATCTTTACCATTCAAAATTCAAATCCAAAAAATCAACAAAAACCATGAAAAAAATTATCGTTTTATTATTAAGTACATTTTCGGTATTTGCCCAAAATAATATCATTCCTGCCCCCGTGAGTTATGAGAATGTGATGGGAACGGGTATGAGTATGTTTATGCTGGATGCCCGCACGAGTATAGAGGTAACGGATGAAAATCCCGAAGCGAAGAAAATAGCCGAAAATTTAGTAAATTCTTTGGGTTTTATGGCAGGACAAAAGCCCGTTTTTAAGAAAGTACCAACGCCCACGATGCAGGACAAGGTGATGATTTTTACCTTAAATAAAACTGCTAATGCAAAATTGGGTAACGAAGGTTATACCCTTGATGTGGATGGCTCAACGATAAAAATGACTGCTAATAAGCCCGCAGGACTGTTTTATGCTACGCAAACACTCCGTCAGTTGATGCCCGCACAGGCTGAAAATAAAGATTTTCCGATGGGAATGTATCCGATAATGGGTTGCAAAATAACGGATTATCCACGTTTCGGATGGAGAGGGTTGATGTTGGATGTAAGCCGCCATTTTTTCACGAAAGATGAAGTAAAAAATTATATTGATTTGATGGCTCGCTATAAATTTAACACTTTTCATTGGCATTTGGTGGATGATAATGGCTGGAGAATTGAGATAAAATCGTTACCAAAATTGACCGAAATTGGTTCAAAAAGAGTGGAAAGATTTGGTCATTATGGTAATCATGAAGAGCCAAAAGAAGGCGAACCAGCCACTTACGGCGGTTTTTATACCCAAGATGAAATCAAGGAAGTAATTCAATATGCAACAGAACGCCACGTAACGATTATACCCGAAATTGATGTGCCTGGACACAGCATGGCAGTTTTGGCGGCTTACCCAGAATTATCAACGCAAAAAGAGGTTAAACGTTACGTGAATCCAGGAACAAAGTTTTCGGAATGGTTCCCAGACGGTACTTTCAAGATGCTTACTGAAAATACGTTAAATCCATCTGACGATAAAGTTTATGAGTTTTTGGATAAGGTTTTTACGGAAGTAGCTACACTTTTTCCAAACAAATATATTCATATTGGAGCAGATGAAGCCTATCATGGATTTTGGGAGAAAGATGCTGGTTGTCAGGATTTTATGAAGAAAAATAATTTGAAAGATACCCATGAATTACAAAGTTATTTCGTGAAAAGATTGGAAAAGATTATCAATAAAAAGGGTAAAACTTTAATGGGTTGGGATGAAATTTTGGAAGGTGGACTTGCCCCAAATGCAGCCGTTATGAGCTGGAGAGGTATGAAGGGTGGCATTGAAGCCGCCAAACAAAAGCATGATGTAGTAATGTCGCCAACTACTTTTGCTTACTTGGATTATATGCAAGGCGACCCCACTATTGAAAATCCGATTTATTCGAGTTTATCATTGAAAAAAGCCTATTCATTTGAGCCTGTTCCAGACAGCACCGATGCCAAATATATCTTGGGTGGACAAGCTAATTTATGGACAGAAAATATTCAAAACTATCGTCACGCCTTGTATATGACTTATCCGAGGGCATTTGCGATAAGTGAATCCGTTTGGAGTCCGAAAGAAAAGAAGAATTGGGATAGTTTTATTGGCAGAACGGAAGTGCATTTTAGTCGTTTTGATGCGGCAAATTTGAAAATTAGTAAAGCCGTTTATGATGCCATTGTTACCACGAAAAAAGATGGTGAAAAATTGATATGTGAAATGGCTTGTGATGTGCCAGGAACTGAGATTTATTACACTTGGGACGATACTTTTCCAGATAAATTTTCGCCAAAATACTCAGAACCAATTGAAATTCCGAAAGGCGTTGATTTAACTTTAAAAGTTGTTACTATTCGTAATGGACAGCCAACGGGCAGAATGTTGATGATTCCGAGGGCGGCTTTGGAGAAGCGGACTAAGAAGTGATTTGGCTGTATTTATAAAAAAGGCAGGGCTTCCGTTGTTTCAGAAGCCCTGCCTTTTTTTGTACCTAAAATTTCACCCTTCCAAAGGAAAAATCACCACCGCCGTAACCCACTTATCCTCTTCAAAAATAGTAAAAGATGCCTTTCCTCTAAAATTAATCTTTAAGCGTTTTTTCAAATTTTCTAAACCAATACCCGTATTTTCATCCGTAAAATTGGGTTCTTGGTTTAATGAACCAACATTCATTACTTTCAGAATTAAATCCGTATTGTTTTTCTCACCCGAGACCTTGATTACGCCCCCTTTTTTATGTTTCCCTATTCCATGTTTAATGGCGTTCTCCGCTAAAATTTGTAAACAAAAAGGTAATACTTTATATTTTTTTAAGTTATTAGGAATATCAACTTCAAGAATAAGACGGTCTTGAAATCTTAGTTTTTCAATGGCTAAATAATTTTCTAAAATCTCACTTTCTTCACTCAGAGAAATATTTTCATCCAACTTAGTCTTTAAGGAAAGTCTCAGTAAATCAGACAGTTGTCCGATGGCTTCTCGTGATTGATTTGGATTAATTAATACCAAGGCTCGGATTCCATTAAGGGCATTGAATAGAAAGTGAGGATTTAACTGTTTCCGTAATCGGTCAAGTTCAGAATCATGTAAAGATTTCAATAATCCGATTTCTCTTTCTTTCAAAGTTTGTGCGTACCTAAAAAGATGAAAACCCACAAACCAAGGAATCAAATCCCAAATACATGCAAACAAATAATCCAAACGCATTTCGGTGGTAAAATGAACATTTTCCCAATTTTTGTAATGATAAATAAACCCATGAGAATTTATCAAGAAAAATACTCCCCCAGACGTAATAACCCCCACCACAGGAGCAATAAAGAGCATTTTATGAGATTTACCCATATCATCAATTTTGATGTAAAATAATCTATACAGATAAGTTATAATAACCATTGAACTGAAGTGAAGTACATAGAAGAGAAGAATGGTAATGGTATTACCCTCGGGAAGTTTATAAGTAGGAAGTGTTGTATAGGCTATGTAAATAGTCCACCAAGTGAGGTGCATTCTCCAAAAGAACATCTCCTTTTTTCGGATCATTAGTAGCAAGGATAATAATGTAATTGTAAATAAAATAAAGAGTTTTCAATAATAAAAATAGATTTTAAAAATTATTTTTATTCACTTGAAAATTAGTCTTAAATGATAAAAAGGTATTGTTAGCGTTTTGTAATGTAAAATTGAAGTATTATTTTTAACCATTTTAGATTGTTAATCATCGTTTTTAAATTGAAATTCATAAATTTGATTTGATTTTACTCCAAATTTCTCAATGCTTATAAATAAAAAAATATTAATCGGAGTATCAGGCAGTATCGCTGCTTATAAGATTGCTTCATTAGTTCGTCTTTTAGTGAAAGAAGGAGCTGAAGTTCAGGTGATTATGACCCAAGCCGCCAAGGATTTTATTACGCCTTTGACTTTGGCAACGCTTTCCAAAAAACCTGTATTTTCTGAATTTGTCAAAGACCAAACGGGAACTTGGAACAACCACGTGGAATTAGGACTTTGGGCGGATGTCATTTTAATTGCCCCCGCCACGGCTCATACTTTGGCAAAATGTGCCAACGGTATTTGTGATGATTTACTGACTGCCGTCTATCTTTCAGCAAAATGTTCCGTGATATTTGCCCCTGCGATGGACTTGGATATGTACCAACACCCCAGTACGATTGAGAATCTTAGAAAACTGCAATCTTATGGAAATCAGGTCATTAAGTCTAATTTTGGCGAATTGGCAAGTGGTCTCGTGGGGGAAGGACGGATGGCTGAACCCGAGGAAATGGTGGAGATATTGAAAAAATATTTTTCAAAAAATCCGATGCTGAAAGGCAAAAAAGTCCTCATCACGGCTGGACCAACCCAAGAACCCATTGACCCCGTGAGGTTTATCAGTAATCATTCTACGGGAAAAATGGGTTACGCCATTGCCGATAAATTAGCAAAAGCGGGGGCGGATGTTACGCTCGTGAGTGGGCAAGTGGCTCTAAAATCGCCCGATATGAGCATTAATTTAGTAAAAGTTCGCTCGGCACAAGAGATGTTTGAGGCTTCGCAAAAGTATTTTGCCAAAGCCGATATTATCATTTTAGCCGCTGCCGTGGCGGACTATACGCCCGCTGTGGTGGCTGATAAGAAAATAAAAAAGAAAGAAGATACGTTTACCATAGAACTGATTAAAACTACTGATATTGCCAAAACTTTGGGACAGCAAAAACGCCCCGACCAATTAATGATAGGTTTTGCCTTGGAAACGGACAATGAAATAGCCAACGCCATCGGTAAAATTCAATCCAAAAATTTGGATATGATTGTGCTAAATTCCCTTCAAAATGCGGGGGCAGGTTTTGGACATGATACCAACAAAATCAGTATCATCAAAAGAGATGGCACAACCATTGATTTTGACTTAAAATCTAAGCAAGATGTCGCACAGGATATTGTGGATGAAATCAGTAAACAGTGAGCAGTAAACTGTTATCAATTATTAGTAAACAGTCGATAAAATCTTACAAAAGCATTCGTTTAAATCATGAAAATATATCAAATTTTTAAACATAAAACATTCATCTTGTTTACTGTTTACTGTTTACTGATAACTGGTAACTGGACACACGCCCAAGAACTTAACTGCAAAGTGAGTATCTCAACTGACCAATTGACGGTAAATGAGCAACGTGGTTCAACCATTTATGCCCAAATCCAGAACGTAATGCAGGAGTTTTTGAATAACCGCCGTTGGACAAATGATAATTTTTCAACGGATGAAAAAATCAATTGTTCGCTCTCGGTTATTCTCACAAAAGCCTCTGCATCGGGCGATTATGAAGCCACCGCCAACTTCCAAGTAAGACGACCCGTTTATGGCACGGGTTACGAAACGGTACTTTTAAATTACGTAGATAAGAGTTTCAATTTCAGCTACGTTGCCAATTCTCCGCTGACCTATAATGACAACAATTTCAATGATAATCTTACCCAAATATTAGCTTTTTATGCCTACATAGCCTTGGCGTATGACTATGATTCTTTCGGGAAATTTGGCGGGACAAATTTCGCTCAGAAAGCTCAAAACGTTGTGAACATTGCCCAAAATGCGGGGGGAGGATGGCTTGGCAATAATGATATTCGTAATCGTTACTGGATTTCAGAAAATCTGCTCAATCAACAAATGCAACCGCTTCGAGAAGGTTTTTATAATTATCATCGTTTGGGAATGGATAGTTATGCCACTAATTCAGCCACAAGTCGCAAGCAAATTGTGGAGTATTTGAATACTATCAAACAAGTGAATCAGACTCGCCCTGGGCAGGTTTGGTTACGTTTGTTTTTTGAATCAAAATCAGTAGAATTAATTAATATTTTTAGTGATGCTCCCGTGGACGAACGCAAGAAAGTCGCTCCACTGCTCACCTCACTCGACCCCACTAATTCGGAAGCATATCGCAAGTTGGGGAAGTAACGTAAAACTGCTTAAACCTATAAGGATTCAAAATCCTTATAGGTTTTACTCAAAAAAGCCTATCCAAATAATCTGGACAGGCTTTTTTGTGGTTTACATCAAAGCATTTTGTTAATGAAAAGTATTTTGAGTATTATTGTCTATAAAATTAAAACTATCAATGAGCAAATATGAAAATCACTGATACCGACTATTTCTTGCCTATTATTGAAGCCGTAATTGCTTTTGAAGAATTTTCAACGGGTAGAAATAAGCCTTTACCCATTCGAGGTTTTTGTCATAAAACATTTAAGAAGGATGATTATGTAGTAAAGTTTAAGAGCAGCCCTGAAATGACCGTTGAGGCTTCTTGCAGAGAATTGTTAGGTTCATTCATCGCCATGGAGTTGGGCTTATCTGTCCCAAAACCTGTATTAATAAATATCAGTCATGATTTTATACAGCTGCTCAAAGAAAAACCTAATTTCGATGTTGCTAATAATAGCATCGGTTTGAATTTTGGATGCGTGTTTGAACGTGGATATTATGAGATTTTAAGGAATCAACATTTATCCGACACTCAAAAAAATCAAGTAAGTCATATTTTTGCTTTCGACGTTTTTATCAGTAATGCTGACCGCCGAATGGATAAACCTAATTTACTGACCAATGGCAATAATGTTATGATTTTCGACCATGAGTTAGCCTTTGGATTTGTGTTTGATATTTTTAAAAATACTAATCCTTGGATAATTCGCCCACAAGATAAAGACTGGATTCAGAATCATTTTTTCTTTCCTTATTTGAAAAATAAATTCCCTAATTTTACGGTTTTTGTAGGTCAATTAACTTTATTAGACGATTCCTTTTGGGAAAGAGCCTTCTTACTAATTCCTGATGAATGGAAAACCGAACAATTAAATGAAATTAAAAGTTATCTTCAAGCATTAATAACTCGCAAAGACGTATTTTTGCAAGCATTACAAAATGTTTTATTCAGATGAAAACTTACCAATATCAAATAGTTCAATATACGCATGACGTACTCACGGGGGAGTTCGTTAATGTGGGCGTGGTAGTTTTTGAACCTAAAAAGGGCTATCTGAAATCTAAGTTTATCAATAAATTTGGGCGAATTACTCAATTTTATGCGGAGGTGAATGGACACGAAATTTTATCCGCCTTGAAAGCCTTTGAAAGTGAAATAAAGCGAATTGCTAATCAATTACACGAATTATTCCGTAATGATTTTGAGCATATTCATCAAATCACGAATGAAATCCTGCCCAAAGATGATAGTGCTTTGCAATGCACTGAAATGGCTTACGGACTTGATGTAAATTTAGAAAATGCCTTAGAGGATTTATTTGAGCGTTTTGTGGATAGATATAATCAAGAAAATTTATCAGATACCTTAGATGACAAGGCGGTTTGGAAGGAAGTCTATAAACAATATTTTGATAAACATGGCGTAACTGCTCATTTGAAACATCATACTATTCAAACCCAAAATGATATTTTTGAATTTGACAAAGCCTGGAAAAATGGCGTTTGGAATTGCTATCAATCATTATCATTGGATTTGAAAAATAATAGTTCCATCAAAGATAAAGTATATAAATGGGTAGGGAAATTGAATGAACTGGAAACTGCCAAAGAACAAATGAATATCTATTTCTTGACGGTTTCGCCCGCTAAAAATGACTTGCAAAGATTTATCAAAGACACGCTGAGTAAACGAGATTTTCACGATTACCTAAACGTCTCCGTAGTTGATGAAAGCGAAGCCAATGCTTTTGTCGATGGTGTCAGGAAAGAGATTATTAACCATTTATCATAGAAAAATCCTCGTAATGATACGGGGATTTTTGTTATCCCAAATCAATTTTCTATCTTGTAAATATACAAATGCCAATTTCCAAAATACATCAACTTAAAATAATCACTATCAAATCATTATGTTTCTAACGACTTTGCTTTTGAGACATTTTTTCAAACTAACCCTCGCCTGTATTTCTCTTTGGGCTTGCAATTTTATTGATAAGACCAACAAATTGTTTCATAAAGATGAAATGAAATGGCAAAACCTGTCCTGCGATACCACTCAGACGGTCAATAATTTATCGGTTTACGATATTGCTCAAACTTTTTATTATTCAGATACTTTACTTCATCAAAAACTGACGGTTCAGAGGGTGTTTATAGCAATCATAGATTCGGAAGATAGTATAAAAACAGGCGGGGTGATGGCTCAAAATGACGAACGACCACAAATTATTGGCGGTTCTTCAATTCAATTTACTTGGCAGGAACAAGAATATTTGTGGGCTTTGGCAAAACAGCCTCACTATCTTTATCATCGCTGGGAGAAATTATTGATGGATGAACGGATTAATTTTTTATCAAAAAGAGATTCTATTCATGCCGTGATGAAGAGTATGAGTGGTTCAGTCAAAATTATCTCTGATTTACGGTCGATGGCAAATCAGCAACGGTATTTGGAAAAAAATAAAACTGCATCACCCATTTCAATGCACAATTTTGGCTTTGCGGCTGATTTTGCCATTATTCGGAACAGTAAAATTTCTAATAATTTATCACTTTATAATCCATTAAATAACCTCACGGCACAGCAAGGCATGACTTGGGGCGGAAATTTTGTAGGGTTTTTAGACCCTGGGCATATTCAACTATTTAAAAATGGGGCTGCGATGCTTAGAAAATACCCTGATTTGATTTTTGAATTTGAACCTTATCGCCCACAGTATAATAATTGGATGAATAAAATGATTAGTTGGGGCAAAGAAGACAAAGCGGGAGACACTAAGGAGTTATTAGTTGAATTGAATAAGTTTAAAAAAGATAAGCCTTGTCCTTGTTTAGAAGGGAAAATCAATAATCCAGATTCAAAATTGAAGGAAGTTCAACAGCAAATTCAAAGTTTGGGTTATCAACAAAATACTGATTTATTGTTAATTGGGAATGTAAAGAATCAAACCTTTTCGCTCACTACGCTGAATGGTACAATTATTTATGAAATAGGAAAATGGCAATAAAACCCTTTAAATAACATACCTCAATGAAATTAATGAATCAACCCTTACCCTTCATCGCAAGATTTGCTTTTGCCCTCATGGCGGTTACTATTTTGGTGTATTGGTTATTGGTTTTGCAAGATATTTTAGTCCCTTTTTTCATTTCCATTATTCTTTCGATGTCCATTTTTCCGATAGCTAACTGGTTGGAAAACAAAGGATTAGGCAGAGTTTGGGCGGTTACTTTAACCTTAATTCTATTTTCCGTAATGGCAGGGGTAATCGTGTGGTTAGCATCCACTCAGATTGCCAATTTTGGTGAAATGTTGCCGCAATTACAAGCCAAATTTTCGGTTTGGGGTAACAAGATTCAATCATGGGCAGAAAATATTTTCCATGTTGGCAAAAAAGCACAAATAGCCAAATTACGCCAATACGGAACGGGAATGTTAAGTTCAGGAGGAAGTATATTCTCAACCGCCTTAGCCACTACGGGTAATGTTCTGGGTAATATGTTGTTGATTCCGATTTATATGTTCTTCCTTTTATACTATCGAGACTTCTTTAAAATGTTTTTTTATAAAGTATTTCAAAGTACAAATCGCTCAAAAATAGACATTGTGTTATCCAAAATTTACGTTGCCGTACATGGCTATCTCACGGGTTTAGTTACGGTAACGTTGATTGTTGGAACGCTCAATACCATCGGATTATTAATTTTGGGGATTGATTATGCTGTTTTCTTTGGGTTTTTAGCAGCGGCTTTGTTGGTAATTCCTTTCATCGGAATCTTGATTGGCTCAATTTTACCCATCATTATTGCCCTAATTACCAAAGATTCGCCCATGTATGCAGTAGGGGTGGCGGGAGTTTTTGTGTTCGTGCAGTTTTTGGAAGGCAATTTTATTACGCCTCAAATTGTGGGGTCTAAAATCAGTATCAATGGAATGGTGGCAATTATTGCCCTGTTGTTAGGGTCAGCTTTGTGGGGAATTTCAGGCATGGCATTATCATTGCCCACCATTGCAATCTTAAAAGTAATTTTTGATAATGTTGATGAATTGAAGCCTTACGGCTATTTGATGGGCGAACCCGACCATGACCGATTATTGGAACTAAAAAGACGAAAAATGAAAGATTTTGTACCTGATTTAGTAGGTTCGATTGTTGAAACCACCGAAGATATGAGGGCAATTGTAAATGGTAAGAGACGTAAGAAACCAGAGAAGATTGATTGAAAGAATTTGCGATTTTTGATTAAGTAATTGATTATCAGTTATTTATTGATATTTTGCATTGTTTACGGAAGTCTTCGGATTGGGCATCCCCGACTGGGCATCCCCTTCAAAACGAAAGGCTTCCGTTTTTATTTTACTATTTCTTAATTCCAAATGAAATCGGTAATATATGATAAGCACTTACGGCATCTCCTTTGTCGGAAGCTGGAATCCATGCAGGCATCATTTTGATTACTCTGATTGCCTCAGCATTACAATCGTCATGTGGACCTTTTACCAAATGGACTTTATCTAATTTTCCATCTTTTCTCACCACAAATCTCACAAAAACTCTTCCTTTTATATCTTCTGGTTTCACGGTTGCGGGAAATTTAAGATTCTGAGCAAAAAATGCTTTCATCGCTTCAACGCCTCCCGTAAAACTTGGTGCAACGGTTGGGCTGACATAGATGGAATCATTTTCGATGTCGTCCAAATTATTTACTTGAATACCACCAATATTATACATTTTCTTTTCTTCATCAGAAAGAACGGTTTGCTTAAAATCTGTTCTTGCTTTACCAGTTGCTCGTCCGCCAATCGTCAAGGAAGGGGCTTCATAGTTGGTTGTTGGGGCAACGGCTCTGGATTCTCCTGCTTTTATGGCGATTTCTTTTTCTTTATTGCTAACTTCTTTACTTCTTGAAGATACACTTTTAGAAGAAGTTGTGGTTGAAACACTTCTCAAACCCAAAGCCGCTTTTGCTTTGGCAATACTGGCTTCGAGTTCGTCTAATTCTTTTTCATCAAAATCTTCATCTTCTTGCGTAGTAGATTTTTCTGGAACGGATTTAGTCGCTCCCGTCATCGGAAGGGTTTGATTTTCGGAAGGTTTTTTGGAAGTAACAACGGCAGAACTATCAGATTTGCTACTTGACGCAATGGATTTTTGGGCAGGTTGGGCAAAAGATAATACGCCGAAGACGAATAGTAAAATGCTAAAAATTAATAACTTTTTCATGGGTTGTAAGGATATTTTTTAAAAATAGCCAATTAAACAAACACAAATCTTATGCCAAGACAAGCTAAGTATTGATGAATATTATAATTTAAACTAATGGATTATGCCACCGCCAAATGATAAGAAAGGACAGCAAAGGTAACACGCTCAGTATGAGTCAGAAGCGAATGGCGGTAAGCTTTTGATATGTAAATCAAATTTATTAAAAAATTGCAAAAAATAACACACTTTTGTAGATTTTGTTTGGAATAGTTTATGGATAAAAACATCAAAGAAATTTTTTTTTACGTTTACGTTATTTTCGTCATTTACTCGCTCTTTCACCCTTTCCTTTCAATCAATATTTTAAGGTTACAAGGGTGTCTTTTAGAGTTACAAGGGTGTCCTTTCTGATGTAACGTTTTACTGTTACATTAAGGCTACCTTCTTTTTTCACGATAAAATTATAAGGAAGCACGAAATCACCAAAATTAGTTTTTTCATCCTTGAAACTAATGACCCTTTTTTCGCCTTTCTTGTTCATGATTTGAACTACGTATTCCACTTCGTTTTTGGCGGGAAGAACGTTATACCATTTTTTTACAATTTGTCCATCCAAAGCCATTGATTTTACATCGTCTGCTCCCGTGAAAGTTCTTTTAGTATCATTTTTACTATTGAAAAAATCAATACCAATAACAATTAAAGCAACGGCAACTATGATGGGCGTAAGTTTGCCTGTCCATTTACTTTCTTCACGATTAGAAGGTCTTGATCCGCCACCACTACTGCCAAGCATATTGCCAAAAAGTGGCATTTTCAATTTCGGGCGTGGTCTATGTACGGGTCTGTATGATGATGGTTGTTGTTCCATGATTTTTTTAATTAATTCCTCCTTTTATTGCCTCATAATCGGTTTTTAATCTTCCCATTTCACGAGCCAAAAAGGTTTGCAAGGCTTTGTTAAATCCCTCTTGTTCTTCAACGTTAAGAGAAGCATAAAAATTCTTTAATTCCTGATTAATTGTAGCCCTTTCTTCAGCAGAGGCTACATTGATAGAACGAATATGGTACTTTTTGAAATCGAAATCCATTTTTTTAATTTGGTAATTTGAAAATGAGTTTTAGCTTGAAATTCATTTTCAAATTACCCCATTTTCATATTAGGTCGCAATTTAAGAAATTCTTGCCTAAAATCATTCTTTAAAACTAAAACCTAATCTTAAAATTATCCAAAACGCTACGATTTTTGTTGTAAATTTGTAAAAATATTTAGGTGAATAAAGTAGTTCGTGATTTTATGAAATTGATTTCTTTAAACTCACTAATAATAAATCACCAATCACTGAATATAAAGCAATGAAAACCAAGACATTAGGAAAAAATAGAGTAAATATTGTTACATTAGGTTGTAGTAAAAATATAGTGGATTCGGAGGTAATTTTTACGCAATTGCGAGGTAATGGCATGGACGTTACCCACGAATCTAAAAAAGATGATGCCAACATCGTGATTGTGAATACTTGCGGATTTATTGATAATGCCAAACAAGAATCCATTGATACAATTTTGCGATATGCTGATGCTAAACAAGCGGGCGTAATTGACAAATTATACGTAACTGGTTGTCTTTCACATCGTTATAAGGATGAGTTAGAATTAGAAATCCCAACGGTGGATGCTTTTTTTGGTACAAATGAATTGCCAAGGTTATTAAAAACCTTGAAAGCTGACTACAAACACGAATTAATTGGCGAGCGACTTTTGACAACGCCAACGCATTACGCTTACCTAAAAATTGCCGAAGGTTGCGACCGTCCATGTTCGTTTTGTGCAATTCCTTTGATGCGGGGCGGACACGTTTCTCGAACCGTCGAAGACTTGGTTGTGGAGGCAAAATCGTTGGTGCGAAGAGGTACAAAAGAACTGATTTTGATTGCCCAAGACCTTACCTATTACGGTTTGGATATTTATAAAAAGCGTAATCTTTCGGAATTATTAGAGCATTTTTCAGACATTGAAGGCTTGGATTGGATACGTTTGCAATACGCTTATCCATCGGGTTTTCCGATGGATGTTTTGGACGTAATAAATTCAAAATCAAATATTTGTAAGTATTTAGATATGCCATTGCAAAGTGGTTCAACGGAAGTTTTAAAGAAAATGCGTAGAGGAATTACCCGTCAAAAAACCGAAGATTTAATCAACGCCATTCGTGATAAAGTGCCAGATATTGCTTTGCGGACAACGCTAATTGCGGGGCATCCAGGCGAAACCGAAGCGGATTATGAAGAGACTTATCAGTTTGTAGAAAAAATGCGTTTCGACCGTTTAGGTGTGTTCACGTATTCGCACGAAGACCAAACGCATTCGTATAGTTTTGAAGACGATATTCCTGCCGAAATAAAACAGGAACGTGCCGATGAAATTATGGCTATGCAACAAGATATTTCGATGGAATTGAATCAGAACAAGATTGGAAATACCTACAAAGTATTGTTTGATCGCAAGGAGGGAGGACATTTTATTGGCAGAACCCAATACGATTCGCCCGAAGTAGATAATGAAGTATTAATTCCAGCCACCCAATTTGTCCGTTTGGGAGATTTCGCAAATGTAAAAATCAATAAAGCGGAGGAATTTGATTTGTATGGCGATTTAATTTAGGGATTGGGTGTTGGGGGTTAGGTGTTAGAAATTCCACTTTAAATTACTAACACCTAAAACCAAACCCCTAATCCCTAATTTTCAAAACCACTCCTCTCACAATCAGATATTGAGCCGATGTATAAGTGGACATTATCCAAAATCCTGCATTTGGAACAGTTTCTGCAAATTTATTTACTGCCAAAACACTATCCGAAATCATGAAAAATATAGCTCCGAAAAAGACCCATCTAAAACTACTTTGAGCAACCTGCCCAAAACGATTTATTGCCGATAACATCATAATTGCAATGCAGATGGTATAAGCTAAAATCGCTCCTTTCAATCCTCCTGCATTTTCGCTCACAATTTTGTAAAGTATTAAGGCATAAATGATTACAGGAATTATCCAATAAGGTTTTTGAAATAATAATGACTTTTTGAATTCAATTTCTCGGTTAAAATAAAGCGAATATCCGACTTGCATTAACAAAAATGAGCCTAAACCCAACATAAAAAATAGCGTAGTTGGAGATTGCAACATCAAAAAACTATCTCCCAATAACGCAAAAATCATAGCCAGAATAAAGAGTGTTTTATCTTTGAAATTGGTATTTTTTACTGCTGTTATAAAATACAAAATCAACGTAATCATCAAGGCTGGCTTGGTGAAAAAATGGATAGAATTTGGAAGATTTAGTAATTCTCCCAATGATTCTATGAGGGCGAAAATTATGTATGCTATAGTGAAGGGTTTGTGGGAGTGGTTGGGCATGGCTGAAGGGTTTTGGAAAATATAAACTTACTGAATAACTTCAAATTCGAGCCAGATTAAATCATCTTTAACATATTTTTCTCTTATTTTTATAAATCCATTCCTTGTCAATAAGTCCAATAAAACTTCTTTATTCATAACTCCTATACATAGATTTTCATTAACTATATTGGGCAGTTTCAGTTGTTCAAATAAAAAGAGTTTGCCTTTATGCTTCAAAATTCTTTTGATGTCTATTAGCATTTGATCCATTAAGCTAAAATGATGAAGCGCATCACGCATAATTACTTTGTTAAAAAGCTTTGATGGCAGGTCTGTAGAACTTTCATTTCCAATAACCACATTGAAGCTATTTGAAATTGGTTTCCCTTTAAAATTACTGCAAATTTTTTGAAGACTATCTAAGGTTTTAAAGCCATCTGGCATAATGTCATTCAAATAAAAGGCTACTGAATCAGTAAAAATGGAATAAATACAAGGATATTGACCATCATAACTGCCAATATCAGCAATAGTATCTGATGGTAATATTTGGATAAATTCTAAATCTTCACTTACTTTTTCAAATAATTTTTTTTTGGAAATAGTTGGAGCTTTCAGCCTTTCCAATCTTGCATTTGGATTTTGACAATTTTGTGCGAAGGTGTTAATCTTCAATAAATTTAGGAGTATAAATAAGTATAATAGTTTTTTCATTGATAGAATTAAAAGAAAAATATTTCGATAGTATTCATAATAATCTCTGTATATCTACAATAATACAAACCTTTCCCTCAAAAACAAAATCCCACCATTCCCCCTTCCCAAAAACCCTCCACACAACAAATGGAGGGTTTTTTAGTTTATTTTGTTAAATTGTGCTTTCAAACAACCTAAAAATCAAAATGAGAAAAAGAATTCTTGCCGCCGTGGGCTTATTGACAAGCTCGGTGGGTTTTGCTCAACAAACTCCGCAAAAGTCCAATTATAGTCAATATGACTTGTTTAATCCGCTGTTCAATTACACCCTCTCAACGCCTACTCGTAGCGGAACTGGCTCACCTGGGGCTACTTATTGGCAAAATTCAGCGGATTATAAAATCAATGTTTCGTTGGATGATGTTAAAAATATCGTGGACGGAGACGTAGAAATTACCTACAAAAATGCTTCGCCCGATAAACTAAATTTCCTTTGGTTGCAATTAGACCAAAACCAATTTGGTACTAAATCTCGTGGTGCTTTAACTACTCCCATCAATGGTGGGCGTTTTGGAAACACGGGTTTTGAAGGTGGCGACCAAATCAAATCCGTAACGGTGGATGGTCGTCCCGCTGATTTCATGATTACCGATACTCGGATGCAAATTAAGTTGGCAACGCCTTTGGCAGAGAGAACGGGAGCCATTAAAATTAAGGTAACGTATTCCTTCAATATTCCTCATTATGGCTCTGACCGTATGGGTACGCAGGAGTCCAAAAACGGAACGATTTATGAAATGGCTCAATGGTATCCTCGGATGTGCGTTTATGATGATATAGAGGGCTGGAATACTCTTCCGTATTTGGGTGCGGGCGAGTTTTATTTGGAATATGGTAACTTTGAATATGCCGTTACCGTGCCTTCAAGCCATATTGTGGTGGGTTCGGGCGAATTAACTAATCCTGCCGAATGTTGGACTTCAACGCAACAAAAGCGTTTGGCAGATGCCGCCAATAGTGATAAAACGGTCATGGTTATTGAAAAAGATGAAGTCGGAACGGATGCTTCTCGCCCACGAAAAGATGGTAAAATTACTTGGAAATTCCGTTGTTCAATGGCTCGTGATGTGGCTTTTGCTACGTCAAAATCCTTTGTGATTGATGCCGCCAAAATCAATTTGCCGAGTGGTAAAAAATCCTTGGCCATGTCGGCTTATCCAGTAGAATCGGCGGGAGATAAGGCATGGACTCGCTCGACAGAATACGTGAAAGGCTGCATTGAATATTACTCGAAATGGTTGTTTGAATATACTTATCCCGTGGCTACCAATGTAGCGGGTGTTGTGGGTGGTATGGAATATCCTGGGATTGTTTTCTGTGGAAACACCAGTCAAGGCGAAAGCCTTTGGGGCGTAACTGACCACGAATTTGGACACAATTGGTTTCCGATGATTGTGGGTTCAAACGAACGTAAATTTGCTTGGATGGATGAAGGTTTCAATACTTTTATCAATTTTTATTCAACCGATGATTTTAATAAAGGAGAATATAAGGGTTCGAAAACGGATATGCACCAAATGTCTAAGCAATTATTCCGTGAATCTGCCGAACCAATCATGAATATTCCAGATGTGATTCAACCGAATGGATTGGGTTATGAAGCATATTTTAAACCAGGTTTGGGCTTGAAAATGTTGCGTGAGCAAATCTTGGGTCAGGAGCGTTTTGATTATGCTTTCCGTGAATACATCAAACGCTGGGCATTCAAACATCCAACGCCTTATGACTTCTTCAAGACGATGGAAGATGCAGCGGGCGAAGATTTATCATGGTTTTGGAGAGGTTGGTTTTACGAAACTTGGAAACTCGACCAGTCGGTAAAAGATGTTCAGTATATCGAACAAGATGCTAAAAATGGTGCGATTATTACGATTGAGAATTTGGAAAAATTAGCCATGCCCGCCATCGTAGAAATGGAAATGGTTGGGGGAACAAAAGAGCGTGTAACCTTACCCATTGAAATCTGGCAAAGAGGTGGTTCATGGACGTTTAAATCTACAACTAATTTACCTTTGAAATCGGTTACAATTGATCCAGACCACGTTTTCCCAGATATTAATTCTAAAAATAATACTTGGAAACCCTTGAATTATAAAGCTCCGAAGGCTAATTAGGGATTAGTTACTGGTGTATTGGTTACTGGTAAACTGGTTACTGATAAGTTCAAAAAACATGACCTTCCTAAAAGCTATTCTTACTTATGGGAAGGTCATATTAATATAAAAAAATCTGCGAAAATCTGCGTTGCGAAGCATCTGCGTTCATCTGCGTGCCAATCTCCTCAAAACCGATGCAAAGCCGACACAAGAAACGTCCATTCGGGCGTATAAAGTTGGCTGTCTAAATCTTTTAAACTATACCAAGCTCCACCTTTGGGATTCTTGACGATGTGAATATCTTGAGCGGGCATATAACTTTGAGCCAAAAGAAAAACTTTATCCTTAGTCTGTTGATTTTCAGCCACGTCCATTACAATCATAGCGTGTCCGTAACTTTTCGGATTAGATACTATAAACACATCTCCCCTCTGTAAATCTCTCAAATCCTTGACGGTTTTCATTTCTTTTTCAAGCGTGTAAGTATTGGCATACGAAAAGACCATATCCAAATATTTTCTAAATCCTTCAGGACTATTATCAACTCCTTTTACTTTTGTAAAACCTTGATTGCTAAGACGATAGCCTTGTTTGTATTTGACATAATTCATCGAAATGCCACTAAAAGTTTTGAAAGAAATTTCTTGAATCCTCTTTTGAGCAAACAAATATTCCGCCCGCAAACGCATTACAGCATCAGCACATTGTTGGAGGTCTTTTGTGCCTCGGTCAATATCCAAAACCGCTACTTGCTGGGAATTTGTTTTCTCGGAATCATTATAAAAATAGACTTTAGCTTTATCATTTTTCAAAGGAAAATTACGCAAATATTCTCCAAAAGAATTTTTCTCAATACCCAAACGCTGATAGTTTAGAGGTAAATTAAACCGAGTTTCAACGGTTTTGCCAGTAGGATTTATTTGTCCGAAAACGGAGATTTTGATAAAGAATAAAGAGAGAATTAGGATATTTTTCATTTTAAAACAAATTTAGTGATAATGATATTAGCCATAAAATCTCGAAGATATTATGAAAAGTAAAGATAAAAATTGCGTCTTTGCGTCTTTGTGGCAAAACAGGTTAATAAAAAAGCTACATCTTTTTGGACGTAGCTTCTAAATATAGATTTGCAAATCAAATATTTCTGATAAAAAATGTGGAAAAAAATCCACAATTATTACTGATGTCTCACCAATAATTTCTTGGTTACCAAAGACTTACCATCTGATGAAAGTTGATACAAGTAAATTCCATTGTTCCATTCTTTGGTTGAGATTCTTACTTTGCGTTGGTCTTTTTCCAAAACTTCTTCTTTTATTTCACTGCCCAATACATTATAAAAAGTAATTTTTGCTTCACCCACTTGCGATGAAATCACGTAATCAATATCAGCGTGGTCATCGGCTGGGTTTGGATAAATATTAGAAACTGTCAATTTATCACTCGAAAATAGTCTATCTTCTGTATTAATAAATTCATCATTTTTGTTTTCAACAATTGCAACTACTGGCTGTGGAGTAATAACTTCGCTTTTAACTAATTGATTCTTAGTACTTTGCAATAAAAATGAATTCGTAAAATATTGATTAATATACGTTGAACGTTGGTAATTGATATTTCTATCTAATGCCAAAAACGGAACTTGGAAAAGCGAAAATGAATTCTTTTTAAATAATAAAGAAGGCGAAACCGAAGTTTTGTTCTTCGGTTTTATATCCAATCGACTTTTATTTCGATTGCTGTCGGTTTGGGCGAATGTATTCATGTCTGACAATAATACAGTCAGCATCAATAGCACCAGCGAATTTTTTAGTATAAGTTTCATTTCATTGTAAATGTTATGCTCAAATATTTTTATTTATGCTTTTTTTTATGAAAAAAGACGTTCATTTATCTCTACAAAAACCGTGCAAGCCTTTTTTGTCCTTCATTCTACTAATAAGACTCTAAAATTACGCAAAAGGTTGCACTGGGGATTCTTAAAAAATGTTAAATGTATCACGGCGGTTCGATAGCCTTGTCCATTGTGTAAACCTTTAACAATCAATATTCTAAAAATCTTACTATTGAACAAAAATATAGTAAAAATATTCAATTTTCAAAGTTTAGGCTTACTTTTTTTCTTCGACTTATTTAATGGTAATTTTTTTGTCTGAATCTCTACCTTTTTTACTATCATAGAATCTTTGTTTGCAGGTTTAATTTTCACTTCCAAAACAGGCGTAACTGCCTTGATGATGGATGCTTTGGTGGGGCGTTCGTTGAGTCTCCAACGGAAACCATCCAATTCTTTATCATCGGCTTTTATCTCTTTAGGTGGAATAAATCTGCCATCGGGTTTGCCAATAAACGTAATTCTACTAACTCGACTTTTGGCAAAATTCAGATTCATTTTCCCACATTGCACTCGGTTCATGCCAGTAACAGTGTTTTTTTCGTCAATGGCATAATAAATACTTTCGCCGTTTCCGTCCACAACTACTCTTTCCATTTTGGCACTATCGGTGAACATCACCTGCATTTTTCGCCCTTTAATTTGGTTATAATTTATGAGCGTATCAATGGAAATTACAAAGGATTTGCCTTTCAAAGTCATCAATTTTATTTTTTCACGTTTCAGCAAAATATTGATTGAATCGGCTTCTGACTGGTTTTTGTCATTCCAGATAATGGGTTTTTGGTAAAAATAAATGGTGGAATCGGATACATTATAACTCAAAGAATCGCACTTTGCTGCCATGTCCGATTTATAAATCTGCACTTTTTTGTAGGCGTACATTTTCTTAACTTTCGTTTCTTTATTGTCTAATGAAATCAAGGTATCGGCATTGATAAACAGGGTGTCATTTTCAAAAATATTCTTCAACAATGCGTGTCCGAATACCCGTGTGTAGCCATTTTTCTTGGAATATCGCCCCTTGTCGCCCGTCAGGATGGCCTTGTCTTTTTTGGAAACGAAAACAATATTTCCGTTTGCCACGCCAATTTCGGTAGGAGGGTCATAAATCATGGTGTCGGCAGTCATGATATAGTCCTCAGTTTTCACGGTTGAACGTCCTTTAAGATTTGAAATTTTCGTGAGGGTATTATATTGACTCCCCGTGTTGGCGTAAGTAGTATCTTTATTATTGATAATTAAAGTCGGGGCAATAAAATACGCCTCTTTCGACAGCATATTATACCGCAGAGAGTCGGCGGTAAGATTTCCTTCTTTATCAATAACTTTAACGTTAGTTTTGAAATTTACCTGTTTCGTAGTGGTGTTATAATAGGCTTCTCTACTTGTAAGCGTACTTTTTTTATCCACAACTTTACCGTTTGTGTTATAATACGCTACGCTTGAATTCAAATCATAGTCCATTTTATTGGTCGTAATGACAACCGTTTTATCATCCAATTTTACTCGCCCGTTGATTTTTGCTTTTCTTTCATTCCCAAAATAATAGGCAGTATCGCCAGTAATGGTTACGGTATCAGATTGGATAATTTTGACTTTCCCGTAGGCTTCTAAGATGTTGGTAGTTTCATTTAGGATGGCTAAGTTACAGTAAATTAGCGTATTAGCTTGCCGAAGGGCTACATTTCCAATCAGCTTTCGTTGTTGAAGAAATCCTTGATTAATGCCCACTAAACTATCCGCTTTGATAATTTCAACTTGATTGGGATTCATGGGTTGGGCGGAGGGTACTTGGGCGATTGATTTTAGGGAACATAGAAATAACAAAACCAATAATTGTATAGATTTGACAACTTTTAAAGCCATCATGGAATGATTATCAAATCTTACTTTTGACAATTTTATTTGACGTATTTTTGCGTGATATTTCATAGTCTTGATAACGCAAAATTACCAAAATAATACCATGCTTGACCAGTTTTTAAGTTTTATTAACAAACATAATCTTATTCAACCTACTCAAAAAGTGCTTTTAGCGGTTAGCGGAGGCATGGATTCGGTGGTAATGTGCGACCTTTTTTCTAAGGCAAAAATCAACTTTGTCATTGCTCACTGCAATTTCGGATTGCGGGGCGAGGAATCTAATGAAGATGAAATGTTTGTCAAAAAACTTTCCATCAAATATAAAGTCCCTTTTATGGTAACGACTTTTCAGACGGAGGATTTTGCGGAAACGGAAAAAATTTCAACCCAAATGGCGGCTCGAATTTTAAGATATGAGTGGTTTGAGAAAATCCGAAGGGAGCAAAATTGTGATTATATCGCTACGGCACATCATCAAAATGATGTGCTGGAAACGGTTTTATTAAACCTCACAAAAGGTACAGGCATTGCGGGTTTGCACGGAATTAGGATAAAAAATGGACATATTATTCGCCCGCTTTTATTTGCCGAAAAAGAAACAATTTTTGACTATGTAGTTGAAAATCAGGTAATTTGGCGAGAAGATTCTTCTAATGAATCCAATAAATATCAGCGAAATTTAATTCGGAATGAAATTGTGCCATTGCTGAAGCAAATCAATCCGAACTTGGAAAATACCATGCAACATACCGTAGAACGAATTGCGGCGGTGGAGGATATTTTTGAACAAGAAATTGAGATGCTCAGAAAGCAAATTATGTGGTCGGATACACAGGCGGTTTTTGTGAATTATAAGGCTATCCAAACGCTTTCGCAACCTTTGATAAAATTGTCGGAATTGTTGAAACCTTATCATTTTACTTATCAACAAAGTCAAGATATTTTTGAGGCTTTTGATAAAGAATCGGGTAAGACATTTTTGTCGCCTACGCATACACTCGTGAAAGACCGCACGGAGTTGGTGATTACGCAAAAGAGTTTGCAATCGTTTGTTAGTCAGGTGATTGAAGCTGGCAGTCGGCAGTCGGAAGTCGGCAATCAGCAGTTGTTCATCGGAGAATACTTTGAAAGAACCGAAGATTTTGTTGTACCGACGCTTAGGAAAATTGCTTGTTTGGATGCCGATAAAATACGTTTTCCTTTGCAACTTCGCAAGTGGAAAGAGGGAGATTGGTTTTGTCCTTTGGGGATGAATAAAAAGAAACTAATTAGCGATTTTTTGATTGACCAAAAAGTGCCTTTAAATCTCAAAAAAGACGTTTATTTATTGACTTCAAACGGGTCGATAGTGTGGGTAATGGGCATGAGAATTGATGATAGATTTAAGGTAACGGACAAGACTGAGAAGGTGATTTTGTTGAAAATTGAGTAAATTTGAGTAAAACTAAATTACCCTAACAATATACCATGAAAAACACATTTGAAACCTCTCAATGGCTATTTGTTCAGAAATTAGCCTTTCGTTTTTTCTTTATTTACTTCTTTTTGCAAGTCGAACTTTGGAAATGGTTTGAGTGGTTGCCTGGCTTAGATTATATTATTGGATATCTGGATGATGCGATGAATTGGGCGGTGGAAACTTCCAATAAATACGTTTTTCATGTCCGTGAAAAATTAGTGCCAATGGGTGGAAGTGGTGATACTTCTTATGGCTGGGCTCAATTATGGATGTTTTTTTTCATAGCTTTTATTGGGTGTATTTTATGGACAATTATTGATAGACAGCGGAAGAACTATGTGGTGCTTGATTATTGGTTAAGAATCGTAATTCGTTATTACATTATCATCATTTTGCTTTCTTATGGGATTGCAAAATTGTTTACCCAACAAATGGCATTTCCTCTTATCAGCCAATTAGCCACGCCTCTCGGTGATTTATTGCCTATGCGATTTTCATGGCTATTTATCGGATATTCAGAACCTTACCAAATTTTTTCGGGTGTAATGGAAATCCTGCCAGCCTTGTTAATGCTTTATCGGAAAACCTTAAATTTAGGAATTTTCATTGCTTTCGGTGTTTTTGTGAACGTCATGATGTTAAATCTTTGCTATGATGTACCCGTGAAAATATTTTCAACGCAAATGACTTTTTGCTGTTTTTATTTATTGGTAAATAATGTTATTCACTTTTTCAATTTCTTCGTTCTCAATAAACCAACCGTTCTTGATACTTCATACCACTACAAATATACTTCACAACCCATGCGTTGGGGAAGAATAGTGTTCAAAACACTATTTATTATTCTTGCCCTAATTGTTCCTTTCTATGAAACATGGAGCGGGTATTCTGCTTCTCAAAAAGAGCAAAAACCCATTAAATCAGGTGTTTATGAAGTAAAAACATTTGTTGTTAATCAAGACATTACCGCCAAATCAATTCCAGATAGTCTGAAATGGAAAGATATGATTTTTGAAAAGGGAAACCCTAAAATGGGAAGTATTAACACGATGGATACTTTATTTAGAAAACGATACAACCGAGCATATTTTGTGTATGAGGTAGATACAGTGAATAACTTGATGAATGTAAAAAAACGTCAGAGTGACTCTACTTTTTTATTTTCAATGCGTTATAAAATACCCGATAATAATACCGTCAAGCTTTGGACAAAAATTAGAAAAGACTCAATTTATGTAGTTCTCAAAAAATCAAAAAGGCACTTTCAATTAGCTGAAAGACAATTTCATTGGCTTTCAGAAGATAATCGTTGAAAGTATTGAGTCCTCTATTATTTAAATAAGGTTTGGGATAAAATAACAAAAAAGGTAAAATTAAGTAAAATACGTATCGTTTTCCAACAGGATATTTTGGAGAAATAGAAACAATTATTACTCAATTTTACCTTTTTGCCCGAAACTGTAATTCTACCGCTCCCCAAACGACTAATCCCCCAAAAACCTCCGAGTTTGAATCAATCCACTGAAAATCAATTTGTAGAAATCATCAAACTACATCAGGGTATCGTGCATAAAGTGTGCGGAATGTATCGGCACGACCTTGATGATAGGAAAGATTTGTTTCAGGAAATTGTGATTCAATTGTGGCGGGCTTTTCCAAAATTTAGACAAGAATCCAAAATCTCCACGTGGATATATCAGATTGCTTTGAATGTAGCCATTTCGGATTTTAGAAAGGAAAGTCGCCGACCGAAAAAGGTGGAATTGAGCGAGCATTTGATGAATATTTCTGATAATGCTTATGACTCAGAAACCGAAGAAAAAATCCAGCAAATGCACTTTGCCATTGCTCAATTATCGGAAATAGAAAAGGCAATTGTGATGTTGTATTTTGAAGAAAAAAATAACGAAGAAATTGCTGAAATTGTGGGCATTACTCAGAATAATGTCAGAGTAAAAATGACTCGAATTAGGGAAAAGTTGAGGACTTTAATCAATCAATAAAATCGTGGAATTAGAAGAATTTAAAAATATTTGGCAAACGTCTCAACAGCGAGAAATTTATCAGCAAAATGTTGATAATGAATCGGTTATGTTGATGATTAAACAAAAATCAAAGGCTATTTCGGATAAATTACGTCGAAATCTGGATATTGATATGATAGTCAGTAGTATGTTTTTGCCTCCATTATTGTATGTAATTATATGGAGTAAATTGGCTAATTACCACAAATTTGTGGCTGGCTTTTTCTTGATTTATACTATCATAGGCTTTTTGTATTATTTCAAAATTATCAAATTATACAAAGAAATAGACCTCAAAAATGACTTGCTTACTACCTTGAAATTTACAGTAAATCAGTTTGAAAAAAAAGTGAAGGCATTGACGATTTATAATACTATTTCAGTTATGCCAATGATGTTCTATGGTTCATTGGTGGGTTTGGAAATCAGTAAATATTATCGCCACAGCACAATATTTGAATTATGGGAAGTAATTGTTTCTGCAATAATTATGACTCCCGTAGGTTATTTTTACATGAAATACATTATTAAAGTTTTTTATGGAAATTACCTCAAAAAACTCAAAGAACATTTGGCAGAATTGGAAGAAAAAGATTAATTTTTCAAAAATTCTGTAACAAATTAATCTACTTCAATACTAACTTCTTAAATAAATCAAAACAAAACTCAACATGACAAACCCTATCAAATTATTCTTAATCTCCGTAATTTTTAGCTCGCTTTATTTCACTCAAATCTATGCCCAAAAGGAGGACAAATCTTTATTATATGAAATTTCGGGCAATGGGCTTACCACGCCTTCCTACATTTATGGAACTATCCACATGATTTGTAAGGATGATTTTGTGATGACAGACGCAACCAAAAAGAAGTTTTCGGAAACCCAACAAGTGTATATGGAAATTGATATGGACGACCCAAAAATGATGCCTGACATGATGAAAAGTATGTATATGACGGATGGCTATACGCTGAAAAATTTAATGTCAGATACTGATTATCAGAAGGTTAGCCAGTTTTTCAAAGATACCCTCAAAACAAATATCGGAGGAATGGACAAAATGAAGCCGTTTATAGTGAGTTCTATGGCAGTGGCTAAAATGCTTTCTTGTCCCGTACAAAGCTATGAGGAGACTTTTATGAAAATGGCAAAACAAGAGAACAAAGAAATTTTGGGTTTAGAAACTATCCAAGAACAATTCGGAGTCTTAGATAAAATGGGCATGAAAAAGCAGGCTGACATAATGCTCGTTAAAATGGTTGATGATTGGAGTGAAGGAAAGGAAACGTTTAAACAAATGATTGCTGTTTATAAAAATCAGGATGTTGAAGAATTATTGCAAGTCATGGCAAAATCAAAGACCTCGGATGCTAATTTTCAGGAAGATTTATTGGTAACTCGTAACCAAAATTGGATTCCTAAAATTCAACAAATAACCAAAGAAAAATCCACTTTCTTTGCCGTTGGAGCGGGTCATTTGGGCGGAGAAAAAGGCGTGATTGCTTTGTTGAGAAAACAAGGTTTTACCGTAAAAGCAGTGAATTAATGGCAAATTGATTAAAGGAATTTTTTAATATAAACCTACTGAAACAACGGATTTCAGTAGGTTTTTGTATTTTTGGGGAATAAAATTTAAAATTAGAAATATCCATGTTACAACTCTCAGAAATATACATTTATCCCGTAAAATCATTAGGGGGCATTCGATTAGAAGAATCTAAAGTTACTGACCGAGGGTTACAATATGACCGACGTTGGATGCTGATTGATGAAAATAATCGCTTTATTTCGCAAAGAGAATATCCTAAATTAGCCGTTTTTAGTACAGAATTATTTACCAATTTTCTGCGAATTACTGATACACGGGTCATTAAGGGCATTTTAGTGAATCTTACTCCTCAATTTTCTGAAATTATCAGTATCATAAATGTTACCGTTTGGGATGATGAAGTAGAGGCTTGGGAAGTCAGTAGAATAGCTAATAATTTTTTTACAGAAGCTCTCGGAATGCCCGCTCGCCTTGTATATATGCCCGATGAAAGCCATCGTAAAACGGAGTCCAATTATTCATTGAAAGGTGATGAAATTACCTCATTTTCAGATGGTTATCCCATTTTGATTGTCGGTCAATCTTCTTTGGATGATTTGAATAATCGCTTGGCTGAACCCATTACCATCAACCGTTTCAGACCCAATTTTGTATTTACGGGAGGAACTGAATTTGAAGAGGATGAATGGCATGAGTTTAAGGTTGGGGATGTAAGATTTTTTGGGGTAAAACCTTGTGCAAGGTGCGTAATGACCACCATTGACCCACAAACTGGCGAGAAAAAAGGCAAAGAACCACTCTTGAGTTTGAACCGCTATCGAAAAGCGGGTAATAAGATTTTATTTGGTCAAAATGTATTGATAAGTCAATTAGGAAAGGTTTCGGTGGATGATGTTATTGAAGTAATTAGCCGTAAAAAATTAACTAAATTTGAGGTTGGGGTTTAAGTAATTTGGGAATTAGGTAATTGGGGATTAGGGAACAGGGAATAGGAATTGCTTGTTGTATTTCTACACAATAATTACCTTTATTTCTTATCGAAAAATCTTTAAAATACCTTTTAAAAACGTTGCACCTTCTAAACTTGGACGTTGTTTTTGGGGCAATGATTTGCAATATAATGTTCTGGAAATTACCTTCTGGACAAGAACAAATTTCAAAACCTTCGGTGCTTATTTTGGGGATTACAGTTTGGTTGATTTATGTGTTGGACAGGCTTTTGGATAATCAAAAAAGATCATTAATTTTTACGGAAAGGCATTTGTTTCATAAGTCTAATCAGAGAATTTTATGGTTTTTTGTGATGATTTCTACTTGTATTTGTGCAGGATTATTATTTTTCATTCCTATTAATATTATTAAATTTGGAATCGTAATTGCTTTAATAACAGGTATTTATCTGTTGATTATTAATCAGGTTTCTTCCGAAAATGCTTTTCAACATTACAAAGAGCCTCTCACCGCATTTGTTTACACTGTCGCTGTGTGGGGAACGGCTTCTCTTTACCATTTTAATTTAGCTACTATTTTTTTGGGATTAATTTTCATGTTTATTACCCTTCAAAACCTACTACTTTTTTCTTTTTTTGAACTCGAAAATTTTCCTGAAACTAATAATTTAGCTAAATTTCTTGGTAAAAAATTGTCAAAATATATCATTTTTGGGATATTCTTGACAATCATCATTTTAGGTAGTTTTTCCTTCGTAATTTTAAATAATTCTTATCAATACAGCGTACTTTTCATAGAAATATTGATGAGTTTTTCTTTAATTTTGACTATGTATTTTCAAAATTTCACCCTCCCTTATGACCGTTTTCGGTGGTTGGGCGATGGTATATTTTTATTACCATTATTAATTATTTTCGTATGATTTCAGATGCAAAACAATCACCCTATGCTGCCCTCAAATATCCGCAATTTGTCGCTTTTATCTTTGCCAATAGCTTTATGACCATTGCCATTTTGATTCAAGAAGTGGTGTTGGGATATGCCATTTACAAAATGACTCACGACCCACTCGCTTTGGGATTAATCGGTTTGGCGGAGGCTTTACCCTACATTTCGTTAGCTCTTTTTGGCGGACATTTAGCCGACCGTCGGAACAAAAAAACCTTAATGCAGGTCAGCCTTTCATTCATTATTATTGGCTCATTGATTCTGATTTGGGCAAGCAATCCAAGTGCTGGACTTTCGCAAACCCAATTTTTGACGGTGGTTTATAGCGTAATTATGCTCATTGGTTTTGCCCGAGGATTTTACAGTCCCGCATCGGGTTCGTTGAATCCATTTTTGATTCCGAAAGAGGTATTTGCCAATGCTGCCACTTGGCAAAGTTCGTTTTGGCAAGCGGGGGCAATTTTAGGACCTGGTTTTGCGGGATTTTTGTACGCTTATTTGGGTTTGACTAATACTTTATGGATTGTAGTTGGGCTTTTTGTCTTGGTAATGATTTTGCTTTCCACCATTACTGCTCCTCCAATTCCAAGCCAAAATGAACAGAAAGTCAATATTTTTGATTCTTTAAGAGAAGGAATTGCTTACGTTTTCAGAACCAAAGTTATCTTATATTCCATCTCATTAGACCTTTTTTCTGTACTTTTCGGAGGCGTAATTGCCTTATTACCAGTCTATTCCGAAGATATTCTGCACGTGGGGGCAGAAGGTTTAGGCATTTTGCGAGCGGCGCCTTCTATTGGGGCAGTCCTGACGATGCTCGTGATGGTGTATTATCCACCCACCACCAACGCATGGCGAAATCTTTTGATGGCAATTGCAGGTTTCGGAATAGCTACTTTGGTATTTGCCGTTTCCACCAATATTTGGCTTTCGGCAGGAGCATTATTCCTCACGGGGGCGTTTGATAGCGTAAGTGTAATCATCCGCCAAACGGTTATTCGCTACTTCACACCCGATGAAATGCGGGGTCGAGTATCATCGGTAAACGGAATTTTTGTCAGTTCTTCCAATGAATTAGGAGCTTTTGAATCAGGTTTTGCCGCCAAAATGATGGGAACAGTTCCCTCCGTAATCTTTGGCGGAGCCATGACCATGATTATTGTTACCATCGTCTGGATTCGGTCTAAGGAATTGTTTGGGCTGAAATTTGATAAATAGGTTTTTCGTGGGTCGATGTTTGATGGTCGCCTTGTCTCTACGAAAAAACAATCACGGGATGAACCAATCCTTAATAACCAATAACCCCAAAAATGCAAACCAATTATTATTTTCTTCGTCAATTGTCTAAACGTCTTGAAAAAGAGTTAGTTGGAATGGTCTTGGCTGAATGTTTTTCACAGGAAAAAGACGAATTGCTTTTGGGCTTTTGCAACGATGGCAAACAATGGCGACCCAAGCGAGATTTCTACATTAAAGCTGCCCTCCATCCAGATTTTGCTTGTCTAAATTTTCCCGATGATTTCCGAAGGGCAGGAAGAAATTCCGTTGATTTATTCAAGGAACTCATTGATTTAAAGGTTGTTAGTGTTAGACAGTTTTTGAATGAAAGAGCCTTTGGAATCTATTTTGAGAACGATTTTGTGTTGTTATTCAAAATGTATGGCAATCGCTCTAACGTTATACTTTTGCATGAAAACAAGGTCATTGATTTATTGCATAACAAATTGGTGGTTGATAATAATATCGACCTTGATGCCTTAGACCGTGAACTTGACCAATCAGAAAATGCTTTCTTGGAAAAAGGTTGGAAAGCCATTTTTCCTACTTTTGGCAAAGAAATTACGCAATATTTACAAAGCCTTCCCAGCATCACTTGGCAAGATATTCAAGCAATTTTAATGCAATTAAATAACCCTATTTTTTACCTAAAAACATTTGACTTTCAGCCTGTTTTATCCTTGATAAAAGAAGGCGGAGAAACCCAAAAAACCTTTGATAATCCCCTTGAAGCGAGCAACAATTTTTATTATGCCTATACTAAACTCAACGTTTTTGATAAAGAAAAAGGCATTTTGATTAAATCTCTTTTAAAGAAAAAAGCCCGTACACTCACGTATATCGAAAAGAATAATCAGCAATTTATGGGTTTGGATTCGGGCGTAAAACACGATGAAATTGCCAATATTATCATGGCAAATCTTTATGAGATTCCAGAAAGAACGGAGGTGATTGAATTATATGATTTTTATCGAGATAAAACTTTGAAAATCAGACTAAAAAAGGATTTATCACCCCAAAAAAATGCGGAAAATTATTACCGAAAATCAAAGAATGAGAAGATAGAAATTCAGAAATTGATGGAAAATATCGAAGCCAAAGAGCAGGATTTAGCCGACATTGACCAGCAAATTGGAACGATTGAAAAGATAGAAACCTTAAAGGAATTTAGAAAATATCAGAAGGCTAATTCTTTGGAAGCCGTGCCAAAAGCCTTAGATACCGTTCAGGATTTATTCAAATATTATCGTTTTGAAGGCTATGAGATTTTGGTCGGTAGAAATGCCAAAAATAATGACCTCCTCACGCAGCGTTACGCCCGAAAAGATGATCTTTGGCTTCACGCCCGTGATGTGGCGGGTTCGCACGTGGTAATACGTAAACAGGCGGGGAAGAATTTTCCCGTAACGGTGATTGAACGGGCGGCAGGTTTAGCGGCTTTTTATTCCAAAAGAAAAAACGACACGCTTTGTCCCGTGATTGTTACGCCCAAAAAATTTGTTCGAAAAACCCGTGATTTGGGAGATGGGCAGGTGATTGTGGAGAAAGAGGAAGTGATAATGATTGAGCCAAGTGCGTAAAAAAAACCTCCAAACCGTGAAGTAAGGAGGTCCATAAATTATTTTTAGCAAAGAGATACAGTAAATAATGGTTAGGTAATTAGCCTTTATATACTTCTAACGCCATGATTATCAATAAGTAACACAAACTTTCAATTATTTTTTCCGCCAAAATGATAACCTACCCCCAACCATGCTCTGAATTGTCCCGCCGCACCATCATACTGCACGTAAGGTCCTAATTCAAAATTAATACTAATTTTTTGGGCTTCTTTAAAAGGATAGGCACGTACCCCAAAACTTCCAAAATATCCGTTAATTAATCTTCTGTTGTCGGCAATCGCTCCCACAATTCCCAAGTTTGTTCCCACTCCAGCGTAGAAATTTGCATTGCCAGTATACGCCAAATTAAACATTAGAGCGGGTTCAGTATTTAAGGAAGAAAGAAAAGAATTCATTTGAAAACGAAAATCCATCCAAATAACTTTGGTAGGATTAGTGGCAATGGACAACTGACTATTAAAAGGATAATAGCTAACTGATTGAGAATTAGATTTTTGAGTAATATTTATCAGTAAAAATAAAATAAAAAGAATTTTTAATTTTTTCATAAATTGTTGGGCTTATATGGGAACATTAGCAATTGGACTCAAACCTGTAAGGTTTCAAAAACCTTATAGGTTTATTAAAATCACCACCAAAGGTAAAGCAATAATTACGAATTAAAAACGTAAATTTGAACAAAATCCGAACATCGAGATATGCGAATAGACCCACAAACCATAGACCGTATTAAACAAAGTGCAGACATTGCCGATGTCATTGGCGACTATGTGTCCCTGAAAAAAAAGGGGGCAAATCTTTGGGCGTGCTGTCCGTTTCATGGGGAAAAATCACCGTCATTTTCGGTTTCGCCAGCCAAGGGTATTTATAAATGTTTTGGTTGTGGAAAAGCGGGCGATTCTATCCGTTTCATCATGGATATTGAGGGCTTGGGCTACGGTGAAGCCCTCCGACATTTGGCAAAAAAATACGGTATCGAAATTCAAGAAACCGTTATGACCGATGAGCAACAACTCGCTCAAAATGAACGAGAAAGTCTCTTGATTGTACTCAATTACGCCAAAAACTATTACCAAAATAACCTCTTCAAGCATCAAGAAGGACAATCTATCGGTTATCCTTACTTTAAAGAAAGGGGCTTTTCCGACAAAACCATTAATACTTTTGAATTAGGATATAGCCTCGAAGGTTGGGATGCTTTCACGAAAGAAGCTATCAAAAATGGGTACAGTTTGGAGGTTTTGGAAAAGGCAGGATTAACGATAGTAAAAGAAAACGAGCAATCAGCAGTCGGCAGTCGGCAGTCGGCAGAAAATACAAAATCTTTTGACCGCTTCCGTAACCGTGTAACTTTCCCCATCCACAGCGTTGCGGGCAAGGTGATTGCTTTTGGGGCGAGAATTTTGAAAGCCGATAAATCCCAAGCAAAATATCTCAATTCGCCCGAGACGGAGGTTTATCATAAATCGAATGTGCTTTACGGGATTTTTCAGGCTAAAAATTCTATCCGAACATTAGACGTTTGTTATTTGGTGGAAGGCTATACGGATGTGATTTCGCTGCATCAAGCGGGCATTGAAAACGTGGTGGCATCGTCGGGAACATCGCTGACGGTTGAGCAAATTCGTTTGATTGGACGTTTTACCCAAAATATTACGGTACTCTACGATGGTGACTCTGCGGGTATCAAGGCATCGTTGCGGGGAATGGATATGATTTTGGAAGAAGGACTAAATGTAAAATTAGTCGTTTTTCCCGAAGGAGAAGACCCTGATAGTTATGTGCAGAAGATTGGTTCTGAGGCATTTATCGAACATATCAAAATCTACGCATCCGATTTTATTACTTTCAAAGCCGAACTTGCCCTCAAAGAAGCGGGTGATGATCCTTTCAAAAGAGCAGAGTTAATCAAGGATATGGTGGGAAGTATTTCCAAGATTCCTGATTCGATAAAACGCTCCGTATTTTTTCAGAAAACTGCCAATTTAATGCAGATTGATGAACAATTATTGATTTCGGAAAGCAATAAAATCACCATTGAAAGAGGCAGACAGAAGGATAAAGACCGAGAAAGAGAACAAAATCGCCAACGTTTGCAGAATGATTTACCGAAGGGCGTAACGCTTAGTAAACCTTCTCAAAACGCTCCAAACGTCAATTTTGATGATATGCCGAGTTTTTCGGAAGATGATAATTTTTCTGAATATGGAGGGCAAGTAGGAGGAAATTCCACCTACGAAGAACTTCCGATTTCACCCATGGAAGCCCCCCGTACTACGCTTGTGGGTATGGGTTTACAGGAACAGGAATGTATAAGACTGTTGATAAATCATGGCACAAAAGATGTTGATCCAGGCGTTGCGCCAGGGGTTACTTTGACGCAATATATCCTTACGGAGATTGATGGAATGAATTTTGCTACTCCTATTTATCAACAAATTTTGACGATTTTTAGAGAACAATTTGTGAAGGGAACTGTGCCAAATGGACAGCATTTTATGGGACATGAGATTTCAGAAATTCAGCAAGAAGCGATTAATTTATCCAGTGAAAGATACAGCCTTTCTGACCAATGGGTAAAGCACGAAATCTTTGTTCCAACCGAATTACAGAAGTTAGCAGACTTGGCTTTTCAAAATATTTTACGATTAAAAAAGAGCTACAACGAGTTGATGATGAAGGATTTGATGAAACAAATTTCCCAAACCAAAGATGCCGAAGAACAACATCGTCTCTTAGAAATGTTTATGCAAGCGAAGGAAGTGGAGAAACAAATTTCAATGGAATTGGGTACAGTGGTGAAGTAGTTTTTTAGTTAGTAGAAATACAATAACAATTAATACATGACAAAGACCTTATATTTAGTCCGCCACGCCAAGGCTTCCGAGTCGGTTAGTCCCGATTTATTACGTCCACTCATCCCCAATGGTATGATTGATGCTGCCCGTATGGGTAAACACCTTGCCAGCAAAATGCAAGGCATAGATTTGATTCTTACTTCTAATGCCGAGCGTACTCAAATGACTGCCCAAGTATTTTGTGAACAGTTAGGGATTGATAATCAGAAAGTTACCGTATTAGAATCGCTTTATGAAAGTTCACCCAAGCATTATTTAGAGGCAGTCAATGGACTTTCAGAAGGCTTGGATTCGGTGATGATTGTTGGACATAATCCAAGCATTAGTTATTTTGCCGAATTCCTTACCCACGAAGAAATCGGCTCCATGCCCACTTGCGGCGTAATTGGTATGACTTTTGAGAATTTAACGTGGGCAGAAGTT
Source organism: Cytophagales bacterium (assembly GCA_038230735.1). Classification (GTDB taxonomy): domain Bacteria; phylum Bacteroidota; class Bacteroidia; order Cytophagales; family Spirosomataceae; genus Arcicella. Next base: position 65,081 of record JBBRMR010000020.1, read on the forward strand.
TCAAAGAAAACAGGTCACATGACTTTTTATGATTCTCCCGATGGAATTATGGGGGTTAAGATTTAATAAAAGTGGGGTATCTGAAAAATATAATATTCAATAATTTCTGAATTTGGATTCGTCAGATTAGTGGATTTTAGGATTATGGAGTGCATAGAATCCTAAAATCCAAAAAATCTGACGAATCCAAATTCAGACAATTGTAGTTATTCTCTAATTCCCTAAATCTGAAATTTTCAAAAACTTCACTTTCACCTTTCCACCATTGGTAAAAAGAGAAAATATATTGGCATTTTTTTCGGGGAAAATCAAATCGCTAATGCTTACTCGTCCATCATTTCCGAACACTTCAACGGATGTTTTATCGACCAATATCTTCATTTTTACCGTTTTGCCTTGCATTTTCATATCGGCAACTTCCACCGAAGCAAAGTTTTCTTGAATAATTTTACCCGATTTTCTTCGATCTAAATATAGTTGTTGTTTTTGAACGTTGTAACCCACAATGGTTTCTTGCACAAACTTTTTATCGTTTTTTTTATCTTTTAATTGAGCGATTTTTACCCCAAAATTTTTGGATGATTTTACTTCAAATTCTACTTCTACCATATAAGAATTTTTGGCAAAAATACTTGAGCCACTAATTTGTTTATCTTTGGAAAGTTTAAAATTATTTTTCTCAAAAACCTGATAATCTTTCTTCGCTTTCAACATCGGAATTGGCTGTTGAAATAAGCGTAAACCTTCGGGAGTATTACTTAAAGATAGGCTTCTTGGTGCATTCATTTGTCCTTTCCAAGGAAATGTTGGCACGGCATCAGCATATTGCCAACTCGACATCCAACCCAATAAGATTTTCTGATTATCAGGTGCATCCGTATAAGGAATGGCAGCGTAAAAATCCTTGCCAAAATCAACGTATAGTTTTGTTTCGGGAGAATTATCATTTTTGAAAGTTGTACCATCAAAATCACCAATAAAATATTGCATACCCGTAAAATCGTTGACTGGTCCATTGGTTGAATTAAATAGCAACCATTTGGTATTCTGCAAGTTACCATCAACTGCTACTTCAATTAAAGCTGGACATTCCCATATTTTTCGCATCTCACCTTGATTGCCAAATTCTCCCGCCCGAGTCCATTCTTTTAGGTTTTTAGAGGTAAAAAATACCACCTTAAATTCCTTTGGGAACACAGCAGACATTACCCATTTCTGCGTTTTTTCGTACCAAAAAACGTGTGGGTCACGGAAGTCGGTCATCTGTAAATCTATCACTGGATTACCCGCATATTTCGTCCAAGTACGTCCTCGGTCATTGGAATATGCCAAATATTGAGCCTCCTTTTTTCCATCGTGATAGTCGGCAGTGTAGAGGGCAACCATACAAGGTTCAGAGCCTTGCTGAAAGCCACTCGAATTGTTTTTATCAACCACGGCACTTCCCGAAAAAATCCAAACTGAATCCTCTAAGATGGCAACGGGTAGATGCTCCCAATCGACCAAATTTTTGCTTACAGCGTGTCCCCAGCTCATGTGTCCCCATTTATTTTCGTAGGGATTATGCTGATAAAAAAGGTGATATTCTCCCTGATGATAAACCAATCCATTCGGGTCATTTATCCAGTTTTTTGGGGGCGTAAAATGATACGCTGGTCGCCAATGAAGCGAATCTTTGGGTGGTGCTTGGGCAAAAATGAATATTGGAAAAAGAAGGAAAAATAATGTTTTTTTCATGGGGAAATTAATTTTTACTCAAATATAAGAAGATGGGATTAGTTAAGTAGTTAATGAGTATTAAGTTTGTAAGTTTATGAGAAAAACATCCCTATATCAATTTGATTTTCAGCGGTTTACACTCATAAACTTTATACTCATTAACCATAAACTATTTTATAATGTGTATTTACTTGTTATTTGTTACAATCAATAGTTCAGAGATTGTTGCTTATATAAATATTTGAAACCAATCAATAATGCCCAATAACTAACTTCAAATAACTAAATTACCCCTTTTTCATCCCTTCCCGAATCTTCCTTTCCGCCAAATTATCCTGTGGCTCAAAGAAAATTTTGTCTTTAACTTCATCGGGTAAAAATTGTTGTTCTACATAATTGCCTTCGTAATTATGGGCGTATTTGTAGCCTTTGCCGTAATCTAATTCCTTCATTAACTTCGTAGGGGCGTTGCGGAGGTGCAAAGGTACGGGCAAATTTCCCGTTTGGCGGACTAAGGCTAAGGCGTTGTCGATTGCCAAATAAGCGGAATTACTTTTGGCAGAAGTGGCTAAATAAATGACCGTTTGGGAAAGAATAATGCGAGCTTCGGGCAAACCAACGGCTCTAATGGCTTGAAAACAGGTATTTGCCATCAACAGGGCGTTCGGATTGGCGAGTCCAATATCTTCCGAAGCTAAAATAATCATTCGTCTGCCGATAAATTCGATGTCTTCGCCGCCTTCAATCATGCGGGCGAGCCAATAAATGGCGGCATCGGGGTCGGAGCCACGGATGGATTTGATGAAAGCCGAGATAATATCGTAATGTTGTTCCCCATCTTTGTCATAAATTGCAATGTGTTGTTGTAATTTATCAACCACCATTTCATTAGTAATTTCTAAAACATTTTCACCATCATTAAACGTTGTTACCAATTCTAAAATATTATACAACTTCCGCCCGTCTCCGCCCGAAAATTGAAGCATGGCATCGTATTCCTTTATGATGATATTCCTTTTCCTCAAAAAAACATCTTTTGCCAATGCTTGATTTACCAAAAATATCAGTTCATCTTTCGTTAAAGATTTTAAAACATATACCTGACAGCGAGACAAAAGGGCTGAGATAACCTCGAATGAAGGGTTTTCGGTAGTTGCCCCGATTAAAGTTACCACGCCTTTTTCGACTGCCCCCAATAAAGAATCTTGTTGAGATTTTGAAAAACGGTGAATTTCGTCAATAAAGAGAATGGGAGAGGGGGAATCGAAAAATTGATTCTTTTTGGCAGAATCAATGGTTTCTCGGATATCTTTTACCCCCGCATTGATGGCAGAAAGTGCATAAAATGGGCGTTTTAAAGCCTTTGCAATGATGCTCGCCAACGTAGTTTTTCCAACACCAGGAGGTCCCCAAAGGATAAATGAAGGTACTCGACCAGCCTCAATTGCCCGTCGCAAAACTGCCTTTGCTCCAACTAAATGTTGCTGACCAACATAGTCATCAAGCGTTTCTGGACGCATTCTTTCGGCTAATGGCTGCATAGTTTCAGTGAATAATTAATAGAGAATAGTTAATAGTTATTTTCAAATTGTAACGATTTCAGGCATAAAAGCGTATTACAAAACTATCAATTATTCCTTATTAATTATTAATTCAAGCGGAGAACTGTTTTCACTAATATCACGGCAACAGCAAGGACGAATCGCCATAACTTAAAAAACGATAATCACTCGTCATGGCTTCTTGATAGACCTTTCGCCAGTCTTCGCCAATGAGGGC
>JBBRMR010000021.1:0-65896 GCA_038230735.1 Cytophagales bacterium
CAATAACCTCATAAGAAGTGTCCGAAGAACGGCTTTTGGAATGACTAATTTTGAAAACTTAAAATTAAGGGTTTTAGCTATATCTTGCTGAATCCACAAAAACTGTCAGAGAACCAAATTTATGAATTATTTTGCATTGCGTTTTAACTTTACGAAACACTCCGCATCTAATATTTTATAGAAACCTTTTTATCCAAAAATCCATACATAATGAAAATGCTCATTCGTTTATTCGCTATTTTTTTAGCTTTATTTTCAACCAATCTCTTTGCCCAAGACAATAGTTATGAGGCATTGATTAAACTATATTCATCGCCCACTTCAACGGGTACGGCACGTTTTCAGGCAATTGGGGGCAATCATTCTGCTTTGGGGGCAGACGTTAGTTCAGCATCGGGCAACCCCGCTGGTTTAGGTTTTTATACCCGTTCAGAATTTAGTTTCACGCCTGGTTATCAAAGCACGAGCAATAGTTCAGTATATGCCGTTGAGCCTGGAAAAACTACCAATGCCAACGTTAATAATTTTAATATTGCCAACATTGGGGTAATTTTTGCAGGTGCAGAACCACGTTTTAAAGACGGTTGGAGAGGGTCTTTTGGCATTTCCTATTCACGCCAAAATACACTTTATAATAATGTTCAGTTTGCAGGAAATGGAGCAACAAGTTCAATAACAGATAGTTATGCGGAATCTGTGAACCGACAGACAAAAAATGGTGATATTACCCAAAGTAGTTTGTTGAATGAATTAAACAATAATGGACCTAATAACTTTTCAGGTTCTGCCCCACTTTATTATTGGGGATATTTGATTAATGCCGTTAATAATACTAATACACCTTTTATTGGCACTGAACCAAATGCAAAGGTAAATCAGGCTTTTGATTTTCAATCAACGGGGCGAGTAAGCCAGTGGACTTTGGCTTATGGTGGCACTGCGAATGAGCATTTTTATATTGGCGGTAATATTGGTTTGCCAAGTTATCGTTATGAAACCGTTAAAACTTTCACGGAGAATTATCAAACTTACCAAGAAATCAAAGGCTTCTCAGAAACACGATTATTGACTGCCAGCGGTAGTGGTTTCAATTTGACATTGGGAGCAATTTATAAGCCAAGTGATGTAGTAAGATTGGGTTTGACGGTGGTTACGCCTACGTGGTATGATGTGGACGAAAGTTCATCAACATCTGTTAATGTGAATGTGGATCCTGCAAAAGGGGTAGATTTAGGTAAAACTCCTGATAATGCCATTTTGAATAGATTGACAGGAATTGGGTATAAAATCACGCAAAAGGCGGATAAAAATTATTATATTACCAGTATTCCAAGACTTTCTACGACTACTTATGATGATAATTATCAAATTCGTACTCCTTTTAAAGTGAGTGGAGGAGCGGCAGTATTTTTCAAGAAAAAAGGCTTTCTTTCTGCTGATGTTGAATACGTGGCTTATCGAGGAATGAATTTGAGTACGACTGTAAATGATTCGCCAATTCAAGATGATTTGGCGAATGGAAATGATAATATTAAGTTGTTCTATAATAACGTTTTGAATCTTAAAGTAGGCGGTGAATATCGTATCGGCATGATGAGTTTAAGAGGAGGCGTAAGTTATTATCAGAATCCATACAGTTCTAATTTTGATAGGACAAACACCATCAATCGTTCGCAAATGATGTATTCTGCGGGTATCGGTTATAGAACAAATGCCTTTTATGTGGATTTGACGGGCTTGTATGGAAGTACACAACAGTCGGTTACACCTTATCGTTTGGCAAGTAGTACGGATTTTGCTTCTGCCAAAATTAATAATAGTTATGTGAAAGGAGTGGTTAGTTTTGGGGTGTTTTTCTAAATATTTAGACCTATAAGGATTCAAAATCCTTATAGGTCTTTTACAATCCAATTTCCTCCAAAAGCCAAAGAATCTGTTCCACCTCAATGCTTCCATCTATCTGAATATCAGCCTGTTCGTAAAATTTCAAGCGATTTTCATGCCTCTCTCGCAATTCATTCAATAACACTTCATTAGTCTTTTTTTTATCAATCAAAGGACGATTATTCCCTTCTGATTTTTGGATTCTTTTCAGTAAATCTTCGGGTTGAACGTTCAGGAAAATACTTGTACCATTGGCTTTGATGAAATCTATATTATCAAAAAAGCAAGGCACACCACCGCCCGTAGCAACGAGTAATTTTTGATTGGGCTTGATTCCCCTCAAAATCTTGCTTTCAACCTTACGAAAATAATCTTCTCCTTTATATTTAAAAATCTCGGCAATAGTCGATAATTCTTGATTCACAATCAGTTCATCCATATCAATAAACTGATAACCAAGGCGTTTGGCGAGTTGCCGACCCAGCGTACTCTTGCCAGATGAAGGCATACCGATTAGGAAAATATTTTTCATTTATTTTTGAGGTGTTAGGGGTTAAATGAAAATTAGTGAACTTTTAACCTAAAACTTACTCATTATTTCTTCTTTATTTGGAGCATCTGCATGAGCCCATTTCCCTTTCACAATGCCATCTTGCAATAACCAAAGCGAAGGATTTGAACGCCCAATGGTTTTCAAAACCTTAGTATCAGCACTTAATGAAGGAAATGCTAACTGATTTTCATGTCGAAAATTATTGACTGCTTCTTCGGTTGAGCCGCTCACAAGCCATACTTTGATGTCTGAACCTTCAAGGCTTTTGGTTAAGCTACGAATTTTATCCATATCGTCCGTACTGGCTTTTTCTATGACGGGAACGATAATCATTAACTTTTTGCCCATGAAACTTTCCGCTTTATAATCTGTCGAATCGCCATCTTTCCAGACGTTATAATCCGTAATTTTCGCCTTTGCTTCGTCAGCGTTCAGGGTTATCATTTCCTTGAATTTATAGGTCGTATCAGTCGGCATTTCCTTCAAATCAAGGATTTTGCCGTCTTTTTCATATTTATACATAAACTGCAAAGGCTCGGAAGGCTTCATATTTCTTTGAATATCCTGCCCAACTGCATACGGAAGACCATCGTAAGGAGGGTTGAATTTCACCGCATAAATCGCTAAAAATGCACAGAAAATAATGGACATTCCCACAATCATCCCCGTTTTTTTATCGGCAAAAATATTCCGCTGCCAAAGGATAATCAAGATGAAAAACAAGAGAACCATATCTTTCGAGAAGGATGTCCAAGGTTTCAATTTGATAGTTTCGCCGAAACATCCGCAGTCGGTTACTTTATTGAAATAGGCAGAATAAAAAGTTAAGAAACCAAAGAAAATAACGGTTGCTAACAATATCCACGAAGCGGTTTTGAGCTTGTATTGAACCAACAGACACACGCCCAACACCAATTCTAAAGCACACAAAAAGATGGAAAGGTACAAGGCATAAGGAACCCAAAAGTGCCAAAATTCCGTCATGGCAGGAAAATCAGTAGCGAAGACATCGAAGTATTCTTCAAGTTTAATTTCTGTTCCCACGGGGTCGTTGAGCTTGATTAGCCCAGAAAAAATAAAGATTACGCCAACAAAAATTCTGGAGAAATGAGCAATAAATTTCATAATTTGATCGTGATGTTTTAAGTATTTTATAAAAGTAATTTGTTGTGTTTTAAAGGATTGTTAATGAAAAGTTAAAGAAACTATATGAAAAATTTAGATTTGACAACTTTTTGAAAAATTGTCAAATTTTGCTAAAAAATATCGCTAGAATTTCATCAAAATCATACAAAAAACCGCATAGTTCAGCATATCCTGATAATTGGCTTCTACGCCTTCCGAAACTAACGTAACTCCTTGATTATCTTCAATTTGCTTGGTTCTGAAAATTTTCATTAGTATCAAATCCGTCATTGAACTGACCCGCATATCACGCCAAGCCTCGCCGTAGTCATGGTTTTTATCTTTTTGTAAACTTAGCGTCTCTTCGATTTGTTCATCGTATAAATCATTCAATTCTTGTTCCGAAAACTCAGTTTTATCAGAATTTTCTAATTTTTTCTGAATCAAGGCAATCACACAATAATTGATGATGCCAATGAACTCGCTTTCGATGCCGTCTTCAATTTTCTGAACGCCTTTTTCCTGAATTGAACGAATGCGTTGGGCTTTGATAAAAATCTGGTCGGTCAAACTGGGCAATCGTAAAATCCGCCAAGAAGTGCCGTAGTCCTTATTTTTCTTAACAAATAAGGATTTACAAATCGTGATTATTTGTCGGTATTCTGTTTCTGTTTTAGTCATTGTTTTTAATTCAACACAAATTCACTCAATGTTTTATATACATCATTGATATTTTCGCCTTTTCTGAAATCTTTTTGAATGGGGCTTTCAGAGCCTTTTATCCAAATCAGAATCTCGGCATCGAGATCAAGAATGGAGGCACTGCGTTTTGAAAAGTAATTAATGGACTTGTAGGGAATGGTCATAAAATCGACCTTCGAGCCTGTAAGTCCTTGTTTATCAACGAGTATCAATCTTTTGTTCGTAAAAACAAACATATCCCGAATCAATTTAAAAGACTTGATAATGGTTTCGCCTTGAATCAAGATTGGTTCAAATTCGTTGGCTATTTTATCGGGCGATACCTCCGAAGAATTGCCCATCAATGCGTTTAAAAGTCCCATTTTGGTTTTTGGTTATTGAAAATTGGTTGATACAAATTTTAAACAATTTCCTTTCAAATGATGTGTCTGACTTTACAGAATTTTGAATAGTTTTGTAAAAATACCTTATACAAGGCGAGTTTTCAAATCTATTAAAATCAAATTAAAAAAATTTGCTTAACCAGTTTCTAAATAATCATTAACCAATTTCCAATAAACAATCTAAAATGCTCATTAATACAAAAGGCAAACTCTTCGACCTCTCGAGTCCCAAACTTATGGGAATTTTGAACATTACCCCCGATTCCTTTTATGAAGGAAGTCGATTTACAGATTTATCGAAAGTACTGGTTCAAGCAGAAAAAATGCTTTCGGCAGGAGTAACTTTTTTAGATATTGGCGGACACTCTACTCGCCCAGGAGCAAGCCCCGTAAGTGAAGAAGAGGAATTGAAAAGAGTATTGCCCGTTGTGGAAGGAATTATCCATAATTTTCCCGAAGCCCTGATTTCGATTGATACTTTTCGGGCTTCGATTGCCTCGGAATGTGTGAAGGCGGGTGCGGTGATGGTCAATGATGTTTCGGGTGGGGATTTGGATGATAAAATGTTTGAAACCGTTGTCAGTTTAAACGTTCCTTACGTATTGATGCACAGCCGAGGAACACCCGAAACCATGACGCAACTAACTGAATATCAAGACTTAGTAACTGATGTGATGGATGAATTACAGAAGAAAATTTATCGTTTAAGGCAATTAGGACAAAAGGATATTATTATAGATTTAGGCTTTGGTTTCGCCAAAACTGCTGACCAAAACTACGTACTTTTGAATCATTTGGAAGATTTTAGACTTTTGGATTGTCCCATATTAGTAGGAGTTTCGAGGAAATCAATGATTTGGCGAAAGTTAAATATTTCACCCAATGATTCACTTAACGGCACTACGGTTTTGAATACCGTTGCTTTGATGAAAGGGGCAAATATTTTAAGAGTGCATGATGTAAAAGAGGCGATGGAGGCGGTTATTTTACTAAGTTACATGAATTAAATAGTTGGAGAAATTAAAGAGTTGTATTTGTGAGCAACTCTTTAACTTCTCTAACTATTTAAACTATTCTAACCCGTTACCAACAACTGTGCTAATAAATAATCTGCAATCAAAACAGCGATGCAACTATTGGTTACGGCTGCCGTACTTGCTTGACCTACTTCCAATGCTCCACCACTGGTGAAATAGCCTTGAAAAGAAGAAATAGTAACAATTAGAAAAGCAAAAAATACGGATTTAATCAAGGCAAAAGTTACATTGAAAGATTTAAATTCATACTGCAATCCTTGAATATACTCTTGTGGAGCAATTGCCCCCGTGAGCCAACCCGCCAGATATCCACCCCAGATAGCGAGGAATGCCGCCAATGTTACCAACATCGGAAAAACCACAATGGCAGCAATTATTTTGGGTAAAACTAAATAGGAGGTTGAGTTAATTCCCATCACCTCCAAGGCATCAATTTGCTCGGTAATACGCATTGTTCCTAATTCCCCAGCGATGTTTGATCCCACTTTTCCTGCCAAAACAATGCCCGTGATGGTAGGGGCAAATTCCAAAATAGTGGAATCCCGCACGATGAGACTAATAATATAATTCGGTACGAAGGGATTATCTAAGTTGGCTGCCGTCTGCACGCAAGTAACCGCCCCCAAAAAAAAGGATACGATGGATACGATGAGTAATGAGCCAATTCCAATCAAAACGGCTTCGTCGAAAACTAAGGAGAAATAGACTTTAAACTTTTCTCTGTTCGTAAAAAGTTTTCCTAAAAAAATAAAATATTTACCTATTTTTGACATAGTTATTAGTTATGAGGTATGAATTATGAGATATTTGTGTCCGTTTCCAAAAAGAATAATTACTAATAATACAAAGATAATGAACAAAACGATAGTAGTAACGGGTGGCACAAAAGGTATTGGCAGAGCCATCGTTGATAAATTTGCCAATGAGGGCTTCACCGTTATCACCTCGGCACGAAATAATGATGATTCGTTTCCAGAAAACGTTCATTTTTTCCAAGCTGATTTATCCCAAAAACAAGAAGTTATGGACTTTGCCAACTTTGTAAAACGTACCACTGACCACGTGGATATTTTGGTGAATAACACGGGGTTCTTCTTGCCAGGGCAAATTAACAATGAACCCGATGGTGCCTTGGAAGCCATGATTGAAACTAATTTGTACAGTGCCTATCATCTTACACGTGGACTGGTAGGCGATATGATGCAACGCAAAGAGGGGCATATTTTCAACATTTGTTCAACGGCAAGTATTACGGCATACACAAATGGTGGTTCTTATTGTATCTCCAAATTTGCGATGTTGGGCATGAGTAAAGTGCTGAGAGAAGAAATGAAGCCTCATCATGTGCGTGTTACAAGTATCCTGCCAGGGGCAACACTGACGGACTCGTGGGCGGGTGTGGAAATCCCAGCGGAAAGATTTATGGCATCTGACGACGTAGCCCAAGTGATTTGGACAGCTTATAATTTGCCAAGCACCACGGTTTTGGAAGAAATTATTCTCCGCCCCCAATTAGGGGATTTGTAAGAATTATGTATGATTTGTGAATTATGAGTTATTGTACTCTCATAATTCACAACTCACAATTCATAATTTATTGTTAAAACGCAAATCCCACTTCTAAGCCAAAACTTGGGGCTTGGAGTTTCGAGGAAATTTTTTCTAATTTGTTCAAGAAGAGAGGCTTAAAAGCATCTAAGCCCACTTGTTCTGTTGTGGTAAAATCTTTGGTAAGTAGGTCATTTTCTTTTAAAATCAACAACCAATATGATGCTTTTGCCCGAATAAAAATAGTTTCTTGGGTATTGAGCCAAAGCGTTTTTTCGAGAACGGGTCCCGCAATGATAGAATTCATATAAGCATCCACAATTTTATTAGTGTAAGCATTTTTTATTTCTGGATTAGGGCTATTATCCACAAATCCATTGACAAAAATGGCATTTTCGGGTAAAATTCCCGCTACAATGTTTTTGGGTGTGTCGGTTAGTGTAGCATTGAAGGTTTGGGCTGTGCCACCTAACGACCAACCCTTGCCAATATCAAATTTTAACTCTCCTCCAAATTGTACTTTGGGAACGGCTACTGCCCTCAGATAGTTAATTTCACTAACGTATTCAGGTTTGATTTTTTCTAATATTTCAAACACTAAATTCTGAAATTTCTTCGGTGTGAAACCCACAAAAACCCCAATTTGCAAGCGTTTATATTGGAACTCGTAACCAGCATCCATCCGCAGTGGAAAAACGGCACCAACATAAAAGCGGTGTTTTACATCTGAAGGTTCGGCATAAACGTCTAACGTATTTTTTTGGGAAAAAGCGGAAAAAGAAAAGAAAAGTAACGTAATGAATAGGAATTTTTTCATGTTAGTTGGAGGTAAGTTATAATCTATCGCAGTGTTAATGTTGATTACAAAAGTAACGTTTATGCCTTTAAAAGCATTACATATTGATAATTTTAATTCACCTTGCGAACCATTCTCATAATCGACTCACTGTTATTCAATTTTGACACCTCCGAAAGAGCTACCCAAGCCAAATCGGTTGATTCGGAAGAAATATTGAAGATTTCGTTGATGTCGGCTTCAAACAAAAACCTTACGTCATAATGCAGGTGTGCGGGTATGCCCTTTCGCTCGGGTATTTCGTGAATATCAATGTCAAAAATGGTAGGACTAATTGTCTGAATATTGAATAGTCCAGTTTCTTCTTGGGCTTCTTTCAAAGCAACATTTAACACATCCGAATCACCATCGCAATGCCCACCCGTTTGAAACCATCTTTCTAATTTTCGATGATGCGTCAAGAGCGTAAATTGCTGAGATTTGTCCATAATCCAAGCCGAACCCGTAACGTGTCCAATCAAGAGAGTCCGTTCAAAACAATCAAGATTTTCATGTATAAAAGTAGTAATTTGTTCAGTAAAGAGAATTTCTTGTGGGTCTGTGGGATGGTGATTTTCTAATAGATTGAGTAAAGTATTTCTGTGCATAATGTCTTTAGGTTGCTAATACAAAAATACAAATTTGTCTCGAATAATGGGTCATTTATTACAATTTGAAGATATACTGTTAAATTTGTTGAATTGAGGACTTGGAAATAGGTTTTAGTAATCACTATCCTGTAAGACCTAACCCCAAAAAATTATATTCACAATTTAACAAACAAAACAACAATGAAAAAATTATTCCTTGCCCTTTTTATGGGTTTTTCTCTTTCGGCAACTTCCCAGATTCGTTTGCCACAACCAAGTCCAGGTGCTTCGGTTTCGCAGGTGATTGGTACTACTGATGTTTCGGTAAAGTATTCTCGCCCATTGCTTCGTGGACGTGATGTATTTGGAAATGTTGTGGCGTATGATAAAGTTTGGAGAACGGGTGCCAATGCTACAAATGTAATCACGATTTCTAACGATGTCATGGTGGGTGGTCAGAAATTGGCGGCTGGTAGTTATGCTATTTTCTCAATCCCAACGGCGGGAGACTGGACGTTGATTTTCAACAAAGACCTCACCGCCCAAGAACAAACTTATGCTAAGGATAAAGATGTTTTAAGAATAATGGTTAAGCCCGTTTCAATACCAAAAACAGAAGCATTTACGATTGACTTTACTGATTTGTCAGACAGCACTGCCAATATGAACATCTATTGGTCGGACAAGAAAATTGTTGCTCCAATCATGATTGAGACCACTAAAATGATTGAGGCGGCTATCAACAAAGCATCAACGGATTATGGTAATAATATGCGCACTATGGCAGATTATATGTCTGGAAAGGGTAGATTAGAGCAGGCTTCAAAATTGGCTAATTCGTCAATTGCAGGGGGAGAAAATTTTAGAAACTTATGGTCTAAGGCACAGATTATGAGCAAGTTGGGCAACTATGCAGAAGCGTTGCAATTAGCACAAAAAGCTCTTGCAATGGGTGGAACAGACTCAGGTTTTGCTAATCTCAAACCCGCTATCGAAAAAGGAATTGCCGACTACACCGCTAAGATTCCAGTGGTTGTTCCAGCGGTTATGAAAAAGAAGAGATAGTTTTTGGCAGTCGGCTTCGAGCAATCGACTATCAATTTAAAGAAATGAAGAGCGAATAGTTGGAGCTTAAACTCCAATTTATTCGCTCTTTTTATTACCTACTTTTCAAATAAGCAATCAAAACCTTCCTTACATCATTTCTAATATCACTCAAATCTTTTTCGTCAGATTCATTCATTTTCAGTATATCAGGATTTTGTGATGTTAAAAACCCAAAATTCGTTTCCTTTCCTTCCATCATAAATTTTGGGATTGAAATGTAATAATCCTGATTTACATCTAATAATTTCCCACTGATAAACCACTCATTTTTGGTTTCGTCATGCGTGATTTTATCCCATTGCAAAAAACCTCCGTTTCCCTTATTTTTTATTCCCGTTTCCAAGATTCTTTCTAACAATCTCCCTTTCAACGAAACTTCTACAATCTTTCCGCCAAAAGGCAAAACTCGCATGATATCTAATTGAGTAATTTTGCCCGATAATTGGTCATCTATTCTTACTGAACCACTATTGAAAATCGTACAATCCACTGGTTTTGAGGCAGATGCCGTCATGGATTTAGCAATTAAATCTCCTAAATTGGTATGAGAGTTTCGCATGGAGGTCTCCCGTCCATCTAATTTTTCGCTGAGTTGAGTTACCGCATCATTCTTGTCCATCCCCACTTTTTTGAGGGCAACATCCATAATATCATCCCATTTTTTCACGACCATCGCCACGGCAGAATCCATCGGAATTGATTCGTCTATTTTCCGTAAGTCGCTGTTAATCAGTATATTTTTTGTCTCGGTATTAAAAACAATGTCGTGAATATAGGCGGTTTTGGCATTGGCATCCGCTTTGGCGATTATTACATTTCCAACTTTTTGAATCATATTATCGTGGTCGTGTCCACCCATGATGAGTTTCACTTCGGGTAACATTTCTGCTAATTTTGCATCATCCGCTTTGTTCAGATGCGTGATTGCTATCACGAAATCACATTGAGGCTTCAATATTTCGTAGGCTTTTTGAGCCGATTCAAAAAAGTCGCCATACCAAACGAAATCCTTTTTATTGGAGGGTAAAACCACCGAAAAAACCCCCATCTTCACCATTTTTCCTTTTGGGTTTCTGAACGTCAAAATAGTTGTTTTTTGGAAAGGAATTTTTACGCCCGAAAGCGTTTTCCCGAAGGGTTCAAGATTGCCTTTTTTATTCTGTAAAGCATTGGAAGCCAGCCAGTTGAAATTAGATTCGTTGATGCGTTTTTGTAAATCATCTTCATCCAAATCAAACTCATGATTGCCCAAACCGACCCAATCAAAGCCAACTGCGTTCATGGCTTCAACCATCTGTTTACCTTTGATGCTTTTCCCTTCGTACTTAAAGGTGCTGATAACGGCAGGATTCAGAAAATCACCCGCCAAAATGGTTAAGGTATTGGGATTATTACGGGTTATTTCTTTCTTCAAAGTAGCCAAGCGAGCCATTCCACCCACTTTTCCACCTTCTAAGGGCGAAATTTCATAGACATCATTTACGTGCAAGATGGAAATTTGAACTTCGTTTGAGACGAGTTTATTGGCAGTATTTTGGGTGGTTTTACACGAAAAGAAAAGGACTGTCAGTAAATAGCCGAGCAAAAAGGATTTTCTCATGGGTGGGTCATTTTTAATGGATTAATGATGTCTAATTACAAAAATACCATCAATCCGCCTTACTATCAATCAATTCTTGACAAAGCCATGAAATTTGTTTTAGGAGCAAAATAAAAACCCATAAGTATTTTGAATCCTTATGGGTTTAAGTTTATTTTCCAGTAATCTCCACCGTGGACCAATGACAATTACAGATTAATTTATGGTCAATCTTGGTAAAACCTTCGAGCGAAATTCCTTCAATTAAGGCAATATTTCCCGTTAATTTAAAATATAATTGATGAAAATGATAGTCTTCCAAACGTTGCTCGGTAAGTCTAAATTTATGCTTTTTCAAATCATGAATTAGCCTATTTACAGGTACACAAGCGGGACAATCGTCTATAAATAATTGTTTCATTTATTCTAAATTTATCTCTCTAATTTTAGTAAGTTTATGCTGAAAATCTATCACAAATATCTGCCAAGCCCCCCCTTTGCCAAATTGAGGATTTGCTAAGGTGAAGGAAACAGCCACTTTTGTAGGTAAATTCAGGAGGAATTCTCCAACTCTCGGACGAAAACCCATCGTTGGATTTGGAGCAACTTGGAGGCTTTCCCAATACTTAATTTTGTTGTTATTCACTGCTTTTAAAGATTGTTCGATACTGTAAAATTCTGACTGTCCAGGCAATCCACCGTAAAGTTTTGTATCAGCGGGAATTTCAAAAACTTGCCAATTATCAACCCCAATATAATTGCCAGAACCTTGCCAGCGTTTAGCTTTTATCAGTAAAGAATCATCCGAAGCCTCAATAGCCTGTATGCCCGATATTTGTCTAAAATCTGGCAATAAACTGTAAGCATTTTTTTTACTGATGCTTGAATTTGTGCCAACTTTCGTTGAGGTGAGAATATTTTTGGGACTGCAAGCAAAAAATGTGTAGGCAATAAAAAAGAGGAGTAATTTTTGTTTCATTTTGATACGTGGTTAAATTATTTTGCAAGAAACAAAATAATCCATAAACTGGAACAAATTTTGAATATCTATCGTAAACAAAGAATCAATCAAGGCTTTTTTGTAGTTTTATGTATTGAATAGCTTTTGGCTATCAGCGGTCAGCAATTGGCTTTTGGCATGACATCAAATTAAATGTTTTCGCCTTAGTATCACAATAACAAGTATTTTAAAAACATTGATGCCAACAGCCAACCGCCAACAGCCGAAAGCCGAAAGCCCAACTATAAAATATGCAATTTCTATTTCCAACCTTCCTTTGGGGACTTTTGGCGGCTGCCATTCCCGTAATTATACACCTGTTCAACTTCCGTAGAACCAAGAAAATCTTGTTTACAAATGTGGCGTTTCTGCGGGCGGTCAATACCACAACGTCCTCTTTTCGGAGACTCAAACATTTGCTCATCATGGCGGCACGGATGGCGTTTATTGCCTGTCTGGTCTTGGCTTTTGCCCAACCTTTTGTGCCTTCGAAAGCTGGTAAAGGTGTAAAAACGGGCGGAGTAGCGAGTATTTACATTGATAATTCGTTGTCGATGCAAAACGAATTGGACAAGAAATCGTACCTTGATAAAGCCATCGGGAAGGTTGAAGAATTATTGACGGCATTTCCCCAAGGCTCTCAATTACAGTTAGTTACCAACGATTTTTCTTCGGACGAACACGGTGTTGGTAATGCCCAACAAATCAAAGACCGCACGACTTCGATAAAGTTTACGCACACGCCAAGAAGTTTTGACAATGTGATAAAACGTCAGGCGAATTTGGCTTCTAAGCATAATTCGCAAGGAGGCAATCAATATCTTTGGTTCTCGGACTTTCAGAAATCCACTTCGGGCGATTTATCGAAACTGAAAATGGATTCTACTTCACGCCTTTTTGTGATACCCGTACAGGCGAAGGCACTCCAAAATGTATTTGTAGATTCCGTTTGGCTGAATACGCCTTTTGTGCGTGAATTGGCTTCTAATCAACTGACAGTCAGATTGTTCAATACGGGAGAACGTTCGGTTGAGAACTTACAAGTAAAACTTTTTATTGACGAAACGCAGGTTTCTTCCACCATCACGAGCGTAAATGCGAAGTCTTCGGCAATTGCTGCATTTACCTTTAATGTTAAAAATAAAGGCTTCAAAAAGGCAAGAATTTCTTTTGATGATACGCCCATTACGTTTGACAATGACTATTATTTTGTACTAAATGCAGCACCAACCATCAAAGTTCTGCATCTTTTTGGACAGGCTTCGGCAGGGCAATATGTGCCTACGGTTTTTGCGAATGACAGCGTTTTTGCCTTCAAAAGTTTCTCTGCTTCCAATGTGGACATTGGGCAATTTAAAACGACTAATTTGGTAGTTTTGGAAGGTGTTCAGATTATTGATGGAGCGATAAAATCTGCCTTGCAGTCTTTTGTACGAGCGGGTGGAAGTCTGTTTGTGATTCCTTCACAATCCCCTGATTTACAGAGTTATAATGGTTTTTTGAGTAGTTTTAATATACGAAATATTCAATCAAAAACTATCGTCAAAACAGACTTTACACCTTTGGTAGAACCCGTGAAAACTTCGCCATTTTTTATTGATATTTTTGATAATTCTACGCAAAAAGAACTCATACAAATGCCCAATCAAGGGAGTGTTTTGACTTGGCAAGCAATGGGTGATAAACTGTTGAATTTCAGAAATAATCAACCATTTCTTACGGTTTCAAACGTAGGCGTTGGCAAAGTATATTTGGTGGCTTCCCCGCTGGATGCTGATTTTGGCGATTTCGCCCGCAATGCCTTGTTCGTACCCATTATGTATAAAGTGGCGGCATTGAGTGTACGTCAAGAACCCACGGCATATTCATTTGAACAAAATACGTTTACCGTTGAAGTGGATGATGTGCCAAAAAATGCTTCTTTCAAATTAAGAAAAGAAAAATTAGAGTTAATACCCGTGCAGAATCTCAACGGAAAACAGTTGACGATTGAATTGCCAAAAGCCAACCAATTAGCTGATAATCAAATCATTGAATCGGGATATTATGAATTGGTTTTGAATGGGAAAGTGGAAAGATTAGTAGCTTTCAACCACGATAATAAAGAATCAATGATGGATTTTTATAGTCCCTATGAACTGAAAAGTATTTTTAACGGCAAGAAAAACGTCCAAGTTTTAGACAAAATAGACGATGCCGATTTCGTAAAAACCTTCAAAGACCAAAACTTCGGCATTGCCCTGTGGAAGTATTTTATCATTGCCACCTTAGCGTTTTTGGCGATTGAGATTTTGTTGATTAGGTTGATGAAAGGGTAGAATTATAAATCAAAAATCAAAAATGACTTTTTATCCTGGTCCATCCAAAGTTTATCCGCAAGTCGGTCAATATCTGCAAGATGCCTTTGCAGAGGGGATTCTGAGCATCAATCATCGAAGCGAAGAGTGTATGGCAATCACTCGTGGAGCGATTGAAGGATTGCATCAGAAACTCAATATTCCCGAAGATTATTCTATCTATTTTATCTCTTCCGCCACCGAGGCTTGGGAGATAATTGCTCAGTCATTAACCAAAAGCCAAAGTGTGCATTATTACAACGGTGCATTTGGCAAAAAATGGGCTGAATACGCTCAGAAACTCGTTTTTAATATTGAAGAAATCTCTTTCGATATTAATGATTTACCCATTATTGATGCTCAGAAAGCCTATAAAGATGTTGTTTGTATTACCCAAAATGAAACTTCAAATGGTACACAAATAAAAGATTTAAGCCTTTTCAGAAAAGCATTTCCCGAAGCCATTATTGCCGTTGATGCCACATCCTCTTTGGGCGGAATAGAACTGGATTGGCAACAAGGTGATGTTTGGTTTGCTTCTGTCCAAAAGTGTCTGGGACTTCCTTCGGGTATGGCGGTAATGATTTGTTCACCTCAAGCCATCAAACGTGCCGAAGCAATTGATGACCGTAAATATTATAATAGTCTATTATTCATTCACGAAAATTTTCAGAAATTTCAAACGCATTATACACCCAATGTTTTATCTATATATCTGATAAATAAAATTATTTTCAATATTTCTAATATTTCAATTATTTCTGAAAGAATAAAACAACAAACGATTAATTGGTATAATTTCTTTGAAAAAATAGAAAATAAGGCTGGTACAGTTTTAATTCAAAATTCGTTAGTACGGTCAGATACTGTAATTACGATTGAGGGTTCAGAAGAACAAATTAAAGCCGTCAAAGCACTGACCAAAGCTCAAAACATTACAATTGGAAATGGTTATGGTTCTTGGAAAAATACAAGTTATCGTATTGCTAATTTTCCTGCCATTGAAGAATTTGAGATTGAAAAATTAAGACATATTTTACTAACATACAATGCAACTAAATTTTAAAGACATTCTTTCGGTTTCGCTGATACTTTTTTCAGTAATTGACATTTTGGGAGCAATTCCCGTAATTATTGACCTCCGCAAAAAGACGGGTCATATTCATGCCGAACAAGCCACGTTGGTCTCGGGGGGCATTATGATTGCGTTTTTATACATCGGAAAATCTATCCTGAATCTTTTTGGCGTTGATATCAACTCATTTGCCATTGCGGGAGCTTTAATAATTTTCCTAATTGGTTTGGAAATGACATTGGGCAGAAATATCTTCAAGTCCGAAGATGTGGCGGCAGGCGACCCTGCGGCGGGCAAAGCGGCTTCCATTGTTCCCTTAGCCTTCCCCGTGATTGCAGGTGCGGGGACAATGACGACCATTTTATCCTTGAAATCGCAGTACGACGAACTCAACATTTTAGTGGGAATATTATTAAATCTTGTCTTTATTTATGGCGTTTTAAAAGCTTCGGTTTGGATTGAGAAAAAATTAGGAATCGTAGGAGCAAACGTTCTCCGCAAGGTTTTTGGGGTGATTCTGTTAGCAATTTCTATTAAGATTTTGAAGACCAGATTGGGGTAATTTGAGAATTTAATGACTCTATGCCCGACAGGTTTTAAAAATCTGTAGGGTTTCTAAAAAATTAAAACCGTAATAATTATAAAACGTGAACGAACAACTAACAGAACAAGAAGAGGACGATGTTAAAAATCCACTTGAAAATTTCAAGGATTTATTTACCAAATTTGAATTGGGGATATCGTTAAGTGTTGGCGGTTACTTGTTCCTTATCTTTTTGGGAGTGAGTTACAGCTTTTTCTATTTTATGATATTTAGGATTAATATTTTCTTGTTCTCTGAAATTAATGATTTCTTGATGGCACCATTGGCAAATCCATTGGTTATCTTATTGGGATTGATGAGTGTCGGCTTATTAATTTTGTTGATTCAACTTGGTTTTCTTTGGCAAAAAAAGCATTTTGAAAGTTATCAAATCGTTTACCGAATATTAATGTTGGGTAGAAAAGCGGATAAAAAGAAAATAAGTAAAATGATGAACTCTCCGCTGTATATTGGATTTGCAGTAATAACTTATTTATTTGTTGCAGCACAGTATTATGCCATATATCGATCAAGCAAAACATCACACAACAAAAACCTGTATCATTACAAGTTATCCATTGATAATGATTTAGTTAAAAATCTTGACAGTTTAGTTTATGTGGGGGATAACTCCGCTCACTATTTCTTATTTGATACCATCAAGCGTGAGGCAACAGTTATTCCAAAAGAACAAGTTAAGTTTGTTAGGATTATAAAAAACCCAAAGGGTAGATTCCTATAAAAACCTTCATTATTTACTCAATTATTTTATCTCCAAAGATTGGTGATTAATGTATCAATGCTCCAAACATTGACCAACGAACCTCAAACATCGAATACAAACATTGGAAAAAAAACAAAAATATTATACCGTTTGGAGAGGGCGAAAAACGGGCGTTTTTGATACTTGGAAAGAAGCAGAAGAGCAAGTAAAAGGTTTTGAAACTGCTCAATACAAATCATTTGATACGTTGAAAGAAGCCGAAGATGCTTTTAAAGGCAATTATTGGCAATCCGTTCAAAAGAATCAGACGGGCGTTGCGGGAAAACAAATAAAATCATCAGTTTTGGTAGGTAAATTCATCACCGAAAGTATTTCGGTAGATGCCGCCTGTGCGGGAAACCCTGGCAAATTGGAATATCAAGGCGTGGAAACTGGTACAAAAAGAGTCTTGTTTTCGATGGGACCTTTTCCCCAAGGAACGGTGAATATTGGCGAGTTTTTAGCCATTGTTCATGGTTTGGCTTTCTTGAAAAAACATAATTCTGATTTGCCCATTTATTCTGATTCAAAAACGGCAATTTCTTGGATAAAAAACAAAGCGGTTAAGACAAAGTTGGAACGAAATAAAAAGACTGAAGAGTTATTTCAATTGTTGGATAGGGGCGTAGAATGGCTCAAAGAAAATGAATATTCCAATAAAATCCTAAAATGGGAAACCGAACATTGGGGCGAAAATCCTGCCGATTATGGGCGGAAATAACCCCCTCTGTTTAAACATTGAACCGACCCACGGGGGAACTTTCTACTACATTTTACCCCTTTCATTTCCCCTCGTTAAATTTATGGATGAGAAAGTTCCCCCGTGGGGGCGGAGGGGGCTATTTTTTCTTTTATATTTGTAGATGGAAAACTTCGTAGTTTCAGCCCGTAAATATCGCCCACAATTATTTGATTCTGTGGTCGGGCAGTCGCATATTACCACTACCCTCAAAAATGCCATTCGTACCAATCACTTAGCCCAAGCCTTTTTGTTTTGTGGTCCTCGTGGGGTTGGTAAAACCACTTGTGCCAGAATTTTGGCGAAAACCATCAACTGCCAAAACCTTACGCAAGAGGCAGAAGCCTGTGGGACTTGCGAATCGTGCGTGTCATTTCAAAATAATGCGTCCTTCAATATTCATGAGTTGGATGCCGCATCAAATAACTCGGTGGATGATATTCGGAATTTGATTGACCAAGTTCGCTATCCGCCTTCTTCTGGAAAATACAGTATTTATATCATTGATGAGGTTCACATGCTTTCCACAAGTGCCTTCAATGCTTTTTTGAAAACCTTGGAAGAACCGCCCAGCTATGCCATTTTCATCTTGGCAACTACCGAAAAACATAAGATTCTTCCCACGATTTTGTCCCGTTGTCAGATATTTGATTTCAATAGAATTCAGATTGCCGATATGACGAATCATCTATCAAACATTGCTGCCAAAGAAGGAATTATTGCCGAATTGGAGGCTCTGGAACTTATTGCCCAAAAAGCCGATGGCGGTTTGAGAGATGCCCTTTCGATGTTTGATTTGAATGTTACTTTCTCGAAAGATAATGTATTGAAATACGCCGAAGTCCTTGATAATCTGCATATTCTGGATTATGATTATTATTTCAGAATGACCGAAGCACTCTTGAAAGCTAATATTTCCGATACATTTCTATTGTTTGATGAAATCTTGAAAAAGGGTTTTGACGGTCATCAATTTATTGTGGGGCTTTTGGAACATTTAAGAAATCTGATGGTTTGCAAAGACCCCGTTACCGTGCGATTATTACAGGTTTCTAATTCGGTGCAACAGAAATATTTAGCCCAATCTGCCGAAGCCCCGTATTCATTTTTAATGTCAGGACTAAGCGTTGGAGCTACTTGTGATATGAATTACAAAGCCGCCAAAAACCAAAAACTGCACGTTGAAATTTGTCTGTTGAAATTAGCCAATATTAGTAATATCCTCAATTTAGCCACATTACCCGCCACGGAGGGCGATGGCGGGGGAAAGTCTTAGAGGGAGGAAGGGAGAACGGAGAACGGGAAACGGAGGAAAAGGTAACAACAAGTATTCCAGAAAATCCTCAAATTTCTAACTCTTCAAATAGTTTACCATCCACCCCTGAAATCCAATCCCCCAATTTCCCAATCCCAATTGCCCCAATGGGTAAATTACGGAGTACGGCAACGATTGGCAAGCCCATTGTTCAGGCAGAATCAGCAACGAATCTCGTGGCTCAAGAGCCTATCAATCAGGTTAATAAAGTATTTACTGTTGATGAGTTGAAGAATGCTTGGGATAAATTGATTAAAGATTTAGAAAATAGAAAGCGATTTAGTGAATATGTTATTTTGAATCGAAAATTTACGCTTGATGGTACTACCATTCACCTTGAAGTTGATAATGAAATCCAAACGGATTTATTGACTATTTCACTCAGAACGGACGTTTTGAATTTCTTACGGAAAGAATTGTATAACTCAACGATTCATTTAGAAGTTGTGGTTTCAAAAGAGGAAAGCAAAACGATAATTTATACCCAAGCCGATAAATTCAAATTTATGGCGGAGAAAAACCCTGCCTTGCACGAATTGAGAAGTGTTTTGGGTTTGGATTATGATTATTAATTTATCATGCAGAGACGCACATTCATCAAAACTTCCATTGTACTCTCCACAATAACTGTTTCTGGTGGTGCAGTGGCATTTGCCCAAAAAGAAAAGATGCAAATACTTAATCACAGAACCAATAATCCTGATTTAAAAACTATTTTACCATCTTGGGAAGGTACACCGCTTGACCAAGACGGGCGTTTTATGAATCATGAATTTCCTTTTATTCCAAAATTTGGCTCGGTTTTTAAATGGATGACCCAAAAAAATTCGCAAAAAGATTTCAAGAAAAATGATACTTGGAAGATGCCCGTGTTGAAGGATGATTCATTCCTGAGTTCAAAAGAAGATATGATTGTGCCTTATGGTCATGCTACTTTCTTTATTCGTTTGAATGGAAAACAGATTTTAATTGACCCCGTTATCGGTAAAATCCCCGCCACAAAGCGTTATACGGAATTCCCGATAAATCCTGATAAACTCGTTAATCTTGACTACGTTTTGGT
Source organism: Cytophagales bacterium (assembly GCA_038230735.1). Taxonomy (GTDB): domain Bacteria; phylum Bacteroidota; class Bacteroidia; order Cytophagales; family Spirosomataceae; genus Arcicella. The sequence goes on from JBBRMR010000021.1 coordinate 20,218, forward strand.
TTCGCACGCTCATTATGACCATTGCGATAAGAATAGTTTGAAATTAATTCAAAAACAAAATCCCAATGCTAAATTTTTGACGGGTTTAGGAATGAAACCATTATTAAGAAAATGGATTGAGAAAAACGAAATTCAAGAAGCGGGTTGGTATCAGCAATATAATACCGATAATGAAATAGAAATTTATTTTTTGCCTTCTCGCCATTGGTCAAATCGTTCTTTGGGAGATACCAATGAGCGTTTGTGGGGAGCTTTTATCTTGAAAAGTAAAGACAAAACCATTTATTTTGGCGGAGATTCGGGTTATGGAAGTCATTTCAAAGAAGTTAGTGAATTATTCCTAAATATTGACGTAGCCCTCATAGGTGCGGGTGCCTATTCACCCCGCTGGTTTATGTCGCCCAACCACCAAGACCCCGAACACGCCGTGCAGGCATTCAACGAAACGAAAGCAAAAACGATGATTCCGTTTCACTATGGCACTTTTGACCAAGCGGACGAACCACTTTCTGAACCTGAGAAAATACTTTTGGCATTACAGAAAGAACATAAAATAGCCCAACAATTAAGGATTATGAAATTAGGAGAAGTGTTTTTGGTGTGAATGTTCTTTCAGTAAATTTTACGGTAATTCAATCCTGAAAAATACAGGTATAGCAGGTTTTTCATAATATTCCTTCGCTTGCTGGATTTTATCAACTACGTCCATGCCTTTTGTTACTTCACCAAAAACCACGTAATTTCCATTAAGTTTCTGGGCTTCTTTTTCGTTGGTAATGATATAAAACTCGGTGGGAGAAGAGGCTTTTTCGGGATTGCCTTCGTCATAATGAGCCATGGCAATTGCTCCACGCTTGTGGGTGATTTCTGGGAAATATTCGGGTGGAACAAGGAAGTCTAATTGGTCATAATATTCGCCACCGCCTTGAATACCTGTTTGGTCGATGATGCGGTAAAAGGTACGGTGGATATAATAATTCCCCTTCACCAAGCGAATAAAATTGGCTCGATGAAGGGAAGTTTTTTCGTATAATTTTAGGGTAATATCACCGCCAATGGTTTTGATAACTACTTCATTTTCAAGGTTTTTCTTCCCATATTCAGTAAGAAATGCCGCTGGGTCTTGCTCAAACATTCGCATATCTTTTTGGCAAGAAAACAAATTTACTAAAATAAACAAAAATAGACAAAAGCGTATTCTCAAAATCATGTTGCAGGATATGGATGGAAGATTAAAATTAAACGAATGTAAAAATATAGAATAAGAAGGGTTATTGAAAGTTGTAAACTATTTATCAGCTTCTTGTTTTACTAATCTCAAATTCGAAATCAAATCACATTCCCGCCAATTTGTCAAAATTCACCGATTTGATGGCTTCTTTCACCGCATCAGGTTCTACATTTCTTCCTTCGGCAGTTACCAAAAAACGGTCATTGACACCCGCCATTACCGTACTACGTTTTTCTTTTTTCTTTACATCTTCCCAAGCCTTCACACCGCTAATTCCTAAATCTATTGCCCCCAAATGTTCTTGATCATTATCAACCGAAAAGCCCGTAGCAAACATGGCAGTTGCCGCCCCGAAAGCTGCATACGAAGCGCTATAGTCCATGATATTCACCGTTATTTCACCATCGCCACTTTTATAAACCTGCGATGCCGTTGAATAGGACATCCCGACCATATTCATAGTTTCGCCTTTGGGGTCGCCCTCTTTGGTATAACCCGAAATACTGGAGGGCAACATCTTTTGTAAGTCTGCATAAGGCATCGAAATAGTATCACCTTTTGCTCGGCGTACTTCCATTTTACTGGTAGATTCCTTCATACCCTCAGCATAATTTTTGAGTCCTTCCGCCGCATTGGCAGCCTCTCTTACCTTGCCACAAGACCATAACAATAGCCCTGCTGATAATAAACATACAAATAATGATAGTTTTTTCATGAATTTATTATGTTATTAGTTTAACTCACAAGGTTCTACTTTTTTCTGAATTTATTTTTACCGTTTGCTAAATATCACCTATTAGTAGCTGAAAAATAATTATGATGGGAAAATAGTGTTAGGTAGTCTTCTCATTCTTCGGTTTCGTCTCATTCTTGGGAAATATTCGTTTCTAAGCACTAATTTTGAAACCATAAGCATTAGAAATTACGTAAGTAAGAGTATAATAATTACATTTCATCAAAAATACTAAAAGAATTTAATTGAGAAGTTTAAAGAGGTTTCACAGCAAAGCCACTCCGATATTCGGGGTGGCTTTCTTTTTTCGATTTAAGAAAACTATCTCATAAAATCTTCTGTTACCAATATGAAAATGGGTGAGAATTCCGAAGAGTTTCATCTTTTAGGACTTAATACCTGATATATTATACACATTTCAAAAATCAATAATGGAAAAAATTACAGCAATGTACACCGCCGAAGTAACGAATACTGGCGGACGTAAAGGTCACGTAAAATCATCGGATGGAATCTTGGATTTTGATGTTTCGATGCCATCTGCCATGGGCGGACACGGTGGAAAAACCAATCCAGAACAATTATTTGCCGCAGGATATGCCGCTTGTTTTAACGGGGCAGTGGGGGCAGTGGCTAAAGGAAGAAACATCGCTGACGCAGAATTGACAGCGAAAGTAGGTATCGGTAACGACCCAGCGGGTGGTTTTGCTTTGACGGTAGAATTACACGGAAATTTCCCAAATCTATCACAAGAGGAAGCCCACCAATTGATGGAAGATGCTCATCATACTTGCCCATATTCAAAGGCAACTCGTGGGAATATTGAAGTTACGCTTTCTGCGAATTAAGCTCAGAAGATGGACGTAAAGGAGGAAGGGAGACCGGAGACAAGCAATAAGCTATCTCCTGTCTCCCTTCCTCCTTTACGTCTATCTCCTAAAATTATTCCTGTGCAAATTCCTTCACTGCCTTATTCTTATCAATCACTACTTCCATTGAACTCACTGCCGAAGTACCAAACCAACCCGCCGCTTGCTTCGTTGAATTAGCATTAATGTTGTTAATATTGGAAGGAATTCTTGCCGCTGGCGTGGCAAAAAGTCCCGTATTATTCAATTCAGTGCGTAGTTGAGTCCAAAAGTCGAAATGGGCTTCGGTAATGGATAAAAGTTCTACTCGCACCTTGTCATTTTCTTTGTATAGTTCAGTAGTTGCCAAAAATCTGAGTGGTCTGATAAAGGGTAAACCATCACCAAATGGGCTTTTATTTCCAATGGCATCATAAGCAATTGTGATTCTATCCGCACCTGTGTAAAGCCTACCGTTTTTATACACTTTAATTCTATAACAATCGCCAACTCCCTTAAAATCAGTAGCATAGAAACGACCATCATATCCTTTATCGGGTTTACCATCGCCTTTTTGGCGTAAATTAGCATCATCCAATTTGAAGGTCATAGAATCTATTTTTGGGACACGCTTCAATTCAGAAAAGGCTTTGTAAGTCTCTCCGTCCACTTTGATTTCTAAGAAATAAGTTTTACCCACTGCCCCCATAATATCTGTTGCGTTTGCGGGTTTCCAAACGTATTTTCCCGTATTGGTTAAGTCTTTAAACTCATAAATCTTACCCGTGTTATCCGTTACCGTTACGAATGCATTTTTAAACCCTTCGGAAATTCCTTCAACCGTTAGTGCCTGGGACTTTGTGAGTTTTATTGTTTGTTCACCCGTTACATTGGTAATTGTTCCATCCACCACCAAATATGGGTCAGTTTTGGGAACGTCCAACTTAAAAACGTCTTCGCAGGAAGTAAGCGAAAGGAAAAGGAAAGTAATGAGTATTGAGTATTGAGTAAATTTAAGTTTACGACTCATCTTATTTGTTATTTTTTGAATGAATGTTTGCATATTTTTATTGGCTTTCGGCAATCAGCTTTAAGCAATCAGCGAAAAATGATTGCCGAAAGCTGAGAGCCGAAAGCCTATTTAAAACTTAAAATTATAAGAAACTGATGGAATCAATGAACCAATGATTGATAGCCTAACTGCCTCAATTTCAGCAATTGCCTGATTATATTCATCGGGTTTAATGGAATCCACAGGCGTTTTATCTTCTTTGGGTTGTGTATAAATTGAAAACGGATTTCTACGATTTGTCAGGTTATAGACTGAAAATACCCACTCCGACTCGCCCTTACCAAACAAGGCTTTCTTGTTCTTCTTAGTTGCTGAAATATCAAAACGGTTGTACATGGGCAGTCTGACGTTCCCTCTCACCCCCGCACCTGTGATACCATACGTAAAATTCTCATAAGAACCTTGTTGTGGGGCTAATGAATAGGGTACTCCCGAAATCAAAGCTAAGTTTGCTCCAAAACTCCATTTTTTATTGAGTTCATACTGCCCAACTACATTCAAAGTATGCGTTCGGTCGTAGCGAGTGGGATACCAATTCCCACCGTTCAAACTCTCCACTTGACGTTCTGTACGAGCCAAAGTATAGCTCAACCAACCCGTCAATTTTCCTTTATTTTTCTTAATATACAACTCCACACCATAAGCACGACCTTTGCCAAAAAGCAAATCTTTTTCAAATCTTGGGTTCAAGAAAAGATTGGAACGGTCGGCATAATCAATTTGATTTTGGAGGTCTTTCCCGTATATTTCCAAAGAAGTTTCGTACTCATTATCACCAAAATTTTTGAAATATCCCAAGGCAATTTGATCAGATAATTGAGGTTTGATATTATTGGTGGATGATGTCCAAACGTCCAAAGGTGTAGAAGCTGCCGTGTTTGAAAGCAAGTGAATATATTGCGTTAATCGGTTGTAACTGGCTTTTATGGAGCTATTTGAACCCGTTTCTAATTTCAAATTAAAACGTGGTTCAAAGTTTTGATAGGTTGTTAAAGGCTTCTCAACATCATTGGGCGAACTGTCCAAATCATAGCCCGAAGTGAAGGTATCTGACACCCCCACGAAACGTCTTGTATAATAAAGATTATCTTTGCTGGTATAGTCATATCTCGAATAACGAACCCCGTATTGTAACGATAATTTGGAAGAAACTCGCCATTCATTACCTATATATGCTGAATATTCAACGGAGTTTTTGGCGGGTGAACCAAAATTAACTCTATTCCCATTGGAGGTTGCCGTTGCTTCGCCTGGGGCAAAATCATACGTCAAGATTTGTCCCCCAAAAGTGAGGGTATTTTCTGGCGTAATGTAGTAAGTAAAATCAGGTTTGAAACTCAGATTTTTGATGTTAGACTTCCATCTGAACTGATTATTTGGGCGTTTATTATTCAAATCAGTATCTAATAAATAGTCATAATTACTATAAAAAGCGGTGGTATTCAAGAATAGTTTTGAACTAAAAACATGATTCCAACGGGCAGATAAAGTGCTGTTTCCCCAATTAAAACCAAACTGATTTCCGAAGACATCACGTCCAAAATATCCCGACAAAAATACCGTATTATTTTGGTCAATATTGTAATTTACTTTTGCCGTTAAGTCGTAAAAATTGAATTGTGTATCGGCATTATTACCCGTCAAAAATGGCTTTGCCAACACATCCGCATACGAGCGTCTTGCCGCAACAATAAATGATGCTTTGTCTTTGATGATGGGTGCTTCAATAGATAACCTACTGAAAATGAATCCAATACCCCCGTTAATTTCTAATTTTTTGGCATTGCCCTCTTTCATCCTAACGTCCAATATCGAAGAAGCACGTCCCCCATATTGGGCAGGAATTCCTCCTTTGATGAGTTTGACATCCTTGACCGCATCGGGATTGAAAATAGAGAAAAATCCGAAAAGGTGGGATGAATTATACACGGGTGCATCATCCAAAAGTACTAAATTTTGGTCGATTGAACCACCCCGAACGTTGAATCCCGTTGCCCCTTCACCAACCGTTGAAACGCCTGGTAACAGTTGAATAGCACGCACCAAATCTACTTCTCCCAAGAGTGCGGGAATTTTTTTGATGGTTTTCATATCCACTTTATTAACCGACATTTCTATTGCCTTGATATTGTCGTCTTCACGCTTGCCACTCACGACAACTTCTTCCAATTCTTGCCCGTCTTCTTGAACCTCAACATTAAAAACCTGATTAATTTCAGTCAATTTAATGTCTTTGATTGCCTTGCGATAACCTACTGATGAAACCACCAAAGTATAATTTCCTTTGGGTAAGGTCAGGGAATAAAAACCGTAAGTATTAGTAGTTGTACCCGTGAGGAGTTCCTTTACAAAAACTGAAGCACCGATTAAGCCCTCGCCGTTTTTGTTGTCTTTAACGTAGCCACTGACCGTCAATTTCTCCGATTGAGCAAACAAACCCAAAGGCAGAAAACACAGCAATGATAAAGATTTTTGAATAAATTTTAACATGATGAATATTGGAAAAGTTTTAAAAATATAAATATTAACGGTGTTCATTTAAAACGCATTTATGGTCAAAAAAGTTATTATTTGACGCTCAAATTTGGGGGTTTCACACTATAATAAAGGATATTGACTTGACTATCAAATATTTAATTTTTAGTGAATATAAAAATACCTGTTTTAATTATCACATTCCTAAAAATCAATATCTAAAGTGAACATTTGAATAGTACAAATTTACGAAGGTTTGAAAATTAGTCATTATTTTTTTGATGAATGGTTTAAATGTCTTATTTCTGACAACTATAATTCATATTACCCCTATTTATTAATAATATTTGAACCATAATAAATTTTTATATTTAAAATAAATTTTCTTTAATCAGTATTATATTACCGATAAAAGTTTTTTATTTTAAATTATCGTACTAACTTTGCGAGATAATCAGCAACATAACTCTATTTGGTATGAATCTTGAACAGTTAGGCAATATTATTCGTGAAAGAAGAAACGAACTCTCTCTAAGCCAAGAAAACCTTAGCGATAGAAGCGATGTAGCCATTAAAACGATTCATTCCATTGAATTAGGTAAAGCAAACCCCTCGGTCAATACTTTGGGAAAAATCTTGGATAATTTAGGATTGCAGATAATTGTAGTAAATAAATAATTTTCTTCGATGTTCGATGCTCGTTTTTCGATGTTTGGTTTTACGCCGCATCAAATCCCAAACCTCGAATATCGAAAACCGAACATCGAAAAAAACATGGAACAAGCCATTTCTTACGAAAGAATTCCCACTAATATTTATGCCGATTCGGATGCGGCTTCACGAGCGGTTGCTCACGAAATTGCGGCAATTATTCGCCACAAAGCCCATGAAGGACAACCCGCTATTTTGGGTTTAGCCACGGGTTCTTCACCCAAAAAAGTTTACGGTGAACTCATCAGAATGCACCGTGAAGAGGGTTTGAGCTTTCAGAATGTTGTTACTTATAATTTGGATGAATATTATCCGATGGAACCCGATGCTGTTCAGAGTTACGTCCGTTTCATGCGTGAACAACTTTTTGACCACGTGGATATTCCCGCTGGAAACTGGCATTTGCCCGATGGAACGCTGCCTTTGGATAAACTTTCAGAATTCTGTAAAGACTACGAAGCCCAGATTGAACGTTACGGAGGTCTGGATTTTCAGCTGTTGGGAATTGGTCGAAATGGACACATCGGTTTCAACGAACCTGGCTCTTTGGTGAACTCAAGGACTCGATTGATGACCCTTGATTTAACCACTCAGATTGATGCTGCGGCAGATTTTGGCGGTTTAGCGAAGGTCTCGAAGAAGGCCATCACGATGGGAGTTGGTAAAATTATGGAAGCCAAAAGGGTCATTCTTTTAGCTTGGGGAGAACACAAAGCGATGAATGTTGCCCGTGCGGTGGAGGGTTCAGTTTTATCGGATGTACCCGCTTCGTATTTGCAATTGCACCAGAATGCTTCCTTTATTATCGACACTTCGGCAGCCGCCGACCTTACCCGTATGAAGACTCCGTGGATGGTTGATAGCGTTACGTGGGACCGCCCAATGATTAAAAAAGCAGTTACCTATCTTGCCCTAATGGTGAAAAAACCCGTCTTGAAATTAACCAACGCTGACTATAATGAAAACGGGCTTTCCGACCTTTTGGCACTCTATGGACAGGCGTATGATATTAATATTGAGGTTTTTAACTATCTCCAACACACCATTACGGGTTGGCCCGGTGGCAAGCCAAATGCGGATGATTCCAACCGTCCAGAAAGAGCATATCCAGCCAAAAAGAAGGTAATTGTTTTTAGTCCGCACCCCGACGATGATATTATTTCGATGGGTGGAACGCTCCAGCGTCTTCAAGACCAAGGGCATGAAGTACACATCGCCTATCAGACTTCGGGGAATATTGCCGTTGCTGATGATGAAGCCCTCCGTTTTGCAGAATTTGTGGTGGATTTTAACGAAAAATTTGAAGCTAATAATCCCAAGGCAAACAAGATTTATAAAGAAGCCGCTAAGTTTTTGAAAGCCAAAAAAGATTCGGAAATTGACACTGCCGAGGTTCGGTACATTAAAGGGTTGATTAGAAGAGGGGAAGCTAAAAATACTTGCCGATACGTGGGTATCAAGAAGGAGAATATTCACTTTTTGGATATGCCTTTTTACGAAACAGGAACCATCCAAAAAAGCCCATTGGGAGAAGCTGATACACAAATTGTGATGAATTTAATTGAGGAAATCCAGCCGCATCAAATTTATGCAGCGGGTGATTTAGCCGACCCACACGGAACGCATAAGGTCTGTTTAGATGCCATTATGGCGGCAATTCATAAGTTAAAGCACCGTGAATATTTGAATAATTGCTGGGTTTGGTTGTATAAAGGGGCTTGGCAAGAGTGGGATATTGACCAAATTGAAATGGCAGTTCCAATGTCGCCCGACCAAGTTTTGAAGAAAAGATACGGTATTTTCAAGCATCAATCTCAAAAAGACGGCGTACCGTTTCAAGGAACGGATGCCCGTGAGTTTTGGCAACGTGCCGAAGACCGAAACAGCAATACTGCCAACCTTTACAATCAATTAGGTCTGGCAGAATATCAGGCAATGGAGGCATTTGTGCGATGGCGGTTTTAGAATTGTATTGAAACAGAAAGCCCTCGCAAAATGCAAGGGCTTTCTGTTTTTAAGAATAAAACCTTTATTGTTTCGGTTTCAAAACCTTAATATTCCAAGCTCCTTTTGAGGTTTCGGTAAAGGTGGTGTCAATCAAATCAAAGATTTCTGAAAGGATTGTCCAACGAACACCGTCATCGGTAGTTCTGCCCGTATTCATGGAAATAATCATCATGCCGTCTGGTTTCAGCATCGGAATGTATTTCTCCAACATCTTTTCTTTAATGGGGGCTAAATAATAAATGGCTTCATTGATGATGATTAAATCGAACTTTTTATCGGTCGTAAAATCATTCATATCGGCGGGGGAGAAATGTGTTTTCTCGTTCCCGAAACGTTCATTAGCACTGTCAGTAGCGGTTGGTGAAACGTCCGTTCCCCACCAAGAATTATAGGCATCACTGCCCGTTCGATAAGCTGAAACCCCTTCGGCACAACCCATTTCCAAGATGTCTGGATTCTTTTTCAAGAAACGAATATATCCTGAAATGATACTGAAACGGGGTAGTTCCTCAATGTTTTCTAAATAAGACCAGCCATTTTTAAAGCGTAAATCCCAGCGGGCTTTGTCGGAACGGATAATTTTTCTCTCGATTAATGAAGATATATTGGAAAGGACGCTCATGGTTTAACGGTGATTAAGGAGTTTAAAATGTAACAAAAATCTTGAACATTGACAGAAAACACAAATTTAACCCATCAACTTCAACTATAAAATTATAATACGTTTTTTTTTAATTTTGATTTCAACTCATAAACCTTACAAACCCAAGTACCAAATTGATTGGATTCAGTTCGTTGATTATCAGAACGATAACCCATTTCTATTTCACGCCATACTCGTTCAGAATGTTTATAGGTATTCATTGTAATGATAAAAATACCGTCTGATTTCAGATAATTTTGGTAGCGTTGGAGCAATTGGAGAGGATTTTTGCTGTAATAAATGGAATCAGTAATTACAACGGCATCGTATTTTTCTTTGCGAGGTTGATAGACTTCCATATCACCCGCCCAGAAAAATGTTTTGTTATCTACAAATTGTTGAGCCTGTTGGATTGCCCAATCAGAGATGTCCGTTCCTTCAAAATATTGGTAGTTTTCGTTGCCCAACATTTGCTGAAAGACCCCTTCACCACAGCCAATTTCAAGGATTTCAGCGTTGGGCTTTAATGTTTTCAAGGATTCAATGGCGGGTAAAAGCCGATTGTTGAGTTCGGGATTTTTGAGTCCTTCCCAATCACCTTTGGCGTATTTATAATTCCAACGGTCTTGGTTATTGCGAAGAATTTTTCTACGAAAGAAAGATATGATTGTGGTTAGCATTATTGAGAGAGAAAGCATTTACCTTACAAAAATAGTGGAATAATTTTATTTAAAAAAAGAGGCTACTCGAAGCATTAATGATGCCTAATTTTAAATGTACCCATAAAATTAACGCCAAATTCATCATAATAACACAAACTAAAATCGAATGATTATGAAAAGATTAGCATTTATTCTCTTAATATTGAAAATATGACGAGTTATCCTGATAGTAATATTGTAGTTAAAAAAAAAACCTACGCCAAAACACCTTTCACCACTTTCCCCGCCACATCCGTCAAACGATAACGTCTGCCTTGATGTTTGAAGGTCATACGCTCGTGGTCTATGCCCATCAAGTGCATGATGGTGGCTTGAAAATCGTGGACGTGAACGGGGTCTTTCTGGACATTATACCCAAATTCATCGGTTTCTCCGTAAGTAAAACCCTTTTTTACACCCGCACCCGCCATCCAAATGGTAAAGCATCTGGGATGATGGTCTCTGCCGTAGTTATCCACCGTTAATTTACCTTGTGAGTAATTAGTTCGCCCGAATTCTCCGCCCCAAATCACGAGCGTATCGTCTAACATTCCTCTTTGCTTTAGGTCTTTTATTAAAGCTGCCGAAGCTTGGTCGGTGTCTTTGGTAGTCTTTTTGATGTTGGTCGGAAGTCCACCATGATGATCCCAACCTTGATGATAGAGTTGAATAAACTTAACGTCTTTCTCCGCTAATTTTCTGGCTAACAGACAGTTAGCGGCAAATGTGCCTGGCTTGCGGGCATCTTCACCGTACATATCAAAAATATAATCGGGTTCTTTCGAGATGTCCAACGTTTCGGGAACGGAGGTTTGCATCCGATACGCCATTTCGTATTGGCTTACTCTCGAATTTATCTCAACGTCTTTCACATGATTAAACTGTTCGTGTTGCAATTTTCCTAAATAATCCAACATTCTGCGGCGGTCGGTTCGGTTCATGCCGTTGGGGTCGTTGAGGTACAAAACGGGGTCTTTGCCCGAGCGAAACATAACGCCCTGATGTTCGGAAGGCAGAAAACCATTACCCCATAATTTGGCATAAAGCGGTTGGTCGTAATTGTTGGAACGGGAAAGTAATACCGAAAAAGTAGGCAAATTATTATTATCCGAACCCAAGCCATACGAAATCCAAGAACCAATACTCGGGCGACCCGCTTGTTGATTTCCCGTTTGGAAAAACGTAACCGCTGGGTCGTGATTGATGGCTTCGGTATTCATCGTTTTGATGAAAGTTAATTCATCGGCAATTTGATGATGATGGGGCAATAAATCACTCATCCAAGCCCTTGATTTGCCGTATTGAGCAAATTTAAAATCGCCCATTGCCAAGGGAAATGACTTTTGAGAAGCCGACATCCCCGTCAATCGCTGGTCGCCCCGCACGGAGGCAGGGAGTTGTTGCCCAAACATTTCTTTAAGTTTGGGTTTATAATCAAACAGTTCCAATTGGGAAGGAGCTCCCGACTGGAAAAGATAAATAATTCGCTTGGCTTTTGGAGCAAAATGTGGACCTTTGAATCCATCCCCCGCAAGGGCTTCCAAAGGATTGAGCATCGATCCCAAAGCCGCTGCCCCAAGCGTAAGACCAGACTTGAATAAAAATTCACGACGGCTCAATTGATGTTCTACTTCTTGAATATGATTCATCTTTTTTATCTTTTTACTACCGTTCCATCAAAATTTATCAAAGTCATTGCCAAAACCGTATTCGCCGCTAACTCGTTCTGATTGAGGGTTTTATCAATTGGTGATTCGCCCACACTCAATAATTCTCTAACCCGATTTGGTCGTTTTTGAATATCCAAAAGTTCTTCTTCGTACATTTGTTTCAAAATAGAAACCTCCTGCGGACGGGGATAGCGTGAAACCATCGCCTTGTATGCCAGTGTGATACGTGCCTCTTCGGATGTACCACCTTCTCGCATCATTCGCTCGGCTAATTTCCTTGCTGCTTCGTTGTATTGCGGGTCGTTCATCATCACCAAAGACTGCAAAGGCGTGGAGGTTTTCTGACGTTTTACTACGCAAAAATATCGCTCGGGAGCATCAAAAGTAATGGCAGAAGGGGGAGGCGAAGACCGTTTCCAGACGGTGTACATTCCTCTTCGGTATAACGAATCTCCGTGATTTTGTTTGTATGATGTGGCGTTTCGAGTTGCCAAAGCCTCCCAAATTCCAGCGGGTTGATAAGGAAATACGCTCGGACCACCAATTTTTTCTACCAATAAACCACTACCTGCCAATACCGCATCACGGATTTGTTCGTGGGCGTAACGATAACTTGCCCCACGTGCTAACAATCGATTTTCAATATCCATTTCTATCAAATCCTTCCGTTTTTCAGAAGATTGTTGATACGTTGCCGACATCACAATCAATTTTTGCATGGCTTTTACATCCCAACCCGAAGCCCTAAATTGCGTGGCGAGCCAATCCAATAATTCGGGATGCGATGGCATTTCTCCTTGATTACCGAAATCATCGGAAGATTTTGAAAGTCCGAAGCCAAAATAGCTTTGCCAAAAACGATTAACGGCAACTCTGGCAAAAAGTGGATTTCGTTCATCCAAAAGCCATTGAGCCAAACCCTCACGATTACGTGGAAACTTATTATCAAAAGGCAAAATTCTGTTGATTACGCCGTAGCTAACTTCCTCACCCAGAGCATCATACGCCCCACGATTGAGCATAAATGTCTTGCGTAAATTTGTTCTTTCGCTCATGGTCATTACCTCTTTTACGTCCGTAATAACTTCCGTTTCTATGCCTCTGAGTTTTTTCAAACTGTGTGAATAGGATTCAAAATAAGGGTCAAAATTTAGTCGGTAATAATCAAATAATTGGCGTTCTTGAATTGCTGTCCAATCCTTTTTAGGTGATTTTAAAATACTTGAAATCTGTTCTGAATTTTTCGCAATTCCTTGAACTTCAAGGGGGGCTAATTGGCGGGTATAAACTCTTAATTCATCCACTGCAAAATTTTCTAAGGTTTCATGAAATTCTTTACCAAGCATAAAAGTCAAATCTGACCAATGCGTATTTTTCTCACCATGCTTGATTGATTTTGTCAGATTATCGGTTAGGACAGTAGTTTTCATTTCAACTCCATCTAAAAAAATCTTCACGCCCGATGCCTTATTGCTACCATCATACGTGAGTGCGAGGTTCTGCCATTTTCGATAACTAACTTTATCCGTAGTAATAATATCAATACAATTGGAAGGGAAAACGTAATTCAAATTCACCTGCAAAGTACCGTCTTTCAACAACTTACAGCGATACCCTCGGAATCCTTCAAACTCTCCATTATCACTTCCAAAAAGTGGTCCATGCTGTCCATTTTTCAAAGGATTTATCCACAAACTGATAGAAAATGGCTGATTGCGTTCAAAATCCAAAGACCTATGAAAATCAATGCCACAATCACCTCTTAATAGTAAGCCATTACCAATTTTACCTTTAATATACTTCGGTCTTCTATCCCAATCGCCTGAAATATATCCATTTACGGTATCAACCGCCAAATTTGGATAACCCGAAGCACTCTTTTCCCAAACCTTTATATCTTTCTTCAATTTATCGTCATGTTTCGTTATTTTCCGTAAAACGTTTCTTTCAAAGGGAAAATAACCTACCAAATTTTTATTGCTCACTGAATATTTCGCAGGGTTCTTTTGAGCCTCCGAAATCCATTTTTCAAAACCTTGCTGATAAACTGGTTGATAGGGCTGAATGGCACGTTCATAAGGAGTAATTTTAGCTTTGATAAAGGCTAATTTTTTCTCCACCTCCGCCGTTGGCACCATAACTGATGGAGATGCTTCACCGTTATAAGGAATGATTCCCGTTTCATTATTATTGTTAAAAAATGCAGAAAGTTGATAAAATTCCTTTTGGGCAATGGGGTCATATTTATGGTCGTGGCATCTGGCACATTCCACTGTTAATCCCAAAAATGCCTTACCAAACATCCCCACACGGTCAATCACGTACTCGGTGCGATATTCTTCATCAACCACGCCACCCTCTTGGGTTTGGGGGTGATTTCGGAGAAAGCAAGTCGCTAATTTTTGTTCACGGGTAGCATTTGGTAATAAATCCCCTGCCAATTGATAGGTTACAAATTTATCGTAGGGCAAGTTTTTATTGAAAGCCTCAATCACCCAATCACGCCAGGGATATACGTTTCTCATACCATCGTCTTGATAACCGTGAGAGTCGGCATAACGCCCTAAATCTAACCATTCAACGCCAATTTTTTCTCCGTAATGTGGTGATTTCAGGAGTTTATCCACCACTTTTTCGTAGGCACTGGGAGAGTTATCCTTCAAAAAATCATCAAATTCTCTCACCGTGGGCGGTAAACCCGTAATATCCATCGAAACCCGACGGAGTAAAGTGGCTTTATCGGCAGGAACAGAATGTTTAATTTTCTTTTCTTCTAATTTCGCCAAAACAAAATTATCAATCGGATTTTTCACCCATTTTTCTTCTTGAATGTCAGGTACATCGGGATTTTCAATCTTGGCAAAAGCCCAATGTTCTTTATATTCTCCACCTTGTTGTACCCATTTTACGAGCAACGCCTTCTCTTCATTACTCAATTCCAGATGGGATTTTGGGGAAGGCATAATCTCTTCAGGGTCTTTCGAGAGAATCCTCTTGACCAACTCACTTCGATTAATATTTCCCCCTACAATGGCACGGCGACCACTTTTCAACTTTTCAGTTGCTCCTTCCGAATTAGTCAGTTGTAAACCCGCCTCCACCTTACTTTTATCGGGACCATGACATTTGAAGCATCTGTCCGACAGAATGGGTTTAATGTGAAGATTATAATCAATTGTTTCGGGCAGTTTATCTTCGTGAGCCGCTACTTCGGTAGGGATATCGTTCCCTCCGCAGCTCGTCAATAACAGGGCTGATATGACAACAAAAATATGAGTTAATCGTCTGATAATCATAATTTTAATTGGAGTATTGATGAAAAATATCTGAAATTAAATATTGAGAAAATAATTCAAGAAGTATATATTGATTAAGCGAGAAATGATGTATTATACCCATCTAACCTTTTATAAATACAGATGTTTAAACGTTTATTTAGATTAAATAATGCCTTAAATTTGAAGGTTTGACTGGCATAGTTTTTTAAATATTATTCATAATTTTCAATTACAGTTTTACTATTATTTAAAAAAATATAATTATTCTAATTTTTTAATAAATTAGTAGTCTGGTTATTAGGCAATTATGAAAATTATTTTTGAATATTTGTAGTATATAAATAAATATTAACTTTAAAATTCAAACCAATTATGGCAATTACAAAAACGTATTCTAAAAGTAAGCCCGTGTGCAAAGTAACTTTTGCTTTGGCAGCGGAAACCGTAAACGGAGCAAAATCTGTAAACGTGTTGGGAGATTTTAACGAGTGGACTTTGACACCCTTGAAAAAACAAAAAGATGGCTTGTACAAAGCAACGGTAGAATTGGAAAATGGAAAGGAATTTGCCTTCCGTTATTTGGTGGACAATAACTGGATTAACGATGAAGCCGCAGATAAGTACGTGCCAAGTGGTATGTCTTACGATGAAAATTCGGTAGTTGTATTGTAAGGAGACAGAAGTAAAGGAGAAAGGAAGACAGGAAGTAAAATACACTTACTTCTCCTATCTCCCTTTCTCCATTTTACCCTTCCTCCTTTGAGAATTAAACTTTAACAATCATCTTCTTCTCATACATCACCCAAAGGATTCCGAGCCAGATAATTATCACGGTTAAAGCACCCGCCAAAGACGCATTATAAGGATTTGAGAACAACGGAGCAATGCCATTTTTATAAAGCCAACTCTGTAAACTAATCGTCCCACCACCTATTTTATCAATTTTTATCATCCCTAAAACTCTGGGAATCAGACCAGTAAGAAAGAAAACGGTAATGGCATTTACACCGTAAACCACAAAAGGCTTTGTCCACCACTGAGAACCTTTTACATCAATCAGCCAATAGAAACTTGCCAAAAAGCACATCGCTAAGCCTGAAGTCCAAAGCACATACGAACTTGTCCAAAGAGCTTTATTAAGAGGAAACCCTGCCGCATCCCACGCCCAACCCAATACCATAAACACACATCCGTAGAGATAAATATACATAAGCTTTTCGCCCACTTCTTTATCTTTTCGTTGCAACCATGTCCCCGTCAAAACACCCGAAAGTCCCGTGGCGATTGCTGGCAAGGTACTCAAAAGTCCTTCGGGGTCCCAAGTTTTGACGGTTTTGTAGAGGTGGGGAATTCCGATAATCATACGGTCAAGATATGCCCCCAAATTATGTTCAGGGTCAAGATTTGCTACGCCAAAATCAGGCACAGGGACGAAGGTCATCAACACCCAATACGTTATTAAAATCAGTACAAAAATGATTTGTTGCGTTCTATTTTTCGTGAAAAGATATATCAATGAACAGACAAAAAACACCAAGGCAATTCTTTGCAAAACCCCTGGAATACGGACAACTGAAATATTTAATCTTGGGAAAAGTGAAAGGAATAAACCCAATCCAAAAAGTTTTAAGGAACGAGTTGTCAGTTTTTTAAGGGTCTCTCTATCAGCCATTTTACCTTGAAAAGCAAAGGAAATAGATACGCCAACGATAAAAAGGAAGAAGGGGAAAACCAAATCAGTTGGCGTGCAACCGTTCCATTCGGCATGGTCGAGTGGGGCGTAAAGATGTCCCCAATCGCCAGGATTATTCACCAAAATCATCATAGCGACCGTAAGTCCCCGAAAGGTATCAAGTGAGAGCAAGCGTTTGTTCATTTTGTGATTATTATGAGTGGTATTGTTTAATTAATCGCCCGATAATACATCGTAGAACAATTCTCCTTCGTCAAAATCCTTTTTGCCTGAGCCATCAAACTATTCGTCGTAACTGCCTGAATCTTAGCGGATTCTTGGTTGGCGTATTCCACATTTCCTGCGTTGGCGGCAAAGGCAAGGTTCATGGCACGGTTCAATAATTCGACTTCCGAAAATACCAAAGTCGATTCTGCCTGATTTTTCACCTTCGATAATTCTTCTTCCGAAATTGAATTTTTTAAGTAATCATCCAATACATCTTGAATGGCGGCATCCCCTTCTTCAATACTCACTCCCGCATTCAAATTACCCTGAATCATCAATAAACCAGGGTCTAATGAGGCAGTAACGTAGGCATTTACGGAGTTAAAAATTTTGTTTTCTTTAACCAATTTGGTGTGAAATCTGGACGACTTACTTCTGCCCAAAATATCACTCGCTAAATCAACTGAATTAAAATCAGCATCATGTCGCCCCTGAGTGTGATATGCCTTGTAGATAGCATTCAAAGGCACTTTCGCTTCGATTTCCAAGAATCTTGCCGAAGTTTGAATTGGCTCTTTTGGGAGATTTTTAACGATAACATTTCCCGCAGGAATAGGCTCAAACCACTTTTTAGAAAGCTGTTTTACTTGTTCCAAAGTAACGTCTCCCGCCACAACCAAAATGGCATTATTGGGCAAATAATATTTATAGAAAAAACCTCGAACATCGTCCATCATGGCATCTTCAATATGGGAAATTTCTTTGCCAATGGTAGCCCATTTGTAAGGGTGATTTTGATAGGCAAGGGGGCGTAATTTCAACCAAATATCACCATAAGGCTGATTTAAGTAGCGTTGTTTGAACTCTTCAATGACCACTTTCTGTTGTACGTCCAATACCTTTTGGTCAAAAGAAAGTGACATCATGCGGTCAGATTCCAACCAAAAAGCGGTTTCGATGTTCACCGAAGGCAAAGTGATGTAATAATTTGTAATATCGGGCGAGGTAAAAGCGTTATTCTCTCCACCGACCTTTTGCAAAGGCGTATCATACGAAGGAATATTTTTTGAACCGCCAAACATCAAGTGTTCAAACAAATGGGCAAAACCCGTTTTATGTTCCTCTTCGTCCCGTGAACCCACATTATAGATGATATTAATAGCGGCAAAAGCCGTTGAATTGTCTTGGTGGACATATACTTTTAATCCGTTGTCTAATACAAAATGTTCGTAACTTATCATTTTTCATTTATTAATGTCAAACTCATAATATAATTAACAAATATACGCTATCGTTCATGCAACGATAAACTCAATATGAAAAAAATGCTTTTATTTACTAATTTTTCTAAAACTTCTTTCAAACGTTTTTTAAAAATTCTTTGCTTATTGCCCATTGGCTGTTGTCTAATGCCTAACGTAGAGGCACAAATCCTCAACGATGCCGCCACTCGTCAGCAAATTTCGCAGGGTTTGGATAATATGTATTCGTATGATTTTAAGGAATCTGCTGAGATTTTCCAGAAAATAAAAGCTAAATATCCACAACATCCCGTGTATTATACTTTGATGGCAATTCAGACTGAATTGATGTACTTTCCTTTAAAAGATTATCCCGCCCAACAAAAAGTCTATTTAGCGTACCTTAATCAAAGTAGGAATTTGTCGGAAGCGATGTTGGATAAAAACGAAGAAGACATCGAAGCAACTTTTTTTGAACTGGCAACCTTGGGTTATTTAGCCGCTTATGATGCTGATAATCAAGAATTTATGAAGGCGGTAGGCGTAGCAAAAAAAGCCTATTCATACTTAAAGAAAGGATTGGCTTTGACCGATAAACAACCCGAATTTCTGTATTCATCAGGGATTTATAATTACTATCGAATAGAATATCCAGAAACACATCCTATCATTAAATCGGTGATTTGGATGTTTGCGGATGGTAATAAAAAGTTGGGTTTACAACAATTGGATTTAGCCACAAAAAGGACCATTTTCGTCAAAAACGAAGCTACTTTTTATGCAGGATACGTTTTTACAAAATATGAATCAAATTTTGCTAAGGCCATAACTTACAATAATATACTGATTGAAAAACATCCAAATAATCTTCTTTACCAAATGCAAAGAACCGAGTTTTTGACCGCAGTGGGACGTTATGATGATGCCGAAGAATTTGCGGATAAAATCTTGAAACAGAAGGGATTAATGTTTCAATGTGCGGGCAATATTTTTAAAGGATTGATTGCCGAGAAAGGTAAAAAAGATGATAAAACGGCTGAAATTTTATTACAAAAGGGCGTAAAATTACCCTTCGATGAACGTTTCACGAAAGATTATCACGCTCTTGCCTACATGGGACTTGCCCGTATAGCAAAGCGGGCAGGACAGACGGATAAAGTGAAAGAATATGCTAAGAAAGCCAGTAAGCTGGCGGAATATAAATCAACTTTGGCGGAGGCTAAGGCAATTTTGAAATAGGATTTTGATGTTTGATGTTCGTTATTCGATGTTAGTTTTCCATACATCGAATAACGAACATCGAATATCTAAATCTTCACTTCCTGTAATAATTTATTCGCAAAAATAAACTCGTGCAGTTCTGGCACATCCGAAGTCCTAATATTGGTGTTATCTCCTTCCCAAAGTTTTTTACCTTCATAAAGGAACATGATTTTTTGTCCCATCCCAATCACCGAATTCATATCATGAGTAATAACAACGGTGGTGATGTTAAATTCGTCCGTAATTTCTTTGATTAATTCATCAATTTTTACGGAGGTTAGCGGGTCTAATCCAGAGTTTGGTTCATCGCAAAAAAGGTATTTTGGATTCATCACAATGGCTCGGGCAATACCCACCCGTTTCTTCATACCACCCGAAATTTCAGAGGGCATTCGGGGACCAGCATTTTCCAAGCCAACCCTTTTTAAGCAAAATTCAACCCTATCTAACTTCTCTTTCTCGGACGTATCAGTGAGCATATCCAAAGGAAATTTTATATTATCACTGACCGTTTTAGAGTCAAATAATGCTCCTCCTTGAAAGAGAACGCCCATCTCTCGACGAATGGTCTTTTGAATTTCATCATCAGAATTATGAAAATCACGCCCATCGTATAGAACTTGCCCTTTTTCGGGTTTGATAATCCCAATCATGCATTTGAGTAAAACACTTTTACCCGTACCACTGCCACCAATAATCAAAGACGTTTCACCAGGTTTAAATGAACCATTTATATCCATCAAAACATCACGCCCATCAAAGGCTTTACTTATATTTTTTATTTCAATCATGTATTTAGGATTTAGGTGTTGGGGGTTGAGGATTAGGAGTATAGTTTTCAAATCCTAATGGAATATTATCAAAATCATTTGCCATATTACTGAAAATACCTTTTCCCCAACCAGTTTGACGGACTAATTTTTTAGTATTTCTCAACACTTGATTTTTATCTAATATTTTTAATTTATTGTTATTATCAGTCATGTTTTTTGATTTCCAACAAATTTAAAGAATCTTAGAGATTTTCAATATTATTCAAATAAATTTCCGCTTGTTGCAGGATTTCGGCTTTTTGTTCAGGTTGCATTTTATCCCACGTTGCATACGCCATTCCAATTCTTGGATTTTTGGCTAATTTCTCTCTGTTTCGGTCATAAAAATTCCAATAGAAACTATTGAATGGACAAGCCTTTTCCCCAACTTTCTTGGATTTATCATAAAAACAAGTTTCACAATAATGCCCCATTTTATCAATATAATTGGCAGAACTCACGTAAGGTTTCGAGCCAATAATTCCTCCATCAGCGTATTGACTCATGCCCCGAGTATTGGTAATTTCAACCCATTGAATAGCATCAATATAAATGCCCAAATACCATTCATCTACTTCGTCTGGATGAACACCCGCCAGTAAAGTAAAGTTTCCCGTAATCATCAATCGTTGAATATGATGAGCGTAAGCGTAATCCAAACTCTGCCCAATGGCGTGTTTCAGACAGTTCATTTTAGTTTGTCCAGTCCAAAACCATGAAGGTAGCTTTCGGTCATATTCAAAATAGTTAAGTTGTTCAAAATCAGGCATTTTAGCCCAATAAATTCCTCGCATATATTCCCGCCAACCCACAATTTGCCGAACAAATCCTTCAATTTGGGAAATTGAAATTTGCTCTTGATTTTCCTGCCAATGACTGATGGCTTTCTGAACAACTTCCAAAGGAGAAAGCAATTTTGAATTCATCAAAAACGATAACCTTGAGTGATAAATTGACCAGTAGGAAGGGTGCATGGTATCTTCATAAGTACCAAATAATTCAAGGCAATTTTTTACAAAAAAATCTAATAATTGTAAACCTTCCGCCCTTGAAGTTGCCCAAATAAAAGCCTTTGGATTTACCCGACCAATGGTTTTAATTTCTTGTTTTTGTACTAAATCATAAATCTCCGAAACGTCTTTATCAAAAACAAGTGGTTCGACTGGACGATGATTTTTGGGTAGCTTCTTTCGGTTGTCGGCATCATAATTCCATTGTCCCGTTAGTGGTTCTTTGCCGTCCATCAAAATATCGTATTTCTTCCGCATCATTCGGTAGAAGTTTTCCATCAAAAAGGTCTTTTTACCTTTGAAAAAATTACCTAATTCATGGCGTTCACTGAGGAAATGTTCCGAGTTGATAACCGAAGTTTGAATCCCTTTATCAACTAATGATGATGCAAAGCCTTTTAATTGTTCATCCAAACGATATTCATCGGGTAATTGATATTCAAATATCTGAATATCAAGTTCTTGAATGATTTTTAAAAGATTTTGGGTAAGTGATTGCGTATTGCTTTTATCATCTAATTTCAGATAAATTACCTCATGCTCTTGCGTGCGTAGGTCTTCCGCAAAGTTTCGCATAGCCGTAAAAAAAGCAATGATTTTTTGGATATGATGCTGAACATAATCAGTTTCCTGCCGCATTTCCATCATGACATAATGAACATTTGAATCAGTCTGTTGAAACCAAGAATGTTGATGATTGAGTTGGTCGCCGAGGATTAAGCGTAGGGTTTTGGTCATTTTTGGAAGAATTTATTACTATACCATTAAAACTGAAATTTAGAAGGAATTGTTAAAAATTTTTCCTCTGCCAATACAAGCGAAGTCGAAATCACAATCGCCATCGCCTCCGCTGATTCGGTAGCAAAAAGATGTTGGGCAATTTGAAGAATTTGAGAAGTGAAATGTTGCGGATTATTGGGCGTAAAGGTTACGTCATAAATTCCTTCGCAAATGACCAAATGGAACTGTGAATCTCGCACATCAAAAATAATAATGGGGTTCTGTTTGGTATTGGCATAATTTTCAAAACATTGCAGAAAAATAGGAAAATCAAAAGTATTCATTCCATTGAAAGTTGAAATCAAATCAGCATCGAAAAATTCATAATTGAATAAGGTAGTTTCAATATTTCTTTCGATTAAACAATTCTGTAAATTCTTCAATTTCAAAGTTGTAACCTCAATGGGAGCAGCTGAAATGGAATACTCTTGAATTGATTTCCATGTGTTAGAACTCAATTCCAAATACGCTGTAAAAGGTTTAGCCAAGTCCAATTTATAATCAAAAATCGGATTGTTGGGGGAAAAATAGCCTGGGTAAAAGTACGCCATTCCTTGATTTTTAGCGTATTGCATTTTCAAAAACATCAAGTATTTTCCCAAACTATATTTCTGATAATTAGGGTCATAGAAACAGGTTATACCCATTGAAGACGTTTCGCCCACATCAAAAATACCGACAGCTATCAGTTTTTCGTAGTCATAAATAGCCACTTCCCAAGTGTCATAAATATTGCCCGTTTGTTGATAATACAGTAAATCTTGTAGTGAAATGGCAGCTTCGAAAGTGATGGATGTCTTGTATTTGGCAAAAAGCGTCTCGTGGGTTTCGTTCAACATAAAGGGATGAAATTCTACCCTAAAATTTGCATTGATTTTAAGGAGTTTTAGATGGGTCTTGGTGGGAGCAAAAGCTAATAAATCTATCCGTAGCCAAACCGCACTATGAATCAAATGCTTGTTTCTGAGGAAATTAGTCGTAAAAATAATACAGCCTTGCCTAAACCAGCCATTCGCTAAAAATAAGTCAAGTTCTTGGGGTGAAAGTGTGGAAGGTGAGTAAGATTGTGTGAGCATTATTTTTGTTTTAATTCAATCAATAAACAAAGATACTTACCTTTGCGGTTAAATTATGCCCTCAAATACTCATTTTTCCTTCAAAAAATTCACCATTCATCAAGGTCAAACGGCGATGAAGGTTACCACTGATGCCTGTATTTTGGGGGCATATACGGACGTGCAGAATGCGAAAAGAATCTTGGATATTGGCACAGGAACGGGACTTTTGGCTTTGATGCTCGCCCAACGTTGTGATGCACAAATTGAAGGTATAGAAATTGAAGAAGTATCTTTTAATCAGGCAGTTGAGAACGTGGAGAATAGTATTTTTAAAAATAAAATAAAACTTTATTATACTGATATTCAATCTTTTAGTTCTAAGAATTGTTATGATTTAATTATCAGTAATCCCCCTTTTTTCCATAATCATATTAAGTCTGAAATACAAACACGCAACAACGCATTACATACTGATACATTATCTTTTGAAGATTTATTGAGTTCGGTAATTAGGCTTCTTTCGTCCACTGGCGTATTTGTTGTTTTACTACCTTCGTATGAAAGTTCGGTTTTGGAAATAATGGCGAATGATTTAGGGCTTTTTGCTAATAAAAAACTAATTATTCATCATCGTGAAGGCAGTAAAATATTAAGAATTATTACGACCTTTGGCTTTGTAAGAACCGAAACTCAAAGCCAACAGCTTTTTATTAAGAATCCTGACGAAAGCTATACCGCTGGATTTCAGCAACTTTTGGGGGAATATTATTTGATATTTTAGACAAATTGAAGTTACTTGGAGTTGTCATTGGATATGTTATAACCGTCAGGCTAAGTCCTTTTTGTCTCTACTACACATATAATGGCATTGAATATTAATTATTGAACATTGCATACAATTATGTTAGATATATCCGTCATCGTACCACTTTATAATGAAGAAGAATCGCTACCCGAACTTTGTGCTTGGATAGAACGAGTAATGATTGCCCATAATTTTAGCTACGAAGTCATTTTTGTGAATGATGGAAGTCGTGATAAATCATGGCAAGTTATCAAATCAATTTCTGAGAATAATACAAATATCAAGGGTATTTCATTTAGTAGAAATTATGGCAAATCTGCCGCCCTTCATGTGGGTTTCAAAGAAGCAATTGGCAACGTAGTTATCACGATGGATGCCGACTTGCAAGACAGTCCCGATGAGATTCCAGAGTTGTACAGAATGATTATGGACGAAGATTTTGACTTGGTTTCGGGTTGGAAGCAAAAGCGTTTTGACCCCTTAACAAAGACCATTCCAACTAAACTTTACAATGCGGCAACTCGCTCAATGTCAGGGGTTTATTTACATGATTTTAACTGTGGTTTGAAGGCTTATAAAAACGAAGTTATAAAAACGATTACGCTTTACGGAGAAATGCACCGCTATATTCCAGTAATGGCAAAATGGAATGGTTTTGATAAAATTGGCGAAAAAGTAGTACACCATCAAGCTCGAAAATATGGTACTACAAAATTTGGCATTGAGCGTTTTTTATACGGATTTTTAGATTTGTTGTCTATTACTTTTATCCAAAAATTTGGCAAACGCCCCATGCATATTTTTGGTGGTTTTGGCATTCTTTCTTTTCTCATCGGAAGTATCATTACGCTCTATTTAATTGGCGATAAAATCTATGCCATCACCAATCATTTGAAGTTTAGAAACGTAACCGATAATCCTCTTTTCTTCTTGGCATTGGTTGCCATTATCATCGGTGTTCAGCTTTTTGTGGCAGGATTTATTGGCGAATTAATGACTCAAAATTCCGATAAAACTACTGATTATCAGATTAAGGAAACTGTTTAAGATTTTTATTTTATCTTTGGAAATAAACATTAACAAAATGGTAGAAATTCAAGAAAATAATACGATTCAACTCCCGCATACCTTGGAAGAATTTATTGAAAGGGAACATGAAAAGCTAATTGATGGCTTTAAATATGAGTGGAATAATGGAGAAATTGTAAAATTTGAAGGAATGAAAATGCGATATTTATATATTTATCACGTTCTAACAAATCATTTTTTTGAAAGAGGTTACATCGAAAAAGGAATATTAATTTTAAAGCCTGAAATTATACTCAATGAATCACAATTACGCAGACCTGATATTGCCTATTTTACACATGAATAAGTGTATCAAGGGAGAGAAGGAGTAGATATAATTCCAGAGTTTGCAATTGAGGTCATTGCAAGTGGAGATAAATTAATTGATGTTGATAATAAACTCATTGAATATTTTAAAGCGGGTGTAAAAGTCGTTTGGCATATTATTCCTGCCCAAGAAGTAGTTTACGTTTATACATCACGGAGTGAAGTGAAAATATGTTATGATAAAGACATTTGTTCTGCAAAGCCTGTTTTAGAAGATTTTGAAATTAGTGTAGAAGATATTTTTAAAGATTATAGTAAATTGTAATGTCAGATTTAGCGTGGCTTGGTAGAACCAAATTATTAGTCGGAGAGGAACGTCTCCAAAAACTTCAAAATGCTCACGTGTTAGTCGTGGGTCTGGGTGGCGTAGGTTCTTTTGCCGCCGAATTTATTGCACGGTCGGGCGTGGGAACGATGACCATTGTAGATGGTGATGTTGTGGATCCATCCAACCGAAATCGTCAATTACCCGCCCTTGCCACAACCCACGGACAACCCAAAGCCAATTTAATGGCAGAAAGATTATTAGCTATCAATCCAGACTTGAAACTTACCTCCATCCGTGAATTTCTTTCCCCAGAAGCCTCAGAAGCCATTTTGAGCAATACTAAATTTGATTATGTTATGGATTGTATTGATTCCATTACCCCAAAATTGACTTTATTGACAACGGCTTACGCCAAAAAACTTCGCATCGTATCTTCGATGGGTGCGGGTGGAAAAATTGATCCAACCAAAATCTGTGTTGCCGATTTGTTCGATACTCGTGAATGTTATTTGGCATCACTCATGCGAAAGCGTTTGCGGAAATTAGGTATTACATCGGGCATAAAAGCCGTGTATTCCACCGAAGAAATGATGGCAGAATCGTTGATGCTGACGGACGGGGCAAACTATAAAAGGTCGGCTTACGGAACTATCTCCTATATGCCCGCCGCCTTCGGGGGCGTGTGTGCCTCAGTGGTTTTGAGGGGTTTATTGGAGTATCCTGTGGAAATGGAAAAGAAATTACCCGCCTTAGCAAGAAGAGAGAAGAAGCAGAAGGAAGTGGAAGCGAAGAGAAAAAAATAGATGCTCGATGTTCGTTTGTCGATGTTCGGTTTATTTACCGAAAAGCAAGATACAAAACGAACATCGAACATCGAAAAACGAAATTACGAAAGCGGTGGAATACGCAATACCTGACCAGGATAAATTTTATCAGGACTTGAAAGCATTGGTTTGTTTGCTTCAAAAATCGCATCATATTTCATCATATCACCATAATATTCTTTGGCGATTTTTGACAAAGTATCACCTGAAACCACTTCGTGATATTTTGCTTCTTCGGCTGGTTCAGCAACGTCCAAACGGTTATCAACCACTTTTACGCCCTCAACGTTACCAACTGCCAACGCCAATTTCTCGGAATCTTCTTGTTTGGCAACTTCACCTTCCAATACAACGGTATCGCCTGCTGTTTTTACGGTCAATGAGTTGTAGGGTAAGCCCAAAGTTTTAATGTGAGCCAATAAAGCACTGGCTCTCAATGGTTCAACGGTTGCCGCAGTGGCTGGTTCTACTTCTTTGTGTCCTCCGAAAATCTTTTCTCCGACACCCTTAAAAAATGACATTAATCCCATAATTGTAAGACGTTTTGTTTAGTATTGAGTAAATAAGTAATGAGTAGTGAGCATTTTAGTGTTCTCTATATTTATACTCGAATCCAAAAGTATATTTTTTATTG
This sequence comes from Cytophagales bacterium, assembly GCA_038230735.1. GTDB lineage: Bacteria > Bacteroidota > Bacteroidia > Cytophagales > Spirosomataceae > Arcicella. Next base: position 47,577 of record JBBRMR010000021.1, read on the forward strand.
ACCTCTACAAAATTTAAACCATAATTTTTTTATTAGCTTTTTCATGTTCGAGGAAAAGTTTTTGCAATTTTTGGGTAATTTTTCCTACTTTTCCATCGCTAAATACCTGATTATCAGTCTGTGTAATGGCAATAATCCGTTTGGTACTGCCCGTTGTAAAAACTTCGTCTGCCTCCCAATATTCTTGAGTGGAAACGTCTCTTTCTTCTACGGCGAAGTGATTTTTGGCAAAATTCAAGATATGTTTTCTGGTAACACCAAACAAAGCACCGTCCAATGGCGTTATAATTTTCTCATTTTTTACGATAAAAATATTGCTCCTCGAAGATTCCGAAATCTTACCGTTTTGATGATACAAAACGTCATCTGCCCCAACCGCTTTCATTTGTTGAATGGCACGAATCGGAACGATATAATTTAGCGTTTTGATTTCAGGAATCTCTCTCCTGTATTCCATTGAAATCAATTTTAAGCCCACATTGGCAGGTTTAAACTCGAAGGGTTTGCCCATTACGATTAAGTTAGAATGTTCGGCGGGTGTGTAGCCATCAGGTGAATAGCCACCCGTCATAATCATTTTTACACCCAACAATTTATGAGGATGAATTCTGATAATTTCGTGGATAATCTCCCGTAAACGCTCACGAGATTCGGGAATAGGAAGCCCCATCAAGCGGGCAGAATTATGAAAACGGTCGAGGTGGTCTTCAATAAAAATCGGTTGTCCATCAACTGCCCGAAAGAAATCGAAAATACCGTAACCCCTCAATAAACCAAGGTCAGAAACGTGGATTTGGGCTTTTTCAGCGGGGAGGATTTCTCCGTTTAGATAGATTTGTTCTTGCATTGTTTTAATATTTTATCAATTTCTTTAAGCATTTTGTCATAAATTCTATCAATAGACAAATATACAATTTGGACAACAATACACAAGTAAATTCTCTTTTTCGTATATTTGAATATCAAAATGAAAAACGATGAGTAATAGACTCATTTCTGAAATAGTAAAAGAGCCTGATGCTTACTTTCTCCTTCAAGAAGCCCACAGCTATTGACCATGAAAAAGCCCGTAGAACTGCCTTCTACAATGATATTACTGAACAAGAGAAAGTTGAGTTTATCAATGGTGAAATCATTGTACATTCACCAGTAATGAAACGGCATAATTCTGTACCGCTTCTGCTTGCTCAATTGATGAATATTTACGCCATAAAATACCAATTAGGTTTTGTAGGCATTGAAAAAATTATGATTACGCTTACTCGTAATGATTATGAGCCAGATATTTGTTTCTTTAAAAAAGAAAAATCGCATAGTTTTATCGAAAATCAATCGCTTTTCCCTGCACCTGATTTTATTATTGAGATATTATCGGAAGGCACAAAAGAGCGTGATAGAGGAACGTCCGTTCGGGGCGTAAAATTTCAGGATTATGAAGCCCACCATATTGAAGAATATTGGATTATTGACCCCGACCATCAAACCATTGAACAATATCATCTTGAAGAGGATGGTTACGAACTGATTTTAAAGTCATCAGAGGGGAATATCAAAAGTTTTGTCATGACTGATTTTCAGATATCCATTCAATCCGTTTTTGATGAAATAATTAACATGGAGACTTTGAAGAAATTGATGTAATGTCAAATTAATTCTACCCGCACTTTCGCCTCAAAACTTCCTACCGCATTCCCTCTAAAAGTTCCGCTAATGGGCGTTACCATTTGTGGAATTGCCGATGCTCCCACGGGTACGTGATTGCCCGAAACCAAACAGTTCTGCGTAGGGTCAAAACCCCGCCAACCGCCACCTGGCAAATATACTTCCACCCAAGCGTGTAGATATTGTTGTTGATTGGGCTCTTCGGGTTCAACGAAATAATAGCCACTCACAAAGCGTGAAGCAATGCCTAAAGTTCGGCATATTGCCATAAAAAGAACCGAATAATCACGGCAGGAGCCATATCGGTTTAGTAAGGTAGTTTCGGGGTTATGCGGTATGCCTTCGTCCCTGACTTCATACGCAAATTTATGGATGTATGAATTTAGGGTTGTCAAAAAGGCGGTGGTATTCCAATTAACACCAGCGGCGAGTTGCCTTGCGGTTTGGTCTATTAAGGTTGTGATGCCATCTTTTACCAGATAAGGGTTCAATACTTTTTCTAATTCATCCGAATAGGTGATTGGTAAACTACTACTCTCAAAGGGATGATACAAGAAAGATAAAGGGTTAAATTCAGTGGTCTCTACGACTGAATTTACCTTAATATTGAGCGAAGAAGTGGTGTCTTTAAAAAAAAGAATGTATTGAGTATTGTCCGAAGAATCGAGGTTTTTGGCGATGGTGCTGGGTTGTGGCGTAATCTCAATTTCGTGGGAAATGACCGTCAATAATGAGCTACGTTTGGGATGTAGATATAAATAATGAGGCTCTAAAAAAACCGCATTAGAATATTGATAATCAAGTTCATGTTCAATGGTTAATTTCATAATTAATTTTTAAGAATCTCCTTCACCCAATCATCCGAAAGGTTATCCACGGATGTTTTCATGAGGGAATTCCATTGTTTAGTAACGGCTTCCATTTGTGCTTGTACCAAACGGTGTTCGATGATGTGAAAACTGTTTTTATGATACACAATTATATCAATCGGATAATCCACATCGCTGGCACTTACTTGCGTGGCATCAAAGGAGAGAAACCCTAATTTCAGGGCATCTTCCACGGACGTATCATACGTTAAGGCTCGGTTCAATAAGGGTTTTCCGTAGTTTGAATTACCAATAATTTGATATTTCAAACCTTCATTTATCTCAATCCAATTACCCTCTGGAAATACTAAAAATAATTTATGTTCCTCATCCTTAGACATTTGACCACCAATAATGGCGTGCAGATTGAAGGCATATCCTTCGGCTTTGAGGATAGCTCGGTCTTCATCCGCTACTTTCCTAATCATTGCTCCGAAGGCATTGACGGCTTCGTACATATAGTCAAAAGTGAAACCTTCCTCTTCCGTCATTCGGTTGAAATAAATCACAGCTTTGTCTCTAACCGAACGCAAACCCGCCGTCATAATGAACAAAGAATGCTTACCAATTTCGTGAATTGATACTTTTTTGTTGGAGTATGCTTCCGTGCCTGCGGTGATGCGAGTGTCGGCAATGGCAACTAATCCGCCTTTAATTTTTATTCCTAAACAGTATGTCATGTGGTTATTTTTTTACAAAAATAAGCAAATCCTTACTGATTCATCATCATCGTTGCAGTTTCTTCTTGAATAATTGGTTTTAGGTCAAAATAAGTTTTGAAAATTGCCTTACCAACTACGTTATTTTTTTCCTGAAAAGCATCTAAAAATTCGTGTAAGCCTTGGTCAAAAATATCCTTTACCTCCGTAAATTCAATTTCTGAACGCAATTTACTCAATGCTTTTTCGGCAGGGTTGGAATATGAATTGGTGATGGAGGTTCCTGATATTTCGTATAAAGACAATTCTGCTTGACGAATTACGTGCATCACTGAGCGGGGGAATTTTTTGTCCAATAACAAAAAGTCCACAATGGCGGTTGAATTCACAATTTGGTATTGTTGTCGAAACATATTGTAGGCACTCACGGACTTCAATACCGCCGACCAAAGCAATAAATCCAACGGTGAACCTACGGCATCAATTTCGGGCAGGAGCGTAAAATATTTTACGTCCAAAAAACGGGTCGTCTTGTCAGCACGTTCCAAAAGCCTTCCCATTCGCCCAAAATGCCATGCTTCGCCCCGTGTGATGGTGGAATCGACAATGCCATAAAATAGCTGACTACCCGATTTGATATTATCCAAAAAGCCTTGATAACGAGCCAATTCCCACGATTTACTTTCAGTAGCGGCGTTTTTGACCGTCCAATATATCTGATTGACGTATTCCCACATCTCTTTGGAAATACTCTCACGGATGGTTCGGGCGTTCTCACGGGCTTCCAACAAACACGACAAGATGGAGTTCGGATTTCTGACATCGAAGGTCATAAAATAGAGGACATTCTCACGAGTGGGAGCATCATAACATTCCTCGAAAATGAAATTATCCGCCGTAGCAATCAAAAGAGGTTGCCATTGTTCTGGAACATTGGGGGGTAAATCTAACGCCAAATTGAAATTTACTGAAATAAAACGGGCATAATTATCGGCACGTTCAATGTACCGATTCATCCAATATACAGAATTTGCAACTCTACTAAGCATAGGTTTCAGATTTAATTTTATATAAAATACTTTACCTAAAATTAGTAGAAAAACTCGTTTATTCAATAAAAAGATAAATTTTTGTTGAATAAAAAACCTTAAATTATTTTGAGGTTTTGATAATATGACTATTTTTCGTGAAAATTTGTTTGTCTTTGAATTCGTCTGACGAATTTCTAATAATTAGTTAGTTACGGAAAACTAATCACTAATTTCTAATCACCACTTATAAATACGTCTGAATGGCAAAATCATAGCCTCTCAATCCAAAACCGATAATGATTCCGATGGAATTTTTACTCAAAAAACTATGGTGACGAAATTCTTCACGGGCATATACATTCGAGATATGTACTTCTACGGCGGGAGTTTTTACACCCGCAATGGCATCGGCAATGGCGATGGATGAGTGCGTAAATGCTCCCGCATTCAATACGATTCCTTCGTAAGAGAAGCCTACTTCATGGATTTTGTCGATTAAAACCCCTTCGTGATTGGATTGGAAATATTCCAAATCAACCATATCGGAATATTTATCTTTCAATACTTCAAAATATTGTTCGAAGGTCTGATGACCATAAATTTCGGGTTCACGCTTGCCCAACAGATTCAAGTTAGGTCCGTTGATGATAATGATTTTCTTTTTGGACATTTTTTAAGGAAGTTATATAAGTTAGAACAGTTAGAAAGTTAAAAAGTTGGTTTACCGTGTATTTCAGTATTTTATGACTGCTTTAACTTTATAACTCTTTAACTTTATAACTCTTTAACTGCATAAAAATGAATTGGCAAATCTATTTAAAAAATTTCAAAAGCTACCTTACTTTGGAGCGTTCTCTTTCAGAAAATTCGATTGTGGCGTATTTGCGTGACGTTCAGAAGCTCTGGGAATACCTTGACATTGCGGGTGAGGCGGATATTCAGCCCGAAACCGTTACGGATAAACATATTTTTAATTTCTTTTATTACATCGGTGAATTGGGTTTGGAAACTACTTCGCAAGCCCGAATATTATCGGGCTTGAAGGCATTTTTCAAGTACCTTTTATTGGAAGATATTATCAAAAATGACCCAATGGCGTTGATAGTTTCGCCCCGCATCGGTAGAAAATTACCGCCTACTTTGACGTTTCCCGAAATTGAAAAGATATTGGATGCCATCGACCTTTCCACCAACGAAGGTACACGAAATCGGGCAATTTTGGAAGTGCTTTATAGTTCTGGTTTGCGAGTTTCGGAATTGGTAGAAATGAAATTGACGGAATGTTATTTTGATATTGGTTTTCTCAGAATCATCGGTAAAGGTGACAAAGTGCGGCTCGTTCCCATCGGAAGGGATGCTTTGCACTATGTGAAAATTTACTTGGAAAGTATCAGAAGCCAACAAGACAATATCAAGCCCGAAGCCGAGAATCATGTATTTTTGAATAGGAGAGGAAATAAATTGACAAGAGTAATGATTTTCCTGATTATCAAGGACTTAGCGGCTAAATGTGGGATTCAAAAGAACATCAGCCCACATACTTTCAGACATTCATTTGCTACGCATTTGATTGAAGGTGGAGCAGATTTAAGAGCCGTTCAGGAAATGTTAGGACACGAATCTATTACTACGACAGAGATTTATACACATTTGGATAGGGAATATTTACAACAAACGATTGTGGATTTCCATCCGAGGAGTCGGAAGAAGTAAGCTGTCTATTGAAATAATATAGGGAAGAAAAAATCCACGAGAAAATTCGATAATTATTATAACTATTTGGTAATAATAATAGTTGCAAGCACAGAAGTGATTTACTTTTATAATTCCAATTACCGCATAGATTTTTTAACTAAAACAAATCGTAAAAACCATGAAAAATTTATTCAAAATTATTAGCCCATTATTTTTTTTAGTATTCGGTTTGTTTATTACCACTTCGTGCAAAAAAAGTTATGTAAATCCAGAAAATGATGCCATTGATTTTGCATTATTAGATAGCCGTTTCACTACATTTACGAAACTCTTGACAGATAACGGTTTGGTTGATGGAATTAAGTCATCTGAATCTTACACTATTTTCGCTCCCACCAATGAGGCTTTCTCAAAGGTTGATGTTAGTAAACTGACAAAAGCTGAATTATTAAAATTGCTTAATACGCACATCGTTAGGCAAAGACGACTCTTAACGAACGAGATGAAATCGGGGGTTGTTCAAAGCCCGAATGTTGCATTGTATTTGTCCAAAAATTCATCTGGTATCTTTATTAATGGAAGTGCCGAGATTATTTCTGCGGATATTTTGGCATCAAACGGAGTGATTCAAGTGATTGACCAAGTGGTTTTTCCTCCAAATAAGAGTTTGATGGCAGTCATGAGAAATAATACTAATTTGTCGGAATTAGTGTCTTGGATTTCAGTCGCCGAAAACAATTTAGAAACAAATTTATCTTACTCTTCTCCAACGGTTTTTGGTTCAACCATTTTTGCACCCACTAATGCGGCGTTTGAGGAATTATATAAAACCATCCCGAAAGCCACACTATTGTCAGATAAAAAATTAATGAATGAGATTTTGCGTTTTCACAGGATTAATGGCAATATATTTTCACAAGATTTTCCCAATCTCACTCAGCCAATAAATACCAATAATACCCCTATAATGGCTGGAACGCCCCTTGCAAATAGTACAGACTTGTTCGCTAATATCCCTTTCAAAAGTCAATACCAGTTAGTTTTTGATTTGAATAATGGAATTAAAGTAAAGGGAATTTCAAGTGGTTCTGCCAATGTTACGGGTGTAAACTTACTCGCTACAAATGGAGTTGTTCATACCATAGATAAGGTATTATTGCCATAACAGGCTAAATAAGCAGTTTTTAACATCAACCCTTTATCGAGTTCCGAATCCGACTCAAAGAATCTGGATGAATCCCCAGATAAGAAGCTAAGTCTTTTATCGGTATTAAACGCAAAGCATCGGGTTGATTTTCAAGGAGATGCAAATAACGTTCTTCGGCAGATTTAGAAATGAGGGTATAAGTTCTACGGGTTTCACGGATGTATAATTGTTCGGCAATTAAGCGGTGAAAACGTTCTGCATTTTTAGATGTTTCTAACAATTCCAATACGGGGGGATATCGCAACCGAAATGCTTTAATAGTAGTAACGGCTTGAATAGAAATTGCCGAAGGTCGTTGTGCTAAACAGGAGGAAAACGAACTGACCAAATTGCCCTGAAAGCCCAAATCTACGCATATTTCTTTGCCATCATCAGTAGCGGCTTCATACTTTACGGCTCCTTCCAAGATGAAATAAGCGTATTTCTCAACGTCTCCCCGCTTGGTCAAATACTCCTTCTTTTTGAAGGTAACTTCATCAATAATATTTTGGTAAAAATCCCATTCTTCGGAGGTAAAATTGGCTAATTTGAAGATGGATTCTTTGACAAGATAAATTTTATTAGTGTTGGATAAGGACATTTGTTAGGATTGTTTTGAATATACAAACAGAGGTATTTGCGATTTTCCTGACAAATATAGGTTTTTTGATTGAAAATTAAGCTACCATAAAATAAAATAGAGCATACCAGTATTTTAATTTAGTTCATCCACCAATTCAACGAATCTAAATTCAGACTGAGTTGTACAGACAATTTATTTCTTTTTACTGGTAATAACAATCACACCATTTTTACCTTTCTCACCATATCTCATTATTGCAGTTTCTCCTTTATAAATTTGCATTGACTCAATCAATTTAGGATCAATATTGAAAACGTTAGTTACTTCATTTCCATCAATCATATAGATAGGTGGAGGGCAATCTTTGCATAATTGATTTTTATAATTTATGTTATTGATTTGCACATTTGCACTTTTATCATTTTTAAACTCAAAAACTGAGGGCGAATGTTTATCATTTTCCTCTAACTGAAATTTAATTGGAACAATAAGGTAACTTCTCACATTTCTACCACTCTGTTTGCCAGAAACCCACTTTGGTATTGATTGCATAACTCGTAATGCTTCCTCATCACAGCCAAAACCTGTACCGCTTAAAACTTTAAAGTCAGAGGGTGAGCCATCAGTGTTTACAATAAATTGGATATACACTTTTCCATTATGCTTGGCTTTTATAGCTTCTTGGGGATATTTTAAATTTTCCTCCAAATACTTCCCAAAGGCTTCCATACCTCCTGGGAAATGTGCCATTTCTTCCACAGCCATAAAAACCATTCCTGTATCAACCTTACTATAATTCCTAACCTCATCCACCAACGCAGGACTAATCACCAAAGCCTTCGATAAATCCACATTTGGGTCAGATAAATTATTTTCTGTAACTCTTTCAACCACAGGATTATCACTAATTATTGGTGCATTTTTTTCGGAGACTTTGGCAACAATTTCCTCCATTTGCTCAATGGGTTTGGTTGCCAAAGTGGCGGATGAAACCACAATCATTAGCATAAAAAGAGGAGCAATAAGCCCGTATTTCATCAGGGCAGTTTGCGTAGAGCGACTTTTGTGTAACATTTTGATGCGTAGTTTCAAGAGTGATTGATTAAAAAAATTATTGGTCAAAGGAATTGCTTGAACGCCAAATTGTTCTTGGAAAAGTAGTATGGCGTATTCGGCTTTCGAGGCTTCATTTTTGCTCGCTACTTCATCGGCAATAAACTCGTGAATATGCTTGATGGAACTTTTGTAGAGATATACCACGGGATTGAACCAGTTGAAAATCGCAATTAGTTCAAACAATAGTACATCGGCAGAATGTAGCTGACGAATATGGACAAACTCGTGCTTCATAATGGTTGAACGGCTCTTTAATTCCTTACTTACAAACAACACATTAAAGAATGAAAATGCCCTTTTTGACCCTTCTCCCTGCGTTTTTCGCTTCATCATCTGTCCCAAGAAAACCAAATTTCCCCCAAAACGAGCAATGCCTAACATGATACCGATGATGTAACAAAACGCCATGATTTCGCCCATTGTCATGGTGTGGGCTTGACTTGCACTCGCCCGTATGTACATAATTTGCGGGTCATAAAGCGTAGAAATCGTCTGTGAAACTTGCTCTGTTACGAACCATGAACGTACCCAATCTGATTGCATTAAGGGTATAAAAAACGCCAATGCCGCCGATGCCACCAAGTAGCCCCGATTGAGGTTAAAGAAGGTTTCTGACCGCAACAAAAGGCGATAGAAACCATAGAAAAGAACCAAATACAGGTTCACTTGTAGGAGGTAGTTGAGCCAGTTCATATTTTCGATATTAGTTGTGCGTTTTTCGATGCTTGGGAAAAATAGAAACTTTGTAAAATTTGAGTGTAGAACTATCATGAAATTTGTTTTTTGTACTCAGTAATTAACTTAAAAACGTTCACATTTTGTAATTATAAGATGTTGATTATTTATACAATTATATTATTTTGCTAAATTTTATAACTATATTAATGATAATAGAAGACTTTTTACCCTTATACCCAAACATCGAACATCGAAAAACAAGCATCAAACATTAAGCCTCCTTCTCCTTCAATTCATTAATCATTTTCAAAATCTCATCGGCATCTTTAACATCAATTTTTCCTTTTTTCGAGAAGAATGAAAATAGGCTTGAAAAGGAGTTTTCAAAGTAGCCTTCTACTAATTTTTCGGTAGCAAAAGTGCTGTAATTATCTTTGCTCACGATGGGGAAATATTCGTGCGATTTTCCGTAAGAATTATGGCTCACAAAGCCCTTTTCTTGCAAAATCCTAATGATGGTCGAAACCGTATTGTAGGCTGGTTTGGGTTCGGGCAATTCTTCGAGAACGTCCTTCACAAATCCTTTTTCTATTTGCCAAAGTACCTGCATAATTTGCTCTTCGGCTTTGGTTAATTCTCTTTCTGGTTGCATGATTTTTTATGTTAGATACCGTTTTCTTACTGAATTAGTGATTTTAAATATAAAGTGAATAAAAATGAAAGCACAAGGGCAGAAATGCGGATAATGTGCTTCAATGAGGTATTATCAAGATTTATAGTTGGTACGATTGCGGTAGTTTTTAAGAAAAATACTACCAATTTATCATATTGTAAAGAAATTAAAAAGACAATTCCGATAGTCAATAAAACCGATTGTGTTAATGCTCCAGCGTTGAGATGATAGAAAATATTAATCATCAATAAATTAATCATAAACGCAAAAAGTACAACTGAAGCAAGCAATAAAGTTTTACGAAATAATAAAAAATAAGAACCTATAATCTGAATCATCGCAATGCACAATCCGAAAGTTTTGGAATACCCAAAATAATACCAAGTAAGCCACTCGCCCGACTGTTGATTCATCGGTATTTGGGCAATTTCTGGGGGTGTAACAAACTGCAAACCAAAAAACTTTTTCCACCCAAAACTGGCTAAATTAAAAGCAATCGTATAGCGAATGGTGGCGTATAAAATTCCATATACTTTTTCAGAATCAATCGTATTTTTCTTTTCTCGATATTGCCAAATAAAAGGAAATATAAAGGCAGAAAAAAATAAAATACCGACCAAAGAAAAAACAATTATGGGCGGAAACCATGTCAGCGTACCACCGTTGCCAAGCATCAGTAGCAAAGCTATGGTTGTTAGACTGGCCACAAGGCATGTAATTATCTTTTTCAAAATTGTGCTTTGTCGTAACATACTATTTGTAATTTTTTTCAAGAAATTATATTATTCCTGTTTGATGAGATAAATATAAAACTAATATTTTAGTTTACAAACTATTTTCTTAGTTTTTTGAAAAAATAATTTTTTAGGCACAAAAAAAAGCGGTAGGAGAGACCGCTTTTTTGAAATATTCCTTAAATTTTAAAACAAGATTAAGAATTTAACCAATCATTATTTTATTAAATTAACAAAGTCTCATTGTCATTCTGTAAGAATCTAACATTGTATCTTCACTAATAAGTTAGATTCTTACAGAATGACAATGAGACAATAAAATCAACGAATATATAAATAGTATTTTAACTTGATAGAGATTTCTATTTCTTCCTTAATGGCAATAAAGCCGTTACTGTAATCTCAATATTAGCTCCACCAGCCAAACTATTTACGCCTACGGTGCTACGGGTAGGGAAGTTTCGTGTGAAATATTTCCCATAAATCTCATTCATTTTTGGGAAATCATCCATATTTTTTAGGTAGATGGTTGTACTTACGATGTCCTCCATTTTTGCCCCACCTGCCGCTAAAACCGCACGGATATTTTCCATAATTTGTACGGCTTCGGCTTCGGTGCCGCCTTCTACTAATTTTCGGGTACTTGGATTTAAGCCAATCTGCCCCGAGACGAACAGAAAACCATTAGCTTTTATGCCTTGACTGTACGGAGCAATAGGGACGGGAGCTTTGTCGGTTTTAATAATTTCCTTGTTTTGAGCGAACAGCCCAAAAGAAGTTATGAAGAAGATGATTGTGGAAATAGATTTTTTCATGGGTAAGTAATATTTATAAGTAAAAATCAGTCTTCTGGAAAAGGAATATACACAAAGCTCGCAAAGTCTTTATCCAGCACAAAGAGGCAACAAAATTCGTCGGGGTCTTTGTAGCTACTTTTAAAAACCTCCACATTTTCTTCGGCAATGATGCCTCGGGCGATATATTCTTCCATCACCGAGGCGTGATAATTCCATTTATTATCGTTCATTTCTAAAATCCCGATGAGGCGTTCGCCAATTTGAGCGGGGTTTTGTGATACGCCAAAGATTGGAAACTTAGAAAATCCTCTGGTACGAATTTGATAAGAGGCTTCCTTCAAAAAGTCGGCAACCAACACAAAATCGGTTGAAATAATGCCTAAATACTTGCCGTTTAAATCGTGCGAGTTGGCGGAATTGGATATGGCTTGGTAATCTTCTAACATAATTAAAACCGTGCTGCACTTAGCAAACTTAAATCTTTATAATTCATGCCAAATTTTTTGGCGATGTTGGCGTTTGTTAAACTACCGTTGAAACAATAAACCCCTTTCATAAAGGCTTTGTTCGCAAAAATGGCTTCTTCGATGCCGCCCGTTTTACCCGTTTTCAAAAGAAACGAGGTAAATATATTGCTCAATGCTTGGCTGGCGGTATGGGCAACTCGTGAAGGAATATTGGGTACACAATAATGAATAACATCGTGTTTGCGATAAATAGGCTTATCAAGCGTAGTCATTTCAGAAGTCTCAAAACAACCACCTTGGTCGATGCACACATCAATAATTACGGAGTCGGGTTTCATCATCGAAACCATTTCTTCAGTAACAATGCAAGGCGTAAAACCGTCAGCCGCTCTCAATGCACCAATGACTACATCTGCCTCTACGATTGCCTGTGTGAGCGTATTGGAGTCGATAATACAGGTATAAATATTTTGCCCGACTGAATATTTTAATCGTTGTAATTTATAAATATCCTTATCAAAAACCTTCAAATCCGCTCCCAAACCAATGGCGATTCGGGCAGTATATTCAGATACCGTTCCTGCTCCTAAAATGACCACTTTTGTCGGCGGCACACCCGTGATTCCTCCCACAATTACGCCCATGCCGTTGTTGGCACTACTCAAACATTCAGCCGCAATCAGCATGACGGTACTACCCGCAATTTCGGACATTGCCCTGATAATTGGCATTCCGCTCACGTTGTCTTCAATGTATTCGTAACAAAGGGCAGTGATTTTTTTGCGGTTCAATTTCTCAAAATATTCCTTCGTTAAATTAGGCATATTCAAGGCTGAAATGACGGTAGAGCCATTTTTAAGGTATTCCATTTCTACATCCGAAAGGGGCTGAACCTTCAAAACTACATCATATTGAAAGACCTCTTCGGCAGAATAGGCGATTTGAGCCCCCGCATCAGAATATTGTGTATCGGTAAATTTTGCTCCCTCACCCGCCTTTGTTTCAACCAAAACTTGATGCCCATTACGCACCAAAAGCCCCACGGCATCGGGCGTGAGCGAAATGCGGTGTTCCTGCATCGCCACCTCACGAGGCAAGCCAATAAAAAGGCTTCGGGCGTTCTGTTTCGTCCAAACTAAAGCCTCCTGAGTTTGGATACCAGTTTGAGCAAGTATTTCTTTGAAACCTGTTGGTTGAGGCATTTTTTATTTGAGATTTTTGAATGCCGTTGTCTATGTCTCCACAGCCAACTCACGTGCGGATTTTCTGTGGAGACACAGGCAACGGCATTGAGTATAAAATTTAGAAAATCATTCCTCCAACTTTATGAAAAGGTTGCCATTTTTGATTTACCTTTTTCAAAATTAGACCTTCGGAAGAATAGAAATCTTTATCGTTTTTTGATACTTGATATACTTTTAATTCCACAAAGCAATACTGTTTATTTTTACTAAGTATTGGTTCTGAAAAAGTCATCAACAGTCCATTTTTAAGGTTATCTTTGGAATGAATAACGTGAAAACCTTGCATTGGATTGATGGGTATTCTTCTGGTTTTCAATGAAATAGAGTTTTGATATAACGAATCGACTTCCATTGAAAATAACTTAGATATTTTTTCATCCTTGAAAAAATAAGTATGATGGTAAGGATGATGTTCATCAGCAAAATTACTATCTCCAAACGATGCTACTTGAAAACGATACTCATTCCATTTATCGGTTTTATCATATAAATACACTTTTGTAGGTTTTAGAATACGATACGCTATTAATGAACGCAGAACAGATTTATTCTGTAAAATTTCATGAATAAGATTATCCTGCGAAAACCCAGTGATTGAATTGAACAAAATGAGGTAAACAATTATTTGTACAATTTTCATTGGGATAATTTCTGTTTAAATTTGTTGTAACTCATATTTTCATTTTGTCCACAATGCAATATAAATGTTCTGTCAACTCATAAAGCGTTATTGTTTATCCATTTGCTGGATTCTCAAGTGGAGTTAAAATATTTTCGTCCGTAGTTTTCACAAAGACAAATTTACAATTCTTCCGCCATCTTCCTGCACTTGGATTTCGATTTTTAAGTATTTTGTTGGTAATAGGTTTTCAATTTTAGATGGCCATTCGATAAAACATCTTTCGCCCGAAAACAGATAATCCTCTATGCCAATATCCATCGCTTCATTTTCGTTCTTGATTCTGTAAAAATCAAAGTGATAAATGTTTTCGCCCCGTTTGGTAACGTACTCATTTACCAAAGAATAGGTTGGGCTTTGAACGTGACTTATCACAACCATATTCTCGCAAATGGCTTTGATGAGTGTAGTTTTGCCCGCCCCCATTTGTCCTTCAAAAATCCAGACGGGCGTTTTTTGTCCAAATTCAAAAATGGCTTTGGCAACTTTTTTTATTTCAGATAATGAATTGTATGTAATTGATTTTGTGGGCATTGTGTATTTAGCTTTCAGCTATTAGCTTTTATTGTTTTCAGTAAAAAAATATGTATGACATTTACCCCAAAAACTGCTTCAAATAATTCCTCGCCGTCAAAATAGCCGTTTCAACGTCTGCTTCTGAACCTTCGTATGCTTTGTCTTCTACTTCAATCACGACTGGTCCACGATAACGAACATCCGTGAGGGCAGCAAAGAATTTATGCCAATTAATATCTCCTAAGCCTGGTAATTTTGGCGAGTGATATTCCAATGGATTCGCCATTATGCCCACTCGATTGAGTTTGTCGGGATATACTTTGGCATCTTTCAAGTGGATATGATGCAATCGTTCGGGATAATCATAAATCGGGCGAGTGTAATCCATCATTTGCCAAACCAAATGCGAAGGATCGTAGTTTAAACCGAGCGTTGCCGACGGAATCATCTCGAACATTTTATCCCAAATAGCGGGTGTAGTGGCTAAGTTTTTGCCCCCAGGCCATTCGTCATTGGTAAAAAACATGGGGCAATTTTCAATCCCAATTTTCACGCCTTCTTGTTCAGCAAGTTTAACAATATCTGTCCAAACGTCTTTGAATTTATCCAGATTATACGCCACATTTTTCTGTGGGTCTCTCCCAATAAAAGTATTTACTACGGGGATTCCTAACTTTGCAGCCCCCCGAATTATCTTTTTAATATGGTCGATATAAACGGTGGCTTGTTCGGTATTTGGGTCGAGCGGATTGGGGTAATATCCTAAACCTGAAATGTTTATACCTCTGTCGGTAGTATATTTTTTGATATAAGTTACCTGTGTTTCATTCAGGGCATCCACGTTGATATGCGAAACTCCAGCGTATCTACGAGCATCGGCATTGCCCGTGGGCCAGCACATAATTTCTACACATTTGAATTCTTTTTCTGAAACAAAGTCAATCACTTGTTCAAAAGTATGGTCGGCTAAAATAGCACTGACGATTCCGAGTTGAAGCATTTTATTTTAGAGATTTTTAATGGAACGCTGATTACGCAGATGCCTACGACAACGCAGATTTTTTAATCCATATTTGATTTGTTGGGATGAAAAGTCGATTTTAAAATTAAAAATCTGCGGAAATCTGCGTTCCGAAGTATCTGTGTCATCTGCGTGCTATTAGTTTTTACGCAATCTACAAATTTTTCTTATTCAATTCCGAAACCGCATGATTCACCGCCCTTGCCGTCAAAGCCATAAAGGTAAGCGAAGGATTTTGATTACCGACTGATGTCATACATGAGCCATCCGTTACGAAAACATTTTTGCAGGAATGTAATTGATTAAACGAATTTAGCAAAGAAGTTTTGGGGTCTTTACCCATTCTGACACCGCCCATTTCGTGAATATCCAAGCCTGGATTTTGATGACTGTCGGACATACTAATGTTCTTACAACCCGCCTTTTCCAACATCTCCGAAGCCTGTTGATGAAAATCTTTCATCATCTTCACATCGTTGTCTTCATCATAACCAATGGACGTTACCAACTGTGGCACTTCCCAAGCATCTTTCAGGGTTGTACTCAATTTTAGATGGTTTTCATAACGTGGCACAGTTTCGCCCTGCATCATAATAAACACTCCCCATTCGCCTGGTTGCGTGATTTTGTTTTTATATTCCGTACCAAAAGTAGGTTTAGACAGGTCTTGATGATAGTTGGCACGAGAGGCTGAAAAGGCTACCATATATCCCCGCTGAAAATCCATTTCTTGTTTTTGAACGTTACGGAACGAGGGCATAAAAGCTGTAGTGGGTCGTCTGCCTGAATAATATTGGTCTTCAAATCCATCAAAAGTTGCCCCGCCCGAACCTCGATAATTATGGAAAGCTACGTATTTTCCCATGAGTCCATTATCATTGCCCAAACCGTCAGGAAAACGGTTGGAAGTTGAGTTCAATAAAATTAGATTTGAGTTTAAAGTTGCGGCATTTACGAAGATAATTTTGGCGTAGTATTCGGTAACTTCTTTCGTTTCAGAATCCACCACTCGCACGCCTTTTGCCTTGCCTTTTTGTTCATCATAAATAATGGAATGTACTACGGAATGTGGTCTGAGGGTCAATTTTCCCGTTTTTGCCGCCCACGGAAGCGTGGAGGAATTTGAACTAAAATAGCCACCATAAGGACAACCCCGATAGCATAAATGTCGAGCTTGGCATTGCCCCCGACCTTGGGCTAAATGGATAGGATTGGGCTTTGTCAGATGCGCACATCGACCAATAATCACCTGACGGTCAGCGTATTGCTCCTTGACGGATTTTTGAATATGTTTTTCCAAACAATTCAGTTCCCACGGGGGCAAAAACTCTCCATCGGGCAGACTTTTTATACCGTCTTTATTACCACTAATTCCCACAAATTTCTCCACTTTGCTATACCAAGGAGCAATGTCTTTATAGCGAATGGGCCAATCTACGGCAAAACCATCACGGGCGGGAGCGTCAAATTCGTAATCGCTCCAACGTTGGGTTTGTCTCGCCCAAATAAGCGATTTTCCACCTACCTGATAACCCCGAATCCAGTCGAAAGGCTTTTCTTGGACGTAAGGATGTTCCTTATCTTTGACAAAAAAATGCTGGGTAGCTTCGTCATAAGCATAACATTTTTTTACGATTGGGTTTTCCGTAATATCCGCCAAAGGAATTCGTCCCCGATGTGACAAATCCCAAGGGTCGGTCATGGCGGTTGGGTAATCCTGCACGTGTTTTACATCACGCCCCCGTTCCAAGACGAGCGTCCGAAGTCCCGCCTCGCAAAGTTCTTTGGCAGCAAATCCGCCACTGATTCCAGAGCCAATCACGATGGCATCGTAAGTATTTTGTTTCATAATCTTGCTAAAACTGAATCATGTAATTGTAGTACAAAATCAACTTGTTCGTCCAACGTCATAAAGGACGTATCCATCAAAACGGCATCTTTGGCTTGGATAAGGGGTCCTTCTTCACGGGAAGAATCAATGATGTCTCGCTTCCTAAGATTTTCCAGAATGACCTCATAATCAACCATTTCGCCTTTGTTCAAGAACTCAATTTGTCGGCGTTCTGCTCTGATTGTCGGGTCGGCGGTCATAAAAACCTTTACTTCAGCATCGGGAAAAACCATTGTGCCAATGTCTCGCCCATCCATAACCACGCCCCGATGTTTTGCCATTTTTTGCTGTTGAGCTACCATCGCCCTACGCACTTCCTTGATGATACTTACCTCCGAAACCATTTGTGAAATATACATTTTCCGAATTTCCTCCTCCACATTCAAACCATTCAAATAGACATCACTCGCCCCACGGTGTTCGTTGAAATGGAAGGTGATATGAATTTCAGAGAGTGCCTTTTCGATTTCTCTCGGATTGGTTAAAGCAACATGATTATCGTGAAAATACAGGCTCACGGCACGGTACATTGCACCCGTATCAATGAAGGCATACCCCAATTTTTTAGCAACCCGTTTGGCAGTAGTGCTTTTCCCACAACTCGAATGACCGTCTAAGGCGATAATCGTTTTTTTCATGTTGGTTTGTTTTGTTTGCAAATATAGGAGAAAGGAGGGAAAGGAGGAAGGGAGTAAGCGAAAAAGGAATTTGCTTATAAAAAAACAGCCAAACCCCGATGGATTTGGCTGTTATGCAATGCTGAAAGGTGTTGAGAATTAATCAAGAAAAAAAGAATTGACTGATTTTCCTAATGAATTA
>JBBRMR010000022.1:0-63547 GCA_038230735.1 Cytophagales bacterium
CATGCTTACGGTCCCGTGGTGTTGGCTTTTACCCAAGCGGCAAAAATGGGAATCAAACAAATTACACCCGCCAAAAGTATGGGTTGCTACGTTACCGAATTCAATAAACCCATGAAACCGCAAGCATACGTGCGTTATATGCCCGAAGCCAATGGTAATATTTTGTGGGAAAATGACCGTATTGCTTTCCGAGTGTATGGTCCGCCTGTGAAAGACCGTGTGAGTAGTGGGATAGATGTTTGGACAAAATCCGTAAATTATCCCATCATCGACAAGTGGTATAGACTCAATGCAGAAGGCAAAGAATATCACATAGACAGAGGCGAAGGTTGCGATTTTTTTCACGTAGGTTTTACCCGTGGAAATGGCGGAACGGCTATTTGGAACAATGATAAACCTTATATTTCACAAACCTATTCTTCGCATAAAATCCTGAGAAATACCGATGAAGAAGTCTCTTTTGAAACCAATTTTGACGCTTGGTATGCTGGTGGACGGTTCGACGATTCGATAAAGGTTTCGGAAAAGAAAATTATCAGCATGAAAATGGGGACGAATTTCTTTAAAGTAATCAGCACTTTTAGTACCGATTCAAAAGAGCCTTTAATTGTTGCCATTGGTATTGCTTATGCTGATAAGCCCGAAATTATGATGGATAAAGCAAAAGGTTCGCTCACCGTTTGGGAATCATATTTACCACAAAATGGCGAGTTAGGGACGAGTGTTTTGGTAAAACCTGCTGATTTTCAAGACTTTAAGAATTATGAAAAACAGCAATTTGTATTGGTAAAGGCTAAGGCTGGGCAACCCATTACTTATTACGTAGGTGCTGGCTGGAGCAAAAGTCCGCAATTTAAAACCAAGCAAGATTGGTTGGATTATGTGAATAGCGAAATACTAAAACTAAAATTTTAATTGATGAAAAAATATTATTTCATATTGTTTTTTTTGATTTTGGGTAACTTGAGTTTTGCCCAAACCTCAAATATATCCGAATCAGTTTGGCAAAATCTACCCAAGCATCCAAGATTATTTGCTAACCAAGCCAAAATCACGCTGTTGAAATCGCAAAAAGATGAAGTAACCAAGCAACTTTTGAGTTTACTGAAGATTGAAGCTGATAAATATTTAGTTGCCGATAAAATTGAATACCCAAGTCAAGGATTTAAGTTTTATGTAATGCGACAAGTACAGGGTAGAATTTTAGCATTGTCATTGGCATTCAGAGTTTTTGGAGAAAAAAAATATTTAGAAAGAGCCAAAAAAGAGTTAATGGAAATTTCTGAATTACCCGACTGGTGTCCGACTCATTTTTTAGATGTGGGAGAGGGAGCGTTGGCTGCAGGTATTGGTTTGGATTGGCTTTATGACGAACTAAGTTTGGAAGAAAGAGAAAAAATAAAGAACGCCATTATAAAAAATGCCCTTTTACCGTCATTAGAAAGTAAATTTAATAAAAATTGGATTAATGGTAGTAATAACTGGAATCCAGTTTGTTATGGAGGGCTCGCTGTTGGAGCACTTTCAATTGCGGAATCAGAGCCTGAATTATCCAAGCGTATTGTAGAGCGAAGTATTAAGTATTTGCCCAATGCAGGTGACGAGTATTTCCCCGATGGTGCATATCCCGAAGGTCCCAGTTACTGGTCTTACGGCACCAGTTTTTATGTAATGGCGATTGAAGCCTTACGCAGTACAGTTGGGTCAAGCTTTGACTTAGAAAAAAAAGAAGGTTTCTTGAAAACTGCCGACTACAAAAAGCACATGCTCGGTACCATTGGTGAGGAATTCAATTATTCTGA
Organism: Cytophagales bacterium; assembly: GCA_038230735.1. Taxonomy (GTDB): domain Bacteria; phylum Bacteroidota; class Bacteroidia; order Cytophagales; family Spirosomataceae; genus Arcicella. Next base: position 1,803 of record JBBRMR010000022.1, read on the forward strand.
TTATCATATAGAAAACCTCAACGAACCAATCATGCTTTGGTTTGGAAAAGAAATAAATCGAGCTGATTTAGCAATGGATGAAATAAAAAAAATTAATTTATTTATTAAGCAAGAAAACGATACTAAATTAACTAAAAAAGTATTTTTAAATCGTCATTTTCCATTAGAAATTCTTTGGTGGTCACCTGATTTAGCCCTTGAAATTCAAAAACCTCTTCCCATAAATTATACCTCACAAGGAAAGTTGGCTTTGGGCGTAATGAGGACGGAGTGGAATAATCCCAAGGCAGTTTATGTGGCAATTAAAGGCGGAGCACCTAATTATTCGCACGCTCACATGGACGCTGGCAGCTTTGTTTTGGAGGCTCAGGGCGTGAGGTGGTCCTTAGATTTAGGCACTGAAAATTACGACAGAATGCGTGCTGCAAAAATTGATTTGTTTAATAATAATCAATATAGTACCCGTTGGACTGCCTTTAGAGTTGGCTCAGAGGGTCATAATATTCTCCGATTCGATGGCGAAAATCAACAAGTAGATGGAAATGCTACCATAAAAAAGCTGAACACGAAAAAAGGAGCAATAGGAAACAAAATAGATTTAACCAGCATTTATTCCAAAAAGGCTGAAAAAGTAGAAAGAAGTATTATACTCAATACTGATAAATCGGTTACAATTCAAGATGAATGGACAACTAAAGATGCCGCTGTGGAAGTAGCTTGGCAATGGCTTACCAAAGCTAAAGTCAGTAAAACAACTTCGGGTTTGCTATTGGAACAGGAAGGAAAATCGCTGGAATTAATTATTGAGCAACCACTTTCTTTGAAAGAAATTGGCATCGAAATTGAAGATGTTTCTGCCCCAAAAAATTTGCAGGACTCGCCAAATCCAGACTTAAAACGTATCGTTATCAAACAAAAAACTCCTGCAAAATCAGAAGGAAAGTTATTTATTAAAGTGAAAATCCAATGAAAACTATAAAATCGCTTATTGTTCTAATAATTTGTGGCAACAACTTACTTTTTGCCCAAAAAATCAATACATCCGCTAATCGAGTGAAGACCGATTTTAATATTTCTTGGAAAAGAATTGGCACGTTAAGGCCAAAAAATACTAATGAAATCAATAGTTCCAATTGGATTATTGGTTGCGAAACCCTCGACCGTGATTTGACTGATTATGAACAATATAAAATCTATCTCGCACCATTAGGCATTAAAAAATTACGAATGCAAGCGGGTTGGGCAAAAACGGAAAAAGTACGAGGCATTTACGATTGGACTTGGTTAGATAAAATAATTAACGATGCCCATCAAAGAGGTTTGGAACCGTGGTTAGAAACGGGTTACGGCAATACCATTTATCAAGGAGGCGGTGGTATCAATTTGAGTGCAGGAATTCCAAGTTCGGATGAAGCTTTGAAAGCTTGGGACAAGTGGGTAACGGCTTTAGTGATTCGTTACAAGGACAAAGTGAAGGATTGGGAAGTGTGGAATGAACCAAATTTTGGCGATAATGAAATTAACACGCCCGAAAAAGTAGCTGAATTGAACATTAGAACGGCAGAAATTATCAAAAAAATTCAGCCAAAAGCTAAAATTTCAGGCTTGGCAATGGGGCATATTGATTTGAAATATGCTGATATTTTCTTCAAAACGATTCATCAACAAGGCAAAATGAATTTGTTTGATAACATGACTTACCACGATTACGTCTATAATCCCGATGCCAATTATGGCAAAGTTGCCGCATTGAGATTGGTACTTGATAAATATGCTAAAACGATAAAATTGCGTCAGGGAGAAAATGGCAGTCCATCTTTTGGGGGAGCAAATCGGGGAGCAATTGGCGATTATGATTGGTCGGAATTATCACAAGCCAAATGGAATATCCGTCGAATGTTGGGCGATTTGGGACATGATATTGAAAGTAGTATTCTGGGAATTATTGAAATGAATTATGGAGCAACCAGTGGACCCATTACCCGAATGAATGTAAAGGGAATCATTGAATCAGATACGTCAAAACGAGCGATTCGTCCTAAAATGGCGTATTATGCCATGCAAAATGTAGCCTCGGTTTTTGATGATAATTTAATAAGAATCAAGCAATTAGAAGATACCCACAATACAAATGCAACCCTTGAAAAAGGGGAAGTAAAGTACAATAAAGGAACCGACAGAAGCATTGCCGTGTACGGTTACGAACATAAAAATACCAAAAAACAGGTTTTTACTATTTGGAATAATGAATACATTCCTACCAATACTAATATTGCTAAAAATCTGAATATTACCATTCTAAATGCCAATTTTGACCAACCCGTTTTAGTAGATATACTCACGGGAGCAATTTATGAAATACCTGAAAATCAAATAGATAGAAAGGGAAATAAAACTATTTTCAAGAATGTACCCGTGTATGATTCGCCGATATTGATAGCGGATAAATCTGTCTTAAAATACTAAAAATGAACCGTCGCCAAATGCTTGCTACTACCGCTTTTTTTACTTCTATTTCCGTTTTTGGAAATAAGAAGAAAATGCCTGCGTACCAATATTTTTTGGCAAAGGTGGATGGTTCAAAAGTAAACTTGCCCACAGATAAATACATTCCCTTCAACTGGGCATTTAGTGAAATTTCGGCAGAAAATGAAGGCGTAAAACTTTCATGGAATCAATCAAATATTCCTAAAAATGCAAGCTATCGTTTGCGTATTACCAGTGCCACAGATGTGCGTGAAGTGCTGGTATTAGAGGTAAAATCGGCTATTTCTGGTAAAATAATAGCGGAATGGAATTTGCAATTTGCCGCCATGTTGCAGCCTTTTGACTTAGACATTTCAGAAGAAGATTCCAAATTATTGCTTTCAGAAGGAATACAATTAAGAATACTGAAAGGTACAAAGCCCTTTTGGTTTTTCTCAAATAGCATAGAAAACGTTGCTCCAAATGCTTATTTGCCGCATTTGTTGGTTTATGATAAAAAAAATATTCAAAAAGATGCTTGGCAAGACCGCTTATTATCCAACGAGTCTCTACAAACATTTGGTTGGCAACAAGGCGTAGTTTGGGACGGAATGTTAGAAATAAGTAAACATTCCAATAAGGCAAAAAAAGTTTTAGAGGAGCAATTGAATTTATATTTTGCCAATCAAAATTTAATTTATTGTAACCTAAACAATATTAAAAGTGAAGGTGAAATTCACACCGTGGAGTCTATTTTGCCTTTTGCAATTTTGGCTCAAATAAATCCTACGCATCCACTTTTACAAACTGCCATTTCATTTTGCGAAAAACACGCCAACGCAAACGGCGTAATTGCCGACGGAACAGGTGAAAATAGAATGGTAAAAACCGAAGAATGTTACACAGTGAGTTACCCTTTGGCGGTTTTGGCAAAAAACTTGAATCGTCCAGATTTGGCACAACTCGCCATAAAAACCTTACAATCAAGGGTTTCAGTTTTAGAAAAAGGCAATAGTATTTACCAAAGAGGCATCGAACAAGGAGAATTATTTTTTGAAAATTGGAGCCGTGGCGTTGCTTGGTATTTATTAGGTTTAGCAAAAACTTTGGTGCATTTACCAGAAAGTGAACAGAAAGAATCATTGAAAATTTCCTTTCAAAAATCTGTTGAAAAAGTCTTGATTTATCAACAGCCTAACGGACTTTGGTTTAACTTTTTTCATGAACCCAAAACTGGTTTAGAAACCTCTGGAACGGCTGGCATTGCGGCTGCATTAATGTATGGAGTTCAGCACGGTTTACTCAATGAAAAGCATAAAACGGCGGCTTTCAAAGCACAAATAGGTCTTTTGCCCTACCTCACACCCGATGGCTATTTGACAGGAACTGCCCAAGTAAATAAAGGTGGTGATGCCTTACAACAGCATGGATTTAGAATCATTTCACCCTATACACTTGGATTTTTCGCCCACTTAATTATCAAACAATAAATGAACAAATTACAAACATTAGATTACGTTGCAATTGTCCTGTATATGGTCATGATGTCGGGCATTGGGATTTTCTTGGGACGATTTGTCAAAAACATCAATGACTATTTTAAGGGCGGTAACGGTGTATCATGGATTGCTGGGGGGATTAGCAATTTTATGACCAAGTTCAGTACCTTCATTTTTGTTGCCTACGCTGGAATCGCCTATTCTGATGGGTTGGTGGCAATTACCGTGATTTGGAGTACCGTCTTTCCTTCCTTAATTGCGATTTTTTTCTTTGCCAAACGCTGGAAAAGAGCAGGAATTATGAGTCCAGTTGAATTTCTGGAAACTCGATATAATGCCCCAATGCGACAAATATTTTCGTGGTCGGGGGTCGTTTTTAAGTTGCTCGATGACATGATAAAACTCTATTCCATCGGGCTTTTTATTACTGCCGCTTCGGGTCTTCCATTTGAATATGCAGTCGTTGGTTGCGGTGTTGTGGTTACGATTTATACCGTTGTGGGTGGTTTTTGGGCAGTTATCGTTACTGATGTAGTGCAGTTTGTGATATTGTTTTTTGCTACTTTAATATTAGTGCCATTGGCGTATAATGCCGCAGGAGGCATTGAAAATATGCAAGCTGTGATTCCTAAAAACATGACTTGGTTTAATGGTAAAAAAGGAATGCCGCTGTGGTTAATGACGTATTACATTTTGTTAATTATCAGATATTTAGGTAATTGGACTTTTATTCAGCGTTTTTATTCTGCCAAAACCGAAACGGATGGGCAAAAATTGGCAGGGCTGTCGGCACTATTTTTCTTTATTTTTCCCATTATTTTTCTTTTCCCGCCGTTGGCAGCAAGGGTTATTTTACCCGATTTAGCCAATCCCGAAATGGCTTATGTGAGTTTATGCGTAAAACTTTTGCCTTCTGGCATTATGGGCTTGATGATGGCAGCCATGTTTGCCGCCACTATGTCGGTACTGAGTGCTGAATTTAACGTAACGGCAAGTGTTTTAACCCGTGATATTTACCAACGAGTTTTCAGACCAAATGCCTCGGGCAAAGAATCATTATTGGTGGGACGATTGCTGACGCTTTTGGTAGGTACAATTGTAACCATTGGGGCATTATTTGTGGCAGGTTTTGGGGGAGCATTTGAGGCAAATAAACTCTTAGCAGGCATTTTTGCCGTGCCAATGATTATACCCGTCATTGTGGGCGTATTGATGGCAAAACCCCAACCGTGGGGAGCATTAGTTACGCTTTTGGGGGGGGTAATTTTAGGGTTTCTGATGCACTTGTTTTTCGTGAAAAATGATTATTTCAATATTGCAGGAACGGGAACTATCGAAGAAATCCGATGGGCGATTGCCACTTTGGTAGAGATTGTGTTTTGTTTTGCAGTATTTATCATTTCGGGTTATTTTCCTTCAAACGATTCAGCTTATAATCAACGAGTTAGTGCATTTTTTCATAAATTAACCATTCCTTTTGTTCCGTTAAAAGATAGCCAAAACGATGGAGCTTTTGCCGATGCCATCAAACTCATGTACGGCATTGCTTTTGCCCTCACGGGTTCAATGTTTGTCATCATGGGCTTCCCTTCTCGCTCGCTTTTGAGTGGGCAGTTAGCTTTGGGAGCGGGGTTTTTATGTATCTGTATCGCCGCATTTTTATATTTTAGAAAAAACAAAAAAATAATTATAATGAATAACGTAACAAACAAAGTGGTTTTTATCACGGGGGCATCGAGCGGAATCGGAAAAGCTACGGCTTTGATGTTATTGGATGAAGGGGCAAAAGTGTTTGATTTTAGTAGAACAAACCAGCTTTCTGATGAGATTTCGCATCCGAATTTACAATCTTTCAAAGGCGATGTCAGTGTAGAAACTGATGTGATCGCAGGTTTTGCCGCCTGTATAGAAACCTTCGGAACGGTAGATGCTTTGCTCAATAATGCAGGATTGGGGCTTGTTTCGCCTGACCTTTCTACGACTGATTTAGCCACTTTTGAGGATATGATGAACGTCAATGTTAAAGGGGTTTTCTTGTGTAATCGTGAAGCCTTGAAAGTGATGAAAGCCCGTAAATCGGGGCATATTCTTACCGTTATTTCAATGGCTGGACAACGGACAAACCCTAATGCCCCGCTGTACTGTGCTTCAAAATTCGGAGCAAGAGGACTAAATAGTGGTCTTGCCGACCAAGCCTTGAAATTAGGCATAAAAGTAACCGACATTAACCCAGGACCCACCGATAGCAACTATTGGGGCGACCGACAAGTGCCACGGGAGAAATTTTTGAAGGTGGAAGACGTAGCCAGGGTTATCGTTTTTGTAGTAAATCAGCCTGAATACGTGCTGATTAGAGAAATCAATTTTGACAACATGAAATTTTTAGCATAATGAATACAAACGAACAACTTAACGGACACGCCAACGGAGTAGCTAACGTAGCAGTTCCCCCTTCGGGGGTTAGGGGGCTATTCCCGATTCCTGTTGCGGAAATGCGTGAGCGTTATCTAAAACTTTATACGGGAGCCGTCAATGACGTTCTACGGTTTAATTACCAAATGCACGCCACCAGTTTGCCCGCTCATTTCGCACCCCTCAGAGAGGAAATGAAATTGGCAGGTTTGGCATTCACCATAAAAGGTGGACCCGACATTACAACTGATGGAGAATTTGAAATGCGAGCTGAAATGTTGGAAGCTCTCTACGAAGATTCGGTGGTGGTTTGGGACTGCACGGGCGATACTGTAACCTCACATTGGGGCGAAGTGATGACGATGGCTTCCATGAAATTGGGTTGCCGAGGAGCCATTGTGAATGGCATCCGAGATACCAAAGCGATTCTGGATTTGGGCTTTTCTGTTTTTCATCAATACAAGTCAAATACGGGTATGTTGGGGCGTTTTAGAATGTACCATTATATGAAACCCGTTCTGATGGGGGAAGTAATTGTAAACCCTGGCGACTGGGTTTTTGGCGATATTGACGGCGTAATTTCAATTCCTCAAAATATTGCTTACGATGTGTTGGTGGCGGCAGAAAATCTACTTTTCAAAGAAGAAGAAATCAGAGTGATGGTTGAAAGTGGTATGAAACCGACTGATGTAGTGAAAAATGGAGGGTATTTCTGAGATGGCAATATTCTTAAATAATACCGAAAAAAGACTCATATTTAGTGAATTAGAAAAACCTGATTCGCTCATATCTACCTTCTATGATGCCCTCCAAAAAAGGGTTTATGAGAGAGTTGCTTGGGGGAATCTCTTAGGACCAAATGCCACAACCATTTGGTGGCATTCGGTGGCGGAATATTTATCGGATGCCGCCATGAGTTATGCCCTCAAACCAACCCCCGAATTAGCCGAATGGATTAATCGAGAGACTCTTGAAGTAGTCAGAAAATCGGCTTATGAGTGGGTGGGTCCCGCCTTCCGTGACCATTCAGAACCACTGACGGGACACTTAGAAACGGCTCATATTTGTTGGGGTATTTCGACAGTATATGATTTGGCAAAAGAGGCTTTCTCAACGTCCGAACAAGCAGAAATCAGAACCGCTTTACACGAAAAAGGAATAAAATTATGTCAAGAATGGATTAGTAAAAACTTCCATCTCGCCAATTGGCGAAGCATTTTAGTGAGTGGAGCAATGGTTTCAGCAGTAGTTTTGGAAGACGAAGAAACCGTAAAATCATTATTGCCAGAAATAGAATTATGTCAAAAAGCCTTGCAAGATGATGGCTCCTATGGCGAATCTTTGCAGTACGGAAATTACTTGATATTAGCTCTAACTTTCGCCAAAGAAGCCGTATTAAGAAAGTACCCGAATATCGAACATCGAACATCGAACATCGAAAATTCTATTAATTGGTTTGCAACCAGTATGTTCTACGCCAAAACCCTCAAAGGTTGGGGCGATGAACCGATGCCAAGAGCCGCCAATTTCAACGATAGTGCGTCTATTTTTCGTCCCTCGGGCGATGTGCTTTTGCATATTGCGGCACGCAGTGAAAACGAAACTGAAAAAGGTTTAGCACGTTGGATTTTTGATAAATATTACGCCTCCGTACCCAATTTAGCCCCGCACGATTTGGCAACGTTGGGCATGAGAAACGATTGGGGATTTTTGACTTTGCCTTTATTAACTTACGAATCGAAAGCCATTTCGCCCGAAGAAGCTAATTTGCCTTTAACCACTATTTTTTCATGTGGAAACGGTTTTATTAGAGATGCGTGGGACGGCAAAACCATCATTGCCACCAACGGCGGTGGTGAACCTCTCAACGGATTAGGACATTTACACGGAGATTTAAACAGTTTTGTTTTGGTACATAACAACGAAAGACTTTTAGCCGACCCAGGACATAGTTGTTATCGTAACTTGGTTCACGGTTTAGAGAGTAGTTCGCAAACGCATAATACTTGTACTTTTCTCATCGAAAAAGAATCTTTGGGATTGCAAGAAGACATGGCAAAAGCCTCCTTTTTAGAACAAAAAAGCGTTTTTCCAAGACGCATCATCACCCCCTCTCTTTTGGAGAGGGGGACGGGGGGTGAGGTTAGCCGTGGCGATAAACGATTGATTTGTAGTAAAGACGATGTGATTTCAGTAATTGGGTCGGAAACTTCAAAAGTGTATGGTCAGCCCATTGAAAATTTCTCTCGTTTTTGGATTTTGGCAGGAAGTCATGTGGTTTTTGTGGTGGATAAAATCGAAGCCAACCAACCCGTTACAACGCTTTGGAATTGGGTAGTCAACAATCACGATGGTAAAACGGATTGGCAAATACTCCCCTCCCAAAATGGGGCGGGCGGCGAACCGCAGGGGCAGGGGGTGGGGTTACTGACTGTCAAAAAAATAAAGGCAGGCATGAAACTATTTCATGGCGGACATGGCTCTTTTGCTTTTCCCGTACATGGATTTCTGCACGATGCTTATCACCCCGAACCCAATCAGTTAGGCGAAGGACATTCGGGTAGTAGTTTGGTTTTTCGTTTTACTGAAAAAGGCAATCCTAAAACTCGTACAGTCGTTCACGCCATCGCTTTGGATGAATCACATTTATTGGATAATTGGCAATTTGAGCAAACTAAAAACCAATTTACCTTAAAAAGTGATTCCCGAAAATGGACATTGAAACTGAATGATGAAGATAGTTTTTCCATGATATCGGGACATGGGAGAACGTGGAATATTGAGAAAGTAGAGGAAAAATACCAATTAAAAAGAACGCAATAAAATGAATTTCAAAGGAATAGACCATCCTGCCATAGCCGCAGACGATGTGGAGAAATTGGCAGATTGGTATTGTGAAATGTTTGGGTATGAAAAGTGGTTCAAACATCCCAAGCCCGTTTGGATGCTCAAAGCTCCCGACAATACCCTTTTGGAAATTATGCCCAAAGATGATACTTTGAGACAACAAAGAACCACCTGGACACCAGGCTGGTCGCACATCGCATTGAAAGTTGAAAATATTGAAAATGCCATTGCTTTTTTAGATACAAAAAACATCGCTTGGGGCGGTGAAGTCATCAACGCCATTGGTGGCGGGAAAGTAAGAAATGCCTTCGATTGTGAGGGTAATATGATTCAAATTTTAGAACGAACAAGTTTATGAACGCATTATTTTACGAAGGAAATAATTCCTTCACCATCAAAACTACCGAAAAAACGCCTTTAAAATCGGGTGAAGTCCGCCTCAAAATGGCTTATGTGGGCGTTTGCGGAACAGACGTACATATTTATCACGGCAAAATGGACGCTCGGGTAAAACCACCTCAAATCATCGGACACGAAGTTTCGGGCGAAATTGAGGAAATTGGCGAAGGCGTAAGGGGTTGGCAAATTGGCGACAGAGTTACGGTTCGCCCGTTGAATCCTGGGGTTGAAATGCCCTCGGATAATGGCTACCGACACATTGGGCAGCACCTCAAATTTATCGGGATTGATTCGGCAGGTGGTATGCAACAATTTTGGAACGTACCCGCTTTTACGCTACACCGTTTGCCCGAAAATCTGTCTTTACAATTGGGAGCAATGATTGAACCTTTGGCGGTGGCTTGTCATGATGTCCGTTTGGGGAAATTAGTAGCAGGTGAAAACGCTGTTATCATTGGCGGTGGACCGATTGGTTTATTGATTGCCTTAGTGGCTCGCCAAAAAGGGGCAAATGTGCTTATTTCGGAAGTAAATCCTAATAGAATTGAGTTTATTCAATCATTAGGCATTAAAACGGTCAATCCGATTGAGCAAGATTTAGTTAAAGCGGTTGAAGATTTTTCGGACGGAGCCATGGCGGATGTGGTTTTTGAGGTTTCGGGCGTGCAAGCGGGAGTAACGGCAATGACCCAAATTCCGAAAGTGAGAGGCAGAATTGTGATGGTTGCCATACATTCTGAACCCAAGGCGGTTGATTTGTTCAAATTCTTTTGGCGAGAAATTCAGTTGATTGGAGCAAGAGTTTATGAACCCGAAGATTTTGATGAAGCCATTGCGTTAGCGGCAAGTGGAGAATTGCCTTTGGACAAAATGATAACCCAAATTTCGCCATTAGCAGATGCGAAAAAGGTTTTTGAAACGATTGATAAAAACCCTGCGGGGATGAAGTATTTGTTGGAAATCAACTAAAAAAATTGCTTTAAATCCTCTTGCTCAATTTGGCGAACTTCAAGGAAAACGTTGTGCAAATGGGCAAAATCAGCATCGGTGGTAACTAATTCTAAGCCTAAAAGCGTGGCTGTTGCGGAAATCGCAGCGGCGAACCGTCCATAGGTCATTTTTGCCCATATTCCGTGGTGTATCGAAGGCGTAAGTTGGGAAATTGTGATTTCTTCGTTGCGAAAACGAATCAATTTGAACGTAGGTATTTATTAAAGATTTAGTAACCTCCATAAACGAAAAGCGGTCAAGATAGAAATCCAGTTTATCAATTTTTCCTTTACTCCACTTATTTTGTAAGGCTATTGATTTTAATTCGGCTTCAACAACAACTGATATATGAACAGTTTTTTTGGAAGGATTAAGAAAGTTCATTAGTTCATAAGTCCTTTTTGAACGTATAATACCTAAGATTATATTTGTATCAAACATTAAATTCATACTTACTTGTCATTCTTTAATTGTTCCATTAAATCGTCCCATTCCTCATCTGTAAATTCAACTTCGAAGTCTGGGGCATTTTTAATACTATCCATCATGTTTTGATAAGTTTTACCAATTTTATGGGCAAAGGCAGTTGTGCCACCCGCAGCAAAAATTTCTTCGGGAGAATAGGATTCATAAGTTCTGAAAGTATATTTTTCAGGACTTTTCAATAAGGGATTTATATTTTTTTCCATGATTTTATCTGTTTAAAGTAATTTTTATAAAAATACATCTTTTCATCAATTAACAAATATACATATTTTTAAATTCAAATTGATTCAACATGAGCATCGTTAATATTTTCAAATTAGAAGGAAAAATTGCCCTCGTAACGGGCTGTAAAAGAGGTATTGGCAAGGCAATGGCTCTGGCATTAGCTGAAGCTGGTGCGGATATTATTGGGGTTTCTGCCACCTTAGAATCAGCCGACAGCGAAGTGGAAAAAGAAGTAAAAGCCTTAGGAAGAAACTTCTATGCTTATCAATGTGATTTTAAAAATCGTACTGAACTATACAATTTCATCGAAAAAGCAAAAGCTGAACACCCTCAGATTGATATTTTGGTCAATAATGCGGGTAATATCCTCAGAAAACCTGCCGCAGAACATCCAGACGAATATTGGGACGAAATCATGGAAATAAACCTTAATTCGCAGTTTATTTTAGCCCGTGAATTTGGAAAAGACATGATTGAAAGAGGACAAGGAAAAATCATTTTCACGGCTTCATTACTTACTTTTCAAGGTGGAATTACGGTGCCAGGTTATGCTGCCAGCAAGGGAGCAATCGGTAGTTTGGTGAAAGCATTGGCAAACGAATGGGCGAGCAAAGGCGTAAATGTTAATGCCGTTGCACCAGGCTATATTGCCACAGACAACACTGATGCTCTTCGCAAAGATGCCGATAGAAGTGCCTCTATTTTATCCAGAATACCCGCAGGAAGATGGGGAATACCAGACGATTTCAAAGGAATTACTTTGTTCTTGGCTTCTTCTGCCTCTGATTATGTGCATGGAACCATCGTAACGGTTGATGGTGGTTGGATGGGACGATAGGATTAACGTTTAAAATTATTGAAATTTGATAAAATTATCCAAAGAAAATACAGGGATTTACCATATGCTTTTTGCGGCATTCTGTGTTTCAATTGCGGGTGCTTGTGGTAAAGTTTTGAGCAAAAGGTTAAGCCCCATGGAAGTTATTTTTTTGAGAAATATCTTCGGTGTACTGTATGTTCTTTGGTTAATTTATCAAAAACCGTTGATCCAGAAAGGCGGAAAAATAGGCTTACTTTTTATTAGGGGATTTTTGGGTGCCTTGGCTATTTTGACAAATTTCTACACCATTATTCACATTGGTTTAGCCGAAGCCATTACCTACCAGCAATCTTATCCCATCTTTTTATCGCTGATTTCGGTTTATTTTCTGAAAAAAATCATCACTCGCAACGAATGGATAGCAATTTTAGTGGGCTTTGTCGGTATTTGCTTCATCTTTTTACCTCAATTCAACATGAGTGCGGGTTCTGTTCAAGACCATAGCATCGGAATATTTTACTCAATTATTGCAGCAATTGCCTATTTGAGTATTGCCGAATTGAGTAAACTTTATGAACAGAAAGCTATCGTACTTGTTTTTATGTCCGTCGGAGTATTGATGCCAACCTTTTTAATGATAATTGGCTACACATTTCACCTTAATACTCCTTCCTTCTTATTTTCACCGCCTTCATTACCCGCCGGGATTGAGTGGATACTAATTGCAATTTTAGGATTAACTGCCTTGCTTGGGCAAATTCATCTCACTAAGGCTTTTTCGATTGGACAGGCAAGTGCCATTTCAGCGGTGGGCTATTCTCAGATAGTATTTTCGCTATTTTTAGGAATTTTAATCGGTGATGCTTTCCCCAGTAATTGGAGTTTTGTGGGCATTTTGTTAATTATCATGAGTGGAGTTGTGATTGCATTTAACAAAAATAAGTAAAAAAATGGTTTTATCATTCAGCAAATACCATCCAACTCAATTTTTTAAACAGCGGTGTTTTATAAATTTAATGGCAATAATTTTAATTTTAGTTACCCCGATTTTTAGCAATATTGTTAAGACGAAGCGTTAATAGAGACTGATTTTGAAAAATGTTCTAACTCCATAGCCTTTCTAAAACAAATAATTGCTTCCGCAATCACATAATGATAAAGGTCTAAGCGTAGAAATGAACCTATTTTCCCTCCGTCCCGATTACCAAACCAGCGATTAAAATTAATATTGCCCCCATAATTCCAAACATTGAAAAAGTAATGTTTTCTCTCATTTTCGAGACTGAGACTCCAATAATCGTAAACATCGCAATACCCCCTAAAACCGTGGGTAGGATTGGAAATGAGTAGAAATAGGTAAACACGACATAAATAATGACGAATAAGGTTATCAATAAATAGGACACTTTTTTGTTCCTAATAATCAATGTTGCAAAAGCCAACCCAATAAATGGTACACCCAAATAGTTAGACACCCCTCCGAAAAATGTTCCGAAAGGAGCTGTTTGTTTTATACCAAAATGATTGATGAATCCAATAAAGGAAGTTAAACCTATTATCAAAATTCCAATAGCGGCTATTTTCGCTGACATAGTAACGTAATTAAACAGTCTATACGCTGAATAAAAGGCAACGAAAGATAAAACGCTATCAGAAATGACAATTGATACATCCATATCTTATACTTCTTGAAGGGTAGGGTTACCATGGATTAAGGTTAAACTTTCGGTCGTTTGATGTTCGCCTGTATGACTCCAACCTGGAGGCATAATCAAATATTTAAACTTGTCTTTCAAATTAGAGGCGGTTTTCATTTGGTCAAAAAGCCATTTAAAACCTGATATTTCTACGTAAATGGGATTGTGTGTCTCAATATCTTTGGTTAGTCCATAAACGGGTGCTTCTTCATCTTCACGTTTGAATGAATTGAACAAAATATTCCAAATGATTAATACTTGTCCATAATTTTTATCCAAATATTTGGTGTTTTTGGCATGGTGAACGTTGTGATTGCTGGGCGTAGCGAGGACGTATTCCAAGAAACCCATATTTTTTACTAATTTGGTATGATTGAATATACCGTACAGATTAGTAACCGTAATAATCATGGCAAATTGCAGCATATCAATGCCCATTACTGCCATCAAATACATGGAGACGGTGCCAAAAATTCCATCTAAAAATCCTCCCCGATTGGCAGTAGTAAAGTTAAATTCTTTTGAACTGTGATGTACTGAGTGCAATGCCCACAATATGCCCGTGCGGTGTGATAGACGATGGTCAGCATAATAGAAAAAATCGTGGGCTAAAAATACCAACGTCCAACCCAACAAGGTCTAAGTCATATCCCAAACCCGAAAATTGTTGTACAGCCACATATAGATGCTATACTGGACAATACCGCCAACCAACACCGCAAAAAGATTATTAAATGCCGATGCCGAAAGGCTCGTTACCGCATCTTTGGCGTTATAATGGTCTTCAGTAAAATAATAAATGATTCTTTCAATTGCCAAGCATGAAAGATAGATTGGTAACATAAAATGACTTACGTGCTTGCCTTCTCGGACGAGTGTTAGGATATAGTCCCAAGAATTTTGAATGATTTCCATGATACATTAAAGTAAATAGTTTAAGTAAATATTAGCCCATAAAATCGGGTGAAGTGGCACAAATATCTTGAAATAGTGGCAAGAAACTGAACCATCCCGCAATCGGAAAACCTACTTCATAGTTGCGAGTGGAAAGGGCTATTTCGTGACTAATTGGTTTGGGTTCGGATTTCATGGATTCCACCAAAATTTGTGCTTGGCAACAGCGTTCCATCGAAATAAACCACCAAACGGCTTCTTCCACACAAGCCCCAACGGTCAATAGACCGTGATTTTGCAGAATTGCCGCCTTGTTATCACCCAAGGCTTTGGCAATTAAATCTCCTTCTGATACGTCCAATACAACGCCCGTAAAGTCGTTATAAATGGCGTGGTCTTGATAAAAAGCACAAGAATCTTGGGTGAGTGGATCTAATAATTTACCCATTGCCGCCCACGATTTGCCATAAATTGAATGAGCATGAGCGGCAGCGATGACATCGGGACGGGCTTTGTGCAAACAGGAATGAATGGCAAAAGCCGCCTGATTGAGATTGGTATGTTTACCTTCCACAATTTTACCATCTTCATCCACCCGAATGAGGTCAGAAACCTTGATTTGATTGAACGAAACGCCAAAAGGATTGACCCAAAACGTATCAGGGAATGCCGCATCTCGCACGGTGATGTGCCCCGCCACGCCTTCCGAAAAACCCAATTTGCCAAATATCCGAAACGCTCCCGCCAACATTATTTTCCGATGCTTATTTTCTTCTTCAATGGTGGCTCTTTTGGGCATTAAAGCCTCGTATTTCGGTGGATTTTTAACTTGCATTTTTATTTATTTTTATGTTTTTGGAGTATAAAAAGTAGTTCATCCTTATCCAAACAGCATTACCATGATATTTTTTGGTAATTGTTTTAGAGCAAACAGGGCTTGTTTTGCGGTGGAAGCATACCCTACATTTTCAATAAAATCATCCGTTGCTTGCGTGTAGGGGGGCATAATAATTTTAAAACTCCCCCTTTTCCTTTAATAAAATATCCCCTTTGGTTTGAAAATTCTCTGAAACCTTCTTCCCCGTGATGTACTCCCATACCGCTGCCACCCACACCGCCAAAAGGCAAGGATGGCAAGGCAGCGTGCATGGCGAGGGCATTCACAGAAATCCCGCCAGATTCTGTATTTTCAGTGATATAATTCACAAATTCTTTATCCTTTGAATAAATATACAAGCCGAGCGGTTTGTCGCCTTTTTGGATATATTCAATAATTTCACGCTCATTTTTGTACGTTTTTATTGGAAAAATTGGTCCAAAAACTTCCTCACGCATCAACCGTATATTCTCTGGCGGATTCACCACGATATGAAAAGACATATTGCGTTCTCCGTTTTTGGGGGTATTTCCGATTTTAATAATAGAAACGTCCTGATGAAATGCTTCTTCAATCATGGATTCCAAACGGATTTGATGATGATGATTGATGATACCCGTGGCGTGAGAAGCCCCATTATTTTCCGTAAAACTATCGGTTATTGCCTTCTTTAAATTGTTTACGAAAATGTCGAGGCTTTTCTCGGGTACTAAACAATAATCGGGCGTTACGCACATCTGACCACGTTTTACGGCTTTTACACCAATGATTTCGGCAAGGGCATTAGAATTATTAACCGAATCTTCATGGATGATTACAGGATTTTTACCGCCTAATTCCAAAGTCAAAGGCACTAAATTTTCGGCGGCGGATTTCATAATTTGCTTGCCAATGTTGCCACTTCTTGTAAATACCATATGATTCCAAGGTAAGGTGGGAAAATATTTTGCCAATTCTAATCCACCATTGACGACTGCCACTTGGTCTTCATCAAAGGTTTTAGAAATCATTTCTTGCAATAATTTTCCACAAACGGGCGATAAATCAGAGGGTTTTAGAATCACTCGATTGCCCGCCCCCAATTGGTCAAGCATGGGTCCGATGGCAATATCGAAAGGGAAATTCCAAGAAACCATGTTGCCGATTACGCCTTTTGGATGGCTTTTAACGTAGGCTTTTGACGACCCCATCATGATAAAATTTACCTTACGGTTTTGGGGTTTCATCCATTTTTCAACGTTAGCAATATTATATTTTGCTCGCTCGAACATTCCCAAAATCTCAATCAAATCACCTTGTTGTGTAGAATGTCCGCCAAAGTCTTCATTGAGTGCTTCCAAAATGGCTTTTCTATAAGTCCGAAGCATATCAGGAACTATTGACATGAGGGCAATGCGTTGTTTTGCCGAAGGATTGGGATTTTGCAGAAAAGCCTTTTTTTGAAGACTAAATACATAATTTAACCTTTCAATAGCTTCCTTATCAGCTTGTTCAATAAGGGTTTCGTTGGCAACATAAGACACTTCCATCAGATTCTTGTTTAGTTTTAATTACAAATTAAAATAATACTAAACTAAAAATTTGTGATGTATGTCAATAAATGTGAGACATTATGGAAGATTATAGGAAATTCTTTAAAAAATGCTTGCCTACGTTTTTCTCGCTCGAATCCGACTCAAAGTTTCACGGGTGATACCCAAATAACTGGCAACGTATTTATTGGGAATTTGCTGAATGATGTGTGGAAAATGCTCGCCGAGGTAGTCATATTTTTCTTCGGCATTCATGGTTTGGAGCATGAAAAGGCGGGTTTCTTGTTGGATGGCAAATTTTATGGTAAAAACTCTACTCAATCTTTCCCATGCGTGCGACTGGGCATTTAATTCTTCAAGTTTTTCAAACGAAATCCAGTATAATTCGCAATCAGTGAGGGCAATGGTGTTTTCTCGCCCTGGTATTTGTAATTGAAAACTACTAAAAACGGTGATAAAATCTTCGGGAAAGCAAAACCAAATTGTTTCGTCTTTATCGTTTTTGATGATGTAATTGCGGAGTAGCCCTTTTTTTATAAAATAAACATTTTTACTAATTTGACCTTCATGCACTAAATGTTCACCCTTTGTCAACTTTCTTAGTTTGAAAAATTGAGTAATATCTTGTCTTATTCTATCGTCAAGATTAGGAATAAACTTTTCGATATGGCTGATTAGTTCTTGCATTGGGTGATATTCAAGATAAAAAATTTGGTAAAAATAGATTCTGAACACCATAAAGAGGGCATATTTTTACTTTTTCGATGGCTGAAAAGTTTTCCATTGAAATCCTGACCCCAAAAGGCACTTTTTTCTCTTCTAAAAACAAATATAAACTTTGCATCGAACCTTTCTTGCCCGATTTTACTTCAATGGGGATTATTTTTTCTCCTTGTTGAATTACAAAATCAACTTCTGCCTGACTATTTTTGGCTTCACGTTGCCAATAAAATAATTCAGAATTTTGGTAAAAAAAAATATTTTTAATCAACTCTAAACCCACATGAAGTTCGGCAATATTCCCTTTATTTATCATTTCTACTTCATCTTCAAGCAATAAAGCCTTGATATCCAGACCTAAAATTCTTTGAAAAATACCTGTATCAAAAAGCAATATTTTTTTCATTTTAGGGTTAATTTCTGCCCCCAACGGAATACCATTACAAGCCGAATGAGTAACGGTATAAATCAATCCTGCCATTCTCAAAAGTTCTAAAACTTCTCTTATTTTATCATTTTTTAACGTGCTTTCGGGGTATGCATAACTAAATTTATTTCCAACTTGTTGTACCACAGCCCTAAAAACTTGCAAAATGGTACTACTTTCAATTTTAGATTTATACTTGGTAAAATCATTTTGAGATGAACTGATTAAATCGTCCAATACCGCTTGTACTTCGAGCAAACTTTGCGTTTGAATGTATGTATTCACCGCTTCGGGCATTCCTCCAACAATCAGGAATTTACGAAAATAAGTAATCAGTTTTTTGTGGATTATTTCGGGTAGTGGGTGGGTTGTATTTGCCTTTTGAAGAGAATTTAGCAACTTTTTTTCTTGGTGAGCCAATAAAAACTCTTCAAAAGAAAAAGGATACATATACAATGAGCGTATGCGACCTACACCAAAAGAAGGAAGTTCTGCAAGGGCAAATTCCAAAAGTGACCCTGCCGCAATCACGTGAAGTTCAGGCAATTTTTCATAAAAATACCTCAACGAGCCAATGGCAGCAAGCGAACTTTGAACTTCATCTAAAAATAGGAGGGTTTCGCCCGCTACGATAGGAATTCTTGTAATTACTTCTATCTGTTCACAAATTTCTTTGACATTATTGCCTTCAAATATTTTGATATATGCTGGCTCTTCATCAAAATTGATTTCGATGTAATGTTTAAAATGACCCCCTAAATTTTTTATGGAAGAAGATTTCCCTACTTGTCTTGCTCCCCTAATCATCAATGGCTTTCGTGAAGGACTATTTTTCCACTTAATTAGCTCATTATCAATGCTTCTTTCTAAGTACATATTATTTTGGTCATTTTTCAAAAGCAATATTACACCATTTTGGTAAAAAATACAAATCAATAAATACTCTTTTTAGCAAAAAATCCAAAGTCATCCATAAGGTTCATAAATATAATCATCGGGATTATAATATTTATTGGAAACACATAATAACATCGTGTTTTCTGAAAATTCATACATTTCTCGCCAATCTTCAGGTTCAAGAACTAAGCACGTTTCGGGCGAATCAAGGATATAAGTTCTCTCTTTTATGCCATTTTTGACAAATACCTTGCAACTTCCATGCACGCACATGAGGGCATGAGTGGTTTCGTAATGCCGATGTCCACCTCTGTTTTGTTCCACAGAATCATATATGTAGAATACCCGTTTAATTCCTTCGGGAAGTAGCCTTTCAAAAACAGTGAGCTTTCCTTTGGGGTTCTGAACGGTTTGCAATTTGATTAATTTCGCCATTATTTCTTAATGCTCTAATTTTACGTTATTTCTCTTTAATTTTTCACTAAAACCAGCATTTTTTGAATCACCTTTCGGTCGGTTAAGGCTTGGCTGTAAGGTTGCGAACCACCCACCGATACCTCAATATTTCCTTTCATTGGTATAGATTTTCCTGCTTCGTTTATGGCTGATAATTCTTTTGAAGTGAGTTTAAATATTACTTTTTTAGAAGTTCCCGCTTTTAAATATACTCGCTCAAAACCCTTCAAAACTCTAATGGGGGTTTTGTATGTGGCATTTTTGCTTGATAAATATAATTGCACCACTTCTTCTCCATCGTTTGTGCCTGTATTGGTTAGAATAGCGTTTACCGTTACTAAATCTGCTTTTATGGTTTTGATTTGAAGATTGGAATAAGCAAATTTTGTGTAGCTCAATCCGTGTCCAAACGCATACAGTGGTTCTCCTTGAAAATATCGATAGGTTCGATTATTCATGCTGTAATCTTCAAAATCGGGTAAATCATTGACATTTTTATAAAAAGTTACAGGCAGTCGTCCCGCAGGATTATAATCGCCAAAAAGTACATCGGCAATGGCTTCACCGCCTGCTTGCCCCGCATACCACGCCTGTAAAATACTGGGCAGATTGGCGGCTTCCCATTCAAAACCCATCGCCCCACCCGACATATTGACAAACACTACGGGTTTTCCCGTGGCTTTGAGGGCTTTCAGTAAAGCGGTTTGAACGCTCGGTAACGCAATATTGGTGCGGTCGCCACCTTTGAAACCATCCACATTCACGGGCATGGCTTCGCCTTCTAATTTGGCAGAAATTCCGCCCACAAACACAATCACATCTGCTTCTTTCACCCGAGCGGCTATGATTTCGGGCGTGGCTTTTTCGATGATACCAACATCAAATTTTACTTCGGCATTATCATTATTTTGAACATACTCAATGACAATTTTATAAGATTTGCCTTCCATAGCGTTGAAAGTATAATAGCCATTTTTAAGGTCAGTTTCGATGCGTTTTTCACCATCAACAAAAAGTTTACAACGGTCATCGCCTTTCAATTCTAAGGAAACTTCTCCCGTGCGATTGGCAGTATAATTACTTGTCCAGCGAGCCGAGAACTCATTCGCTTGAATATTTTCAGCTACTTGCTCGCCATCTCCCCATTGGTAATCAATCTTTTCTTCGGTTCGCACCAGGAGCGGTTTACCTTCTAATTTGGTATTTTTGAAATACTCGGCTTGAAAGCCCATTTTACCTTCATAAGCAAAAGCATTTTTTTGAAAATCGGACTTAAAGACCTCATTATCAGCAATATTTAAACCTTTTTCATAAATAATTTCCGCCTTCGTTTTCTGACGGATTCCTTCTAAAACGGTGGTTATTTTGGAGGGATAACCATAATAATTAGCCAAAAGCGTTGATTTATCGTCAGCATTGGGACCCACTACGGCAATTTTTTGGAGGTTTTTTTTGAGGGGTAAAACATTATTCTCATTTTTCAATAATACAATGGATTCTCTCGCCATTTTCAAAGCGTGGGCTTTGTGGGCGGGGGCTTCTAAGGAATTTACGTCAATTTTGGCAAATGGGACCATTTCAGCGGGGTCAAACATTCCCAAACGAAAACGAATGGTAAACAATCTTTTTAAGGAAATATCAATTTGTTGTTCCGTGATAAGTCCATCTTTGATAGCTTTATGCAAAGCCAAATAAGTTGGTTTGCCCGAACATTCGCAATCCGTTCCGTGCAGTACAGCATCAGCGGCGGCACTTTCTTGGGTAGCATGGGTTTTGTGGGTTCGCCAAAAATGCCCGATTCCACCGCAATCAGAGGTAACATAACCCGTAAATTTCCAGTCATTTCTTAGAATTTGAGTCATCAATTTATCACTTCCACAACAGGGCTGACCATCCAATTGGTTGTAGGCACACATCACGCCACTCACTTTGGCATCCACAATCAAATCTCGAAAAGCGGGTAAATACGTGTCCCACAGGTCAAAATCGGATACTTTGGCATTGAAGGTGCTTCGGTTCCATTCGGGTCCGCTGTGAACGGCAAAGTGTTTGGCACAAGCCGAGGCTTTGAGGTATTTTGGATTGTCTCCTTCAAGTCCACGCACGAAGGATTTACCCATTGTCCCCGTCAAAAAAGGGTCTTCTCCATAAGTTTCTTGTCCCCGTCCCCACCGTGGGTCACGAAAAATATTGATATTGGGAGTCCAATAAGTAAGTCCTAAATATATCCCTGTTTTACCTTTTTTCTGAGAATCGTTATAAATTGCCCGCCCTTCAATGGCACAATAATCAGCCATCGTTTTCATTCCTTGGAGGTTCCAAGTGGCAGCCAAACCAATGGCTTGCGGATACGAAGTAACGTGATAAGGGCTTCTCGCCACGCCGTGCAGGGTTTCGTTCCACCAATTGTAGGCAGGAATTCCCAAGCGAGCAATGGCAGGAGCATTGTTTACCATTTGATTAATTTTTTCGTCAAGGGTAAGCAACGAAACCAAATTTTCCACCCGTTTTTCAATACTCAACGATGGATTTTGAAAAGGATATTTGGAGGGGGACTTGGGCGTAAAAGCGAAGGATAATCCTACGATTAAGCTAATAAAAATAATTTTGAAGTAATTTCTTATCTGTTGCCTATCTTTCTTGTTGAGCATAAAATTAAATTTTAGATACGTCAAAGACTTGGATTTGGTCTTTGTTTTCTGATAAATGAAAGCGGAAAGATTTAATTTTTCCATCGGGTAAAGTAGCTTTCGCTTCATAATTTCCCCCGAAACCTCGAAAATAAAATTGCCCCTTTTTATCGGATGTTCCTTGAATATTTTTGGACATCCATTGTTCTTTAATTAATTTTTTGAGGGCAATGTAAACGGGCTTCGGATTAAATTCTTGGTCTAACAATCCTCCGCCTTTCAACCATATCATTTTATCAGAAAAACCCCACCAATGAATAGAAACCATTGCAGGATGCCCGAATGCTAAGGTATAAAACTGTTCCGCAAATTCGGCTTGGGCGGCTTCCGTCCAAATGCCTTCACGCCAACCGCCCGTAATGCTTTTTCCCGATGATTGGGGCGTAAATTCGGTAATGTGTAAAGGCAGATTTAAGGTTTGATATTTGTCGAAAGTAGCAATAATTTCGGCGGGAGAAAACCACATTTCTCGGGGTTCGTGGGCTTGAATACCGATACCCGTCACGGGAATGTTTCGTTGTTGAAGGGTCTTAATTAATTGATAAAATTTTTCTCTAATCTCTGGTTTGGCAATCAAATAAAATTCGTTGATGATGAAATTACCCTTGTTATCCGCTTCAAATGCCCATTTATACGATTTTTCAACCCACGGAAGCGTTTGTTCCAACGTAATTCCTTTGACATTATAACGAGTTCCTTCGTCAATTTTACTCTCGCCAAATTCAGAATCTGCCAAGGCTTTCTCCCACGGAATGGTCGTAATGGGTTCATTGACAACATCCCACATTTTAATTTGATTTTTAAATCCTCCCACCAAGTTTTGAATACGGGCTTTGTATAAATCCGTTGCCAATTCATGGGGCATTTTCAGTAACCACGGTGGCGTTCCCGACATATTCGTCCAACCCAAAGTATGCCCTTTTGGGGTGATTCCGTTTTGTTTACACCAATCTAATTTTTGTTGTAATTTTTGCCATTGTGGTTTCCCTTGTTCCATCTCGTAGGGAGTCCACTTTACGGTTAATTCCGTAAAATTGAAAAGTTCCGTAAAATATTTTTGAAATTTCCCTACTTCTTGATTGGTCAATTTTGGGTTAAATATTTCTTCGCTCAAATTACCAAATAAAAAATCCTGCGAAATTTGATTTATCTCAATTTTTACCTGATTTAAGGGTTTTCCTAAAGAATCAGTGAATTGCAACTGGATATTTCCTTTGCGATATTTTTCAATATTAGCGTTGGCTTTGGCTAAATAAGTTTGCTCAACTTTCATTTTTTCTTCCATTTGAGCAAAGCCCGAGGAACTCAAAAAGGTGAGTGAAACAAGAACACAGAAAGGCTTTAAGTATATTTTAATCATTGTAAGAAACCGTTTTAAAATATATTGGAGAGTATTGGGTTACACAGAGAGCCACAGAGAAAATAATTGAGAAACACCGAGATAATACCCTCTAAATTCTCTATGGCTCTCTTTTTTTTACTCTGTGGTTCTCTGTGGCAGGCGTTCCCGTTTAGCCTTAATAATGACTAAACACTTTCTTAGAAAATCTATTATAAAACAGTTTCTAAGAATTATTGCTTAATAAAATACGCCAAACGTTCAAGCGGTACATCAATTTTGATAATTTTATTGCCTTCATATTTATTACCTAACTCGTCCATCCAATTCCCTTTGGGTAGTTTTACATTTCTTGAAAATCCTTTTGAGTTCATCGGGGCAACTAAATATTTATCGCCCAACATAAACTGGTCATCGCACGATTCAAAGCCTTCGTTGGGAAAAGAGTATTCCAAATGACGAACAATTGGCTCGCCGTCTTTGGCGGCTTTTTGGGCTAATTCATAAATATAATCACCCATTTTGGCGTGCAATAAAGCGGCATCACGACATATTTTCAAATGTTTTTTACCAATAATTTTTAATTTTTTGTGCAAAATGAGGAATTGCTATTTCGGGTTCTTGAATTTCTGGATGCCACATTTTTTCCCATTCAAAACTATAATATCCTTGAAAATTACTTTTTCTTAAAACTGACAATGCCTCTTTGATGGGAGCTTCACCTTCGCCTAAAAGCACGTATTTCTCTTTCCCATTTTCCATAATTGCATCTTTCACGTGGATGTGCCTGATGTATGGCTGTAACTTTTTGTGTACTTCGGTTGGTGGCTCTTTGGTGATTGACCACATATTAAAAATATCCCAAACTAAACCCACATTGGGGCGATTAACGGATTTCATAATCTGATAAAGCAAATCGCTTTGCACCACTTTCCCGTGTGATTCTAATAAAACATTTACCGAAGAGCCTTTAGCATATTCACTCAATTCCAACAATCCGTTAATGATTAATGCTATGGATTGCTCTTGTGTCTGATCTTTGGGTAAATCATCGGGAAACACCCTGATGTTTGGGCAATTAATCTTTGCCGCTAAATCAATAAATCGTTTTGCTTCGTCTAAATTTATCTTTCTTTTGGCAATATCTGCGTGATGCAATTGCGTTGAAGACCCTAAATCAACTATCTTCAAGTTATTATCTTTAATAAGCCTTTTCGTTTCTGCAATTCTTGCTTCACCAAATTCTGGACATTTTGGCAGGTATAATTCCCCCTTGATTCCTCTGATTTCAATGCCATTGTAGCCATTTTCTACCGCACATTTTACAATTTCTTCAAATGACCATTTGGGACAGCCCAAGGTAGAAAATGCCAAAAGCGGTTTTCCCAATGAGATTTTTGGATTAAAATCCGTAGGAAATAAAC
This sequence comes from Cytophagales bacterium, assembly GCA_038230735.1. Taxonomy (GTDB): domain Bacteria; phylum Bacteroidota; class Bacteroidia; order Cytophagales; family Spirosomataceae; genus Arcicella. The sequence continues at coordinate 26,900 of JBBRMR010000022.1, forward strand.
TCAAAGTACACAGACTTGTGACTGTTGTTAAAAATTCCCTCCGACTATTTTTGTACGTCATTTGTTGGCTCATAATTTCAGATTTTTGAGTTGTTTAACGGCATAATCGACTGCTCGTGCCGTTAATGCCATGTAGGTCAATGATGGATTTTGGGTGGAAGTTGAAGTCATACAAGCTCCGTCAGTTACGAAAACATTTTTGCAAGCGTGTAATTGATTCCATGAATTCAACAATGAGGTTTTGGGGTCTTTGCCCATTCTAATTCCCCCCATTTCGTGATTTTCGTTCCCTGGATTTCTATGTGTATCCATCGTTTTAATATTCGTGAAACCAGCTACTTGATACATTTCGGTAAATTGCTCAAAAAAATCTTCCAACATTTTTTCGTCATTTTCGTCGTAACCTATGGATATTCTTACTTGCGGAATCCCGTATTTATCGGTTAAATTGGCATCTAATTTAACTGTACTACTTTCTTTAGGAATTGTTTCACCCATCATATTTGAGCCTACATTCCAAATATTAAGTTTAGAAATCAATAAATTTTCTTTCAGAATTTCCCCCAAACCATTCTGATTAGCCAAGGTAGGTCTTGAACCATAAATCGTAGAAGCATATCCCCTTAAGAAATCAGTTTCTTGTTTGAATACATTTCTGAAACGAGGAATATAGCTTGAGTTAGGTCGCTTTCCATCGGTTGTAGAATCCAAAAGTCCTTCGTATTGAGCAGAAATTTTCCCTCTGTAACTATGAAATGCCATGAATTTTCCTAAAAGTCCATTATTATTTCCCAAACCATTCGGAAACCGACTGGAACGAGAGTTTAATAATATTTGATTTGAACCCACCGCAGACGCATTGACAAAGATAATTTTGGCAAAATAGTCAATACTTTCTTGGGTGTTAGCATCAATAATTCTCACGCCAATGGCTTTATTCTTTTTCTCATCAAACAAAATACTTTCAACCACAGAATGAGGTCTGAGGGTTAATTTCTTCGTTTTTTCTGCCCAAGGTAAAGTGGATGAATTACTACTAAAATAACCACCGTAGGGACATCCCCTTGCACACAAATCACGGTTCATACATTTTGCACGTCCTTGGTCGTAGTGTATTTGTTTGGGTTCCGTCAAATGAGCGACTCGTCCAATTATTACGTGCCGATTTTGATATTTATCGGCAATTTTTTGTTTAAAATATTTCTCTACACAACTCATTTCGTGTGGCGGCAGGAACTGACCATCGGGTAAAACATTTAAGCCATCTTTATTGCCAGAAATTCCCACAAATTTCTCTACATAATCATACCATGGAGCCAAATCTTTATATCGAATTGCCCAATCAACCGCAAATCCATCTCTATCAGGTCCTTCAAAATCAAAATCGCTCCATCGCTGCGTTTGTCGCCCCCAAAGCAAAGATCTTCCTCCCACTTGATAACCTCGAACCCAATCGTAAGGTCGCTCTTGAATGTATTCTTGTTCCTTATCTTTGGTCATAAAGTGAGCGGTTTCTTCACTAAAAATATAATTTTTGCTCGCAATTTTATATTCTTCTTTTAGGGCGATTGGCACTTGCCCACGATGTTCCAATTCCCAAGGCATCAGCATGGTAGTGGGGTAATCAATTACGTGCTTTACATCACGTCCACGCTCCAACACTAAGGTTTGTAAACCGTTTTTGGTTAACTCTTTTGCCGCCCATCCACCACTGATGCCCGACCCAATTACGATGGCATCAAATGTTCGTTTTTTTATACTATCAATCGCAATGGCTGTCATATCATGGTTTTTTTATGGTTAAAAACAACGGCAAAATACGCTATCGAACCTCATTTTATTATATTAAAAGAGTATAAAGTCATTTCATTTTACTTCCCTTTCAGTTTTTCAAACAACCAATTATTCATTTTTTCGTTCTGTTCTGGATACGTCCAATGCCCTGTATCAAGGGCTAAAAAAAGCTCTTTTGGAGCAGTAATAACATTGTAAGCTGCATACATCGAGGTTGGCGGACAAGTTTCATCATTAAATCCCCAAGAGTACATTCCAGGCACTTTCAGACGGCGGGCAAAATTAACGACATCATAATAACCAATTGTTTCTATTTTTTCTTTCTTTTCATTAACGGTTCTATTCCATTTGTCAAAGTAATGAGGCCATCCACCCGCTCTTCCCTTCAAATAGCCCGTTATGTCAGATAAGGCGGGATAAAATGCCCCTAAATATTTTACCCGATTGTCTAAACTGGCTGTAATAATGGATAATGCTCCGCCTTGACTTCCGCCCGTTACTGCCAAATTTGAACCATCATATTGGGGCAAACTCGTTAAAAAATCGTTGGCTCGCAGGCAACCCATATACACTCGTTTGTAGAAAAAACGGTTTTTGTCGTCTAAGTTATAATTTTGATAACCATTTAAAACTCCATTGCCCAAATCTACATAAACCGATGGATCCATGGTAACAGGAATCCCGTGAATGCCAATTTGTAGGGTAATCATTCCCTTTTCAGCATTGGCAATATCGCCAGAATACGGACGAACACCTGCTCCTGGCACTTGCAATAAAGCTGGATATTTTCCTTCCTTTTTGGGTACACATAAAATACCATAGAGCCTTGTTCCAACCTTGAAATTTTGAATATTGACGTGATAAACATTCACTTTTTCAGTGCAACGCTCGGGTAGAAGGATCATTTTGGCATCCATCGGAATTTTGGCAAGTTCCGTTTTAGCGTCTTGCCAAAAAGTGTCAAAATCACTTGGATTGTCAACCGTGGGGCTAATACTTGAAGGGTCGAAAGCCGCTGTACTTAGATTTCGGTATTCTTTGCCTTCAATTTCAGCAATCGCAATGCAGCGTAAAAAACCGCCTGTGGTCATCGTGCCGCCTTCAACTGTCTGAGAACCAGTAGGTAAGGAGATTGTTTCTTTTTTGGTTGGGTCTTGCTTTTCAGGACCGATTTCATAACGCACACGGGCATTTGGAATTAAATTACCATTTCTGAAAACTGAAATGGTAAATTTTACCTGTTCACCCGATTTATACATCCAATTTGGATGGTCGGCAAAAACAGAAACTTTAATAAATTTTTCGCTGGGTTGGGCAACAAGTATCAAAACATTTGCCCAGAAAATAGCGAGTAATATGACTTTTTTAAACATGATAATTGAATTTAATGATATAATGAAATACAAAATTTACATTGCTTATTTAATCGAATAAGCATACAAACCAAAACTATTTACTCGTGGCAATTCAAAAATAACTTTTCCATCTTCTAATACTGATCCTTCAAAAGTTTTTCCTTGACCTGCAATGGCTCTAAAAGTGAGTTTTTTGTCCTTAGGTAACCAAGTTTTTACGGCTTTTTTAGTTTTAATATTATCTTCTCTGAAAACTAAAATATAGCCTTCTTTTTCGTTAGCAATCGATTGAAAACCAGTCCATTGCTTGCCATCGGGTTCATCACCGATTGGGAAAATTTGTCCTGCATGAATTTTAGAATTATGCTCTTTATACGTTTTTATTAATTGCTTCAACGCAAAGGCTTCAGCGGGTAAACCAGTTCCTTCAAACCAAGCCAACGGTTGAGCAAACATCGTAATGGCAAAAAGATAATCGAATGCGTAGTTTTTTGGGGCAAAAATGTCGTTTGCTGGATATTTATCAAGGTTACGCCATTTATTCAAAAACTCAATTTGGAGATTCTGGGCGGGTACATATTTCGATAAAGTCCATAAATTTCGTAAAGTGGTATAAGGATAATAATTCGTCCAATCGGTGTAACGATTTTCGAGAAAAATATTACCGTATTCGTTTAAATAATGATAACCACCCCTTCTTCCAGCCGTTACATCAAGATTAAAAACTACGTTATTATTGGTTTCAAGACTTACTTTTTCTAAGAATTTTCTAAAATTAATTTCTGCCAATTTATCGGGCAAATTAACCCCATCAATTTTGAAGGTACGAATACCATATTTTTTGTAAAAACCAATTAAAGCATTGGCATCTTTTTCCCAGAATTCATTACTATTGTCTTTGCTCGGATTGAACCACAAACAAACCTCAATACCCAAGTCTTTCCCTTTTTTTACAATGGGTTCTAAGCCATTCGGAAATTTCTCTGGATTGGGTTCCCAATAGTTTTTATTGTCCCAAATATTAGTTAGCGTTCCGCCTTTTTGGGCCGAATTTGAGGAACGCCCCGTTTGCCAACCATCGTCTAATTGAAAATGGGTAATGCCCAATTTTGCTCCAGCTTCCAATTCTTCCAAAGCAAATTTTTCTCTCACCCTACTATCTTGCCCTCGGTCTCCCCACGTATTCATCAAAATCATTTCGTCTCTACCTGCCTTATGAATTCTGATTTTTTCCTGATACGCTCGCAAAGCGGCATAACGATTATTTTCATCATCAGCGTAGATTCCCGTGACAAAACCATAACCCCTTCGCCATTCAGTTGGGTGCAAATCAGTTGGGTTTAATCCCGCCCCGAGTACCTTAAAATTACCAAATTCAGTAAAAAAATCACTGCCAGGATAGGCTAATTGAACATTTGAGGTAGGTGCTTCTTTCAAAATAAATATGCCGTTATTATTCACATTTTCGTGGGCAAAAAGCAAGTTTCCACGGTAGAAATTAGGTCGATAAGATAATGCTTCTACCTTACTTACCAAATTATTGAAACGGTCAGTAATGTCAAAAAATTCAACCGCATTTAACTTCCAATGTTTACCCGCAAGTTCCAACTTTTCAATCACGGGCGTATTATTTCCTGCATTGGTTGGGGTTAATTTTTCCAGATTCACCATGTCGGCAATATTCATTCCTGTTTGCAACCACACGCTATTTGACTCGCCTCGATAAAATAAATCGCAAGCAATAACGGCAACATTTGGATATAGCCGAAATACCCTTTTAATTTCTAATTTATCCAAAAAATACTTAATTACCGCCTCTAAATGCTCAGGCGTTACGGCAGTTTCGGGAATAATTTTTGAAGAAAAATTACCATTTTCTGCTTTTTCGGATTGGTTTGGGAAGGATAAATCTGGTTTATTGCCATTCATTTTCCATACTTTCTTAGCTTTTACATCGGTTAAGGTACGAGTAATTATATTTCCACTATTCCACAAAAACTTTCGGCTAATTAGTTGATTTTCAATAATTAAAGTATCATTTTTTAGTTCGGCACGACAAGTTTTGATACTTTGGGCAATCAGTTGAGAGCTTGAAAAGCATAAGAGACTGATTAATAAGTTGATAATTTTTTTCATGTTTATTTATTTAATTTTAACCAAGTGGCAATTACATCACCCGTTTGTCCAGCATCTGCATAAGGTACTAAGAAGATTTTTTCTGAAACACCATTCACTTGGGCATTTACTTGGTAAACTTGCGTACCCACCCAATTGGGAGGTAAAACAGTATTTGGAGCGGGTTCTAATTGTAAAGAATTTTCAGCAATACTTACATTTTTAGCCTCAGCTTTATTCAATTTTTGGTCAAAAGCTAATACTTGCGGACCTCGTTGAAGGGCAATTTTACCCGAATAGCTAACATTCCCCTCCAAAACTTTTGTGGGTAGCTTGAAACTTATATCCACTTTATCTCTCTTTTCCCAAATTCTTTCAATCTCAAAAACCTTATCAGTAGTAGATTGGGCTACGTTATTGATTTTTAGGATAAAATTATCTGCCCAATAAGGTTTACGGAATAATACTTTAAACGTTGAAGTGTTGGCAGGATTAACCGTAATACTCACGTTTCCATCGGTAGGAAAATTAGTAACGGTTTTGAATTCTACCGATGTTTTTTGTTTATTATCCAAGGTAGTTTTAAACACACCCACTTGGTAAAATAAAATAAAAGGGATGGAACGTGATTTATTTGTCCATTCGTAAAAAATGGAATCATCGCAATACCTCGAGGAACGCTTGACATACAGCAAGTGATACGAGTTTCGTGGGGTTTAATGCCCATCAAAGGCGTGTAATAACTGACGCCACCCTAAAAACAAAAAAAATCGGGCGATGTTGGTATTAATTTGGGAATTAAGGACATTTTAAATTCCCCCCAATGGTTTGTTTACACGAATAGCAATTTTGTTTTCTTTATCCCACAAAATATCTTTCTTTTTAATCAAATAATTACGATAAGAATCCCCCGAACCCGTTGTGCCAACCAACTTTCCATTTGAGTAAGTTTGGTCAGATTGTTGAATTTTGCCCATCGTTAGCGTTAGAATGCCCGTTTTTTCAAATGCCGCTTTCAGACTTGAAGGAATCACGACACTTTTACGAATCCAAAGCACTCGGTTTGCGGTTTTGTGCAAATCGTCTTTCCATCGCAATTCGTTCAAATCTGCCCAAGCGGCATCGTCAAAATCAGAGTTACTAAATTCTTTTCTATCTTACCACGAAATTTTCCATTTCCCCTCAATTATGAAATCTTGGGCGATTAAATTGTGCGTCACAAGCCCTAAACACAAGAAGGTTAATAGAAGATATTGTGTGCGTTGTTTCATAGTTTAACCTGCTGAAATTCAGCTATTTTCAGGTACTAATTAATATTATCTACTCAAATCTTAATCGTTATTACTCCTCCTTTACTATCCAAAGTGTATTTTTGTTGAACAATTTTGCCTTGATTGATAACTTTAATTTCATAATCTCCGTTGAAACCCCGTGTTTGATAAGTACCATCTTTTTGAGATTTTCCCTGTTCATCAGTGTTCCAAGTTTTGCTGACTAATTCTGTAAATACTTTTCCATGCAAGCGAGGTTTCCAGTTTTTATCCCACAAGGCTCCCGCCGGAATCCAATGAGCTTTTTCCCAAAATCCCCACTGAACGAGTCCAGTGGTGACAGGATGGCTAAAAATGGCGGTCATAAAATCTCGTAGGTATCGAGCCTTAAAATCATCATCATCACTGGTAATATCAAATTCTGAAATCTGGATGGGTAGCCCAAGTTCCGCAAAATGGTCTAATCTGGCAATAATAAATTCAATGCCAGGCGGAGTGCCTCCGATGTGTCCTTGCTCGCCAATGCCTTCAATCTTTACCCCTTTTTCTTTCAAAAATTTGATATTGTTATAAAAATTTTCACTACCCTCTCCGTTGGGGTGAAACATGGTATATTCATTCAAAAATAACTTTATCCCATCGGTGTTTTTCTTGGCAGCATTAAACCAATCAACCATTACTTTTTTTCCACCCAGAGCGTCCATGATATTGTGGTGGGCAAAGGGTTCATTCACCACATCCCATTCGACAAATTGCCCTTTTATGGTTAAAGTTTGTTCGTCAATCTGTTTCAGAATAGCGGCTCGCAGGGCGGCAGTATCATTTTTATATTGAGCAAGATGCGGAGAATGTTGCCAAGAAGGCCAAACCATTACGTGTCCACGGATTGGAATATCGTGGCTTTTGAACCAGTCTATGCCTTTTTGGGTCTTTCCCAGATTAAATCTGCTCCAATTTCTCGCCTTCATTTCGTTTTCAAATACCACTTTATTAAAATATCTCAAAAGCGTATCTCGATATTTTTGAAAATTAGGATCGGTTGTATTTAAAATATTATCCGAAGAAACGGCAGTTCCCCACGCAAAAGCACTTTTGGTCATTTTCACCGAAACGCTGGCATTATTGACGGGCTTACCATTTTTATCAAGCACTTTGATGGTTAAATTTCCTTTACGGTATTTATCAATTCGTGCCGCTGCTGCCTGTCTCCATGTTGCATCAGGACTATCACCATCGTAATGTACAAGGGTTCGGGGCAAGTCATTCACATTCTTTGATTGTTTATAATTCAACAGGGAAATATCTTTTAACTCAAAAATCTGGGGAAATTTACCACACTTTATCATAAATGCCATTTCGCCCTTCGCCACATCTCTTGCTGCTAAAAAAGGAATTTGGGTCAATGTCCAGGTTGAACCAAAAGACATTCCACGCTCAAATAAGGGAGGCCAATTGTATTTTCCACTCACAAAACGGTCGAGGGCGATTTCTATAAAAGACTCACCCGTTTCTTTTTTGCTTTGTATGGAGCGACTGTAAAAAGATAACAGTAACACGTCTCCTTGATGAACCATGGAATCAATGGGACACCGCAAAATTAATCCGTCCGAATTGCTTTGATTGAGTGTATTGATGCGATAAACATTTTTTAAAGTTTGATTTTCTGAAGCAACCATTTCAATACTTGACGAGGCGTTAGCATTTATTTTGAATGGTATGGGGGCGTTAGGCAAAAGTGAAACCTGAGACTTTACTTGAAAAGCAAGCACAAGCATTAACAGATTTGTAAGAATGAATTTGAGCATTATTTTATATACAATTAGTTGATTTTCAATGACTAAGGTATTATTTTCTATTTTTCTTTAATCTTGCTTTTTGGTGATGGTATAATTGCCTTTTTTTGCTGTAAAATAGAATACTTGTTCGTCGTTTTTCACCGCAAGTATTTGCCCTTTCGATTGAATTTGCCAATTGCCTTTTTCTACATCTGTAATCAATACTTTTAATTCTTCATCACCAGTTAATGTCAATTGAAAAGTTTGATTGATTATGTTACCTTCTTTACTAAATAATACGATTCGATTACTGATTTTTGCTCCAATAAACTCTGCTGATTCTATTTTTAAAGGTAAATTAGTTGCGGGAATATTGGTGTTATTGTCCATCACTTGCATGACATTTAAAAACTGGTTTTTTAGCGTTGGTTTTTTGGGTGAAATTTCTATTCTCCAAACAGCACTGTCACTTGAACTCATCATTTGATTATTCATGGTTTGTGGAAAATTTTTGCCAAATACTTCATATTCTTTATCTGCTCCGCCAACGCTCGAAATCAAAAGGTCGTTCTTGTTGGGTAGCAAACAGGTAGTGTGCATTTTCCCAGAATACCCTTTTTGGGTTCTTACCATTAAAATTTGATTTTCGTTGATGGTGGGTTCTTCTACGCAATGAAGCAACCAATACTTTTTAAATGATTTATCAGTAGTTGAAATATTATCAAAAACCACCAAGGCGGCGGGTATCGAAATATTTTTGAAATTCAGGAAGACAAAAGACCGCTTGAAATTATTTACTTTTTTGGAATAGGCTTTGGTAATATCTCCTTTCAAATACGAAAAATCGGGTTGTAACGAATCAGGACCAAAAGAGTGGGCAAGCACTTCACCCGTTTTGTAACCCTTTCCTAATAGTTCAGTTAAATTTTCTGGTTCGTGTGCATAATTTGGAAATGGTTGCCCACCGTCGTTAATAATTGTGTTACTGTGCCAAGTAAATTTTTCGTTAGGGTCATACACCAACATAGTGTTGTGGGCAATAGACCTTTGGTAATAATTCTTAAAATGTTCGCCGCCATACGAACCATTTTTACCTTGATATATACCTGATTGCACCGTCAATGGACCTTTATAATACAATTGAAAACTACCCGCATCAAGGTGTTGGTGATTTGAAAAGTTATAGACACCTACTTTCATAGAGGCCATTACGGCAGGAGATTGCAGACCGTCTTCCCAACCGGTTCTCGCAATCATCTCGCCCAAGGGAGGTTGGAAATAGTGGGTTAATGGAAGTTCTCTTTTGGTTTTAGCACCTACTGCGTCAGGGTTAAAAAACAAGAAATCAAAAATATAATCTGACGTATTGCCCAATTGTCGTTCTTTAAAGGCTTCATTCAAAACAATGGGGTCTTTGTGGTAGCTTCCTGCCAGAAAATTAGCTGATTGTCCCAAATTCCACCATTGCCCAAAAGGAGTGGATTGTTCGGTATAGTCATCCCCATCTCTAAGTAATTGCCCATCTGGTCGGCGGCGGTAAATAAAATAATATGGTACTTTTGCTTGCTCTTTACCGTACAAGTTTGGATATCCCATTTTATCGAAAATGAGGGTAGCAAACATCTCCCAATTGAACCGATACGCACCATAAGCACTACCCTGATGATGATAATCACCAGAATAATAAAATTTTCGAGCGGGTACAAATTCAGCAAAGATTCTGCCAACTATTCTTTCATAAATATTGGGGTTTTCGTCATAAACAGCAATTGCCAGAGCGAGCATATCTCTTGACAATTGGGCTTCTACCGTATGACCCGTAATTGAGCCTCCATGTATTGCGGACCATTTTATTTCCATGTGAGTTGCCAAGGTCTCCATTCTACCGACTAAGATATTTTTTTCTTCAGTTGTTAGCAAACGATAACACCAGTCATACACAATAGCCCCTGTAACAATAGCCCTGCCTATTTCTCTGGTTACATCGGCTGCGGTTGAATCAATCTTAAGCGTTGCAAAATAATGCAATACGTTGTCAATAGCAAGTCTGCCTACTTTATCGTCATCATACAAAACGAAAAATAAGGCTTTTGCTTCAATCGCATCTCTAACAACCTTATTATTGTTGAATTTACTTCCATTTAAGGGCAAATATCCTTCAGTTTTAAAGTTTGCTGCCGCTTCGATTCGCTCCCAACATGATTTAAGTAAAGGGTTTTGTGTCTTTTCCTTTAAATTCACCACATCTTTTGACGTTAAAAAAAGTCTTGGGTGCATTTTGGGCGGCGTAGGCAATTGCAAACCTTTGCCTTCTCGTTCGGTGAGTAGCGGATATTTAATCGCTGTAATTGTATTTGTATCTGATACATTAAGCTGTGAGAATACCTGCTTTTCCCCAAAACTCTTAGAAGTGATTATTACCAAAAAGCAGAGTGAATAGAATTGTATTTTACCTTTCATTTTCTATTTATTGAAATTTTTAAGTAATGCGTCCCTTTAAAGCAATTGGACATCAATGAATAAAACCAATGGATATTTTTCCAATTGTGCGAATTAATAAAGTGGTACAATAAAAGCAATTTTCACCTTAAGTTGTAAAGTCAGTAAACGTTTTACAGCAAATAGTTTATGTCAGTGCGGGGGATTTCGCATAATTTCATAACAAAGTTTTGGGCTGGTTTTCTCAATACCCGTCAATAAAAAAATAACTTTCCCTGCATCAGAGGGATCAATAGCGTAGTAATAATCCCGATCTGTACCTTCGGGTTTTGCACTGATAGCCAATCTTTTGAAAAGCCACTCCCAACTCCCTTTTTTGTAATACTTGTTGTTTCGTTCGGGTGCAGTTATTAACCATTCATACTCTTTCCAGTATCTTTTGAGGAGTGGATTTTGGTTTTGAATCTGTGTAATCTTACAATTTCCTTCCAATTGTTTTATTTCGTCAATATTCCAACCTGTATGGTTTTCCCAAGCCAAATAGGGTTTGTCAGCATGAAAGTTATTCCAAGCATTTAAAGTGCTGATAATCGTTACAAATTTCCTTTTGGCTACTTCCGACCTTGCCATGGCTTCACCTATTACTTGAACAGGACCACCAACAATAATAAAAAGAGGGTTGTCAAAGGTTGACTGATTAATTTGGTTTTTCAAGGCTTCGTAGGCAACTTCAGCATTATCAACCGCACAGACAAATTGTGTTTTTTTAAAACCAAACATTTTTGCTCCGGTCAAGGCACTCTCCTTCATCTGTTCATAAGGCGAAACCCCATTGATGCCAGGGTGTTCGTGATTACTCCCCCATATATGGTCGCTGTAAATATAGAGGCTTAACTTATTCTGCAAGCCTTTAGCCGCAATAATTGCTAACGACAGAGGTGTAGCCGCCCAATCGTCATGATCGTGTTCATTGCCATCAGAACTTATCACAATTCGCCCTTTCTCTTGCCACAATGGAATTTGTGCCACAGTACCCATCATTTGAGTTATTAAACACAAATTGATTAAGATTATTTTTTTCATGAAATATCATTACGGAAGGTTGATTATCAGACGTTCTTATCTTTTCAAATTTTTTAGATATGCCATCGTTGCAGGCACTTGCGAAGCATAATTTGGGCTTTCGTCTTCGATATAAAAATGCTCAACACTTGATTTTTTAGCGGCTTTCAAAATCTCGGGAATATTAATTTGACCCGTTCCTAAAGCCACATCATTTTCAACGGCTGTTCCACCCGAATCATTACCCACAATTCCTTTTCGTAAATCTTTTAAGTGCATCAGTTTATATCTTTTCGGGTATTTTTTGAGCCAATCGGCAGGATTTTGTCCATGGAAAAATGCCCATAAAATATCTAATTCAAAACTTACGTATTCAGGGTTGGTATTTTTTATAATGTAATCCATCAGCGTCCCCTCTTCATACTTAGCGTATTCATATCCATGATTATGATAACAGAAAGTAAGCCCAAATTCATCTTTCAATTGTTTACCAATTTTATTGAAAGTTTCCACGGCTTTTTTCGCATCTTCTATTGTAAAAGGCGTTTTCTGCATAATCCACGCTACCCGAACATAATCTGCACCAAGCGTTTTAGCATTTTGGGCAACTTCGGCAGTTTTGTTTTGGGCATCGGCGTAGCTCGTACCAAACGAAGAACATTTTTGTCCTCTTTCATCCAATAATTGACGAATTTCGGTGGCTTTTCTACCAAATAAATTGGAAAATTCGATGTCGGTTATTCCTAAACTTTTTAGGGTATCAAGGGTTTTGGCTACGTCTTTGGCAAAACTGTTTCGGTAGGTATAGGACACCATACCAGGATTCTGCGGAAATAGTTGTTTACCTTTTTGAGCGAAAATTACGTTCATATTTAATAATAGAACAATGATAATTAAGTGCTTGATTTTGAGCATTTTATAAGATTTTCAATGTTAAACTATTCAAATATAATATTGGTAGCAAATCCGTTCATATCCATATTGCCTTCTGACAAGGAATTGATTTTTACACCCCCTATTTTTAGATTTTTGAAATTAATACCCGTTATTTTTCCCGTAGCTACTCCATAAAAATCACCTTCATCGGGGTTTTTATCGTCAATTGTGATGTTATCAAATAGCCAATTATTGATGTTTTTATTAGAAGTAATATTTATAATGATAAACTTATTGGTATCGTAATTACTCGTTTTGGGGTGTGCCTCAATGCGGATATTCCTAAAAGTAAAATTATTCATATTTAGTGTTGTAGAACTACCCCCATTAACTTGAATTATTTCAGGACCTCCGTCTTTTCCAATTAAGTTAATATTTTCTAAGATAATATTTTCAGATAAAGCCAATTGATTGCTGTGCATATATAGCCTTCCCCAAGGACCGCCCCACGCTACAATATTTGATATTTTGCAATTGGATGCCGTGTGCGACATAAAAATATCATCGTTATTAAAAATGAAACAATCGTCCACAATATGGTTTTTGCCATTTATCCAAATTCCATCCGTATTGCCATTCCAAGAAATCAATTTTAGGTTACGAAACTGGTTATTGAAGGTTAAATCGCCACTGTTATAAAACGGAATTGTCCAGCCACAACTATTCGCAATAATTAAGCCTTCCAATAATACATTACTTGAACCATTTGCTTTGATAGCCGAATGAGCTCCCAGCCAAGCAACTTCCCTGGATTCGTGTTTCCATTCTCCCATTGTCAAAATTCCACGCCCTTTGATGCTGATATTTTGGGTATTATAGGGCAAAATGAAAGACCCTTCTACGACCGCACCCGCTGCGATATACACTGATTCATCCGATTTTATACTTTTTTGTAAGCCAATATTATGTACGCCAGAACCATAGTAATAAGTTGCAGCAGTATTTGGTACATCGGGAGCTTCGGCAAAAAGGAACAATGGATTTTTTCTATCGTTGATTTCAATAGAAATTTTCTTAGGTTCGGTCAAGGTAAAAGTTACAACATTACCCGTTCGTACTGGATTTATGCCAAAATTTAACGGTCGAACCGTTACACTATTGGCTGAACCACTATACGTTATTTTCACATCCACCGAAGTTTCACTGAAAGCAAAACTGGTAAAAGAAGCCGATGTTTGAGGTTTTGGATTACTGTTGAAATAAGTATCTACCCAGTAATTGTCGGTTTCATAAACAAAAAGTGGCTGGTATGTCAATTCACCCGTTTTTCTGACTTCAACTTTATAGTCGTTAGACTGCGTGAGGTGTTCGACTGTTTTCAAATCACCTGGTGAAGGATAAACAACCAGTTTCCCAACTATCGTAGTTGGATTTGTTGAAGTACTTGAAGGGCTTGTGATTTCTTTTTTACAAGCACCCATCAATGATACCAAAAGGCAAGCTAAAAGTATAATTACGTTTTTCATTATTTTTATCTTGATTTATTTACTTCGAAATCACTCGAAAAGTCTGTAATTGATGTTGATTAAAATTGACTTTCAAAGTACCATTGACAGGCGTTAATTTTTGTAAATTGGTTTCGATATGCGAAGTTTGCCAAGCACTTTTTATGGGTTGTGCTAACTTGATAATTGGATTAACAGTTTTAGAATCCATGTTCCAAAAACGAGTAATTAAGCCATTTTCGATGCCCTCTTCTGAGGGTTTTACCGACCACAATAATACTTTTGGATTATTAATTGACAGTAGCGAAAATGTATTGGAAACATCCCCATTTTTACCCTCAATCCAGCCAGTTGTTAAAGGGTTTTGATGTTCCAAAGAAAATTTCATGGCTTCGGTTGCGTCAAAGGCTTTATGAATAGTTAGGGCAAAATTATAGAAAAATGTTTTTTGTCCATTTTGATTAAAAATGCCCATCAAGCCTTTGTCCTCCAACTTTTTATCTACTTGTCCCCCCGCCAAAGCGTGTAGTTCGGATGAATTTTCCCACAAAGAATCTACTTTACTGTCGCCTAATTTGAAAAAGCTGCAATCTTGATTTGAAAGCGTAATGCCGTAATTATCTTCGTTCATATCCACAAAATGATTAAAGGTTTGCCAGTCTAATCGGGCTTGCTGAGCGGAATAATGCCCCCCTCTTTTTTCTGATTTAGCCGTTAAAATTGCCCCAACTTCTTCATGACGAGTAGTTTGATTGTTAAGATTAAAAGCAAAATCCCAAGTTTTTACGTCCTTAAAATTAACTTGAATGCTGTCTTCCACAAGAACTCTCGGACTATTGGCAAACAAGGTCAAACGAACAGTATGTAAAACTGGGTCAGTAGAAACCGCTTTCAAGGTTGCCGAAACTGCCCCCATGTTTTCAACCGTAATTGATCCTTCTTGAAGATTTTTTACGCCTAAATTATTCAAGGTTTTTCCGTCTAAAATCAAGGATTTGTTATTGGTTTTAAGGTCAAGAAATTCAGTAATTGCCCCTGATGGACTTAATTTGATTTTATAAAAAGCATTAGAAATTTGGTTTCCCAAAGCCATTAAATTGGTAGTAATTGGCTTTGAAGGTCTCTTTTGAATTTCAAAAACTTTATAGCCCACCGATGGAATATTAGTCGCCCAAATTCTTAAATATTTTTTATCCCCTTTTATAATTAGCTGACAATCAGATTCTTTATGAGTTGAAACATCAATTACTTTCACAGGGAAATCGCCATCATAAACCACATCCGCCATATCATTTCGGGTCCAAGACAAAGGATTGAAAACGTAAAATCTTGGATTACTTGCTTTTTTGATTTGCTTGCTTAAAGCATTAGAAGCTAACAAAGTCAAAGTATCAACGTAATTGGTTAAATTGTTTTGTAATTTATCTTGCCAAGTTGCTCGAATATTCCTACTCACGGGACCGTCGGCAGTCCAGTTATGTTCCCAATAAAACCCGAGCGATTCCCATGCACTTTGTTTAGCGTTATTTAAAGATTTGGCGAAATTTTTATCTTGTAATGAAACAATAGAGGCAAGAGCTTCGGCAGTTCGCAACCGCTCAACTGAACGCCGAACTTTTGCCGTTGTTTCATTCATGGAAGCACAATAAATATCCCATTCATTTCCATAACTTAGGGTTTCGGAAGGCAGGTTTGGATAGGTTTTAGCCACGTCCTCAAAAAAATCAACTTCATTCGATACCCTCACTTTTCGGGTTTCGGTAGTTTTGTTTTTAGCGGCATCAATAAACGGATTTGATACAAAAGTAGAGAGGTCGTCCCACCCATAACCAAAGGCTCCCGCAATGTTGAATGGATAAGTTTTCGTATTGGTATAATTATCTAATTTATTAATAACTTGCTCAATTTCAACGGTTTGACTAATGGGTCTTTTCTTTGGATATAATCTACATTCAGCATAACCCCCAAAAGCTCCGTTCTTTTTCTCATTATAATCATACCATTTTGTTAATACTCCTTGACCGTCCAATCCTTTGTAATAATACAATTGCTTTCGTCTATTTGCTCGGTATTCATACGTCATTTGACTGCCGTAACCACCAATTCCTTTGTAGCTATATTTCACGCCCGAACCCGCCCAAAGTGATGCTAAGCCCAAAGGAATTGTATTATTTTCCATGGATTGGGCTAACGTAAAACGCAGGTTATAAGCACGTTCCAAACTTCCTGCGTAATACATTCCTCGCAAAACGGCTTCGGTCGGTTGGGCTCCGTAGGTACTTACCAAAGTATTCAAAGGACTACTAATATGCCCCGATTTTATAGCATTTATCAAGCGATTAAATTGAGCGGGCGAACGAAATTTTTGATAAGCCCGTAGCCAATAACTGCCATCGCAATTAAAACGTGCTTGAAAATCAGAAGGATTATTTTTGGTAGAATCAATCTGATATAAATAAAAATCAAGCATCTGCACAAAAGCCGAATCATATTTTGCCTCATCTGCCGTCCACATATAATCAGTGTGGTCATCGTTGGCAATGTATAGTCGTTTTTCTTGGGCGTTTGAGGCAAAAGAAATAAGAAAAAATAAGCCTAAAAAATATTGTTTCATAGCATGATTTTGATAAACTATAATACTTCCGTAATTTTTCCCCCAACCGCAAATGTATCCGTTATCCCCATTTTTTGAGAGAGATAATACGCCATAAAATTGAAAGGAATAATGTTATGTAAAATGGAAAAATGCTCTTCGGCTTCGGGTTCTTCAACCTTGAAAACGGCTGCTTGTGATGCTTGCATTTTTTGGGAAAGTTTTAAGGCACGTTCGTAAGATTTTCCTTGAGCAATAATCTGAATTACGATACTATTTTCAGCCGTTTCTTTGGGTCCGTGGTCGTATTGTGCCATCGCCAAACCATGAAAATTCAACTTCGTACTTTCGCTCATAATTAATGCCGCTTCCATTGCCGTTGCCACATTTGGACCGCTACCCGTAATATAAATACCGTGAATTTTTTGCGTATTTAATATTTCAAAAACCTCATCCGCCATCCTTTTTCCTTGGGCTTCGTATTCACCCATCTTTTTAATGAGTAAATTGATTGTATCGGTTAGGTCAAACCCAAATCCCCTAAACAGCACCAAAAGCGTATTAATATAGGTTTTTGAAGAAGAAAAATGTTCTTCACCCGCCATCATTTGTATGGCTTCTAAAACATTAGCTTTATTACTCAATTCATTTTTTGGGTAATTTGAGATGGCAATGTATTTTTCAAAAAGCGAAGTACACCAAAGAGCTTCACTGCTTTTGCCCGATTGCGAGAGAATAACTCCCAAAGGTTTTTTCTTTTCAACAGATAAATAATTGTAATATTCCGAAGCCATTTCTGGCTGAATATCAACGCCCATATATTTGAAAGCAAGCGGAGCAAAATACGAAGAACCCATACCCAAGTAAGGCACTCGTAAGGGTAATTTTTTAATCGGTGAACCTAAAACGGCTAATGCTTTTTCGGGAATTTCTAAGATTTCGGCTAAAATTTGATTCATTTTTATTTAATTGATGGTGATTTTAGGCAATTTTTTCTTTTCGTAAGACAATGCCAAAGCCGCTACAATGGCAATGGCAATACCGATTAATTCAAGGTATTTAATGCTTTCGGATAAAAAAAGTATGGCTAAAATGATGGTAAAAACGGGTTGTAATGCTCCCGCAATAGTGGTAACTTGAGAGGCTTTCCCATCGGCTTTGTAGGCGGCAAAACTGCACAAAACTCCCAAGCCATTGAACATTCCTGAAAGTGAACCAAGCAAGAGTGTTTTTTGAGTAAAATCAAAACTAACCTTACCCAACGCAATAAAAATTAAAGAAATAACAAGGCTCGAAACGATAAAAGCAACGTAAGCCCATTCGGCAGAAATATAGTTAGTAGTAATTTTTTGAGACGCACTAAAAACGCCCCAAAAAAACAAGGCAATTAAGGAGAAAATTAGCCAAGAATTTAAGCCAATTGTTTTGAAAAATGTCGCAGGATTATCGAATAACAGCGTTTGTCCCGAAAGCATCACCACCGCAGGAATTGCCAATAAAATCCCAATAGCATTAAGCCAATTGAGTTTCTCGTTGAATACTAAAATTGCAATTCCGATGGTTACTAAGGGATATAAATTGGTGAGCGGAATAACGATTGCCGCCAAACCCCCACTCGAAAATGCTTGAAAAACGGCTACATTGCCCGTTACCGCCAAAATTCCCGAAATCAAACCCCAAATAATCCCTTTGCGGTTAGGCTTTTCTCGAACAACTTTTTTTAACACCAAAGGTAAGGTAAACAATATTCCAAGGGTGAATAATACGTGATTTGCAAAAGGATTTACATCTTCCGAAATCAATTTTGCCACCACGCCCCACACACCCCAAAAAAGGGCAGCGGCAATCGAATACATTATCCAAGAATTGTTTTTCATAGTTTCAATTAGGAATTAAAAATATATACAAGGAGAAATTTAGAATTACAATCATTTGATTATCAGAGCCATACAATTTCATTGGGGCAACAAATCGAATCGTTGAACCGTCAATAATTCAACAACTATTTCTTAAAGAGTGCCGCACTACCTAAAATCCCCGCATTTTCTTCTAAATCTGATATTTCTATGCTTGTTTTATAGCTTTTAAATGCTCCTAAATAGGTTTCTTCTTGAAGTAAATGCAAATGATTTTTTAAACCCTTAGAAACTCCGCCCCCCAAAATAATTTTATCGGGAGCGTAAATATTGATGTAGTTAGAAATACCAATTTTCAAGTGTTCAATAAATGCGTTAAAAATATCTCTTGCCTCCTTATTTCCCGCTTCGCTTGCTTTAAAAATATCTTCAACGGTCAAGGGAATAGCTGGATGTTTTTCTTGAAAATTTATTCTTTGGGCGGTTGCTACAATTCCTGTTGCTGAAACGAGCGATTCTAAACAACCCATTTTTCCGCAGTAACATTTTATATCATTTTGAATGATA
Source organism: Cytophagales bacterium (assembly GCA_038230735.1). Taxonomy (GTDB): domain Bacteria; phylum Bacteroidota; class Bacteroidia; order Cytophagales; family Spirosomataceae; genus Arcicella. The sequence continues at coordinate 46,108 of JBBRMR010000022.1, forward strand.
CTAATATGCCCAGCCATGTGTCCAAAGGGTAACTTGCCGTCTAATTTTTGATTAATGACAAAACCCACGCCTAAACCTGTGCCGAGTGTTAATACCAATACTCGTTCAAACCCTTTTCCTTTACCATAAATTGCTTCGCCCAAAGCCACCAAACGGGCATCGTTATCTATTTTGCAGGACAATTGATGGGTTTTTTGAATAATTTTTGCCAGAGGATAATCTTCTATAAAATCCATGAAGCCGTAGGTAGAATCGACCGTACCATCTTCAAAAACAAAACTTGAAACGCCAATACCGATACCCATGATCCCTTGATTATGAGGTATTTTATTGTTAATATTTGTGATGGCTTCGCCAATTATACTTTCAAAAATAGTCGCATTTTTGGTTTCAGTAGGGAAAATTAAAATCTTGATAACTTCGCCCAAATCCAAATCTACCAAACCAATTTTGGTTCGAGTTCCTCCAATATCTATGCCGATGGCGAGTTTTTTCAAGGGATTTTATTAGTAAAATTACTGCACTTCATAAGCTCCGCAATCAACCGAGGCTCCTTTTGGTCGGGCGATGCCTTTAATGTCTTTGGGTGAAAAAATGCTTTGCGTACCCGCATCAATGGCGGGGCTTCCTGCTTTCAAGGAGAAGTTGGCGATGTTGCCATCCGTAGAAAAATTAATAAATTGAGGGTCTATAACTTTATCATTAGGTCCTTTTACTGCAACTTTTCCCACAAAATAAATATTGTAGTCGTAAGTTACATTAGAGTTTTTATTATTAGAATTACAATTTCCCCCTACTTTGGTGTAAATGATATTATTTATGATTTTCACATCTTCGCAAGTATTGGCAAAAATATCGGCGTAGGTGAGCATGATTTGGGCATTGTTATAAGCAGTATTATTAATAATATCCACGTGGGCGGCATCAAAGGCATGAATGCCCGAACCTCCATTATTAAAGCTTACATTATTTTCTACTAAAGTGCGACCTTTATAGGGCTTATCAGTAACTGTTGAATTATACGGACGATGGTTTACATCAACAATAATTCCGTTGCCATCACTCAATCTTTGTTGGCTAATCCATGGAATGGTGGTTCGGTTACTATAGCAAATATTATTTCTAATGATATTTTTATAACCCGTATTTGCATCACTATCAAAGGGTGTTAAAATACCCATACCACTGCCACCATACATCATATACCAAGCATTATTATAGACAGTATTGCCTTCAAAGGTTACGTAATCTGCTTGGATAGCCCCTAATCCACCACCAGGAAAATTGTGAATTTTACAGTTTCTAACAATAATGTGATGCGGAAATTTTGAGTCAGTACCAGGTCCTCCTATACTTACTCCATTCATATTATAAGTAGCGTATAAATCGTTGTTATTCCCCCCAGCAACTTTATCATTGTAGGAAGCCAAAGCATCTTGATAGGTCAGATTTTGGTTATTGCCTTGAAATTCAATGCCTTCCACTATAATATATGACCCGTTAATGGAAACGGCATTCCAAAAACTACCCGCAAACAAAAATTTTGGCGAATGAGCTTTATAGGCTTTGTAAGTAATATATTTATCCGCCGTACCAGATTTTAATAGTTTAATAGTGGTAATAGGCACATAGTTTCCATTCATCAAAAAAACGGTATCACCAGGAGAAGCTAAAGCCTGACCCGCAGTGATGGTTTTGAGGGGAGAAGCTGCGGATAAGCCAGTATTAACATCTGAACCAATATTATCAGAAACATAAAAGCTCTTACTTAATACCGTTGATGCGGGCGTTTGGGGCGTAATAACGGAAATATTCACCACTTCTTTTTGGTCGCATCCATAAAGAGTGGTGGTAAAAAAGATTAATCCAACTAAGGTTAATTTGAGATTGCTTTTCATATCAATGGAGTTTATTGATGAAACAGCAAAGAATAGGATTTATCCCGTTTATTTTGAATAATTTTTTACTATACCTTCACCTCCCAACCTTTTGCATATTCTCTCGACCATAATTTCATGGCTTCTTTGTCATTCAAAATATGTCCGTTGGTTGGGTCGCAGTTTAATGTTCTACCAACACGATAGGCAATATTTCCCAATTGCGGCAAAAGCGTTGATTTATGCCCCTCTAAAATTGGAGCATTAATTTTCTCTTTTCCACGAATTGCTTCACAGAAATTGACTAAATGTAGGGCATCCAATAATTCAGTTGGACTCACAGCATTTTTAGGGTCGAAAGGCGTATCGTCGTTTACTTCGGAAACTAATTTATTTGCTCCATCAAATATTTTATAACTATTTGCGCCTGGATATACGATTGTGCCTTTATCACCATAAAAAATTACGCCTCTGCCAGCACCTTCTGAGTTGAAACCGTTGCAACTACGACCTTCCCAAGTACAACCCGTATTATTGGGGAAATTATACGTAATGGTTTGTGTATCAGGCGTTTCCCAATCGTCTTGAAAATGGTAACGCCCACCAGCTGAAACTACTTGGTTTGGAAAGTCAACGCCCAAGCCCCAACGAGCTACGTCCAATTCATGCGTACCATTATTGAGGGCTTCGCCAGTTCCCCAATTCCAAAACCAGTGCCAGTTGTAATGCACCAAATTGTCTTTATAAGCACGTCTGGGAGCTGGTCCTTGCCACAAATCAAAATCAAGGTTCGACGGCACGGCAACTACTTTGCCTTGCCCGATAGATTTACGATTGTTTACGTACCACGCACGAGCAAAATATACCCGTCCGATTGCTCCAGTATGTAGTTTATCAATCATGTCTTTTACATTACTAAATGTACGGCGTTGACTACCCATTTGTACTAATTTTTTGTACTTATTGGTGGCTTCTACCAACATTTCACCCTCATGTGGATTATGGCTACAAGGTTTTTCAATGTAAATATTTTTACCCGCTTGCAATCCCATAATGGCAGCAGGCGTATGCCAATGGTCAGGGGCGGCAATTGCCATCCCATCAAAGTCTTTTTTCTCCAACATCCTCCGAACATCGCTAAATCCTTGTGGTTTTTTGCCCGTTATTTTTTCTATGTCGGAAATTGTTCTTTCTAATACTTTGGCATCGGGGTCGCAGATATAGGCAATTTCCACATTAGGTAATTTCGCAAATGTTTTTGCCAAGAATGACCCACGGCTATTTGTTCCCATGATACCCAAAACGACTTTTTCGTTGGGCGAACCCTTGAAAGAAAAAAGGCTGGAAGAGGTAAGGACTCCTGCGGTTGCAATAGAAGTTTGTTTAATAAAATCTCGGCGATTTTGCATATTTTTTATGATTCGTAAATGATTGTCGATTTCAAAACTAAATTATTATCCAATAGTGCGTATAAATTTAAGAATTTTGGTCAGAAATTTCATTAGAAAGATTGACTTAAACCGTTTTTAGCACTTCATCTATGCTTGCTGTTCTTGCTTTATAAATACTTGCCACTTTATCCATACTCATTTTCAGCTTAGCTTTTGCTTTCGGATAATCTTTCCAAATTACACGTAGTTGGTCGGCAATTTGCTTTCCTTCAGTTTTTTCTATTTTAAAAGTCCAATCGTTAAAGCCTAAATCATAGTACATTTGCCCTTTTATGGTGTCTTCTGGTTGGCGAAGGTAAAAGAAAGGTGTCCCGTTGGCAGCGGCAATAATGGGCGAATGACATTCAAAACTCAGTACCGCAAGCGCATTGGCATAAATAGAAGCCGCCTCGTCGGGCAACCAATAGCCTCGTTTTAGGACAAATGGTTTTACGTCATCGGGTAGCGGATTGATGAGTAATTCATCAATAATATCTACTTGGTAGGTCATTTCAGGACAAACCAATACTTTATTCCCAGTTTCCCGTACCCACGAAATGATGGATTCACGGAGTTTGGCATGATCTATTTCTTTGTATTTATCGTTGGTTTCTTCCACTTTTTTTATTTTTGCTTCGTCCCACCCGTTATTATTCGGGTTAAATTTATGGTAGGGTGTGTAACGTAAACGTGGAATGGCACAGATAAATTTTTTATTTTCCAAGCCATTGACTTTCAAGAAAGCAGTTCCTTTGTCGTCGTCTCGAATATTCATAAAAAAAGTAGCATCGGGGGCAAACTGCACGTGTTCGCCTGTGATACCTGCTTTTTTCAGATGTTCAATGGACTTGGTTTCTCTGGTAAAAATAAATGAGGCTTTTTTTAAAATACTTTGGTGGTATTCGCTCGGATTTTCGATAGTTGTTCCGAACACCCCAAATGGTTTGGTGGTGTGTTTCATCCAACTTGCTAAGTTATCAGCACCCACCAAAAGTGGGCCTGAACCATGTATCATCAAATCTGATTTTTGGAAAACCGCTAAGAGTTCGGGGCTCTCTACATTTTTTTCTTTATCAACACCGCCATAAATAATTTTGACTTTGGGAAAGTTTTTATTGAGCAGTTTCTTTACCGCTTCTCCATTGCTTTTTTTCCACAAAATAATCGTAGCTTTTGGCATAAACGTTTCCAAAATGTGCAACAGACCAGGTGTATGCCCAATATCGCCGATATTGACATCTTGCCAGCCTGACACAACTAAAATCGTTGGATTTTTTTTGCTTGTGGCATTACCAATAAATGGAGCAAGCAAAGCTATTGCTGAAAAAATACTGGTTTGTTTAATGAATTCTCTGCGATTTTGCATCATATAAAGCATTATTGATTGAAAGTGTTAGTTTCTGAAACTAAATTATTGTTGTTTACATAAGGCGTATAAATGTAATCATTCGGGTCATAAATTTCATCGGAGAGACAAAAAAGCACCGCATTTTCAGAAAAATTATACATTTCACGCCAATCAGCGGGTTCTAAAAATAAAGCTTCGTTGGGATTATTTAAAAAGAAGACTTGTTGATTTTTGCCATTTCTTAATAATTCATTTATGCTAAATTTTATCTTGCTATTTTCGCCCTTCTGTGAAATATTCATCCCCAGCACCTCGCCATCCGTTGGTAGTTTTTCCATCCCAAAGCAACTCAAAACCTTGTTTCTGTGCTAAAGCTGTCAATGTATTTTGACCAAAACTTGCTTGAACAGAAAGTAAAAAAAACACTATAATGGTTTGCAGAAAATGATTTTTCATTCAGAATTATTTTTTTGTTTTTAGGAAGAAAAAATGCTAAAAATCAGGCAACGGAATCGCTACCTGATTAGCATTTTAAACATTATCACCCAATTAAAATTTTTTTATAAAACCAATTACCACAACGGATTCTGAATCAATGAACCCGCAATATTCAAATCGCTCTGTGGAATTGGATATAAATACATTTTAGCATTAAAGGCTCTATCCTCAACTTTCACGGGAGTGTATTTAAAAGTATTATCAGCATTTCTAACAATATCAACACCCGTCAAAGGTTTTCCAAAATATTCTGGTCCTTGCATCCATCTACGAACGTCCCAAAAACGATGATCTTCAAAAGCAAACTCAACTCGTTTTTCATTCCGTATTTTTTCTCTCATATCTGCTTGTGATAAACCCGTTACTAAAGGAGGCATCGCTACGCCAGTTCTGGTTCTAACAATATCAACATACTTTTTGATATCAGCATTACCAGGACTCCATTCGTTAAGGGCTTCGGCATAATTCAAATATATTTCGGGATAACGAAAGATAATCCAACTATGTACGCCCGTATTTCCATTTAAAAGGTTAAGACTTTCAATTTGATATTTTCTAAGATAATACCCTGTTTTTGAGGCATTTATAATGGGTTTTCCATCCAATCCTCCATTCCAAATCTGCACATTTCGAGCGGGTGTTCCGAAGGACGAGTTGTTGGTAATAATACTAAAACCTAAACGAGGGTCACGGTTGGCATAAGGATTTGCCGCCATGGCGGGGTCGTTCCAATTAAATTTCACTGCGGTGGTGGCATTCACTTTTACCTCGTAGGCATCTACTAAATCCTGTGATGGTGTATTTCCGCTTTGTCCCAAATTAAAGCCAATAGGAGAATTAATTCTCTCAAATTGATTGCTTGCCCCATTACTTCGAGTGAAAATAATTTCGGCATTATTGAAAGTATTAAATAGTGATTTGTATTGTCCTAACGTAGGTAAGGCACTGGCATCAATCACGGTTTTTGCCGCATCCGAAGCCGCTTTCCAACGAGCCGAGCGGTCGGCAGTAGGCAATGAGATTAATTCAGGATTAGCGTAACCACCCGCCCACGAAGGCGTATTAAACAAATCGCTGGCGGCGTACAATAATACTCTGCTTTTTAATGCCAAAGCGGTCAATTTAGTAACCCTTCCCAAATCCGTTGCGGCAACGTAAGGCAAGGTTGAGGTATTCAAAGGTAATTGAGTAGCCGCAGAATCACATTCAGCCGTGATAAATTGCAGACATTCGTTTAAAGAATTTCGTTTAATGGCTGAAAAATCGTCCTCTAATGTTAAGGTATTATTAATGATGGGAACGCCTCCGTAACGTTTTACCAATTCGAAATAAAAATAGGCTCTCAAATATCGAGCTTCATACGTCCACCTTTTGATTGTGGCAAGGTTGGTATTATAAACCGATTGTGCTGATGGCGAAGGGTCTAATTTCCAAGGGTCTAAATTTATTTTTCCCGTGGATAATAAAAACTGATTTACTTTCCGAATGCCTCGGTAATAAGTCCCCCACACTAAATCGGGATTATTGATAGCATTCCAACTGCCCGTATTGAAACTCTGCACAGGATTGGTCTCGGCAGTAAATTCAGATTCATCCGTTGCCGAAGACATCATGGCGGCTCCTCCAATGTAAAGCGTTCCGTCTGGAATATCCGAATAAATGGCATTTAACAGTGACTGCACATTGCCAAAAGATTGTTCAATTTCTTTTCTTCCGATGGTCGTTACAAAATCTCGGTCAAGGTCTTGGCAAGCACTAAAAGCGATTGCTAACCAAAAGAATGAGATATATATATATTTTTTCATGTTGAATTTGTCTTTTTATTATTACAAATTAATTTTCAAGCCTAAGGTTAATGTTCTGGTAACTGGATAACCCGTTAAAGACTCAGGGTCACCGTATTCAATTTTACTGATTGTAAAAAGATTTGTACCCGTTACAAAAATTCTGGCAGTATTAATTTTAACTTTTGTAGTTAAAGCAGTTGGAAGCGTATAACCAATTTCAGCACTCCGCAACTTAATAAAACTGCCGTCACGTTGCCAGAAAGAAGAAAATTGATAGTTATTCAAATTGTCTTTTGAGGAAAGTCGTGGATAATCTGCAGTATTTGCCGTTTCGGGAGTCCAACGATTAAGGGCAATTGGAGCAATTTGTCCATTACTCTGAAACGCTTGAAAATAGTTTCCGCCTAAATAAACCGTATTATTCGTAACCGCTTGAAATACCAAATTAAAATCAAAACTTTTGTATTTAAGTCCTGCGTTTAATCCCGCAATTAGATTGGGTAAACCAGGATTTCCAATCATCATTCTATCATTGCCATCAATAATACCATCGGGTTTTCCTTCGGGTCCCCCAATATCTTGGTATTTTATATCGCCCGCTTTGATAACTTCCGTCAATACACTTGGAACACTTTTTGGGTCAATTAAACGCTTCGCTATGTCATCCGCACTATAAAATCCAATGGCTTTCAAGCCAAAAGGCTGTCCAACCGATGTTCCCGTAGCATACAGTTGGGTATTTAATTGAACTGACTCGGCATTGAAGACAATTTTATTCTTGAAATAGGACATATTGGCTTCCACAAAAAATTGCAATGCTTTTTGGCTGTTACTTCTGTATCTTAATAGTATATCAAAACCTTGACTGTTGGTTTTTCCTTGGTTGAGGGATGGCGTAACGACTCCTAAAAATGCGGGGGTTGTGCTGTTCGAGGCAACCACAATATCGGAACGTTCACGGTTAAAATAGTCAAATGAAACATCTAAGTTTTTGAAAATGGTGGCATCAACGCCCACATTTAAGGTTCTTTCTTTCTCCCAAGTAATATTTGGATTGGCAATGGCGTTTTCCGCAAAACCGCCCACTGCGGTATTACCCGTTCCGAAGAAATAGCCGCCACCCCCAAAAGTAGGCGTGTAAGCGTAACGAGATGTTAATCCCTGAGAAACGATGTTGTCGTTGCCAACTAATCCGTAAGAACCTCTGAATTTTAGAAAATTAATGGATTCATTATTTTTCAAGAAATTTTCGCTCGAAGCAATCCAACCAACGGAAGCCGAAGGGAAAAAGCCGTATCTTTTTTCAGGGGCAAAAATTTCAGTACCCATATACCCCACTGAAACCTCGGCAATATATTTGTTGTCATAAGCATACGTCAATCTACCCGCACCGCCATTGTGTTTATAGGGATCGGTTGAATTGGCAGTTGGAACGGCGGGGTCGGAGGCAGGACCAAAAACCGTAACTTCATCACTGTTAAACATCAACATTCCTGATACATCGCTTCTGCCAAAAGTTCTTTTATAATTCAAAAATGCTTGAATAATTAAGTTACGATATTGGTCGAGGGTTTCTTCCGTTCCCGATAAAGAAGTTAATTGCCCCACCGATGGACTGTAAAGCGTATCGCCCGCAACCCCCTTTGATATAGAATATCGTGGATATTGCTTGTTTTTTCTTGAACCTGACTCGAAATAATTATTAATGGAAACCGCTCCCGAAATGCTCAGTCCTTGGGTCAAAAAATCTAATTGTTCCGTCAATTTCAAAGAAGAAAGAATGGTTCTTGAATTATTCTGGGCAAATCCCGTGGAAAGTAAATTGGCTACTGGATTTGAATACAAAGAAGTTCCCCCATACGTTTTGTTAGGATTATACACGGGAAAAGCATTCGGCGGTAATTGTGCCAATAATCCAAAAGTACCTCCCGTAGTGTAAGCATTAGGATTATTACTTTGTTCAACCGAGCCAGCAATTCTAAATTCCGCCGAAAGTCTTTTGGAGAGGGTCACGGCTAAATTAGTCCTAAAATTATATTTTGAGTAATTTGAATTTGAGCTTTCCTCGTTGAGACCCCCAAAGTTTTTGAATAATCCTTAACTCGTTATGGCATTCAATACCACAAAATATCTGACAAATTTATCGCCACCGTTAAACGATAAATTATAACTCGAAACGGGGGAAGTTTGGCGTAATACCTCATTGTACCAATTTACATCGGGATGAAAAACGGGGTCAGAACGATTCTGATACAATTCTAAATCAGCGGGTGTATATCTTGCAGGCAAACCATCATTTGACAAGGCTTCATTATACAGAACACTGTAATTGTAAGCGTTTAAAAATTTAGGAATATACTGAGCTTGGTTAAATCCTTGGCGAGTGGTGAATGATATTTTCAACGAACCTTCTTTGCTCGTTTTTGTGGTTACCAATACTACCCCGTTAGCGGCTCTTGCTCCATACACGGCAACGGCAGCGGCATCTTTTAGCACCGATATTGACTCAATTTCTTCGGGTAATAATTGCATAAAAGCATTTGATGCCCCAATGCCATTACTTACAAAACCGTCAATCACGTATAAGGGAGCCGTTCCCGCCGCTCCAAAGGTATTAACGCCTCTCACAAAAAGGTTTGGAGCGGCAGCCCCAGGTTCTGAACCGCCTTGGGTTACGGTCAAGCCTGGTAATCTACCAAAAAGTGTATTCCCAAAATTTAAAGAAAAATTTTTTTCTAAATCACTTCCTAAAACCGTGGAAATTGAACTGGTAACGTGGGTTGTTAATTGGGTATCAAACCCAATATTGGTATAGGTTGGTTTTTGGAATAATTGTACGCTATCGGGCTTTTCGGCGTAATTAGTTACACTTTTCTGTGCCAGTGAGATATTACCAACAAGCATACTCAAGAGCATGGTGATAAAGTGATTTTTTGTATATCGTATTTTCATAATGATTGCGACAAAGGTTAAAATGTAAAAACTTACCAACCTGGATTTTGTATTAAATTTCCTTTCAGCACCTCCGATTGTGGAAAAGGATGTAAATAATAATTTTTGTTGAATACCCTATTTTCAAAAGTATAAGGTTTCCAAGTGTAGGTATAATTGGGAGCAGTGCCAACCCGAGTGATTTGGAGTCCCTCAAAAGCTCCTTTCATCACGCCATCGTCTTCACCAATTAGCCAACGCTTTATATCCCAGAAGCGGTGGTCGTCACCGTATAATTCAATGGCAGATTCATTGCGTAATCTCTGTCTAAACTGCTCCTGCGTTAATCCTACGGGTAAATTTGGCATTTTAGAACGATTTCGGATGGCATTAATAGCGGTATAAGCATTGGCAACGGGACCTGAAGATTCATTCAAGGCTTCGGCATAATACAAATACAATTCATTTACCCGTAAGATTGGGTCGTTGGGTACGTAATTGGCAGTTCTAAATGACCTCGGAATATATTTACGATACCAAACGCCACCTTTGCAATTCACATAATCTTTGCCACCAGTATAAATCTGGGCAATGGGGTCGGAACTACTGTGATAAGCATTGGTATAAGTAACGGATTGCTTAAACCGTGGGTCGAGTGAACGATATTTGGCAATCAAATCGGTTCCACCTGTGGCATCCCAACTTACGGCTCTGCCCAACGTATCTTCATATTTTCTAATAAAATTTAGGGGTACACTAATACCACTCCAAAAAGAACCAAAGCAAGAGGGATTAAAAAAGGTAACGGGTGGATTTCCAACATTGGTTATTCCACCAGTTGATGTTGTAAATTGATAGCTCAAAATCAACTCTTTGTTATTGTTCGTTTCCCAAGAAACTCGGTAATTTCCCAAAGGTCCAGTCGTGCCATTATCTAATTCTTTCGGACTTCTGTTTGCTACATCATCAATTAATGCGTAGCCATTTGCACTGGCATAATCTAAGGCAGTTTTTGCAGCATCAGCGGCTAATTTCCAACGATTTACATCATAATTTCCGTAGCTAATTAATTTATTATCAGTGACATTTGTCATACTAATTGGCGGAGTAGCTGAATTAAATTGCGGACTGGCAGCCAATAACAAGGCTTTTGCTTTCACGGTTATAGCCGCCATTGCCGTGGCTCTTCCCACCAAAGAGGCAGAATAAGCGGCGGGCAAATTGGGGATTGCTTCGTCCAAATCCTTGACAATAAATTTCATGCAATCCTCAAATGAACTTCTTGGCACATCCACTTTAACGCCCGCCTCATAGACTTTATCTACGATGGGTACGCCTCCGTAGCGTTTAACCATCTCCAAATAATTCATGGCTCTCAAAAATTTAACTTCAGCAACCACCTGTTTTTTGTAGGCTTCGTCCGCATCAGGGACTTCGTTTACTCTTTTTATCACCAAGGCAATTTGGCGTAAAGCTATCCATCGGATATAATACCTAAAATCTTCTACGTTGACGATATTATTGGGCAAAACCACTCCTTCATTCCAGCGATTATTATTAACAAAGGCGGCTTCGGAAGCATCTCCCTCATCACTAATACTGGTACTGGGGTGAATGCAATCGGTATTATTTACCTGCGAGAAAGGAATATCTCCTTGCATACGATACCGAAAAATTGAGTGCATTCCGTAACGATAAATAGTAGCCATGAAACTTTCCATGTTTGCCTTGGTAAGGAATACATTATCCTCTACTAAATCCACGCCAGGGGCTTTATCTAAGAAATTTTGCTCACACGAGAAAGAAATCAGCGAGCAAAAAAGGACTGTGAATAATAAAATTATTTTTTTCATGGGGTAAATATTAAAATTTTACGTTGATACCAAAATTGATGGTACGCACCAGTGGATAAGGTTCAGTATTCGTGTCGCCCGTTGAAGTATTTTCGGGGTCAATACCAGGCAGGATTTTCTTCCAAGTATATAAATTATTGGCATTGGCATAGACACGAGTGGAACTAATGCCTAATTTTTTGAGCAAACTGCCATTAATGGTATAACCCACTTCCACATTCTTTATTCGTAAATAACTGGCATCGGCTAACCAGAATGAAGACCCTGCATCATTAGGACCACTATTTACCGAAAAGCGAGGAAAATTAATGGGTAATTTGGCATCGTATCTTTCTTGTGTCCAACTCTGGTTCATATAACTGGCAGAACCTTCTGGGGGGGCTTGTCCGAAACCCGTTCCTCGTTGAAATCTTGTGTAATAATGGGATACATTACCAACCCCTTGAAACAATACTGACACATCAAAGCCTTTATAATTTGCCCCCAAGGTAAGTCCGTAAGTTTGTTCAGGAAGATTTGAATAGCCGATGGGTACGGCATCAAAATCATTGACTAAACCATCCCCATTTACGTCTAAATACTTAATATCCCCAGGTTGAATTTTGTTATTGGCGTATTGATAAACGGGACGATTAGGATTATTTATTTCCTCAAATGTATTATAGAGTCCATCCGCAACCAATCCAAAAAACTGACCCAAACGTTGACCAGTGCGGTTTTGGTATTCGTATTTATTGGGTATTTCGTCTCTAAAAAGCACTTTATTACGAGCAAAACTCATATTTGCCGCAATCCGATACCCAAAATTTCCAACTTTATCATTGAAAGAAATATCAAGTTCATAGCCTTTATTTTCCATTTTTCCCAAATTGGAGGCGGGTTGTGATAAACCCACGATGGCTGAAATAGTTTGAGGCGTAGCCAAAATATCGCTACGAGTTTCCATAAAAATATCGCCCGTAAATCGTATTTTGTCACTCAATAAACGCATTTCAAGTCCAATATTTTGCTTGATAGCTCGTTCCCAAGTTACATCTGGATTACCCGTCGCTCCCTCTCTGAGTCCTGTAAAACCTGTATAGGTTGAGCCAACGTTACCAAAATAATAAGCGTTTGTATTATTGTTAAAATTTAATGGAAGATAACTGGTGGGTCTGAACAAGAAGCGACTACCCCCAATGTTATCATTACCCACTTCTCCGTAAGAACCACGGACTTTCAAGAAGGTGATTGCTTTCGTTTTTGGAAAAAACGCTTCTTCCGAAGCTATCCAACCCAAGGAATAAGCGGGAAAAAATCCGAAGCGTTTTTGGGGGGCAAAGTTTTCAGTACCGTTATAACCCAGATTAACTTCGGCTAAATAACGACCACCATAATCATACGTAACCCGACCTACGTAACTCTGATAGCCTTTTGGGATTAAAAAAGCCAAGGCAGGGTCATACGTTTTTTGCTGATTATACAACAACAAACCCGTTACGTTGTGATTGCCAAAACTGCGTTTGTAATCAATCCCAAATTCCGCCGTTATTCTTCTATTAAAAGTTCCTGCCTGAGCAAAATTGAATTGAGCTTCGGTGGTACTTGGCACTAAATTAACCGTTCCACCATTGATGGGACCACCGTTGATGGGAACCGCCAAATAAGTGATGAGCGTTTTGGTATTGGTAATTTGCTGGTCATTATACGTTTGAATTGCTACGTTGGCGTGCGTGGATAATCCTTTTGTAATAGAACCAAGGTCGTAGTCAAGTCGAAGCGAACCGTTCAAATAATTCCGATAAGACCTTTTCAGTCCTCCTGCTAAATTGGGATAAAGGAGTGAAACGTAAGGGTTATTCTGTGAACCTGTGAAAATATTCACAATTTTTCCATCCACCACGCCTGGCGTACTCAAAGGGCTTGCTCGAAAAACGTCTCCAACAATTCGCTCGGTATTGGTGCCATTGTTCCCACTTCTTACTTCCGTTTGAGAGGATAAATCAAGCGTTGCTTTTAAACGGGTAGTAATATCAAAGTTGAAATTTGACCGAATATTATAACGTCTAAAAGTAGATTGTGGTGAGAAAGCATCCACTAAATCCTTGGTATCTTTGAACAATCCCTCTTGATTGAAAAGTCCCGCCGAAATAAAATATCTTACTTTATTTTGCCCACCGCTAATACTGACATTATGTTGGGATTGCGTTGATACTTTTTTAAACATCACATCCGCCCAATTTACACTTGGGTGAAATATGGGGTCTTTCCCATTTCCGTAAAGTTCAATATCGGTTAGTGAATATCTGGGCGTGTAAACAGCTCCCGTAACGTAGGAATCCGCTTTTAAGGCACTATTAAAATTTGTCGCATAATCCGCACTGTTCATCATATCACGCATATCCGTGAAAGAGTTGAAGCCTTGATTGAAGGTATAACTTATTTTTGGCGGACCAGCTTTTCCTCTTTTTGTCGTAATAATCAAGACTCCATTGGCACCTCTAATTCCATACACTGCCGTTGATGAAGCGTCTTTCAGAATGGTTACGGATTCAATTTCGTTTGGGTCGATGTTATTGTAATTATCTACTTGAATACCATCCACCAAGGTTAAAGGGTCAGTATTTCCTGAGAAAGTTCCAACACCCCTAATCCTAATTTTTGAACCATCATTGCCAGGTTCTCCACCCGATTGCGTAGCGAAAAGCCCAGGCATCCGCCCCACTAAAGAATTACTGATATTGGCAACCGGCGACTGAACGAGTTCTTTGGTATTAATGGTTGAAATTGCACCCGTAGCATTAATTTTTTTCTGCGTACCAAAACCCACTACCACTACCTCTTCTAGGGTCTTGTCCGCTGGTTTGAGGGATATGTTCAAGATAAGGCGGTTGCCCACGATAACTTCTTTGGTTTCATAGCCAATAAAACTAAACACTAACACCGCACTTTTATCAGCAACGTTAATGGTATATTCTCCTGTCGAAGAAGAATTTACGCCTTTTTTAGTCCCTTTTATTTGGATATTTACCCCAGGAAGACCTTCATTGGTTTCATTATCAATCACTTTTCCTTTCACCGAAATATCGGTAACGACTGGTTGGGCAATAATTTGTAAATTTGGACGAAGATTTTCGAGGGTTTTTCTGTTGGCTAAATCAGCTGTGAGAGGAATTTCTACTGAACTTGCCTTCAGTATTTCGATGAATTCAACCTGAACAGAAGTAGTCTTTTCACCTTTCATCGGCAAAATTGTATAACTATTCTGCCCTTTCAGTTTCTTAAACTTTAGGTTGATGGGAGCCAATACTTTTTTAAGAATGGTTTCTACTTTATCGTTTTCATTAATTGAAATGGGAAATGTTTTTCCTTCAATCAGTTCTTTTTGATACACAAAATTAACTTGATGAATGATTTCCAATTTCTTAAGTAAAGAAATGATACTATTAGAAGTTTCTTGGTGTTCTTTTTCTTTGGGTATTTGGTGATTAGAAGCAAACGCAATTTGTGCGGAAGACTCTAATACTCCACCAAAAACTAACAGTAGAACGGGAACTGTAAAGTGAATTAGGAGATTTTTTTTCATAATCAAAACGGAAATTTTATTGATTTTTAACGCTGTCAATTGTTAAACAACCAAGTAGTTATTTTTTCCCGTTTTTTTTATGGTTTTTTTGCGATTTTTTTAAATTTTATTCAGTACCGTCTCAGTATGTATCCTTTGGGGGTTGTTTGCACTTTTACATCTAAAATTGTGGCGAGGTTTTCAACAAAATCATCGGTTGATTTTATGACTAATTTACCCGATATTTTTTTACTTAACATCAGCGAATCCTCAAACGTTAAGGTTACACCGTAAGTATCTTCCAACATTTCGGCAATTTCCAAGACGGTTCTGTCATTTAACGTTACCAAGGATTCTCGCCAAACATCGTATTGTTCGGGTTTCACCATTTTTAATTGAATCGGTTGAAAATTATTGAGTACCGTAGCCATTTCCCCAGGTTTCATAATGACGGGTTGAGCATTTCCTGCTAATAATTTAACTTTACCTTCGTGCAGGATTACTTTGGTTTGTTCTCTGCGGGTATTCACATTAAATTCCGTCCCTAAGACTTCCACCTCAGCTTCGGAGGTGTGAACGATAAATTTCGCTCCGTTTTTCTTAGCAATATCAAAATAGGCTTCTCCTTCCAACCAGACTTCTCGCAAGGATGTATTGACTAAATCATTCGCAATTTTGAGTTTTGAATTAGCATTGAGGGTTACTATTGAACCATCTGCCAAATCAATTTTTCGGATTTGTCCGTATCCCGTTTCATAAGCAACGGGCTTTTGATTGAACCAAGCCACGGCAAAACCAACCAAAACGATTGAAGCCGCCACTGCCCAATTAGTCGGTTTTTTCCACCATTTTAAAAGGATGGGTGTTTGCTCAATATCATCCCAAATACGTTGTTTCAAACGATTAATATCTTCGTCTGAAACATCAATTTCTTGAAAATGAAAGGTTTCGATGTATTCCTTGGCAATTTGAATTTCTTTAAACTTCCTTGAATTATTAGCGATGTAGGCATTCCAAAATTGATTTGATTCATCCGTTGGAGATAATACCCAAGCAATAAAATCAACATCTTTACAGAATTCCTCGGCTTTAAAAGATGAATAATCCATATTCAATTTTTGTTTGTTTAAGGTAAAACAGGGAACGTGATTATTTATCCCGTTTTTCAAAATAATATTTTATTACCATAATTAAATATTACCAACAACAAACACAATAAGCCCTCTCTTTTGAACGATTCCCTTAGGTAATTTCTTAACGTTGCAATGGCAATATTAACCGTATTATAAACACTTTTCATGGTTATCTCCATCACTTCGGAGGCTTGATTATAGGTAAGTCCTTTCATATAAATTAAATATAAAATTTCCTTTTGTCTTTTGGGAAGTTTGTTTAACTCAAAAATGACTAATTGTTTTTTCCTTTCAAGTAGCTGTTCGTCAATGAGTTGGCTTTCGTAGGATTGTATGAGAAAATCAACATTGTCAAATATATAATCTTCTGAATCAAACTTGTTTAGCTTTTTCAAACTGTCCGTTACTCTTCGTCTCATTGCTTTGTATAAGTAAAAACGAATATTATCTGTCGGACCCAATTGCGTTCTATGATTATAAAGATGTAAATAAAGTTCGTGCAAACAGCCCTCAACTACCTCCTTATTTCTCACTAAATTATATCCGTACCGATACAAATCATCCGCATACAATTCATAGAGCTTTGTGAAAGCCTGATTGTTAAGGTTGGTTTTGCGGAATTCGTCCCAAAGTGCTATGTTTTCAGTTGTGCTAAGTTGATTCTTTTTCATGCCTTTTTATATAAGGTGAAATTCTTTGCTGAATTTGTAAAGAGAAAAAGAATACATTTTTACTTAAAAAAAACACTAAATCAAGGCTTTTTAAAATTCCGTGTTTCAGAATTTAAAGAACCTTGATTTGATAATGCTTTTCAGTAATTGTATCCTCCTGTTTAACAACTCATAAATATTTTATCTTCTTTGATATTGCTGCTTCAACAAGTTCATTGTAAATACACATAAGTGTTTAGACAAATTAAGTTAGTATAATATTATTTATATTTGTCATAAAAAGTTGTGGGTAAAATACGTATTCCAATATTTAGTAAAGTTCAAATTCAAGAACTTGAAAATGGTTATCGTCATGGCAAAAGCCATGC
>JBBRMR010000023.1:0-60329 GCA_038230735.1 Cytophagales bacterium
CTGTATAATGTAGCTAAGTGGGAGGAGATTTATAAGGTAAGTGAAGATATTTTTCATGATTAATTTTGAAAGTTAAAATGGTAAATGTCCAGCGAATACATATAATAATTACAGTTTTATCCATTTTTGCATATTGTGCTACTTACTTTTGGGTTTATAATAGTTTTGTTGTACCTGTTTATGGTGATTCTGAGGATTATTCAATGTCAACAGTTTCGTATTGGGACACCATCTTAACATTTGCATTTATAGTTATTCCAATACCTCAATTACTAATTTTAGTTAAGAAACCGTCACAGGTTATTATCTGGATTATTTATATTATTATTTATGTACCTCTTCTTTTTATGCCATATTTCAATGGTATGCAATGGTTGGACTTAATAATTGCCAATACCAGTTTAATGATTGGATTTCTGTTGCTTATATATTGTACAAAAGGTAAAAGACTTTCATTCTTAAAAGAAAGCTATTCTTATTTAAAAATTAATCCTTATTTATACTCAGTTTCCTCAATTATGCTGATTACTGCATTGTATCATAATAGAGCGGAATTAAGGTTTGCAAATCCTTTAGATCATACTGACGTTTTGGCACAGAGATTGAATAAAAATACTGACAATACAGGTATTTATGCCTATTTTTTTAACTGGATTGCATCAGTCTTTATGCCCATATTTGTCATCTCAGGTCTTTTTTTTAAAAGAAAAAAAGATGTAATGTATGGAATCATAATATGTTTACTTTCGTACATGGTGGCAGCTAACAAAATGTTTTTGCTTACTCTAATGCTAACATTTTTGCTCTATTCAATGATTAAGAAGTCTTCTAATCTTTTTGGAGCAAAAATTTTGTGGGTTCTAACATTTTTAATGGTATTAACTACTTTACTTTTTAAGTATTTTGAAGAATCAGAATATAGATTGGCTGTACAGTCATTAGCTATGATGGTTACAATACGGACAGTGGGTATAGGAACGTATAATTATAAATATTATTATGACTTTTTTATCACTCACCATCATCCTAAAACATATCTTACTCATATTTCAATTGTTGATTATTTTACTCATAAATACCCTTATGAATATAGTATAGGTCAAGTAATCGGAGATGTTTATTTTGGAACGGCTGACTATCAACTGAATGCAAATTTTTTTATATCTGATGGTTTATCTGCGTTTGGGATTTACGGTTTTATTTTAGCTGGTATTGCCTGTGGATTTATGTTAAGAATTTTAGATAGTTCAGCCCACAATCATAAACTTGAGCTTTCTGTGGGACTAACTTTCTATGCTGCCATGAGTTTAGCTAATACCTCTTTATTTACATCATTTGTAACAGGAGGATTTGTTTTTATAATTTTGTATTTATACATTTTATCCCCTACTAATGTCTCCAAAGACTTGGCTAAATTATAAAATCTAATGAAAACTTTATGAACATGAAATAACCCTTTATTAGGTTAGAGTTGCTATTTAATTAGATTTTTTTGACTTTTATGTTATTATTAAAGAAACCATGCGAATAGTTAGTATTAATGTTCATTATCAAGATGGATTGGGTTATCAAGATTATTATTTGGGGAAATCTTGGAAAGCAATGGGACATGATGTTCATTTCATTTCGTCAGACTGGCACTTTGACTATCCAGATTATGAAAGTATTAAACATATTATTGGGGATAAATATGTGGGAATAGGAACTTTTATCAACGATTACGGTGTGCCAGTTCATCGCCTTAAAGCTACCACACGCAAACAAACAGGCCTGATGTGGTTGAAAGGTTTTGAAGAAAAACTATTGGAATTAAAACCCGATATTATTATTTCACACGGCGTATTTACCTACCAGTCAATTCGTTTATTGTACTTAAAAGATAAACTTAATTGTCCAATTGTGTTTGATGACCATACTACGATTAATGTTTTGCGAGAAAGTATTAGTTCAAAAATAATATTCACTCTTTTTAGGACACTTTTTGCTAAAAAAATGTTAAAGGTAGCTCATAAAATAGTAGGTATATCAGATAGTTGTATGGGTGTTTTAGAAAAAACATTTGGTCTGAAAGGCAATAAGGTTGTAATGATTCCTCTGGGAACAGACATCAATTTGTTTAAGCAAGACCAAGACTTAAGAAAAAAATATCGTAACTTTTTAAGCGTTGATGATGAAACGATTGTAGTACTTTATACGGGTAAAATTTATGAAGATAAGAAAGTAGATTTGTTAATTGATGCCCTAAACGATGAATCAGTAACTGAGAACAAAAATATTGTTATCCATATTGTTGGTGTTATTTCGGCTGGCTATAAAGCATATTTTGAGGCAAAACTTAAAACGTCTAAGCACAAAGTAATTTACCGAAATGCCGTCACTCAACAAGAATTACCCGAAATTTACAACGGAGCGGACATCGCTGTTTGGCCCGCCCACACTACTACCAGTACCGTAGATGCTTCTGCTTGCGGATGTTCTATCATTTGTTCGGACTATATGAAAGAGCGTTACAGTAATAATAATGGCTTTGGAATTAAGGAGGGAGATATTAGCGAACTTAAAATAGCCCTAAAAAAATTAATTAGAAATAAATTTTTAAGACAGGAAATGGGACAGAAAGGTGTGCAACTGATTGAACATACTCTAAGTTGGAATAAAATAGCTTCACAATTTATTACTAAATGATATGTCCAATATCCTACTTTTAATGTTTAAACTATACGATTTTGTTTTAACAAATATTAAGACAATATCTTACAGAAGTATTGTAACGGTAGAAAATAAAACAGTTAAATTTTATGGAACTTCAAAAATAATATCTAATAAAAGTAGGAAAAAAGATATTATTATTCGTAAACACTCTCACATTAGAGGTGAGATATTTTTGTTTGGACACGGAGGGAAAGTTGAAATAGGAGAATTTTGTTATATTGGAGAAGGAACTCGAATATGGTCTTCTTCTAATATTAAAATAGGAAACAGAGTTTTGATTGCTCACAATGTTAATATTCATGATAACAATTCTCATCCAATAGATTTCAAAGAGCGTTCTAAGCATTTTATAGAAATTATTGAATTTGGACATCCGTTAGAAGGACTTTCTTTGAGAGAGTCTCCTATTGTAATTGGTGATGACGTTTGGATAGGATTTAACAGTATCATTTTAAAAGGAGTCAGTATTGGAGATAGATCAATTATTGCCTCGGGTAGTGTAGTAACAAAGAATTTTCCAGAAAATTGTATAATTGCAGGAAACCCAGCAAAAGTAATTAAATATTTAACGCCCGATGAAAGATAAAATGTCTTGGGATGAAGCAGTTGAATGGCTTCGTTCACCCTTAGGTAATCCTCAAATAGCCGCTGATGCGTATTTAGAGAAAGATCTTGTTAGAAATATTGAAAGATTTAGGATAAGTAAAGAATATACTGAAACAATAAATTTATTAAAATCATATTGTAATAATACTCGACCTACATTATTAGATATTGGAGCTGGAAATGGCATCTCGAGTATAGCTTTTGCCTTAGAAGGATATCAAGTAACATCATTGGAACCATATCCAAGTGAAAGTGTAGGGTCTGGAGCAATTAGATGGCTTGTAGAGCATTATAAATTATCCAATGTGTTAGTAGTAGAAGCTTTTGGTGAAAACCTTCCTTTTGATAAACAAGCATTTGATATTGTTTATGGACGGCAGGTAATGCATCATGCACATGATTTAAATAAATTTATCGCTGAGACAGCAAGAGTTTTAAAACAAGGAGGAATGTTGTTTACGGTAAGAGACCACGTAATAAGGAATGGAACTGATAAACAGCGCTTCTTAGAAAAGCACCCACTACATCATCTTTACGGGGGAGAGAATGCATTTAAAATTGAAGAATATTGTGATGCAATTACTTTAGCAGGATTAAAAATTAAAAAAATGATTTCCCCTTCTGAATCGCCAATAAATTACGAACCTTGGAACAAGGAAAAAGTAAAAAAAATACTTGAGAAGCGATTAGGTAATAGTATTGGTGGAATAATGCTGTTTACATCTATTGCTTGGTCATTACTAAAAATTAGACTTGATAGAATGCCAGGGAAAATGTATAGCTTTATAGCAATTAAAGAATAATATCTGTGAAAATTTTAATAATTGGTTCCAAGGGATTCATTGGCTCGAATGCACTTCAATATTTTGGGCAACAGGATATTTATGGATGTGATATAATGCACAACTTTGATAATTCATCAAGGTATTTTTATGTGGACGCTAATAATCCAGATTATGATACTTTATTTTCAGAACATCTTTTCGATATTTGTATTAATGCCTCGGGTTCGGCAAATGTGGCGTTTTCAATGGAATATCCCTTTTTGGATTTTCAATCAAATGTCAAAAATGTATTTCAATTACTAAATTCATTTTTGAAATATAATCCAAATTGTAAAATTATCAATCTTTCAAGTGCCGCCGTTTATGGAAACCCACAAAAACTTCCAGTAGTAGAATCAGCTCATAAGATGCCGATGTCACCCTATGGTTTTCATAAGCAAATGACGGAACTATTAATGACGGAATTTTCAACTATTTATCGACTTCAATGCTGTTCAGTTAGGATATTTTCTGCTTATGGCTCAGGTTTAAAGAAACAATTGTTTTGGGATATTTATCAAAAATCGAAGAATGGCAATATAATTACATTATTTGGGACAGGAAAAGAAACTCGTGATTTCATTTTTGTAGCAGACGTTATGAAAGCACTTGAAATGATTATTGAAAATGCGACATTTAGCGGTGAAATCTATAATCTTGGTTGTGGAAATGAAACGACTATTGCCGAGGCAGCCCAACAATTTATTGATATTATTAATCCCGACTTAAGACTTAAATTCAATAATAAGGTGAAAGAAGGAGATCCTACTCGTTGGTGTGCAGATATTACCAAACTAAAGGCATTGAATACCAAAGTGGTATTTGAAACTACTATGATAGCTGGGCTTGGTCACTATTATAAGTGGCTCAGAGAGAATAAACTTTAATTATTTATATGGAGGATAGAAAAAGGATAGGCTTATTGTTTACCTTCTTTAGGGAAGAATGGACGGGAGGATTTTTATATTTAGTGAATGTGATAAATGCGAGTAATTATTTGCCCGAAAATGAAAAGCCCATATATGTAGTATATTTTAATGAACGCTCAGAAAAGTGGTTAGGATTGATAAAATATCCTTATGTTGAGAAGATTTTTCTGCATAATTATAAAAGTAATTTAATCACTACGGTTATGTCGGTATTAACTTTTAAAAACCTTTTTGTTAGAAATATTATTGAAGAAAATCAGTTAGACGGACTTTTTCCTGTTAACGACTACCTTGGGCGAATCAACAATCCAAGAAAAATTAGAATGTCCTCTTGGTTTCCAGACTTACAACATAAATTTTATCCTGCATATTTTGGTTTTTTTAATCGTATATTTAGAGAAATTAGATTTAGGATTGTTCTTTGGCGAGCAACAGATTTAGTACAATCAAGTTATGATGTACTGTCTCATCTGAAACATTTTTATACAGTTCCTCAGCGTTTGCGTTTGCATGTGCTAAGGTTCGTTTCTCAAATTGATTCATTTAATGATGATATAGTCTCATTGCGAAAAAAATATCAAATTAATAAACCTTATTTCATTATTTCTAATCAGTTTTTTAAACATAAAAATCACCTTGTTGTCTTCAAAGCTATCAGTCTTCTTAAAGGTGAATATACTGATTTTGAAGTTTTATTTACGGGTAAAGCTGATGACTACCGAAACCCTGAATATATTTCAGAGATACATTCAGTCATTGAAAAAGACAAGTTGTCGTCTTATATAAAAATAATGGGATTGATTCCGAGAGAAGACCAATTAGGATTGATGAAAAATGCTTTAGCGGTGATTCAACCCAGTAAATTTGAAGGATGGAGTACTGTAGTGGAGGATGCGAAATCATTGCAACAACAAATTATTCTATCAGATTTGACGGTTCATATTGAACAAATGGAAGGTTTGGCACATTTTTTTAATCCAGACAATGCACAACAGTTGAAAAACAATATGAAGGAAATGCTTATGGCAACTATTCCTAAGAAGCCTGTCTTAAACAATTATGAAGAACGGGTAGTACAATATGCCAGAGAGTTTTTAAGTATATTTGGTTGGTAAGGAATATGGTAATTTATGAATAAAAACAATGTTAAAAATTTCTATATTGACGGTTTGTTATAATAGTGGCTTCACGATAAAGGATGCCATTGAGTCGGTGATAGCACAGGATTATCCTAATATTGAATACATTATTGTGGACGGTGGCTCAAAAGACGATACCAAATCAATTATTGATTCTTACAGCCAGCATATTAGTAAGTATGTTAGTGAACCCGATGGAGGCATATACGATGCTATGAACAAAGCCATTAAAATGGCAACTGGCGATGTGATTGGATTATTGAATTCGGATGATTTTTATCATCACACTCAAGTAATTTCTGATATCGCTAATTGTTTCGATAGTAGAGGAGAGACTGATATTGTTTATGGTAATATTTCGTATGTTAGTCAGAAGGATACTGATAAGATAATTAGGACAGTAAAATCAAAACAATACTATAATACCTTTTTTGAGGATGGTGAAATAGTGCCTCATCCTACTTTCTTTGTAAGAAGTAAGGTATATGGAGCATTAGGAGATTATAATCTTAGCTTTAAATTTGCAGCGGATTATGAATATACCTTACGAGCCTTGAAAATTCATCAGTTCAAGGCATATTATCTGGATCAGTTTTTAGTAAAAATGCGAATGGGAGGAGCTACCACCCAGAATATGGTTAGTATATTCAAAGTAAATCAAGAAATAGTACGAGCTTTTAAAATTAATAAATTAAAAGTAGGCATATTTTTTCTGACTAAGCGTATTTACAAAAAACTCTCTCAATTTGGATGAGAAGCATTATACCAATTGTGTATGGTTTTGTTCACAGCCGAATAATAAATATTGGTTGATAAAGTCTTTTTAATAGTTTGATTTCGTTTTTTAATTTAGTAATTTTAAGCCAATAATTATTTAACAGTTAAACAAATTTAAAAACATGAACATACGTATACCGCTTTTAACAACATTGTTTGGAGGAATACTTACAGTTTCTACCCAAGCACAAACAATCACTGCTCCGACAGGGCAAAACCTCACAATTACGAATCCTATTGATGTAACGGGTGCGGGGAATAGTGTAAATATTCCAAGTGATGCATCCTATAAAATTGGAGGAATCTCTCTATTGAGAACGAGAGATAGAAATGTTTTTGTAGGTAATTCTGGAAATTCTACCATGACTGGTAATGATAATTTTTTTCAGGGTTTAAATAGTGGGTACGATAATACAACAGGATATTATAATATCTTTACTGGTGTGAGTGCAGGTAGATTAAATACAACAGGTAGTAATAATACTTTTTTAGGCGTAGAAGCTGGTTTTAGTAATACTACGGGTGAAGCTAATGTTTTTATGGGACCATCCGCTGGTCGTTCTAATACAACTGGTATTTACAATTTGTTTGTTGGTTTAAATAGTGGTTATGCTAATACTATTGGTCAATTCAATGTTTTTAATGGATATGGTTCAGGTAGATTAAATACAACTGGTAATTATAATATATTTTTAGGTGTAGTTGCTGGATTTGGAAATACATCAGGAGCAAATAATGTAGCCATTGGGAATAATGCTGGTTATAATACTGGTACAGGTTCAAATAATACATATATAGGCAGTAATGCAGATGGTGGTGCTGCTTCAACAAATGCAACAGCAATTGGTGCTAATGCAGTAGCAGCGGTATCAAATACAGTAGTTTTAGGAAATGCTGCAACAACAATCACTGGTGCAGGACTTGGGGCAGGATTATCAGGCTTAAAATTCGCAAATCTCAATTCTGGTTCTACCAGAACTGCGGTAGGTGGTAATGGAGTATTGAGTGTAGATGGAAGTGGGAATGTTGTTTTAGTAACTTTAACAGCAGGGACAATCAACAGTGTTGGTGGACCAACTGGACCAGTTGCTGAAAAGACTTGGAAAGAACAAGATGGTTATTTATATAATAATAGCACTAATGGGGTAGTAATTAATGGTTCTGGTTTAGATGGTAATTCTCTTATTGTGAAAGGTGGAGTATTATCGAAGGAAGTAAACGTGAAAGTAGAAGGTTCAGAGTCTTGGCCCGACTATGTTTTCAAGCCTTCTTATAAGCGTATGACCTTGGATGAAGTTGAGAAATTTATCAACATCAACGGTCACCTTCCAAACGTGGCAAGTGCTACTGAAATGGCGGCTACTGGTAATAACTTGAACAAAACTGATATTAAGTTATTGGAGAAAGTTGAAGAATTGACACTTTATTTATTAGAAATGAAGAAATCAAATGAGGCTCAGAATGCTGAGATTCAGAATTTGAAGAAGCAAGTTAAGTCTTTGAGAAGAAAATAGAAAAACCTCACCCCAACCCTCTCGATTACGCATTCCGCAGTTGAGAGGGGAGATAAACAACAAAACAGATGAAAACATTTTTTAAATATTTTGGACTGTTCTTTTGTGTGATGTCGGTGAGAGTTGTTTCTGCCCAGCAGGCTAACTTAAAAATTACTGATAACATCAATAAGACTACCAAACACGAAGTGGCAATTGAAAATCTCAGTGCTTCTAACGTGGTGAGTGAAGATTCAAAAGTGCATTATGAAGCTGGGAAGTCAGTTAAATTATTGCCAGGATTTTCAGCAAAAAGAGGCTCAGATTTCAAAGCTAATATTGGAAAAATCGAATCTTCTTCAAGAATTGCAGGGGCTGAAACAAGTGAGAAAATGGATATGTATGCGTATCCAAACCCATTTGATTCTGACAAAGCGGTACAGATTCAGTATTATGTTCCAAAGGCAGGAAAGGTTTCTTTGACAGTAACAAACTTGATTGGTTTGAACATTGCCACTTTGGTGGATAATCAAGAAGTTTCGGCAGGAGACCATACGGCTTCATTTTCGGGTAATGGACTATCATCGGGTACTTATCTTTATACTTTAAAGACCGAGACTGGTGCAATGTCTAAGAAATTATCGAAAAAATAAGAATAGAATCTTAGAATTTAGAGACTCCTGCCGTTAAGGTAGGAGTCTTTTTGTCTTTATTAATTCAAAAAACTACCATTCAATAAATTAGGGTTTGTTAGGTGGATTGTTTTTATTAAATTTGTGTACAAACATTTTATTTTAATTATTATTCGATGCCAAAAATTTTGATAACTGGTGGGGCTGGGTTTGTACCAAGTTCTTTAGCCGATAGACTGATACTTGATGAAAATAACTTTGTTGTTGTTGTTGATAATTTTTTAACGGGGGATAGAGGTAATCTGCCACCTTCACAACCGAAAAATCATCATTTTATTAAATGTGATGTAAATAATTATAGAGATTTGTCAGCCATAATGCTTTCCTATAAATTTGATTATGTGTTTCATTATGCAGCAGTTGTGGGAGTTAAGCGTACTTTGGCAAATCCGTTGATGGTTTTGGAGGACATTAAAGGGATTGAAAATGTATTGAATCTTGCCAAAAACACAGGTGTGAAAAGAGTGTTTTATTCATCATCATCAGAAGTTTATGGTGAACCCGTTGAATTTCCACAAAATGAACACACAACGCCCTTGAATTCTAAATTGCCTTATGCTATTGTAAAGAATATTGGTGAAGCATTTATGAAGTCGTTTAAGTTGGAACATGATTTAGATTACACCATATTCAGGTTTTTTAATACTTACGGACCGAAACAGAGTTCAGACTTTGTGATGTCTAAGTTTGCCAAAAATGCCCTTAATAATGAAGATATAACAATTTATGGTGATGGTTCACAGACCAGAACATTTTGTTATATTGATGATAATTTGGATGCAACCGTAAAAATATTGAATGAGAATTTGGAGATAAATGATGTAATCAATTTAGGTTCTGGTATTGAAACCAGTATATTAGATCTGGCAAAACTAATTATAGAGACTACTAATTCAAAGTCAAAAATTATTTATCTTCCCGCACTTGAAGAAGGGGATATGACCAGAAGAATGCCAGATAATACAAAAATGAAACAAATACTTGGAAGAGATTTATTATCTTTGAAAGAGGGCTTGGATAAAGTTCTCGTTCACTTCCAACAATAATTACTTCTATTTCTGAAAAATATGGATATTTCATACTCAATGCTTGGCATAATTGCTCTTGTACTTATTATTTGTATCGGTATATCATTTATCGTTAATCAATATCTACTTAAAAATGCCTCTTCATTTGGGAAAAACAAAGGAGGTACACAGGTTAGATGGGCATCAGCAGCAAAGCCTCCCGTTGGTGGGATGTCCTTTTATGCCGTACTAATTGTGGCAATTTTAGGATTATTACTATCTTTTAACACTAATGTCTCATGGTCATTTGTAAGTTTAATTGTCGGGGTAGCATTGCCAATAACGGTAGGATTCTTTGTAGGGCTTGCTGATGATAGTTATAACACCAGTCCACTAATTAAATTTATCGGGCAGTTTTCTTGTGCAGGTCTTTTCATTCTTGCGGGAGTTGTAATACCGATTAGTGATAATAATATTCTAAATTATTGGTTTACAGTAATCTGGGTAGTCGGCATGATGAATTCTATCAATATGCTGGATAATATGGATGGTATTGTTTCTTCGGTGTCTTTGGTGTCATTGGGTTTGGCTTTGATGATTATTTTTAGTTCAAAAAGTCAAAATTTGACTGATATTATCTTGATTACTGCGGTTGCGGGGGCTTTGATTGGGTTTTTATTTTTCAATTGGAATCCCGCAAAGATTTATATGGGTGATACGGGTAGCCAGTTTTTAGGGGCGTTTTTATCTTGGGTTAGTATTCAATATTTTTGGCAATTTCGGGATTTTGCGGAAGGAGGTATTCAGGTAAAACAGTTCTTGATTCCTGCATTGGCATTTATTATTCCATTGATGGATACTGTTACGGTTACACTAAGGCGTTTGGCTCGTGGAGTGTCCCCTTTTGTGGGTGGACGAGACCATACTACGCATCATTTGGCGTATTTGGGCATTAAGGATAAAAATGTGGTCAGGATAATGATTGGGATTTCGGTAGTATCTGCCCTGGTGGCATTCAATATTTTGCCTATTCTAATGTCTTCGGAATGGCATTGGTCATTCTCATTAGCTACTATAATTTACTACCTGACGATATTTTTTGGTCTTCAATATTTTTATGAAATGGCTAAACAGAAGATTAGTCAGCCAAAGCAAGAGGAGCATAAGGAGATGATGAGAGTTGAAGGTTATGATGAAGTTATGAATTGATTTGATATACCCTTTAAAAGCCCTTTGGATGATTCCAATGGGCTTTTTGTTTTAAAATCAATTACGCTTTGTTCCTAATTAAAATATTCTTCAAATAAGAAACTTCGCCGAGGTGGAAACTTTCGTGAAGAAAAAATGTCCAAATTTGACTTCCAACCGTAGTACCAAAGGGTAGTTTGAACGGACTTTCAGAATCCCATTGTTCTTGGGTTAATCCGTTTAATAACTCTATGATTCGCTCGCCTCTGTTTTGGAGGGCGGCAAGCATATCCACAATAGGAGGAAAAGTTCCGTCTGGTTGGAGGGGTGTTCCTGGGGCAAAAATTATTCGCTCGTTTTCAAAAAATATTAGTTTTTCGTTCGGATTCAGGAGTTTTATAATGGTATTGCGAATGGTAGCTAAATGACCAATTTCCCAAGCTAAATGATTTACTTTGTCATAGGGGCGAAAAAAAATTCCATCATCCGAAAAACTTTCTGACATTTTTGCGAGTCTTTTGCTACTACCCGCAAAGCCTTGTTGCATAAGTGGTATAATATTCATTACTTTATTTTTAAATATTGAAAATAATCTATCCTTTCTAACCTCCCTATGTGGTAGCCAAAATTGCCTTATGATGATGCAAGGTATGACAAATCGTGAAATATAACATCTCCCGAACGGTTAATTTTCCCAAAATAGGATGGGGAATTAAATATTTATCCAAATCTTCTTCCTCAAAACTATCCACTTTCTTTAAAAACTTATCATTAGTTTTCTTAAATTCTTGGATCAAGTCAGCTTGATTAGAATCTATTGAAATTCCTGCTGGAATAAATTGAGGAGAAGCAACTATACCTTCGGCTAATTTTTGATAATATTTTTCAATCATTTCATCATAATTTCTGGCAGGACGATTGAGTTTACCGAAAAATAACAGCGTGAAATTGGGCAATGAAAACGCCATGTTGAGAGGATTAACCGATAAAATTAAATGCTTAACATTTTCTGCTAATGACCATTTATTATCTTTTTTGAGAAAAAATGCTTCATTTTCAGTTTTGCTAATGGTTTCTTCAACGAGTGAAAATCCTTCGGAAAGTTTTTGGAGTATTTCTGTTTTGTTCATGTGATTTTGGATTAATTGTTAGCATATAAAATTGGATAAATTCATGGAATTTATCCAATCTGCACCACAAATCATTTTATAAAATTTTCTAAATCATCCAATGCCATTTTCCAGAGGGTTTCTTTATATTTCTTTCTGAAAAAACCAAAATGCCCAATGGCTTTTTCGCCAATATCTTCAGGTTTGATACAGTCGATATTAATGCCTCTTGAGCTTTTGACGTGCTTCCAAAACATAGGAATTGAACGAGCATTTGAAATGGGGTCATCAGTCGCCCAATACACTTGAATCGGGAAGGCTAAATCTTGGAAAAATCCCTTTGAGGCTGTATCAGAATGGTATTTTTCGTTAAAAAAATATTCTGGAACACTGCACCAGTTTCGCCAATCTAAGGCAATTTGTTTGGGCAAATCCTCCATCAATCCCAATCTTTTGGCGGCTACATAGCCTAACAGAAAATTAGAAATTGGGGTAAAAATTTGAAAGAAAAAATGGGTTTGAAGCCTATAACTAAGCGGCATGAAATTCCAATAACCAACGGAGGTAGCAAATGTTATCATCCCCTTGATTTTATAATGATTTGGCATCAGTCCTACTTCTTGCCCGCCAACGCTGTGGGCTGCAATGAGTTTTGGGAGATTGGGAAATTGAGCATCTAAATAATCTAAAACGGCTGGCATATCAAGTTGCCCCCACATCATATAATCGTAGGTGCATCCACGCAACCCTCCTTCGGGCGAAGATTCGCATACACCTCGATAGTCAAATACGCAGGCAGCAAAGCCTTTTTCTATTAAAAATTGAGCAAAATTTAGGTAATATTCTTTGGTGGTGGCGGTGGCAGAATTGATTTGAACAACGGCTTTTGGTATTCCGTCAGGGACTAAAAGAATGGCAGCGAGTTCAACGCCATCTTCGCATTTTATCTTTATTTTTGATTGAGTCATTTTACCAAACGATTGTTTGGTAAAATTGTAAAATGATTTTTATAAAAGCAAATTTTGGTGTAATTAAAAATGTTCATTGAACTGTCATTGTGAGGTACTAACCGGAGTTTCGGCAAACCAATCTGTCCAATCTAAGCAAATAAGTTTGAAATCTTTTGCTCGTAAGCTGGCTAATTGCTTCCCACGCAAAAGTCTTGGTCGTAATGACAGGAACTACTAATTTTTATTCAGTTTTTCATTCTAAAAACCTCTTCCATCTCTTCAAATACCTCAAATCCCAGATTTTCATAGAAACGTTTTGCTTGAAAATTTACTTTCAATACCTCCAGTTCAATGTTGGCATTATTTTTCGACAAATCCTCTAAAATGTTTTTGCCTATGCCTTTACCTTGAAATTCTTTCAAAATCATCAAGTTTGAAAGAAATAGAAAATCTGGTTTGTTTCGGGTTTCGATATAACCAACGGTTACATTTGAAATATGGATTATCTGAAAATAATTGGGGTTGAAATGCTCTTGGTGAAACTTGTATTGAGCTTCTTCATTCCAACCCCATAGTAGTTCTAAATACTCAAAAAGAGCATTTCTCTTGATTTCGTAAGTTGAATCAAGGTCGTGATAATGGGCTTTTCTTACAGAAAATATCAATGTCTATGTTTTTGTTTCGATGTTAGAAAAAGGCTATACTTTTACTTCTTTACCAGTTTTAGCGGCGTTGAAGACGGCTTGTATGATTTTCATATCTCGCAATCCTTCTTCGCCTGATGTGCGGATGGGGCGATTACTTTGGATATCGCTACAAATGCCATCTAACATTAAGGTTTGATGATGGACAATGGGGAATTTCATTTCGCCTTTGGAAGTTTTTCCTTTTAATGGGCCATAATCAAAGGCGGGGGACATTTCTAAATTGCCGTTTTCATAGCCTACGTATAATCGTTGTACGTTTGAATTATAAGTAGTAGTGTGATTTGAAATTGCCCCACTCGGAAATTTCATTTGCCAAAACATGGTTTCTTCAATGCCATCCACATAAATATCGGGTCGAGTTTTGACGGCTTGGGCAGTTACCGAAGTCGGTTCTTCTCCCGTTGCATATCGGGCGGCATTGAGGGCGTAAATACCTACATCCAGCATTGATCCGCCACCCGATAATTTAGGAACCATTCGCCAAGCCTTCTTATCTCTTAATGGGAACCCAAAACTTGATTCAATGAAAGTTACTTTACCAAAGTCTTTTTCACGAGATAATCTCATGACTTCATTGGTAAATGGCTCATAATGAAGCCGATATCCGATAGCCAAATGCACTTTTGCCGCTTTACAAGCAGCAATCATTTCCTCACATTCTTTAACAGAAATTGCCATTGGTTTTTCACAAATAACGTGTTTGCCCGCCTTAGCAGCCCTCAGCGTAAACTCGTGGTGAAGACCATTTGGAAGTACAACATAGACAATATCAATGTCGGGATTATTTGCTATTTCGTCAAAATTTTGGTAATTATAGATATTTTTTTCAGGAATATCGTACTTCTTTTTCCAGATTTCAGCTTTTGAAGGTGTCCCAGTTACGATGCCTGCTAAACGGCAATATTCTGTATTGATGAAGGCTGGAGCGAGATTATTGGTGGCATAACTACCCAAACCAATAAGAGCAATACCCAATTTTTTTCCTTCATACACATTGGCTTTCGCTGAGGAAATCAAAGGAATAGTGGCGGATGCTGCCACGAAAGTTTTTAAAAAATCACGACGTGAGTTTGTCATTTTTTGAATTGTTAAATTGATTAGATTTTCCGTAATTTACGAGTAATATTATAAGAATGCAACCACATAGGAAGGATATGAATGTTAGAAAAGATGAGTTTATATTTTATCATTAGGGACACCAACCACCAAGCAAAGTATAAGTCCAATTTCAAGTAACCAACAATCAATCCACTATACAAATGGATATTATTTTTACTACAATCACTACCGATAAAGAAATTCAGCAATTGCTTGAATTACAGCGACTTAATCTGACTAAAAATATCTCAAACGATGTTGCTAATAGTCAGGGGTTTGTTACGGTGGTGCATAATTTTGAGTTATTGTCTCGAATGAATCAATCCGTGCCTCAAATCATTGCTAAAAATGGTGATGAGGTGGTGGGTTATGCCTTGGTTATGCCCGAAAGTTTCAGGTTTGATATTCCAGTTTTGACGGCGATGTTTGAACTGATGGATGGTTTGGAATATAAGGGAAAACTGATAAAAGATACTCAATATTACGCTATGGGTCAGATTTGTGTGGCAGAGGGTTATCGTGGAATGGGTATTTTTGATGGATTATATGCCAAGCACAAAGAGAATCTTTCAGCACGTTTTGAACTTTGTGTTACCGAAATTGCTAAACGAAATACCCGTTCCTTGTCGGCTCATAAACGGGTTGGCTTTGAGATAATTCATGAATTTTTTGATACAAATTACCCAGAGTTCTGGGAAGTAGTAGCTTGGAATTTTTCTTAAGTATTTAACTTATTTGTGGGCAGAAATTAAATTTCCCAAAGTTATCAGCAGTATTGATTAATGCCTTTAACTATTTCGGAATCACAATAAACTTCAGTTCTTAATTTTAAATTTTCAATATGGACATAACAATATTACTAGCATTTGTAGGATTAATATTTACAATAATCCAAACTTTACCAATCCTCAAACAATTTAAATTGTCAAAAAATGAGCTAAAATTAAATAAAAAAAATGAAATTAAAAGTAATGAACCAAAGAAGATCATAAACGATATCAGATATGTATATAAATGTTCGACTGCAAGTCTAAATGACTTGTTCTATATACAAAAACTGGGTGAATCTATTTTTGGAAAGGAAAGAGTAAGTCCATTATCACTACTCGAAACCTGGTTTAATAAAAACCCAAAAATTTTCTATACAATTAAAAAAGAGACAGCTAATCCTCAATCTGGGAAAACTGCCAGTCAATTGGTAGGATACTTTCTCATAATTCCTATTTCACCAGCTTTAATAGAAGATTTAAGTAAAAAAGAGTTTAGAATTGGAGAAATAACAGAAGAAATGATAGTTGAAGACAATAAAAATCAAAAACATATATATATAGCTGGCATAGTAGCAAACGGTAATTACACAAGAGGTTGGTGTGTTTCGCACTTAATTTCTACTTTAACTGAAATAATTGAGAGGAAAAAAGTGAAAATTGTTTATGCAAGACCAGTTACAGAAGATGGCAAAAGGCTTTGCCAAAAATTTGAATTTGTAAATTTTAAAAATGAAGGTATACTTTATAAAAAGAGCTTTATTTGAAGTATTGAGATAGTCTGCTCTAATATACTTACAATCAAATCAAGAATGATTTTCCTTTTTAGATTTTTAATCAATGAACCAATGAAAATAACCCGAAAAACTATTATAAAAACCCTAACAGCAGGATTAATCACGCTCCCAGCTTTCGGAAAAGCTCAAATAGAAAAAGACCTTTTGGGCTTTAAAGATGAATTTGCTACGGCTTGGAAACGGTCGGAGGAATATACTTTGACGGTTTTTAACCAAATGCCCGAGTCAAAATTGGAGTTTCGATATACGCCCGAATCATTTTCATTCAGAACCCAGTTTGTGCATTGCATTATTTATACGGCTGCCCAATTATCTGGTAGGCTTGCTATTGCGAATCCTTACGAGAAAATGCCTCCGTCGTTTTGGGCAAAATTATCGAAAAGTGAATTGGAAAATGAATTGCGTAAATTTTATGCTTGGGTACAAAAGGTAGTGAACGAAACAAAAACTGAGAATTTGTTGAAATCAGAGGATTATGCGGGCGGGAGTTTACCAGTTTGGCGATTTTTTTATGCCATGGAAAACCATATTATTCATCATCGTGGACAAGCAATTTGTTATTTGAGGTTGAATGAAGTAATTCCTGAAGGATATGTAGGGTGGTGATTTTTGGGAGGAAGGGAAATGGGAAAAAGGAGACGGGGTTAAATATACAAACCAAAAAATCATTTAGCGGAATTTCGCTGAATGATTTTTTGGTTTATGGCAATGATTTATTCTTCTGAGTTTAAAATCATTTCCCAAATAAAAACTAATAAATTTAATTATTTAAAGAATTATCTTCTGAATTATCATTTTTAACAGATAATAATAATTGGCGAAAAAGGATATTTGTAAAATATTATTTGGCAAATACTTGTTTCAGACAAATAAACAAGGTTATATTTACTAAGAAACGATAATTTTATAGCGAAAATTCGCTAAACATAAAAATACTAAAATTCCATTACCAAGATGAGTCAAGAACTGAACAAATTTAGCCGTACCCTTACCCAAGAAATAACCAATCCTGCTGCCAAAGCCATGTTGTACGGCATTGGATTGACCACCGAAGATATGCAAAAAGCCCAGATTGGCATTGCCAGCACGGGTTATGAAGGAAATACTTGTAATATGCACCTTAACGGTTTATCGGTTCATGTGAAAAAAGGGATTCAAGAAAATGGTATGGTGGGCTTGATTTTTCATACGATTGGGGTTTCTGATGGTATGACCAACGGAAATAATGGAATGCGTTATTCGTTGCCTTCACGTGATTTGATTGCGGATTCTATCGAAGATGTTGTGGGAGCTCAGTGGTACGATGGCGTGATTGCGGTGGTGGGTTGTGATAAAAATATGCCTGGGGCAATGATGGCAATTGCCCGTTTGAACCGTCCTGCGATGTTAGTCTATGGGGGAACGATTCGCACGGGAGAATATAAGGGCAAAAAGTTAGATATTATTTCGGCTTTTGAGGCTTTGGGACAAAAATTTGCGGGTACAATTTCCGATGAAGATTATGAAGGCGTTATCCGTAATGCCATTCCTGGGGCGGGTGCTTGCGGAGGAATGTACACCGCCAATACGATGGCGAGTTCGATGGAGGCAATGGGTTTGACTTTACCAAATTCATCGACTTATCCAGCCACGCATGAAGGTAAAAAGGCGGAATGTTTGGCGATTGGGGCGGCAATGAAGAATATGTTGGAGAAAAATATTTGTCCCAAAGACATCATGACACGCAAGGCATTCGAAAACGCCATGACCGTTGTGATGGCAATGGGCGGTTCTACGAATGCCGTGTTGCACTATTTGGCGATTGCCCATGCCGCTGATATTGAATTTACGTTGGCGGATGTGCAGATGATTTCGGATAGAACGCCATTATTGGCAGATTTGAAGCCTTCTGGAAAATATTACATGGAAGATATGCTCGCTATTGGAGGCGTGCCAGCCGTGATGAAATATTTGTTGAGCGTTGGATTACTGCACGGTGATTGCATGACAATTACGGGAAAAACTATTGCCGAAAATTTAGAAGATGTACCAAATTTAGATTTTGAAGCACAAAAAATCATTTTCCCAATCGAAAAACCTTTGAAACCAACGGGACACTTGCAAATACTTTACGGCAATTTGGCAACTGACGGAGCGGTGGCAAAAATTACGGGAAAAGAGGGTGAAAAATTTGAAGGTGTTGCCAAAGTTTGTGAGCGTGAGGAGGAAGTAATTGAGTTTTTATCGAAGGGAGAAATCAAGGAGGGGCAGGTTATTGTTATTAGAAATGAAGGACCAAAAGGCGGACCAGGAATGCCCGAAATGTTGAAACCGACTTCGGCAGTGATGGGTGCGGGTTTGGGAAATAAAGTAGCAATGATTACGGATGGACGTTTCTCAGGTGGTACGCACGGCTTTGTGGTGGGACACGTTTCGCCCGAAGCACAGTCGGGAGGAAACATCGGTTTGGTAAAAGACGGCGACCTTATTACGATTGATACCGTTAATAATATCCTTCAATTGCACGTTTCAGACGAAGAATTGGCGGAAAGACGTAAACTTTGGAAGCCCATTGAATCAGAATTTACCAAAGGAATTTTGAAAAAATATATCAAAAATGTGAGTTCGGCGAGTTTGGGTTGTGTTACGGATTTGTAGAACGTGTCTGAATTTGGATTCGTCAGATTAACGGATGAATTGGATTTTGCGTTTGACTTTTAATCCAAAAATCTGTCTGAATTCGGATTCGTTAGATTTAGGGATTCTTTGGATTAAAAAACTAAGTGTGAAATCCAGCTAATCCCTAAATCCCACAAATCCAAATTCAGACAGAAA
The DNA here is from genome assembly GCA_038230735.1 of Cytophagales bacterium. Classification (GTDB taxonomy): domain Bacteria; phylum Bacteroidota; class Bacteroidia; order Cytophagales; family Spirosomataceae; genus Arcicella. The sequence goes on from JBBRMR010000023.1 coordinate 19,610, forward strand.
GAATTGTCTGAATTTGGATAAAAATAGAACATTCAACCACTAAATAATCATAAAAAATGAAAGAAGAAATACAAGATGATTTGACCTATAAAATCATTGGCTGTGCAATGAAAGTACATTCATTTTTGGGAAATGGATTTCAAGAAGTGATTTATCAGCGAGCATTGGCTATTGAAATGAAAAATCAAGGAGTGGATTTTGCAAGAGAAGTTGAAATGCCTATTTTCTATGATAATCAGAATATTGGAAGTCGAAGGGTTGATTTTATGGTAGCAAATGATATTGTCATAGAATTGAAAGCCATCATTCAATTAGAGGATGTTCATTTAGCTCAGGGACTGAATTATTTGGTTGCTTATAAAATGGATAAAGGATTATTACTCAATTTTGGGGCTAAGAGTTTAGAAATTAAGAGGTTAAGACATCCGAAAGGGCGTTGAAACAATTATTTTGAATTTGGATTTCGAAACGTGGCACCGTATCAGATGAATGGATTTTTTGAATTAAAAATCAATCGTACAATCCAATTCATCCATAAATCCCACGAATCCAAATTCAGACAGAAAGAAGTTCAAGTTGAAACAAAATTTAACTCAAAATATCAATATTTATGAAAAATATAGCTGGCAAATTATCAGTAAAACCCGAAAATAAACGCTACGAAGAACTTCGTGAAAAATTTACTTTCGGAATCAACTTAGCCATTCAACGAATGATTGAGCGGAGTAAGAAATTAGATGAAAATATTGTGATTTCAAAAGACAATAAAGTGCTGATTATTAGGGCTTTGGAGTTGTGAAATATTTTTTTTGGGTTGGGGTAAAAGTGAAAACTTGAATAATTTCTTCACTTTGCTGCCATATATTGACGAAGAAGACTATATCCACGGATGAAAAATAATAGATACTTATGAGACGAAACGAATTAGATAATTTTGTAAAGGGATATTATTATCAAACTGTTTGGGATGATTTTGAATCTGACGAACAAATATGGGCTTCATACAATAAAAGTATTTCGGATGAAAAAAGAAAAGAAATAATTATTGAGATTGAAAATTTAATAAAAAATCAAGAATATATTTTGATGGACAACTTCATTGATAATATTAATAATAGCTATGGTGGGCTTTCATTTGAATCTGAAAGTGAATGTCATGATTTTTTTAAAAGATTTAAAGATTATTTGATACACACTAATTCTCAGTAATATTCATTTCCTCAGTAGTCTGTGTCACTAATAAGCCAGTTTGCCAAAGCTAAAAACCAAATAGTTTTTTATTTTATCGGATATTAAATTGGATAGACATAATAAATAATTCTCAAAATAATCATATCAAAAATTTCAAAACCGAATAAAAATATAGCCTGAAACACTTTATAAATGATGTCACAGTTTGTGATACCATAAAAGTACAAAAACCACCACAGACATTTATTCAATAAAAATAACATTACCAATGGAAAATACTGAAACCATGACTGAGCAAACCACTGCCGTTGAACCCCAAAAGTTCTTGACGGGGGCTCAGGCTATCATGCAATGTTTGGTAGAGAATAACGTAAAAACTATTTTTGGCTACCCAGGCGGGGCAATTATGCCTACTTACGATGCCCTTTACGACTATCAGGATAGAATAAAGCACATTTTGGTTCGCCACGAACAAGGTGCTGGACACGCTGCCCAAGGTTATGCTCGTATGACGGGTCGGGCGGGGGTGGCAATGGTTACTTCTGGTCCAGGGGCTACCAATTTGATGACTCCCATTGCCGATGCCCTCTTGGACTCTACGCCGATGGTGTGTTTGGTTGGGCAGGTAAAGGCGAATCTCTTGGGAACGGATGCTTTTCAGGAGTGTGATATTATCGGAATGTCGATGCCCGTAACCAAGTGGAATTATCAGATTGTTGATGCCGATGAAATTCCCGAAATCATGGCAAAGGCGTTTTATATTGCCGAATCGGGTCGTCCTGGACCTGTTTTGTTGGATATTACTCGCACCGCTCAGGCAGATTTCATGACTAAGCCTTTTGAGTATAAGCCTTGTAATGAGATAGTTAGCTATCGCCCAAGGTATATTCCCAAGCAAGAACAAGTGGAGGCGGCTGCCAAATTGATAAATTCGGCACAGAAGCCTTACATCTTTGCGGGACACGGTATTTTGATTGCCAAAGCCGAGGAAGAATTGGATGCTTTTGCTCGTAAAACGGGCATTCCAGTAGCCACCACGCTTTTGGGAATGTCAGCTTTGCCCTTCGACCATCCTAATTATATTGGTTGGTTGGGAATGCACGGCAATTATGGAGCAAACGTTTTGACCGATGAAGCCGACTTAATTATCGCCATCGGAATGCGTTTTGATGATAGAGTTACGGGCGATTTATCCAAGTTTATCACCCAAGCCAAAGTCGTTCACATTGACATAGACCCTGCCGAAATCAATAAAAACATCAAAGCAACTGCCCCCGTGGTGGGTGATGCCAAAGAGGTTTTGAAAGCCCTTTTGCCTTTGGTGAAAGAACGCCAACATACCGAATGGCGAGCCGAATTTGATAAGTACGATGAAATAGAATTTGAGAAGGTTTCCAAACGTGATTTATTTCACGACGGCGATAAAATCAAGATGGGGGAAGCCGTGGCGATGCTCTCTAAAAAGACAAAAGGAGAAGCCGTAACGGTAACGGATGTGGGGCAACACCAAATGATAGTAAATCGCTATTATCAGTACATGAAGCCCAATTCTTTGGTAACTTCGGGTGGTGCAGGAACGATGGGTTTTGCCCTTCCAGCAGCATTTGGAGCGAAAGTGGGAGCACCCGACCGTGAAGTAATTGCCTTGATTGGTGATGGTGGTTTTCAGATGACTATTCAAGAATTAGGGACAATCGCCCAAAGTGGATTACCTGTGAAAATTATTATTTTGAATAATAATTTCTTGGGAATGGTGCGTCAGTGGCAACAGTTATTTTTCGAGAAAAGATACTCATTTGTCGAACTTCAAAATCCAGATTTTATTACCATTGCCAAAGGTTTTGGTATTGATGGACATAAGGTTGAAGACCGTACAGAATTATCCGCTTCGTTGGATAAATTGTTGGCATCAGACAAACCTTATTTATTAGAAATCGTTTGCGAAAAGGAAGAAAATGTATTCCCAATGGTGCCTGCGGGGGGGAGTGTGGCGAGTATTCGGTTGGAGTAAACTGTCGATGTTCGTTTTTCGTTGTTCGATTTTCGGTTGTTTGACGAATATTCTAACCTAAAAATCAAATCTCAAACAAGAGATAAACGAATAATTTACTTAAAAAAATAAAATTTTAAAAATAATGAAGTCATACACTGATTTGGATGTTTGGAAGAAGAGTCGAACATTAGTCAAAGATATTTATTTGCTAACTAAAGATTTTCCCAAAGATGAAATGTATGGTTTGAGTAGCCAAATGAAGCGTTGTGCTGTATCTGTTCCTTCAAATATTTCAGAGGGACATGGGAGAAATCACGCTAAAGATACTCTACAATTTTTCTATATTTCCAGAGGTTCGCTATATGAACTCGAAACACAATTATTTCTAAGTTTGGATTTAGAATTTATCAAAAAGGAAAGTTTTGATATAAATTTTGAAACAATAACTCATTGTAAACAAATGATTAACGGCTTGATTAGATATTATAAAACGCTGTTGTAGATGTTCGTTTTTCGATGTCAGTTTCGATGCTCGTTTTTCGATTTTCGATGTCAGGAAAACACAAACATCGAACATCGAAAGCCAACCAAACATCGAAGAAAACATCGGAATCCAACCGAACATCGAAAAACGAACATCGAACATCGAAAACGAACATCAAGTATCGAAAAACAAATATCGAAACAAACCGAACATCGAAAAACGAACATCCAACATCGAAAAAATGACAACATACACATTATCCATATTTACCTCCAACACCATCGGTTTATTGAACCGGATAACCATTATTTTTACCCGCAGAAGGCTAAATATTGAATCGCTAACAGTCTGTGAAACAGAGCGTAAGGGAGTTTCTCGCTTTACGATTGTAATGAAACACGAATCACGTGATGCGGTTGAAAAATTAGTTCGCCAAATCCGTAAGGTTGTGGACGTTTTGGCCGTTTTTGGGTATCTCGACCACGAAATTGTTTTCAATGAAATTGCTCTTTTCAAATTAGCAACGCCCCTCGGAGGTACGCCCTTAGACATCAAAGAAATCAATCTCGACTGGAACGCCAAAGTGGTTCACTGGGGGCTTGACTACGTGGTGATTGAGAAAAATGGAACAGAAACCGAAATCGCAGAGTTTTATCAATACATGAAAAATTGGGAGATTTTGGAATACCTAAAATCTGGAAGAGTAGCTGTTGGAAAAACTGAGAAAGGTTTGGTAGAATATCTGCCAGAGGCTGAGTGGGAGGTAGTTTAATTATGAATTATGAATTATTAGTTAAGATGCTCATCGTCAGACTATTATTTAATATTTTATGGATTTCCCTGAATCCTAATCCCTAACCCCCAACCCCTAAAATTAATCATCAAAAAATGAATAAAATTTATTTAGACAATGCCGCCACTACTCCCATCGACAAAGCCGTTATTGAGGCAATGTTGCCGATGTTGGAAATGAATTTTGGAAACCCTTCGTCCATACACTCGCACGGGCGTGAGGTGCGGAGTACCATTGAACGAGCCAGAAAAACCATTGCGGGGCTTTTGAATGCTTCACCCGCTGAAATTTTGTTTACCTCGGGCGGAACGGAAGCTGATAATATGGCGATTATTCGTTCCATCGAAAAACATGATATCAAACACGCCATCACTTCTGCATTAGAACATCACGCCGTGATTCATACCTTAGAATATTTAGAAAAAGCGGGTAAAATCAAGCTCAGTTTAGTAGATTTAGACGAAAAAGGACACGTTGATTTGAATCATTTAGAAGAATTATTACGGGATAATACGAAATCCTTGGTGTCATTGATGCACGGGAATAACGAAATTGGCAATTTGTTGGATATGGAAAAAGTCGGACAAATTTGTGAGGATTACGGAGCCATTTTTCATTCTGACACTGTGCAAACGATGGGGCATTATCGCCATGATTTGCAGCAAATGAAAATCGACTTTTTGGTGGGAGCTGCCCATAAATTTCATGGGCCCAAAGGTGCTGGTTTTTTATATATCAATAGTAAAAATAAGATTGCACCTTTCATCCACGGAGGTTCGCAGGAGCGTAATATGCGTGGAGGCACAGAGAATGTTTATGGCATTGTGGGTTTGGCAAAGGCTTTGGAATTGGCATATTCGGGTATGGATTCTCACCGTGAGCATATTGAAGGATTGAAGCAACGCATGATTACTAAATTGAGACAAAACATCGATAATGTTCAGTTCAATGGTGATTCGGATAATTTAGAAAAAAGCCTTTATACGGTCTTGAACGTAAGTTTTCCACCCTCTGACGAAGGTGATATGTTTCTTTTCAATTTAGATATAAACAAGATTTCAGCTTCGGGTGGAAGTGCTTGTACGAGTGGAACAGACATCGGTTCACACGTTTTGACGGCACTAAATGTTTGCCCCGAACGTCCATCGGTACGTTTTTCTTTCTCAAAATATAATACCGTTGAGGAGATTGATTTTGTGGTGGATAAATTGGTGGAGATGGTGAAGGTGGCGGTTTGATTCTTATATTTGTAACAATCAAGCAAAAATATAAAACAAATTAATGCCAAACCCTCCTGAATCCGCTCCCCAGCTCAAAAAAGTTATCAATACCGTACAGCTATGGTCGATAGCGGTTGGCTTGGTGATTTCGGGTGAATATTTTGGTTGGAATTATGGCTGGGCTTTGGCGGGGACTATCGGCTTTTTGATTTCTACACTCATCGTAACGGTGATGTACATAACCTTCATTTTTTCTTATACCGAACTCACCGCTGCCATTCCCAATGCGGGTGGAGCATTTGAATACGCCAGTCGTGCTTTTGGTTCGGTAGGTGGTTTTATCGCAGGATTTGCCTCTTTGGTTGATTTTATGCTTGCTCCGCCCGCTATTGCTTATGCTTTGGGAAGTTATGTTCACTTCCTAAATCCCCAAATTTCAGAAATTACAACTGCCATTCTTACCTACTTTGTCTTCATCACCATCAACATTTTTGGCATCAAAGAGTCGGCTCGATTTTCCTTAATTGTTACTTTTTTATCAGTGGCAGAATTGGTAGTTTTTATGGCTATCATTTTCCCTTATTTCAAAATAGATAATTTTGTTGCTCATAATCCACCCAATGTTTCGGTCGATGGTGTGTTTTCGGGAATCCCTTATGCCGTATGGTTTTTTGTGGCAATTGAAGGCGTTGCGATGGTTGCCGAAGAGGTCAAAAACCCCAAAACTACCATCCCAAAAGCCTATATTTTTGCTATTTTTACCTTAGTTTTCTTGGCATTGGGGGTCATGATTTTGTGTGCTGGCATAGGCGATTGGCGAGATTTGAGCCATATTGACTACCCACTTCCCGAAGCACTTTCTATGGCTTTGGGCAAAAATAGCACCTTGGCAAAAGCCTTCACCAGCTTGGGATTATTTGGGCTAATCGCCTCCTTTCATTGCAATACTATCGGGTATTCTCGGCAAGTTTTCGCTTTGGCGAGAGCGGGATATTTACCTAAGTTTTTAGAAACAGTCAATCAACGTTTTCAAACCCCACATTGGGCATTAATCATGGGTGGATTGGTAGGTTTTATAGCTATTTTTTCGGGAACAACCAGTCAAATAATCATCCTTTCTGTCTTGGGGGCAACTGTGATGTACGCCATCAGTATGTTAAGTTTATTAAGGCTTCGCAAAAAAGAACCTTTGCTCGAACGCCCTTTCACAGCTCCATTCTATCCTATTTTTCCCATAATTGCTTTTGTTTTAGCACTGGTTTGTATGATTGCCATTGTGTATTACAACCGAGAAATTGGCTTAATTTTCTTTACGGGAATGTTTATTTGCTTGGGGGCGTTTTATGGATTTACGAGTAAATTAGAAAATAGTGGTTAGAGAATAGATTTTAAAACTCTACTGATATTATATCATTCAACTTTGAACTATGAAAAAAGCAGTCGTTTTATTACACGGATTCGGAGAAGATTCTTCCATTTGGAGTGGATTTGTTCCTTTCTTGCAAAAGAATTTTTATATCATCACGCCCGATTATGCAAGGTTGAGTAACCTAAAAACCATGGATGATTATGCCGATTTTGTGCATGAAAAAATTCAAGCAACGGGTTTTGAAAAATGTATCATTATTGGACACTCAATGGGTGGCTATATAGCCTTGGCTTTTGCCGAAAAATACCCACTTATGCTTACGGGTTTAGGGCTTTTTCATTCAACATCTTTTGCTGATTCGGATGAAAAAAAAGCAGCTCGAACCAAGAATGTTGAGTTTATCGACAAGCATGGTGCAGAGGCTTTTATCAAGACTTCCACGCCAAATTTATATGCGGAAGAGTTTCAAAAAAACCATCCTGAAATTATTGAAAAACATATCGAATATGCTTCTCAGTTGCCCAAAGAGGCATTGATGGCGGGAATGCAAGCTATGCGAGACCGCCCCGACCACCGACAGATTCTGAAATCTTTGAAGTGTTCAGTGATGTTTATTATTGGTGAAATGGATAAAAGTATTTCGCCCGAAGATGCCAAATCTCAGATTATGATGCCCAAATATTTTTCATCTTCAATTCTGAACGATGTAGCTCACATGGGCATGGTTGAAGAACCCGAAGAGTGTTTAAAATTCATGATTAAATTTTGTCTAAAATAATGGAAATCAACACATTTACTCTGCAACAATTGCTGGCGGGAGAAGATATATTTTTGGTAAAAGAGATTGGAGTTGCCTCTCTGGGCGATTCCGTCAATACAGATAACGGCATTGACCCGCTGTTGTCTGTGTCCCCACAGACAACTAAGCCACCCACACATCAGCCATTATACCGACCAAAACATAAAGTAGTCATTTTAGTAAAAGAATTAAATCCTATAGATTCAGAATTATTGGGGAAAATTTTGGGGGCAGTTCAATTGACTTTACAGAATGTTGAAGTTGTTGAAATGAGTCAAAACCCTAACATGGACTTAAGTCATATTTTTATCCAAAAATCTGTAAGTCAATTGATTAGTTTTGGCGTAATGATGTCGGAGGTGAATTTAATGCTTAGACTAACGCCCTACCAAATTTTGGAAAGCAAAGGCGTTAAATTTATTTCAGGTGTTTCTTTAACAGATTTACAAAATGATATTCCGAAGAAAAAATTACTTTGGGGGGCTTTAAAGGAGATGTTTTAGGAAGTACCACAGGCTTTAGCCTGTGGTACTTTTTATCTCGAACGAATGCGAATCCCCATTTGAAAACCTATCCAGAGTGTGGTAGTTGCAGAAGAAGAAAGACTTCTATAATTGGGTATTTTGTTAAAGGGTTTCACTTGCCATGATGTCAAATTATAATCACTTATTTCTATATATTTTAGAGAAGGTCCGAAGGTAACGGCGGCATTTCGAGCAATTTGCTTCTCGAAACTAATATCAAACTTCAACAAAGAAGCCAAATTGGGACTAAATTCATTGTATTCTATCAAAATATTGGTAGTAAAATCGGTGTTCATCATCCAAGAATTACCCAATTTATAAGCTCTACCGATGCCATAACCAATGCCAAAAATTTCTTGCTTTCGGGTAAAATTGTAGTGCAATGCCAAGATATTATAAAATTTCCGAACGCCAGTTTTGAAGCTGAAACTACCCGTCAGATTTTCATCCACCGACAGTTCCAAACGTTTATAACCGTTGCCGTTACCCACGAAACTCAGAAAACCGATGGGCGTAGTGTCTGTGGAATCCGCAATATTGATAAAGCCAATTTGCTTACCTCCTTTCACAACTTTGTGGGCGAAATTCAAAGGGGAAATCTGCCAACCACTTGATTCTTTAATGATTGTATTGAAAATACCACTCAATTGAATCCCGTTTTCTAAATTTCCTGCTACGTTAAAAATGCCTCCGATTTGTCCTCCCGATACCTTTCCACCCGCAATATTTCCTACTCCCGCCAGTTGAAGCCCCTCTACGTCCTTCCGAACACCATTAACTAAACCTCCTACTTCCAATTTCCGAATTCCACCCGCATAGCCCATTAATAAATTGACGGAATAATCGTTTTTAATACTCCCCGAAAGTAAACGGTTTGTTCCTAAAAATGGCAAAATGGAAAACTGAAATTTACTACTTAAAGAATCTTTAATATTTTGAGCATTAATACGTTGTGATTGAGGAACAAAGATTTTTCCTACTTTTTTCTTGAATTTATCAAAGGAGTTTTCATATAATGTTGAATCCATTATGGATGAACTTGGAAAAAGAATTTCATCGGTAATATCAGAAAATTGTGGTTCATTAATGATTATTTCTTTCTGGGAAATAGGACTTAGATTTCTTACTGAATCCATTTTTTCAACGGAGTTATCTTCAATAGGAACTGCAAAATTATGCTCTTTTTGAAAAGGAGTTAAACCGAAGTTTTGATAATTGTTTTTATCAGATTTTATCAAAATTTCTTCTTGATAATATTCGGGTTTTGAGATGATTAATTTTGCAGGTAGCTGATTGATATTCAGTTTAATACGATAGAATCCGTATTGATTACTTACGGCAGATGTTAGACTTTTTCTATCATAGATACTGACTTTGTCCAAAGGTTTATCCGTCTGAAAATCAAATATATAACCACTCAATATTAGGCTTTTTTTAGCCTTCTCGGGTTCTGTTTTTTGAAGAATAATATAATTTTTACTGACTTTAAAAGTGAGAAAACCCTTAAAAATCTGATTTAAAACCTCACGCACGGGTTTATCGAATACCCAAAGATTAATTCGGGTATCAAACTTTACTAAATCGGAATTATAAGAAAACGAAAAATTGCCTTGTTTGGCAATGAGTTCCAACACATTTGGAATCTTTTCATTATTAACTTTCAGCGTAATTGGACGTTCAAGTAGGGGAGTTTGGGTAAAAGAAAACGTAGGGATGAATAATAAAAGTATGATGCAGAAATATTTTGGAGAGAATAAAGGCATTAGGTTATTTTCGGCTTATAGAGTATAAATCATTGTAAATCAAGCGATTGTAATTAATTCAGTATCAAATTTTAGGGCAATTGGCGGAAGATTTCGGATTGGACGTTCCCTTCAAAATGAAGCCTTTCGTACCTGTAAACGAATCTAATTCACTATTACCTGTAAATTTAAACTGCTTACTAAATTCCGCATCCTTCTCCGCTCAATATAATTAAATCTTTTTGGGTATATACTTTCAAACCGAAAGTTTCCGCAATAACGTTGATGATATTTTCTAATTCTTCATCTTGAAATGAAGCCGTTAATTTGCAATTTTTAATTTTTTCATTACTGAAAGAAATCTTTTTGCCAAAGGTCTGATTCAGTTTCTCAACAACTTCACCGAGTGAAGTTTTCTCAAATTCAAAAGATAGTTTTTTACCTTGTGTAATTTCTTTTTGCTCTTCCACTTCCGATTTGATAATCGTTGCGGTATTGGCTAAAAGTTCGCCTTTTTGCCCTTTTTCTAGGATGACTTCTTTATTATTTTTTGAAAAACGCACCCGACCCGTTTTCACAATCACCTGAACCTGAGTATTATAAGCTCGTACATTGAAAGATGTACCCAAAACCTGTATGTCCGTACCTTGAGTATGGATAATGAACGGGTGGGCAACATTGTGATGAACGTTAAAGAAGGCTTCACCATCCAATTTTATTTCACGAGTGTCACCTTCAAAAGTTGCGGGATAAGTAATGGAAGAGTTTTTATTTAATGAAATTTTAGTGCCATCGGGAAGTATTTTTTCGGCAGAAGCATTACCCGTTTTAAAAGAAATCACGTCATTTTGGGGAATGACAAACTGTTTGGCTGCCACAAACCATAAACTAAAAAGCACCACCAAAACTGCCGCAATTTTCAAGAAATTATTAAGCCAATTAAATTTAACGATGGGTTCAACTTCTTGAATATCAACAGTTTTAGTAATATTATTTTTGCTAATACCCAATTTCTTCCAAGCCGCATCCACATTCACCGCTTTCTGATTTTTGAGGGATGGAACACTTTTAAAAATCACTTTTGATTGCTCAAAAACTTTTTTGTTATCCCCAGACGCACCAATCCACTCGCCGATAATATCGGCTTCGTGGGTATCGGTCTCGTTGGCAAAATATTTTGCCAATAAATCGTCTATGGTTTGGTCTTGGTTCATTTTATCTGGTAACAGAATTATTTTACTGGTTAAATAATAAAAACAAAACAACGGGCAGATAATCAGCCAGTTCTGCTCTCATAATTTTGAGGGCTTTCCCGATTTGGTTTTCTATAGTTTTGATAGAAAGTCCTAATATATCGGCTATCTCTTGGTATTTTAATTCTTCAAAACGACTCATTTTAAAAATTAGTCGGCATTGTTCGGGTAGTTTTTCGAGGGCATTTGATATTCGACTCTCCAAATCCGTTTTATCCATCATTTCAGTTGCCGAATCATGATTTTCTTCGTAATAATTACCCACATATAGCTTGTGAACTTCCTGAATTTTAAGGTGTTTCAAGCGATTTAGACAAGTATTATGCACGGCACGGTAGAGATATGATTTCAAAGAAACATTAATTTCGATGCTTTCCCGTTGTTCCCAAAACTTTAAAAATATACTCTGAACCACCTCCTCGGCATCGTCCATATCCTTCAAAATTCCACAAGCATAATTACACAGCGATTGGTAGTATTTTCTGAAAACTGTTTCAAAAACACGCTCATTTCCCTGACGAATAGCCAATAAAATATCTAAATCTGGAGTTTGTATCATGTAAAGAGGGTACTATTTTCCATCCTTCACAAAAATACAATTCCATTCGGATATTTCAGCGTTAAGACAACTGTATTTAATTTTACCCCTATACAAAATGAATAATGGCATAGCAACAAAACAGTTTTAGAATCAAAGTAACATCGTTGAAATTGGATAAGCTATAAAATGCAGAATGTCAGGAGGTTAGCCTGACATTCAAATATTGTTTCGCTTCTTTTAGTGTATAAGATTTCGATTTTCGAGCTTCATTTATCATATTTTCATATTCCAACTCGGTCATGGGCTTACCAAAAGTAATTATGCTTTTTCTCTTTTAATGTCAATGAATGTTTGTTTTCAAAAACTCGTAAAACATTGATAATCAATACTTCATCGTCAACAATATTTATTTCTAATGTTGTCATAGTTTCTAATTTTTTAAATTCTTATTAATTGATATATGATTAATTTCTTCCCATCAATCTCCTACTTCCCAGCCACAACGTCCTTAATATCACTCATCAATTTCTTGGCTAAATTATCGGCTTTGGTCATATAATCCGACTCTGAATATATCCTAATGATGGGTTCGGTGTTGGATTTGCGGAGGTGTACCCACTCTTTATCAAACTCAATTTTCACGCCATCACTGCTGTTGATGGGGTTTTTGCTGTATTTTTTCTTGATACCTTCCAGCACCGCATCAACGTCCACATCGGCAGTTAATTCTATCTTATTTTTAGAAATATAATATTCTGGATACGTTTTTCTTAATGCTGAGATTCGCTTATTAGACTTCGCTAAGTGCGTGAGAAATAGGGCAATACCTACCAAAGCATCACGTCCGTAGTGCAATTCTGGATAAATAATACCTCCATTTCCTTCGCCACCAATGACGGCTTTTGAAGATTTCATTAGCGTTACCACATTAACCTCACCAACCGCCGAAGCGTAGTATTTTCCGCCTGCACCCTCCGTTACATCCCGTAAGGCACGGGTTGAAGAAAGATTGGAAACGGTATTTCCTTTCGTGTTTTGCAGAACGTAATCTGCCACCGCCACAAGGGTATATTCTTCGCCAAAAGGAGAACCGTCTTCGCACATAAAACAGAGTCTGTCCACATCGGGATCCACCACAATCCCTAAATCAAATTTCTCTTTTTCGATTGCTTTTGTGATGTCCATTAAGTTTTCGGGTAATGGTTCTGGATTGTGAGCAAAATGTCCCGTGGGTTCGCAGTGCAATTTCGTGATTTGTGTTACGCCCAAGGCTTCCAACATCATTGGAACGGCAATACCTCCCGATGAATTTATGGCATCTACAATAACCTTAAAATTACGATTTCGGATGGCTTCAACGTCCACCAAGGGCAATGCTAAAATCATATCAATATGCTTTTGAAGCCAAGTATCATCGCTGGTATATGAACCTAATTTCTTAACATCAACAAAGTCAAAGTCTTCATTATCAGCGATTTTGAGCATATCTTCCCCATCTTGACCAGAGATAAATTCGCCCAAGGAGTTCAATAATTTGAGGGCATTCCACTGAACTGGGTTATGACTTGCGGTGAGGATAATACCACCCGCTGCTTTTTCGGCAGGAACGGCAACTTCAACGGTTGGCGTAGTGGAAAGCCCTAAATCAATCACATCAAAACCGATGCCTTGTAGTGTTCCACAGACCAATTTCGAGACCATTTCGCCCGACAAACGGGCATCACGACCCACCACAATTTTAAGATTTTCAGGTGCTTTACGCTTTAACCAAGTACCGTAAGCGGCGGTAAATTTCACCACATCAAGGGGAGTAAGTGCCTCGCCAGCTTTCCCTCCAATAGTACCTCTGATGCCCGATATAGATTTAATTAGTGTCAATTTTTGTAAGTTTTTAGTTGAAAATATCTTGGCTGTATTTTAGGTATTAGGCACTAAGTATTTAGAAAAAAAACGTAAAATGCTGTTACAGAAAGTTCATTTATCAAAAGAAATCCGAACGCATATACTTCAAATTAAATACTTAGGACTTAATATCCGATGCTTCATTCACATCGCACAGCCTTAAAGGTATTGAAAAAACGTGATTGTTAGAGATAAAATTCACCAGATGAGTAATTTTATCTTGTTTTTTATTTAACGGTAAATTGTGGTTGAGATTCTTATAAACTATTATTTTTTGTTAAATCGAGTAATTATTTCTCTTAACAAAAGGCTTGAAATCGCTCCAATCGCAAAGACTGAAAGGAATTGAACGGTTCGGATATTTTCATTACCAACGATGCGGGAATAATTACCAACGGCTAACAATAAGGCAACGGCTAAAATAACACTTCTTCTATTTTCCATTTTGTTTTGGGCTATGTTCAAAAGTAAATATAGGAAATAACTGCTTAATTATCAAGGGTTAGCAATTAGATTTTAGGAATTAAAGGAGTAGGTAATCATCTGAATAACAAATATTTACCTAAAAATGAAAGTCTTGTGTATTTGACTATCGGTAAAAAGGAAGGCTTCGTTTCAAACGAAGCCTTCCGTAAATAGCCATAAAATTTACCTAAAACCAAGCCGACTGCATTTCGACCGTCACGTTATCTCCACTCAATAATCTTTTCATCAGCGAATCCACCTTTACTAATTCATATTCATAAAAGTAACGTAACGTATGGATTTTGCCTTGATAAAAATTGGCATCATCGCCCACAACACCCGCTTGCAGAGCCTCTTCTGCCTTGATTCCCTGCACGAGCCATTGCCAGGCGATGGTAACAATTCCGAATAATTCTAAATATAGGGTGGCATCCGACAGGAATATTTCCAAATCTTGTCCTGCCAAACTCAATAGATGTTTCGTTACGGAATCGGTTTTGCCGAGGTATTTCATCAACGTTGTAGCATGAGGTTTCAAGGCTTCGTGTTGATTGGCTTGCTCAATCGTTTTCGTAATTTCAGTTACTAAAAGCATAAGACTTTTGCCATTTTTAAGGATGATTTTTCTGCCCAACAAGTCCAAACCATGAATAGCCGTTGTGCCTTCATGGATGGGGTGAATTCTGGCTTCTCTATAAAATTGTTCTACGGGGAAATCGGTCGTATAACCCGCTCCGCCTAATATTTGCACGGCTGCGGAGGTGGTCAGACAGCACATTTCAGAAGGATAAGATTTAGCAATTGGCGTGAGTAAATCCAACAATAAATCATAATTTTCTTTCTCTTGGCCTTCCGTGACGTGTGCTAAATCTGACAACATGGAACATTGAACCAAGAGCGAAAGCGAGCCTTCTACAACCGATTTCTGAAATAATAACATCCGCTTGACATCGGCGTGACGAATGATTTGTACTTGCGGTTTAGAATGGTCTTTGTCCGAAATTACTCGCCCTTGTGGACGTTCTTTGGCGTATTCAAGTGAGGCATAAAAAGCGGCTGTTCCAATAGCGGCGGCATTCATTCCCACACCAATCCGAGCCTCATTCATCATCTGGAACATATACGAAAGCCCCTTGTGTGGCTCACCGACTAAATATCCAAAAGTATTATCATTCGAGCCAACCATCAAATGGGCAATTGGAGCTCCTTTGTAACCCATTTTGTGATAAACGCCAGCGGTGATTACATCATTATCTTCAAGTCGATGTTCGATGTTCGTGGCTTGATGCGGGCGGCGTTCCGCTTCGGTTCTGTTCTCGTAGTTTTCTGTCTCCTGTCTCTCTTCTTCTATCTCCTCAATTCTTTTCTGCGGAACGACAAACAATGAAATCCCTTTTGCTCCCGCTGGTCCGCCTTTTATTTTGGCGAGCATGAGGTGAATTACGTTTTCGCAACCGTCATGGTCGCCTGCGGAAATGTATATTTTTTGTCCTTTTATTTTGTAAATTCCCTCATTATCAGTAGGTTCTGCCGAAGTCGTGATGTCGGAAAGTGAACTTCCTGCATCGGGTTCGGTGAGTGCCATTGTACCTTGCCAGGTGCCTGCATACATAAGGGGTGTGAAGGTATTTTTCAGAGATTCCGATCCAAAACTACGAATCAGATTGGCAGCACCCGAAGTCAAAAATGGAAAAACCGAAGAAGAATAATTAGCTGCCTGAAAAATAAACGCCGCCGAACTGAGAACAGTCGAAGGAATTTGCTGACCGCCTTCTTCATACCCAAAACCCGCATTTATCCAGCCGTCTTCGCCAAATTTTTTCAAAATCGGAAACATCCCTTCATGGATTCGGATTTTGCCATCTACTAATTGGGGTTCTTTCCTGTCCATCTCAGTCAAGAGCGGTTTCAAATGCTTTTCCGCAATTTGTTCCGCCGAATCCAAGACCAAATCAAAAGTCTCACGGGCGTGATCTTGGAAGTATTCATATTTGGTAAGCCTCTCAGCTTCAAATACTTCGTATAAAAGGAATTGAATGTTTCGTTTGGAAAAAAATTGGATTGCCATAAAGAAGTAGCCCCCGACCCCAGAAGGGGAGTTAGGACTTAGTTATTTTGTTAATAAATCGTAATATTGTGAAAATGAATTTGTATTGTTAAACTTTTACTCCTCCTCTGAGTGTTGGGGGGCTTTTGCTTTATACCCTCTCAAAAACTCCTCAATCCCCATCCGTTTTTTCCCTTCCAATTGTAATTCTTCAATCGCCAACAGTCCATCAGCACATTGGAAATAAAGATATTTTTTACCATCAGTCAAAAATGAACCGATATTAATCGCATCCGTGGTTGGACTATGCGTCTCAGTATTCCACAACAACCACTCGTCCGACACCATACTTGCCCGATAAATTCGACAATTTTTCTCATTCAACGTAGTCCAAGCCACGGGATATGGCGAAAGCCCTCTTATAAAATCATACACCTTTTTTATAGGCTGATTCCATTTAATTTCGCAGGTTTCCTTAAAAATCTTGGGAGCGTGATTGATATGCCCAGATTCGTCTTGGGGTTCTTGCGGATAATTCCCTGTTTCAATCGCCTGAACCGTTTTTAAAACCAATTTTGCCCCTTTGTGCATAAGGCGTTCATAGACATCCCCCACATTATCCGTGAGTGAAATGGGTTCTTTTTCTTGAAAAATAATTGACCCCGTATCAATATCTTGCCTCAAAAAGAAGGTCGTAACGCCCGTTTCAGTTTCACCATTGATGATTGCCCAATTGATTGGGGCAGCACCCCGATATTGTGGCAAAAGCGAACCATGCAGATTAAAAGTGCCAAATTTGGGCATTTGCCAAACCACTTCGGGCAACATTCTGAAAGCCACAACAATCTGTAAATCAGCTTGATAGCTTTTGAGTTCTTCCAGAAAGTCAGGATTCTTCAATTTCTCAGGTTGTAAAATTGGAATGTCGGGAGCATTCGCCAAAAGGTATTCTTTCACGGCAGACATACCGATTTTCTGCCCACGACCAATGGGTTTGTCGGGGGCAGTAATCACCGCCACGACATTATATTTATTTTCAATTAAAATCCGCAGACTCTCAACCGCAAAGTCGGGAGTACCCATAAAAATTATTTTCATAAGAAGTGTTGAGGTGATTAAAATTTCTTTTTGAAATCGTAAAGTGTTTTTGTAACTTTGTCTTTTAGGAATTATAAAAATATGAACATTACCATTAAAAAGATAACAAAAACTAAACTTTGATGTTTCTGCAAAGGTCATAAAAAATCTTGTAGAACGGTCAATAGCCGTTCTTTTTGTTTGTCCATATTTCCAAAATCACTGGCTTGTTGCCAGTATTTTTTTTTATAATTAACTCAGTGTAAAATAGAACATACTAAAAAATAAGACTATGTCGAAAGTACAATATTATACCCAAGAAAAGTTAGATGAGTTGCGAACTGAGTTAGCTTATCTCAAATTGCAAGGTCGTTCAGATATGGCAAAACAGATTGCTGAGGCACGTGATAAGGGTGATTTGAGTGAAAATGCGGAATATGATGCCGCCAAAGATGCCCAAGGTTTGTTGGAACTAAAGATTATGAAGCTCAACGAAGTAGTGGCAAACGCCCGTGTGATGGACGAAACCAATATAGATATTTCAAAGGTTTCGATTCTTTCAAAAGTGAAAATTAAAAACAAAAAGAATGGAATGGAAGTGGTTTATACCATCGTTTCGGAAGAAGAAGCAGACTTGAAGGCAGGGAAAATCTCCAATTCTTCGCCCTTCGGAAAGGGGCTTTTTGGTAAATCAGTAGGAGACATAGCCCAAATACAAGCTCCAGCGGGTTTGGTGGAGTTTGAGATTTTGGAGATAAGTCGGTAATTCATGAAGTAAAAATTATTTCAATCAATATTTTAAGCTTAAAGAACAAATGAGTATAAAATTTTGGATATTTGCGGGGATTGCTGTTTTAGGCATTTTACAGAGGCTTTTCTCTAATTTCTTGGTTCAAGATAGAGCATCTGATTCATTAAGGATGACAAATGAAAGTAGTGAATACGTATCATCATTCGCTGAAAATCTGGATTTAACTGTACTATTAAAAAAGAATATTGATACGGATAATATTCGCCATAAATTACCACTAACTGTCCCATCTCAATTAGGCTGTTTTACCTTAAAGTCATTTCAAGAAATAGAACCTGATAATTACTTATGTCTTACAATTGCTCGTTATGACGATGTAGAGTACAATAAATATGGCAACAGTCGAGCTACCCATGTTAAAGATTTGAATTTTAAAATTTCATTAGATGAAGAGAATAAATCATTTAGAGTTTATTCAGATTTACATGATGGACTTACAGATAAATCATTGAGAGAGGATTTTGCAAATCAGATTTGGGAAATTTTAAGTGAAGTGTAATCACACATTTTCGGATAAGATTTATTTAAAAAGACCTACAATTTCATTTTGTAGGTCTTTTTGATTTCTATGTTTTTTAAGAGAAAAATGTTAATTTGTGTAAAATTTTTATTCAACAATTCACTCATTCAAAATTCAATCATTGAAAGATGTCCGCATTGCCAAAAATATCATATTACACACCCCAAGAATATCTGCGTTTAGAAAGGGAAGCCGATTATAAAAGCGAGTATTTCGATGGAGAAATCTTTGCGATGGCTGGGGCAAGTTTTAACCGTAATATTGTCAATGAAAATTGTTCGGTATTAATTGGAACATATCTTCGTAAGAAACCCTGCCAATCGTTTTCGAGAGATATGAAACTCAACATCCCTGCCAATACACTTTATACCTATCCAGATTTGATGGTGGTTTGCGGTGATAAACAATTTGTTGGTGATGAAAAAGACATTATTATGAATCCTGTAATTATTATCGAAATCCTTTCTAAATCTACGGAAGGCTACGACAGAGGCGGTAAATTCGCCTTATACCGAAGTATTCCAAGCCTTCGAGAATACGTTATGATAAGCTCAACCACCATCAGAGCCGAAGTTATGCGAAAAGAAAGTGATTCTCCATTTTGGTTTTTAGCCGATGAAGCGGATAGTCTTAAAGGGAGTATTTATTTGAAAAATATTGACTTAATACTTTCTTTATCAGATATTTATGAAGAAACGGAAGATATTTTATAAAATCAAACTAATAATTTCTTACCAACATTTTCGTTAAAAAGTACACATCAAACGTGTACTTTTTTTATTATTGAATCTCGAAAACTCCCATGAAAAAAATCTTCAGCATCTTCGTTTCATTTATTACTTTGTTGGCAGTATCTGCCTTTGCTGTTCCATTCTTTTTCAAGGATAAAATTCAGGTAAAAGTCAATCATGAAATTCAGAAGAAAATTAACGCTATTGTTTTTTACAAAGATTTTAATTTATCGTTGTTTAAAAATTTTCCTCAGCTAACCCTCTCATTATCAGGCTTTGGTGTAGTGGGAAAATCGCCTTTTGCAAATGATACGCTCATACAGGCGAAGGAATTTTCGGTTTCGGCAGATGTGAAATCTATTCTTTCTGGTGATAGAATTGAGTTGTATTCCATTGATTTACAATCACCTAAAATTTTTATAAAAACGCTTCGTGATGGTTCATCCAACTATGATATTTACCGCAAAGATTCCCTCCAAGTTCAGCAAGAAGAAGCCAATGCCAAAAGTAATTTTAAAGCAAATATTCAATCATGGAAATTTACGGATGGACAAATTATTTATGATGATAAATTGAATAATGCTCATGTTTCTTTGCAAAATATAACCCACGAAGGTTCGGGCGATATTGCTGCGGATGTGTATGATTTGACGACAAAAACGGACATTGGTAATGCTACTATTGATTATGCAGGAACTAATTATTTGATGGATAAAAAGCTATCGGCAGATATGAAAATGATCATTGACCAAGCTAACAATAAATATACTTTTACAGATAACTCTTTGACAGTCAATGACTTTCTTTTGAAATTTGAGGGTTCAATTATAAAGCCAAATGTAACCAATACAATCTTAAACCTTACTTATTCATCGCCCGAAAATTCTTTCAAAAACCTACTTTCATTAGTACCAAATATTTATACCGATAAGTTTAAAGACTTGAAAGCGGAAGGAAAAATAAAGTTTGATGGCACGATAAAAGGAATAAAAAATGCTTCTTCATTTCCTACGTATAATTTCAATTTATTGGTTTCAGATGCCACGTTTCAATATCCCAATTTACCGACGGCGGTTTCGGGAATTAATATTGATTTTAAAGCAAAAAATACTACTAATGACCTGAATAACAGTATTTTAGACTTTAGAAAATTAGCATTAAACTTTGGAAAAAATCCTGTGAATGGTCGAATTTTGATTGAAGGTTTGAAGAAATCAAAAATTGATGCCGACCTCGTGGCAAAATTAGATTTACAACAATTATCGCAAATTTTCCCCATGAAAGGCGTGGAAATGAGGGGTTTATATGACCTCAATTTGAAGGCAAAAGGCACGTATGATTCTCTTACAAAACAGTTTCCACAAGTGAATGCCGTAATGAGTTTGGCGAATGGCTTTATCAAATCTGATAAATTTCCAGAACCCATCCAAAATATCAATGCCAAAGCCACTTTGTTGAATACAGACGGAGCATTGGCTTCCACAAAATTAGATATTTCAGACCTCCGAATGATTTTGGAAGGAGAGCCTTTTACCGCAAAAGGAATAATCCAAAACTTTGAAAATTACAATTGGGATATTAAAGCAAAAGGGAAAATTGACCTTACCAAAATCACGAAAATCTATCCTTTAAAAGACATGACCCTCAAAGGGATTATTGATGCCGATATTGAAACAAAAGGCGTGATGTCGGACGTGAAAGCCAAGCGTTATTCCAACCTTCCGACTAACGGAAAAGCTAAGTTACAAGGCATAGAATATGCTTCAAAAGAATACCCTCAAGGCATCAAAGTTACAAATGCCAATATGACTTTCACGCCCCAAAGTATTAATGTCAGCAACTTAAAAGGTTATTTGGGGACAAGTGATTTTGTGGCAACTGGTACGTTTAGTAACTATATGGGTTATATATTGAATAATGAGCCTTTAAAGGGAAAAGTGGAATTGAAATCTCAGAAATTTAATGTGAATGAGTGGATAATAGCCCCCGAAGCGTTGGTCGCCCAACCTCCGAAGGCGGAGTTAAAATCGGACTCCAAAAGTGCTAAGAAAGTTCCCCCTACAGGGGCGGAGGGGGCTGTTCTCATTCCTAAAAACATTGACCTAATTATGGATTCAGAGATTGTAGAATTGCTTTATGACAAGATGAAAATGAATAATGTAAAAGGTTTTCTGAATATTGCAAATGGAGCTGTGAAGATGCAAAATGTAGTATTTCAATCATTAGGAGGCAATTTTACCGCTAACGGAACTTATAACTCAACTGATTTAGCTCATCCTAAATTTGATTTTTCTCTTAATTTAGAAAACGTTGAAATTGCCCAAGCCTATCAGCATTTGAGTATTGTCAAATATCTTATGCCCATTGCTCAATACCTCATTGGTGGGGCAAATTCTAAGTTTAAAATTGATGGTGAATTAACGCAAGATATGATGCCAAAATTTAATACCTTGAACGGCGATGGTATCATGAAAATCTTGAATGGAGAAGTTTCTAAGGACAATCCTTTGATACAAAAACTGATAGAAACCACTAAATTAATAAAACTGAAAGATACTAAATTGGATAATCTTTTGATGCAGTTTGAAATCAAAGATGGTACATTTGGCGTAAAACCTTTTGACATCAAATTTGATGACTATAAAATCACGGCTTCGGGTCGGCATGGGCTTACGGGGTCGATGGATTATGCTGTCGTGTTGGACGTTCCCGCAGGAAAAACGGGGGAAGCATTTAGTAATATTTTTCAGAAATGGACGGGAAAATCCTTGCAAGGAACAGACCGTATTAAATTCGATTTGGCTTTGGGTGGAACTGTGAAAAATCCTGTTTTTGGATTTAAAGGAAGTAGTACCGCCAACTCGATAAGAGATGCTGTTTTATCGGAAGCAAAATCGCAAATTGATGCGGTAAAATCCAGGACACTGGAAGAAGCCGACCGATTGAAAAAGGATGCCGAAGCTAAACTTCAAGCTGAAAAAGACAAACTAATGAGTCAAGCCAATGCCAAAAAAGCCGAAGTGGAAGCCAAAATCCAGAAAGAAAGGGATGCCTTAGAAGCGAAAGCTAAAGAAACCGTAGATAGCATTAAAAAAGTTGCCTCTGAACGAGCCAAGAAGATTTTACAAGAGCAAAAGAAGAGTGTTTTAGATGGATTATTTAAGAAAAAACCAGTTCAGACGGATACTACTAATAAAAATTTGCGGAAAAACTGATTATGATTATCTACCAAACTATGCTCCAAAAATTCGGAGAAAAAGGTGAAAAAACGGGCTGGACTTATGTTGAAATCCCAGCCGATATTGCCCAAGAAATTAAGCCTAATACCAAGTTAGGATTTCGAGTAAAAGGAACAATTGATGCGTTTCCTTTGAAAATGGTTGCACTTTTGCCAATGGGTGAAGGTGATTTTGTTATTCCGATTAACGCCATTATGCGGAAAGGAATTGGGAAAGAAGAAGGGGCGATGGTTACGCTAAATTTGGAAGAAGATACGGATGAATTACCACAGTCAGAAGAATTGATGATATGTCTCGAAGACGAACCAAAAGCCTTGGAAGCTTTTCTGAAAATGCCCAAAGGTCATCAAAATTATTACGCCAAATGGATAGAATCTGCCAAGACGATTGAGACAAAAACGAAACGTATTGCCATGACGGTCAATGGTTTAGCAATGGGTATGGACTATGGTGAGATGATGCGATATTATCGGGATTTAGGGAAATAATCTAAAACATCCCCAACTGTTCATTACTCCCCAATTTTGCGGTATAATAATCATTTACGTCCTTGTAATCGTCTGGAAGGCTTTTTGTGGAACATGAAATATTGAAATGCGTAAAAATCTTTTCCAATTCCTCGGCGGCACGGTGTCCCGCTTGGTCATTATCCAAATAAAAAACTACGTTGACTCTCTGAAATAATTTTGCCCATTCCCGCTTAAAAATATTTGCCGTTCCCAGGCTTACCGCCGTTTTTCCTTCCTGAACGAGTCGCATACAATCAAACGCTCCTTCGGTTACATAGACAGTCTCATTCATACGAGTTTTCAAAAGAGAATCCGCATTGAAAAGCGTTAGGGGCTGATTATTCAAAAAACAATAACGGTTTGTGCCTTCAGACGGTTTGCCAATTACTCGCCCTTGCAAATACACAATTCGCCCGCCCCGATAGTAAGGAATGATGAGCGAATGGGAATAAAAAATCAAATTATTTCGCTGATTATATAAGCCCGATTCTTGCAAATCAAGGTATGAAAAACGTTGTTTCAAATACCACGTAACTTCTGCATAATCCTTAATGGCAAAAACCCTAAAATCTTTGATGGTCTTTTGGGTAAAGCCTCGATGTTTCAAATAATCAAAAGCAGTTTGCGATAATTCATTGGATTTTTGCTGTAAACAAAAGTCTCGAAATGCTTCATAAATCTGTGAATGAATCTCTATCGTAGGCTTTTCTTTGGCTTGAATCCGCCTAATCTCGGGCGTATTTAAGGTATTTATAGTTGGTAGAGGTTTCTTTGCTGTAACCTTATACTTCTGAAAACCAGACACATACGTTGAAGCCATCTCATTGATGGTCGTCTTGATGTCTAATTTCTTAATTTCGGAATATAGCGTAATGGAGTTCCCCGTTTTGGCACAACCGAAGCAATAAAAACTGTTGGTATGGGGATAAAACACGAGCGAAGGCGTATCGTCCTCGTGGAAGGGGCAAATCATGCGGTGGCGTTGTACCTCCAAGCCCAAATCTTCCGCTATTTGCAGAATTGAGAGTTGATTGAGTTCGTCAAGTACGTTCATTGGTTTTATTGCTTAGAATTTTATGCAATATACGAAGAGGAACGGAATTTATTTGAAACAAAAATGTCTCACAGTCATCCTGAAAGTATCTAATTGAGTCTTCGAAAAACGTAGTTATGAGCAGTACAAATTAGTCACTTGTAGGACGATAGAACACATTTTGTTATTTTAGATAGAAGTAAAGTTTAAATATTTTCTCTATTTTAATGCTTTATCATAGAAAAACCCCATAAGTCTTAAATTCACCTATGGGGTTTTAAATTAATTCTCGAAATTCTATTTACTTACATTTCTAAACGTAAACGAATTATAAATATGTCTTTTCGCAAAACGGGTTAATGATGGAGCATTTACCAATTTTACATACGTGTTTTTGGGTACACCAAAATATTCATAAACTACGTTTTCTGGGAAGATGATTTTGAGCTTTTCGTCTTTATAATCAAAATCTTCAATGGGGGCAGTTGCAATCAACTGATTATATGCTTCCTGATTTGCGGCGTGAGTTTCAGGGGCAATGCTTACCAATAAATCATAAGCCTCAATAATTACCTTACTTTTGATGGCAGCTTCTTCTTTTTTTGCTTCATCATTCTGAATTTTATCAGGATGCCATTCTTTGATTAAAGTTCTGTATGTCGTTTTTAACTCGGCAAGTTCGGTTGTTTTAGTTGCTCCAAACAATGCTCTATATGATGTGATTTTTCTCATTTTATTGTTATAATTTCTCCTTATTTGGAATTTTTTTGATGAATAAAAGTAAAACCCTACAAGAAAATTGCTTGCAGGGCTTCAATATTTTGTAAAAGTGTAATTCAAATTATAGAGAATGGTTAAATTTAAAATGTGAGGAATTGCTGTTAAACTAACCCCTAAAACCTAACCCCTATCCCCTAATTCATAAACTTCACTTTCAATTCGTTTAATTTTGTTTTTACCGAAGTATCAATTTGACGGTCGTTTACTTTCAAAACGTATCCACCGATTAATGTAGTGTCGATTTTCTCTACTAATTCAACGGTATTTCCTGTGGCATCGGCAACAATCTTTTTGAATTCAGTTTTTTGAGCTTCCGTCAAAGGCGTTGCCGTGGTAACGAAAGCCTTTTGAATCCCTTTCAGGATTTCGTACTGACGCAAATAATCTTCGGCAATGTGGGGCAACATTTCTTCACGGTTTTTCTTGGTAATAATTTCAAAGATTGACATTGAAATAGCATTAACTTTACCCGTAAATATTTTTTGAAGAATCGTTAATTTATCGTGATGTGCTACAACGGGACTCTTCAACAACAAATAAAAATCGTGGTTATCGTCGCAAACTTGGTTGAAGAGTTTCATGTCTTCATATACTTTGTCTTCGACATTTTTTTCTTTCGCCAAATCTAATAACGACTTAGCATATCTGAATGCAACGGTTTGCTGAGACATCTTTTGTTATTAGTTTAACTTGGCATCTGCCAAAAGATTTGATACTAATGTTTCTTGGGCTGAACGGTCTGATAATTGATTTCTCAATATTTTCTCCGCAATTTCCAAAGACAAAGTAGCGGCTTCTTTTCTCAAAGAGGCAACAGCATTGGCTTTTTCTTGGTTGAAAGCGGCACGAGCTTTCTCAATTTCGTCAGCACTTGCTTTTTGGGCATCGGCTTTTGCTTGGGCAATCATGGCATCACCAGCATCTTTGGCTTCTTTCAAAACTCTATCCCGTTCTGCACGAGCATCAGAGATAAGTTTTTCATTACCAGATTTCAACTCAATCATTTCTTGACGAGTTTTTGCTGCCATCGAAAGAGCATCTTCAATAGATTGTTCACGCTCTTGCAAAGCTCCCATGATGGGTTTCCAAGCAAATTTTGTTAAGCCAAAATATAAAAGGGCAAAAATAACGATTGCCCAAAATATCAGACCAAGATTTGGTTCTAAGATGGAGGAAGCTAATATCATTTTTTTCTAATGTTAATGTTGAAATGTATCAACAATGAATTTTTTATTAATACGAGACGATTATCTAATTAATTTTTTAAAAAATCAGCATACCTGCCTAATGCGATGTATGCTGATTGTAATGTTTTTTAACTAATCATCTTAAAATCAAATACTTACAAGACTATTTCTGAGTAAATACTTTTCTTTCAAATGATGATTAATAACTGTCAGTAATTACGCTTTTGTAGTTACCAACAAACAGATTACTGCGGCAAAAAGAGCAACTGCTTCAACGAAGGCTGCAACAATCAACATAGCACCTTGAATTTTTCCTGATGCTTCTGGCTGACGAGCGATAGCATCCATGGCAGAACCACCGATTCTACCAATACCAACACCAGCACCAATTGCTGCTAAACCAGCACCCATACCTGCAAGACCTAATGCTTGTGAAACTTCTAATAACATTGACATGATTGTAATTATTTATTGTTAATTAATTTGAAAAATTCTACGGAAATAAATCTAAAATCTGACTTCTAAATTCTAAAATTATTAGTGATGTGCTTCTTCAACGGCTGCTCCAATATACGTTGAAGTCAACACCGTGAAAATATAGGCTTGTAAGAATGCTACCAAAATCTCAATCAAATTCATAAAAAGTGAAAATGGCACTGCAATGGCGGCTACACCAAGACTTTTGAAGATGAAAATTAAGGCAATTAAACTCAAAAGGATTAAGTGACCCGCCGTTATGTTGGCAAAAAGACGAATCATTAAGGAGATTGGTTTCATGAAAACTCCGATAATTTCTACGGGAGTCAATAAGATCAATAACCATTTTGGAACGCCAGGCATCGCAAAAATGTGTCCCCAGTAAGTGCTTCTACCATTTAGATTTGTTACGAAGAAAGCAATCGTTGCTAAAACCAAAGTAACCGCAATATTTCCAGTAACATTTGCACTTCCTGGCAAAAGACCTAAAATATTATTAAAAAGGATAAAGAAAAATACTGTCAATAAATAAGGAAGGAAACGTCTGTAATGTTTCTCGCCAATGTTTGTTTTGGCAACTTCATCACGGATGAAAACAATAATAGGTTCAAAAAATGATTGTAAGCCTTTGGGAGCTTTTCCAACACGTTGTTTGTATGATTGTGCGATGGTAAAGAAAATAGCTAATAAAAGGAAAAGGCTAATAAATAAAGAAGCTACGTTTTTAGTAATTGATAAATCTAACACAAAAGAGCCATCTTCTGCCACAATTTTACCTTCTTCCAATTTCAAACCTTCATAAGGAACTTCTTCGTGGCGTTCGTTCTTGAAATTACTTGAAGAAAACACTTTTAGCCCATCCTGATTATACACAATACAGGGTAGTGGAATAGAATAATGCGTATGTCCATTCGTGGCAAAGTGCCATTCGTGTTCATCGGCAATGTGTTCCATCATCATTTTGCCTGGATTGAATGCCTCAGCTACTTCTCCATGAGCATCTTCTTCACCTGTGTGGGCTTCAATAACGGCACTCGTTGCAGTTGAATCAGCAGCTTTTTCTTGGGCGAAAAGAGTGCTTGAAATTAAAAATAAAAAAGCAAAAATATTTGAATAATACACTTTCTTGTTCACGGCTTCCTTGTAGTATTTGGTTAATTGTTAAATCTAACTTTAAAATGGTTTTGTTTCACTACGTTGATTATCAGTACTTTATGAAAGTATCTATTCGACAACCTACGAAAAGTGTCGCAATTTACGATACAAATCGAATATTTCAAAACCTGTGTAACATAAATAGAGTACAAAAAAGTTAATTATGAATAAGTATGGATTTTGTATGCCTGAATATATGAATGTTCCGATAAAAATTAGACTCAAAATTAGGCGTGCCGTAACACTTCCTAAATAATATTGAACAAAGTTTTCACGGTTCTTGGCAAAACCCAAATTGAGGAGAATATGATTGAGGTATGATACGGCAAAAAAGAAGGCTAATATCATCCATTTCTGTGAATGCAGATATTGGGATAATCCTATCTGGGGAGTTATATAGATCAATATACTAAGGATAATTGTGAGGATGATTATTCGGAGCATTTTTACCACAAAGTTAAAGAGTTTTAAAGTTAGAAAGTTAAAGTAGTTAAGAAATGAACCGTTCAACTCTTCAATTACTTTAACTTTCTAACTTACTTTACCTGATAAACTGCCTTCCCAACACCCACTCTCCCTTGCGTAGATACCCCCTCGGCAATGATATGAATTTTGGCGTTAGCATCAGTATTCCAATACGTTAGCGTTGCTTTTCCAGTAGCATCATCTGTCCTCACGTTGGGTTGCCAATGCAGCGTTGATCGGAAATCTGGACGCACGTGGTCGGGAATGGCTACATCATATTTAGGAGCAAAAAACTCACGGGCTACATAATACCCAACCCTTTTTTGGATACTTACCCCCGAAGTCGGGTCTTTGGAATAATCATAATTACTCCCTCCTCTTTTAGTTAAAATGGCAATAACACCCCCTGCCGCATTAGAGCCGTAAATGGCGGCATCTGCACCTTTGAGGATGTCGATACTCTCTACATCACAAGGAGAAATTGCACTGTATGCGTCGGCATCCACGGGCATTCCATCCAATAAATAGTAGGGCTGACTACTTCCCGTTAAACTGGTAATGCCCCTAATTAATACGTTATAACCTCCGTTTCCATTGGGTGAGACCTGCACCCCAGCTACTCTGCCTTGAATCATTTGGAACACATTAGTTGCCCCTGCACACAAGATTTGATCAACTTTTATAGTATTGCTGGCTTTACCATATATTTTACGAGCATCGGGTTCTTCAATTTTCTTGGCTTTCACCACCACTTCATTTAACAATTGAGAGTCTCTACTCAACTTTAATTTCTTTTCCAACTC
Source organism: Cytophagales bacterium (assembly GCA_038230735.1). Lineage (GTDB taxonomy): Bacteria > Bacteroidota > Bacteroidia > Cytophagales > Spirosomataceae > Arcicella. Next base: position 48,720 of record JBBRMR010000023.1, read on the forward strand.
AATGGCATCATTGGCTTTTTTCAAAAAATCAGCTAAGTCTTTGGGTTCAAATTCCATTGGATTATAAGGAATTTTTACGATTTTAACCTTCGGGGCGGGTTTTTGCCCATCGATCGTAACGTCTAAATTCTTGCTACCACTTTTTTTCATACCCTGCATAAATACCTGCGTACTATCGTTGAAATCCAAACCATAAAAACCATATCGTCCTAATGAATCGGTTGTACCCATTTGAAATTGAGGGTTCAACTTTCCGTTTTTCAACATCATGGTTAAAGTTACATTATCGGCAATTTTACCATTTGGTCTGATGGCTTTACCCGTTACAGACAAACCCGTTTCCAAGAAATTATCCATCTTCGGAAATTTACCTGCCATCAAATCTCGCCAGACAAATCTTCTCCAACCCTGAGTCATCATTAAAATATCCAAATGACGAGCCGCATCAGTATTTTCTTTATCGAAATAATAAGCGGGTTGCTCAATATTACCTCGCAAAGTTGAATAAAACTCGCCACTATTGAGATTACTTACATCCGAACTTAGTAGTAAATAAGTCAATAAATTCTCTTGATTAGGTTCTGCCAACACTTGACTTCCATCCGTAATCGCCACCGAAAAATTCCCTGCAACGGGTTTTCCCTCGGCATCGGATGCCTCCAGATTTACCGTAACTTTTTCACGAGTTTTATAAGTCGTTTTGTCGGAAGAAACCTTCAAATCCAATTGTTTATTTTGATTACTGAAAACCAAACGCTCACAACGGGGTTCACCCTGGGCATCAATGAGCGTGATTTGTACGATGCCATCACCAAGAATTTTATTCTTAGGAATTGAAACACTAAATGCTTTTTGAGCCTCTGTTCCTTTTGCCATAAAAACCAATTGCCCTCTTTGATGAGCAACTACCACGATTTCAGTCGCTTTATCGGCAGGGTTGGGTGAATTATTAGCAATATAAACCTTAATTTTCTCTTTGCTCGAAAGATTATCAATCGCCATCGAAAAGCCTTTTTCATAAGCATTGGGCAGGTTAAAAGTTCGGTATTTTCCATCATTTTGCTTGACAAAAGCCGTGTAAGTTTTTTGGGCTTCGGGGGTGTAATTGAAAACGCCCATCCCTAAATGTTCCGATTGAAAAGCCACCACCGTATCTTTACCACTATCCAAAACAAAGCCTTGAATATCAATGCCTTTGCCGACAATATTGAGTGCTTTATACCCAATTCGAGAATCCAATCCGATAACGGAATTACCGCCTTCGGGAAAGAACTGAACATCAGCAGCTTGGGTCAATTTGGCTACTTTATCGTCCGTCAGACGGCTTTTATTTTTTCCCTGCCAGATTTTGAAATCTTGGTTGAAAAAGTATTCATTCGAGAAGTTTTTCATGTAATTCGTATAAGCTCGAATGTGATAAACGCCCTCTTCAAGCGAATCAGGTAAGGCAATGTCTCCGTGTGTTGAACCTTCACATTTCAGAACTTGATTGGCAATAATTTTGCCAGTTAATTCATTGACTAAATCCACATAAACGACCCGACTAACCGAATCAATGCCGTGTTGAATTCCCTCAAAAAGGTAGCCTTTAAACCACATCGTTTCACCCGCCATATAATAAGACTTGTCGAAATGCAAATACAGTTTTTCCTGGGGAGTGTTTTGCCGATATTTTTCCAATTGCAAAAGGATTTTTTCGGTAAGAGATTTACCTTCGTCTGTAAATGTGAAAGCGGTAGAAATGAACAAAATGATGCCTGTGAGGGCGTAGTAAATTTTACGAGTCATTTGAAGTAGATTTGGGTTTGAAATGATTAGAGTTTTTATTCAAATATAGTAGTGATTCAACGACAAACGCAAGGTTTTTATGATAAATGGCTGTTATTTTTATTTTAGAAGGTTTGAATTTGATGATATATTTTTGTTAATTATATCACAAGAGTAGAGAAATCTTAAGTTTAAGGAAAATATAATCTTCATTGCACATTTAATTTTGAGAATATTGTTTAAAAATTCTTCATTCAAATAATAATATAAAAAATAAGGGGGGGGGGTGATTTTGTTATTTTAAATTTCATTTTCTACATTTGACATAAATTATTAAACTTCTCTATTAAAAATATACCCAACACCCGTGAAAACAATCTCTTGCCTACTATTCGATGATGAAGCAAACGCTCTACCAATTTTGACGGAATATGCTTCAACGATTCCCACATTATCCATCAAAAGCACTTTTACAGATGCACAGATTGGATTAGACTATGCTCTAAAAAATCCTCCCGATTTAATCATTACCGACTTGAATATGCCCCATATTTCAGGCTTAGACCTTTGGGTAAAACTCCATCAACATTCTTGGTTTATTTTTGTTTCTGGTTTTCCTGAAATGTTGGCACAGACATCTGGCGTGAAAGTAATTGACTGTCTGCACAAACCTTTTTCAGAAAAACGATTTCAAGAAGCTGTTGATAAAGCCAAAGGAATGATTGCGGAAGATAAGAAAAAATATGAAATTCTTAATCAGTATAGTCAGCTAACCGATACTGAAAAATTAGTGGTTCAGTACATTGGTAAATTCAAAGAAACCAAAGAAATAGCCGAAGAGATAGCAAATTCTTACAGAACCACCGAACGTCACCGAGGAAATATTCGGAAGAAATTAGACTTCAAACACAAAGATGAACTTTTGGTGTTTTCGTTGAACGTTGTAAAATATTTGGAAGAAAACTAAAAAATGGCGGATGGTACGTATTGCGGGATAACAGAAACTTTGATAGGTTTGTGAAATATATATTCAGAGGAGTTTACGTAAATTATCAATAAATATTTCACATTTTAAACAAAAAAACAATGAAGAAATTATTAGTGGCAATCGCAGTTGTAGCGAGTATTGGAGTTACATTATTGGAAAATAGTGAAAAAAAAGTAAGTCAGTTTCAATATGCACATTACTTGAATCAAGGGTACTCTCAATTTGCAGCCTGTGATGACGCTTGGTGTGAGTCTGGTGGTGACTGGGCGACTTTTGATGCTTTGTGAAAAAAAAGTAAGGCTTTCGGGAAACTTAATTCCGAAAGCCTTATCAGTAATAAAATTAAATTTTACAGGTTATGATATTCTTTTTCAAGGTGGTATTTGATAGGCAAACTATTAAACTGATACTGTTTTTAGTAATGTGTTTTTTGTTTTCAATTATAGTTGGTAAGTATTTCGGAAACTTATTTTTTGCAACAATCACTCCACAAGTTAAAAAATTGAGTTCTGAGTCAATGGATTTTCTTCCCTTATTGCGAAAAATATTTTTTAATAATTATCTTATAGCTATTTTTATTGTATTCATAGGTTATTTTACGGGAGGAATTGCAACTGTATTTGCCGTAGTATTCAATGGATTAAAATCTGGCTTTGAAATGAATCATTTTGATATAAGTAAAGTAGGAGGTGAGATAGGGCTTGTTAAAAGACTTGTTTTTCATGCCCCACTTGAATTATTTGCATTTTTTTTGATGGGAAGTATAGGTTTGCGAAGTTTTTACGTTGTAAAAGATTTCATCAAAAAGAAGCAGTTTTCTTATGATGCTTCCTTAATTTCTGAGCAAATGGTATATCAATATTTTACAGGAAGTTTACTGCTTCTTGTAGCAGCGATTATTGAAGCCACTATTCCAAAAATTTTATAAAATGTTTAGATACCTATTGTTATTCTGTTTTTTAATCTTGTTATTGAATATTACTAAGCAAGGATTGATCTTTCATGGAAGTCATTTTACAGGAGATAAAGGTTCTAAAATCATATTTGCGAGAACAACATTCATAATTCTTAAAGAACTTATTTCATTTGTTTCTCTTTTTTTGCTTTTTTTAAGTATTCAAAAAATAATTACTTGGGATGTTAAACCGCAAATTCTGAGGGTCGATATTTACGAAAGAATAATGAAAGGAGTAATCTTAATATTATGCCTTGGAACAGTAATGATAATTTTAACGGTTTTCCTATTCAAAACTGATATTCAATCTTTTGGATATTTACTTTCAAAATCTAATTACATCTCATTCTCAAAAAGAAGTTTATATCTTTGGGAAAAGCTGATAACTTCAATTTGGTTTATTACTGTCGGAATATCTTTAACTTTTTTTACGATAAAGTTGCAACAAGCAATCAGAATAAAAGTTACCACATTATTCTTAATAAATAGTGGGATGTTAATAGTACTACTATTTCCCTACTTCAATGATATCTTCAAATTTTTAAATCTTTAATATTAAATTTATGATAAAGTTTAGATTTTTAATTTTAAATTTTGTGCTATTAGTTAATGTTAGTAACATAAGTTCACAAACATTTTCTGAGAAAGCATATCTTTTATGCAAATATTCATTCAAGTCTATATCAGATACTAACAAGAGAGAAAGAATAAGGGACGAATTTGTAACGCTTGAAATAAGTAAATCAGGAAGCTTTTATTATAGTATCAATTACGATAACTATGAAAAAGCAAGTGCAGATTTTAGGAAAAATCATGCTGGGGAAAGAATGGCACCAGGTGAAGGACTTAAAATGATTAAAACAATGGGAACACCAATGATGGTCTATAAAAATTACACAAATAACTCAACCATTTTTTTTGATAAAATTGGTCAAAATTATTACACTTTTGAAGAATCATCTCCAAATTTCAATTGGATTATTGAGGTTGATACAATGAAAATATTGAATCAAATTTGCCAAAAAGCTACGTGCCAATTTAAAGGGCGAAGTTATGAGGCATGGTTTGCCCAAGGTATTAATGTGAGTGAAGGACCTTGGAAATTTAATGGTTTACCAGGTTTAATATTGAAGATTCGAGATTTAAAAAATGATTACAGTTTTGAAGCAGTGGCAATTGAAAAAAATAATTCTGAAATAGCTCATAGAGAAATAAACGCAAAAAAAGTCAGTAAAGAACAGTATTTGAAAATATACCAGTATTATCTAACGACACCAATGATGGGAGAAAATATAGAGGCAATAAATCCTAATGTAGCCGCAAAATTAAAGGGGTATGTACTACCATATAATCCCATTGAATTAACAGAAAAATAAAAAATTTGACAAATTCATTAAAATTTCTAATCCTAATGTTAGCATTCACAGTTCTTGTGGATAAAAAATACTCTTTTGCTCAAAATACCCCCGAAAACGCTTACTTGTTGTGCAAATATAAAGTAATAATTGTGTCGGACACAAGTAAAAGACAAAATACACAGGAAGATTTAACTGGACTTGAAATAACCAAAAATATGAGTCGTTACTTTAGTATTTACAACGAAGAACGAACCAATGAACAAATTGAGTGGAAGAAAAATAATGGTGATAAACCGATGGATGCTTCTGTTTCATTTTCAAACTATAAAAAAAGAGGATTAAAAATTAAAATCTACAAAAAATATAGTGATAATCAATTAACAGTTTTTGATAATATAGCAAATGAAACTTTCACTTTTGAAGAGCAAAACCCTGATTTTGCTTGGAAAATATTGCCTGATACGATGAAAGTTCTGAATCAAGTTTGTCAAAAAGCAACTTGTCAATTTAGGGGTCGGAAATATGAAGCCTGGTTTGCCCAAGGAATTAATGTGAGTGAAGGTCCTTGGAAATTTAATGGTTTGCCAGGCTTAATTCTAAAAGTGATAGACTCGAAACAAGATTATTTTTTTGAGGCAATCTCCATTGAAAAAATAGATTATCCAATTGCTCCAAAACCTACAAAGGCAATTGTATCAAAAAGAACTGTCTTTAACAGGATTTACAAAGAGTTTGCTGCAAACCCAGCAGGATTTACTAATGCTACTCAGCAAGAGGAAATTTCTAAAAATAGCAATGACCCTTTTGTACAAAAACTAATGAAATTCAAATTTCCCTACAACCCGATGGAATTAACGGATAATTGACCTTTTGATGAAAAATGATTATTTGAAATGGATTTTATCACTACTCTTAATATTCCTTTGTCAATATACGTTTTCTCAAACGGTATTGTCTGGTCAGATAACTGATACCAACCAACAACCTTTATCAGGGGTAAGTGTACGTGTATATGAGTTTGGCAGTACGTCCATCAAAGCCTTCGCCATAAGTAATCAAAAAGGAATTTATCGGATAAATCAAAACTTAGAAAAGGATTCTATTAGGCTTGTCGTGTCTATGATGGGCTACAAAATTGAAGAACGGATTATAACGAAGTTTAATCTAAATCAAGACTTTATTCTCAGTTCGCAACCTATTGAACTACAAGAAGTTATCGTTAAAACGCCCCCAATTCGTCAAAGCCACGATACAATTAGTTATGACATCAAAAAATTCGCCAATGCTACCGACCGAAATTTAGGCGATGTTCTCAAAAAACTTCCTGGTATTGATGTTGGTACGGACGGAACGATTAAATACAACGGGGAGTCAATCAACAAATATTATACGGAAGGGAAAGACTTATTTCAGGGAAATTACAAAATCGCCAACGATAATTTTCGTTGGCAAGACGTTGAACGCATCGAAGTGTTGGAAAATCATCAGCCAATTAGGATGCTAACAGACATAAAATTTTCTGAAAAAGCGGGATTAAACGTTATTTTTAAAGAAGATGCCAAAGCAAAATGGATAAAAAAATTAGATGCAGGCATCGGTAAAAGTACAGAAGATTATCTGTACGAAAATACATTAAGTTTAATTCGAATTAATAAAAAAACGCAATCATTTAGTGTTCTGAGTAATAATAATACAGGGGTAGATTTATCCCTTTATACTCTCATACTGACTTCTGACCAATTTTTTGAAATGGGACCTCGTTCTGTTTTATCCAAAAATGCCAATCCCTTAACTTCTATTATCGGATTAAATCCGCCAGCTCTCGACCAACGATTTTTCCTCAATAATCAGACGCATTATGTTACATCAAAAAACCTTTGGACTGTTGGTAAAATCTATGAAACGGTCTTAAATATTGATTTTTTAAAAGACCAGAAAATTAATCAAGGTTCAAGTGAAACACGATATTTTTTAGGAAAAGATACGCTTAGTATTAAAGAAAATCAAGATAACAGATATGCTAAAAATCAAATCGAAGGGTCATTATCCATGGTTGCTAATCAGCCAAAATATTATTTCAGTAATAAATTAATCGTAAAATCAATTTGGAATAATATTGATGGTAATATTCTAAACAAAACCAATGATAATACTCAAACTGTTTTACAGGGCAATAAATTTGATACAAAATGGGTGTCAGATGAATTGAAAATCTTGAAAAGAAGTGTAACAAACAATATTTTTGAGTTTAAAATGTGGGCTTATTACTTGGATTCCCCACAATCGTTAAATGTCGCTTTGGAAAGTAAGAATCAGCATATATTTCAAGATGTAAGGATTCAGAAAAGTTTTTTTAACCTTTACACCAATTTTATTTTAAACAAGAAAATAAAACTAAATGTCAAAACTGGAATAGAATATTCAAATCAAAATCTTACCTCTGAACTTACAGGATTTCCTTCTTCAAAACTTATAGGAGATAGTAGTTTATTGATGGGTAGTCAAAAATTATCCTATTGGAGACTATTTGCTGAAACAGGTTATTCAATTATTAACGATAGATTTAAGTTGAATTTCAACCTACCTATAAGTGTTTTGTATTGGCAAAATTTTGATAGAAAACGAATTTATGGAGAACCTCGTTTGAATATGAGTTATCTTTTCAATTCAAAATGGACGACAAATATGGGTTACTCATACAGTTATCGAATTGCTGAAATTAATGATTTTAATAAGGATTTTATCTTGTCTAATTATAGGAATATATCCAGAAACGAGGGTCAATTGCCTGAAAATCAGATACATTCAGGCAACCTTTCCATAAATTTTAAAGATATAATTCATTTCTGGTTTTTTAATATCAGAGGAGGAATAAGCGAAATAAAAAATAATATTTTACCCGTTCAAACGGTTGATGGAATTTATTTAAGACAAGTAAAAACATTTGAAAATAATACTACTTTTAACAAGAACATTTCTGCGGATATGAGCAAGTACGTGTATGAAATAAAAACTAAATTTACGCTTGGGGTGTCCGTTCAAAACCAGCAATCTGTTCGCTTAGTGTCTGATAATCAATTGGCTACTATTGAGAATATAAGTAAAAATATTTCATTTGGGTTTAGTGCAAAAGCAATCAATTGGTTACAGACACAGTTTGATATAAATTTCACCAAATCAACTAATAATATCAAGACAAATATTACGGACAGTAAAGTCAATTTTAATAAAACTAATATTCGACTTCAAACGGATTTGATTTTTTCTAAACAATTAACCTGCGGATTTGAAGCAAATAAATATTTAATTGAAAGTGCGGGAATACAACCCCAAAATTATCTATTTTTAGATTTTTCTACAACCTATCGCTTCAAAAAAAGCGGTTTTGAAATGAATCTATACGCCAGAAATTTAACGAACGAAAATTCCTTTCAAACAATCAATTTTGCCGATAATAGTTCATCAACCACAAATTTTATGCTTCGCTCACGACAAGTATTATTAAAATTTGGGTTTAAATTTTGATATGTAGAAATAACTCTGTTTATTCGTATATGCTGAAAATAAACAATAAAAGCCCCTGAAATTGATTTTCAAAGGCTTTTTATTTTGATGTTTGTGATTCGTTTTTCGATGTTCGGAAGTAAACCAAACATCGAAAATCGAAAAACGAACATCGAATTCTACAATCCACTCATATCAAAAGTATCCATAAACGCAGTCGTAAAATTGCCTGATTTAAAGATTTCATCATCCATCAATCTGATATGGAAAGGAATCGTGGTTTTGATACCTTCAATCACAAATTCCTGCAAGGCACGCTTCATCCGTAAAAGCACTTCCTCACGGCTTTGACCAGACACAATCACCTTCGCAATCATTGAATCATAGTTTGGGGGAATGGTATAACCCGAATAAACGTGGCTATCAATCCGAACCCCATGACCACCTGGCAAATGTAAATTGGTAATTTTCCCTGGCGATGGGCGGAAATTATGAGCGGGGTCTTCGGCATTGATTCTACATTCCAAAGCAAATAATTTTGGAAAATAATTCTCTCCCGAAATCGGAATGCCTGCCGCTACTTTTATTTGTTCTTTAATTAAATCAAAATCGGTAACTTCCTCAGTAATAGGGTGTTCCACTTGGATTCGAGTATTCATTTCCATAAAATAGAAGTCTCCATGCTTATCCAAAAGGAATTCTATCGTTCCTGCCCCTTCATATTTTATGGCGGCTGCTCCTTTTACGGCTGCTTCTCCCATACGCTGACGCAATTCGGGCGTGAGGGCTGGCGAAGGTGTTTCTTCACACAATTTCTGATGGCGACGTTGAATCGAACAATCACGTTCTGATAAATGACAAACTGTTCCGTATTGGTCGCCCACAATTTGGATTTCGATGTGGCGAGGTTCTTCCACGTACTTTTCCATGTACAAACCATCGTTTCCGAAAGCCGCCGCTGATTCCATTTTGGCATCATCCCAAAGTTTTTCAAATTCGTCTTCGTTACGAATAATACGCATACCACGTCCACCACCGCCAGCCGTAGCTTTGATGATAACGGGGTAAACGATGCCTTTGGCTAATTCTTTGGCTTCTTCAACGGTATCAATCAAACCTTCCGAACCAGGAATCACGGGAACGCCCGAATTCTTCATGGTCGATTTGGCAGTTGCCTTGTCGCCCATTGCATTGATTTGGTCGGCACTTGCTCCAATAAATTTGATGCCATATTCAGCACAAATTCTTGAAAATTCAGCATTTTCAGAGAGGAAACCATATCCAGGGTGAATGGCATCCGCCCCCGTTACTTCCGCCGCCGAGATAATGGCAGGAATATTTAAGTATGATTGACGGCTTGGCGGAGGACCAATACAAACGGCTTCGTCCGCAAATTTTACGTGGAGGCTTTCACGGTCGGCAGTTGAGTAAACCGCCACCGTTCTAATGCCCATTTCTCGGCACGTTCTAATGATTCGCAAAGCGATTTCACCACGATTAGCAATGAGTATTTTTTTAAACATATTTTTAGGTATGAGTTATGAGTTATGAATGATGAGTTATGAATGATAGACTGCAATGATAAGCTGTAATTCTGAACATATAGAACATAAAATTGAACTATATTTAATTTCATAACTCCTAATCGCTACGGCAGACCGTTTAATATTCACAACTCGCACCTCATAACTCATAACTCATAATTCATAACTAACTATTGTTCTACAACAAAAAGAGGTTGGTCGTATTCTACTGGCGTGGCGTTTTCTACCAAAACTTGCACGATTCTACCCGAAATTTCTGATTCTATTTCGTTAAAAAGTTTCATAGCTTCGATGATACAAACGGTTTGCCCAACGGTAACATCTCCACCGACCTCAGTAAATAAAGGCTTATCGGGACCCGCTGAACGATAAAACGTTCCAATCATGGGAGATTTAATCGTAACTCGGTTCGAGGCAACTGCAGGTGCTACGGGAGCAGGTACAACAGGAGCGGCCGCTTGTGCCACGGGAGCAACCGCCACGGGAGCAGCCGCCGCCGCAACCACTTGCTGAACCACGGGAGCAACACCGTATCTTTTTACCGATAGTTTTAATTCGGAAGTTTCGATACTTACCTCATCAAGATTTGACTGTGCAATAAAGTCAAGTAATGTTTGAATTTCTTTATTTTCCATTTTAGGGATTGTTATGGAGTGCTATTTAACTCTTTCTACATACTCATAAGTACGAGTATCTACTTTGATTTTTTCGTCAGTTTGGATAAATAACGGAACGGTGATTGTTGCACCAGTTTCCACCGTTGCGGGTTTTTTAGGAGCATTTGCTGTATCGCCTTTGATACCGTGTTCGGTATATGTTACCACCAATTCCACAAACATGGGCATTTCGCAAGAGATGGGTAAATCGGTTTCGGTATTAATCAAAATCTCTACTTCTTGTCCTTCTTTCATCAAATCAGAACCTTCCACCATTTCTTTGTTGAGGGTGATTTGCTCGAAAGTGTTGTTGTCCATAAAAGTAAACCCGAATTCTTCTGCATAAAGATATTGAAAAGCCCGACGTTCCACCCGCACAGGATAGATATTCACCCCCGCATTGAAGGTATTATCAATCACCCTGCCCGTAGTCAATGATTTTAATTTTGTTCTTACAAAAGCAGGACCTTTGCCTGGCTTAACGTGGAGGAATTCAGTAATTGAATACAAATCATTATTATACTTAATTACTAATCCGTTTTTGATGTCTGCGGTATTTGCCATTTTTATTTATTTAGCAACTCAGATAAATGATATGCTTATGGTTTTATTTAGTTTTTTGATTGTTTTTAGTTGTAAGTGGAGGTTTCCAGCCGTTGATGTTTTCCCACTAAATAACGGCACTTATTAAATATAACTGGTTCTCTGACAGTTTTTGTGGAGTTATAAATTTTTCGTAATCTTGATAATGGAAAAGATTACTTTTTACGAAGAATTACTCAATTTGCCATCGGTTGAAATACTTGATATTAAAATTGATACTAAAATTATTACGATA
>JBBRMR010000024.1:0-59298 GCA_038230735.1 Cytophagales bacterium
ATAAGCGACTGATGGGACATATTCGTTGTTTGATGTTCGTTGTTCGGGATTCGATGTGCGAAGTTGGGGATTCGATGTTCGGAATGGATAGCCAAACATCAAGCATCGAATAACGAAAATCGAAACAGCACAAAGATAAGTTCCGTTCTCAAAAGATAAAAATATATGAGACTTTGACCATTAATTTTGGCAAAAATCAAAAGATTTTGTAAATTCTATCTTCATCACAAACCCCACAACAAACCATGAAAAAATTTACCTTTTCATTCCTCCTAATTGCCACCGTTTTTACTAAAATATTCGCTCAAAAAACCATTCAGCGAGACCCTATTATTGAAAGTATGGTTTCAGAAATAAATTCGGATAGTCTGAAATCGCATATTCAGAATTTAGTAAAATTTGGAACTCGCAATACATTAAGCACAACCACCGACTCCAAAAAAGGCATTGGGGCAGCACGGGCTTGGGTTTTAAGCCGTTTTCAAGAATTTGCCAAACAATCTGATGGAAGAATGACTGCCAAAATTGACTCGTGGACACAACCCAAAGATGCCAAACGGGTGGATGCGGATATACAAATGGGCAACGTAATGGCAACGCTGAAAGGCTCTGACCCAACCGATGACCGTATTTTCTTGGTTTCGGGACATATTGACAGCCGTGTTTCAAACGTAATGAATCGTACCGATGATGCTCCTGGAGCCAATGACGATGGTTCGGGAACGGCGGCGGTAATTGAACTGGCGAGAGTTATGGCGAAAGCAAAATTTCCTGCCACAGTCATTTTCTTGGTGGTTAGCGGTGAAGAGCAAGGACTTTTAGGAGCTGAATATTTGGCAACAAAGGCGGTGGAAGAAAAGTGGAATATCGAAGGAATTTTGAATAATGACATCATGGGTTCAAATCATTCCAACGAAACCAACATCATTGATAATACCAAAGTACGAATTTTTAGTGAAGGTTTGCCATTTTTTGAATTGGATAAAAAGGCATCAAGCATCCGTAATTTTGGACAAGAAAATGATGGGAAAGCTCGCACATTGGCACGCTATACGAAAGAAGTTGGTGAGCGATACGTTGATAATTTGGAAGTGGTGATGGTATATAGAAATGACCGTTTCTTGCGGGGCGGTGACCATACGCCATTTGTTCAAAAAGGCTTTCCAGCGGTCAGAATTACGGAAATGAATGAGAATTATGAGCATCAGCACCAAGATATTCGGACTGAAAAAGGGATTCGTTACGGTGATTTAGCAGAGTTTATGGATTTCGAGTATCTTCGTAAAAACACGGCAATGAATTTGGCAACTTTATCCAATTTAGCCAAAGCTCCTTCAACGGTTCAGAATTTGACGATTGATACTAAAAATTTGACCAATTCAACTACTTTATTTTGGCAAGTACCCAAATCTGGAAAAGTGAAAGGTTATTACGTTTTGATGCGTGAGACATACCAACCGTTTTGGCAAAAGAAGATTTTTACTACGAAAAATGGAATTGTACTTCCCTATTCAAAAGACCATTATTTCTTTGCTGTTCAGGCAGTTAGCGAAGACGGAAACGAGAGTTTACCCGTTTTGCCAAAGGTGGGGATGTAGATTTTAGTAATAAGTCAAAAGTCGTATGTCGTAAGTATTTTGCCACGATAAAATACTTACGACATACGACTTTTGACTTCAAGACTTTTTATATTTTCCCCCTCAAATAACCCACTAAAATCTCCAATCCTTTCTCAAAATGAACATTATTTGGAATGACTAAATCGGCAGTTTTTCGATAAGGTTTTATGTAATTCTGGAAAGCTGGTTCTACGTGATTATTCCATCGGTACAAAACCTCTTCTTGCTCTCCGTAACCCCGTTCAGCACCATCTCTTTTAATTCTACGGTTTAGACGAAGTTTACGTTTAGCATCAATGAAAACCTTTAAGTCTAAGAGGTCAGCAATTTCTTTGTAGTAAAAAACGAATAGTCCTTCTACCACAATAATGGGCTTGGGTTCAAAGGTCATCATTTTGGGAATGAGGTCAGGATTGTTGAAAGTATATTCTTGTTTTTGAAACGAGTTGCCATTTCTAATGGTCTGAATATCAAGGGCATATTGATGTAAATCTAATGATTTTGGGTCGTCAAAATTGATATATCCTTGAGCATCAACTTCTTGGTCTTGACGATTTCGGTAATAATTATCTTGTGAAATTAGGCAGATTTCTTCTTTTGAAAATGACTTTAAAAGGTCGTTCAAAAACATGGTTTTACCCGATGCACTGCCGCCTGTAATGCCAATGATGTAAGGTCTTTGGTTAGGTTTCATAAAAAGAAAATGTCGTTGATTATTTCCGCAAAGGTCGGAAAGAATTTAGGAAAATTACCATTGACCGACCTTAAATTGATGGTTTTTATTCGTTCCAAAAAATATAAAGTCCATCTTTTCCTGCCACAACAATATCTTTTTTGCCCTTTCCTTGCAAGTCAATTATTGCCATTTGTATGCCTGTGCCTTTACCCATACCCAAAACGCCATAACTGATGATATTTTTTATGAATTTCTGACCATCCCACTTAAAATAATACAAGCCTGTGGGGTCATTTGCTCCTAAGTCATTGCCATCATGAGCCCGAAATCGCTTGCCCGTAACGAGTTCATTTTGTCCATCTCCGTCTAAATCTGTCCAAACCATTTCGTGATATTGTGAATTGAGAGAATCTATGGAATGTTTCTTCCAAATTCTATTCTTCTGATTATCAAGGCTTTGCTCGTACCAATCTAATCCGTAGCCATGTCCTTGTCCCGCAATAAAATCTGGCAAACCATCTTTATTCACATCGGTTATGACGATGGGAATGCTCAACTTCCCCAAACTAAAATCTTGATGCGTTATCCATTTACCACTTTGAAGGTCTTTGGGGGCTTCGTACCAAGCATTTTCTGAGACAAAATCGCCTCTGCCATCGCCATTAATATCGCCAAAACCCAAGCCGTGTCCTTGCATTTCTGCCACGGGATATTTCTTAAATCTTCCATTTTCGAGACGATAATATTTGAGGGGTTTTGAGGGATTATTGGGGCAAATTTCTACTACGCCATCGCCATCCACATCAAAAAGGCGAGTGGTTTCTACATTTCCACAAGAATCAATGATTGTCTCTTTCCAGAGTCCATCATTTTTGGGATTTTCATAGATTTTGAGGGTTTTTCCCCACCAACCGCCCGAGATAAAATCTGTCCAGCCATCATTATTAACGTCCATCGGAAGGACAGAAAACGAATCCCAATATTCGCCAAAGCGTTTGACTTCACCCGTATATACACGGTCTCGGAAGGTAGGACCTTTATACCAATAATAGCCCGATACAATATCTAAATAACCATCTTTATTGACATCAAAAACCCCAACGGCTTCAAAACTTTCTGCCGCAATCATTTGCTTCCTAAATTGGGGTGGAGATTTACTTTTCTGCCCATATCCGATTTGGACAAGCAAAGTCAGAAGGAGAATTTGGAGGGATTTTTTCATGGGAATTGAATAGATAAATGGTTTGATGATAAACCCAATTTTCTATAAAAGCACTATCCTCCAAGAAAGTACCCAAAACTATTTTGAGAATGGACTAAACCGAAAAAAAGCGTAGCTACAAAAGCTACTGAATCCCGCCAGAAAGTGCCAAAGTGAATGTCCTTGATACAATGAATAAGGGTTGCAGTTGATTTTCTGAACATCAATTGTTCTGATTTTCAAGGCAATAACGATAGAAACTATACTAAGGAGGGCGAGAATGAGAGAGCGTTCTTTGGGAAACTGAAAATAATTAACGGTAATCAAAATCCACGCAGAGAAGATAAAAATGGGCAAAAGAATACTACTTGAAATGAGCAAAGCGATTTGGTAAAAAGCAATAATTAGAACAAAAGCAGATACAATCAAACGTCTTTTTGCTGTTTTTGAAAATTCAATTTTATAAAATACGCTATACAAAGCAATTAGCAAAATGGAAATACTAAGGCTATAAGTGCCGTTCATATCCACCCGTTGACCTATCCACGTGAGTGAGGCATGAAAAAAGGCACTCCCGAAGCTCAAATAAATGAAGGAAATGCCAATCAAAAATGATAATTCGGGGAAATTTGCTAATCTATTTTTTGTATTAAGTCCTTGATTATTAGCATCTTGCTTTCCAATTAAGCAAATAAATATCCCAAAAAAGAAATACACCAAATTGGAATAAGTATTCATAGATTGGTGAAAGAATTTACCTGTATCGTTGAACTCGCAATACTCTACCGTAAGGGCAGATTTGCTGATTTCCATGCCTTCCCAAACGCTACCCGTGAGGACAGAATTGAAGAGAATCCAAATTAATAACATACCAAAAGTGTACGCAAATGATTGAAAAGAGAGTTTTTTTAGGGTTTGGGTTGACATGAGGTATAGTTTTCACAAAGCGATATTTGATATAATATTATCCTTAAACCATTCATTACATTCTTCTAAACTTGAATTTCCAGAAGCTACTTTGATGATGAAATCGTATAAATCTTTTTTGGGTAACTCTTTATTCAATCTAAAGCCATTTAGTTTTAGGAACGAAAGACTAGCTTCTAAACCTGTACGTTTATTACCATCAGTAAAAATGTGATTACAGATAATATTATAACAATACAAAGCCGCTTTATCCGCAATAGTTGGATAAAGTTCTTGCCCAAACATTTCTGCTTGAACTGTTTCTAATAAATAATCAAGATTCTCTTCGTGAAGAAAATTATTGGGGGGCATAAAGTTGCCACCATGAGCCTCTACTGTAAGCTGATTTATAAACGTTACATCTTCTTTTTCTAAATATAACGTCATTATGCTAATGCTTTAAAAACCTCACCGTATTCTTCAAAATCTTCTTTAACGATTTGTTCTAAACGATTTTTTTTAGATTTTTTCAAATCTTCGCTCAGTTCAGAAATCAATTCATTCATAAAATTTGGCTCTTCGATAACCAAATTTTTTAGAGATTTTCTAATTTTTTCTCTATCCAAAACTGTTGTCATAATCTTATATTTTTATTAGAACAAATATACCCATATTTTTGGTTTTGCCTAACGTAATAATCTCATTTTCTGAATTTTGTATTTTCCCGAACCTCCAATATTGAGATACGAACATCGATATCTACACTTTCTTCAAAGCCTCAATCAAAGTCTCAATTTGACCCAAATCAACCGAGTTAAAATTAGCAATTCTGAGTTGAGTATCCTTAAAATCGCCATAGCCCGACCCAATTACCATATTGGCTTCGGTTTGAACTTGTTTGATAATATCAGCGGCAGATTTTTCTAATACATTCACTACCACAACCGTTTGCGAACGATGGTCTGGATTTTTTACGAAAATATCTAAATAATCACATTTATCGGCGTATTCATAAAGCATTTTTGCCTTCTTTTCGGTTTGTTTTCTGATAGTTTCAATCCCGATTTTATTAAAGTCTTCCGCCACTTTTCCCAATACATAAATTGCCATAACATTAGGCGTTTCGGGCGTTTCGTATTTCTCAAAATTTTTGAATAATGAGGGTAAATTATGGTACGTTCCGATGGGGTTTTCGTGGGTTTTCATCCGTTCAGCTTTCTCTAACATCGCTCTATTAACTATCCAACAGCCCAAACCAGCAGGCATTCCGAATGATTTTTGAACGGAGAAAAACGCAGAATCCACCGTGTTGAAATCCAAATCTGGATAAGGGGCAGAGGACACCATATCCACACAAATAAACTTATCTTTATTGGCACGTTTCAATTTATGAATCTCGGCAGGACGCATCTGCACACCCGCAGAAGTTTCGTTGGCAGTGGCACAAATCAACTCGGCATATTCCGGCACGATGATTTCTGAATTATCAAAACCTTCGCCAAAAGGTTTTTCCATTTTGTGGGCGTATTTGTTCAAATCAAGTGAACAATCATGGAATTTCTTTGAAAATGAGCCATTTACCAAATGAAAACTTTCGTGTTCAACCGTATTTTGAATCAGTCTTTCCCAAATTTCAGTAGCCGAACCCGTAAAGAAAATCCCCATTGATTCAGGAATATTCATCAAGGTTCTAAGCTGTTCGGCGGTGTGTTCATAAATATCCCGAAACTTCTGTGAACGATGAGAAATTGAGCCTAATTGTTGCTCAAAAGCATCACGATAATGTTGTTCGACAGTCGGAAAAAGTTCGGCTGGACCTGGGGTGAAGTATGTTTTACGCATAATTTCTGTGGATTGATAATTACCAAATGACTTGTAAGCCAAGGTTGCGGTAAGAAGGGAAAAATGTGTCAGGGCTGACAATGGGTAAATTCATCGAAATGGCATGAGCAAGAATCATACGGTCGAAAGGGTCTTTGTGTAATTCACGTTTCACACCTGTCGTAATAATACCGTCTTCATTTCTTTCCCAAGGTTTTTCAATAATCTGATAATCGAATTTGGAAAGGTAGCTTAGGGCAGTCCATTGAGTATCTAAGAGAATAATTCCCAATTGACTTAATGCCATCTGATAAAAAGCCTCAAAAGGAGATTTGAGAGGAATTAATCCTTGACGAACATGATTAGATAACTCCCAAATGCTGGTAACACAAAGATAAACTGCATCTGCATTTTGGATACTTTTTAGGGCTTTGGGTGTAAGTGCTTTTTGATTCCGAATTAAATAATCGAAAGTAATTGTGTCTAAAATAATCTCGTTCATTTCGTTTATTCGTTGCACTCTCCTGTATAAATATCCTTATCCCAAATATGTAAATCACCTTTTCCAAAGTGTTTTTTTAAGGATGAATTATCCAAATTACGCTTTACTTTCGGGGAGTTTTTAGAAATGACTTTCCTTTGAGAAGGTCTTAATGATGTTTCCATATATTTATTTGCTTAATCCTTCGGTAAAAATACAATAAAATGCGGAAAGCTCTTTTGAAAGCCAATAAAAAAAGAATTTCTGCCAATTTTGGTTGGCAGAAATTTTCTCTTTTAGGGGAATATAAAAAAATTAATACAACATTCTAAACTTAATCGTATTATCAATTCCTTTTAATTCTTCCACAATTTCATCGGCATATTCTTTGGCAATATCAGTAATAACATAACCGATTTCGTTAGTAGTTTTCAAGTATTGTCCTTGAATATTGACGTTGTATTTGGCAAAAATATTGTTGATTTTTGCCAAAATACCTGGTACATTTTGATGAATATGCAACAAACGATGAGCATTATCAAGGGCGGGTAATTGCAATTCTGGGAAATTAACCGAACCATACGTGCTTCCGTTATTCATAAATTGCAATAATTTGCTCGGTACAAATTCACCAATATTCGCCTGTGCTTCCTCCGTTGAACCTCCCACGTGGGGCGTAAGGATAACTCTTGGCAAACCACGCAATTCATTCATAAACTCTTCATCGTTTGATTTTGGTTCGGAAGGAAAAACATCCACCGCCGCACCCCAAACTTTCCCAGATTTCAAGGCATTGACCAAAGCGGGAATCTCGACCACGTGTCCACGAGAAAGGTTGATGAAAATTACGTTATCTTTCATCATCGCAAATTCTCTTGTTCCGATGATATTGGCATTGACTTTACGCCCATCCACGTGCATGGAAATGAAGTCGGATATGTTCAAAAGTTCTTCTAAGGTCTTACATTTTTTGGCATTTCCGAGTGCCAATTTATCTACTACATCATAAAAATGAACTTCCATTCCGAGGGCTTCGGCAATCACTGAAATTTGTGTTCCGATGCTTCCGTAGCCTACTAAACCCAATTTTTTACCCCTGATTTCATAAGAATTTGTGGCAGATTTGTCCCAAATCCCCTCGTGCATTTTGTTGGATTTGGTCATAATATCACGGGTCAAAATAATCATTTCACCAATTGCCATTTCCACAACTGAGCGAGTATTTGAATACGGAGCGTTGAATACCGCAATGCCACGGCGTTCACATTCTTCCAAATTGATTTGGTTTGTACCAATACAAAACGCACCAACCGACATTAAACGGCTGGCATTGGGATGTTCCAAAACCCGTTTGGTCAAATTAGTTTTTGACCGTAAACCCAAAATAGAAACGCCCTTGATTTTCTCAATCAATTCGTCTTCGTCCAAAGCACCCTTTAATAATTCAACCTGAAAACCTTCTATTTTGAAAGCCTCAACCGCTAATGGATGAACATTTTCTAAGAGTAAAACTTTAATTTTAGATTTCGGATATGACTGCGAGCGACTCAAGCCATTGATGTATAAAAACTCATCAAAAGAAGCCACAATTTCGTCAGCTTTGTCGGTAACTTTCTGACGTTCAACGTTTTCTGTAAATGCAAAAAACTTGTTTGCCAAACCAGCCTCACGCATTTCGTAGTCAGTATAACCGTCTCCGATGGCGTAAATATCTCCATCAAGGTCTAAGTCACGGAGCAATTTCACTTTGCCTTTATCCATCGAAAGCAAATTAGTGGCATCGTAACCCGTAATATTTCCTTCGGCATCGTAGGTGAAAGTATTGGCGTAAACATTCTTTTCCAAAATGCCCATCGACATGGCTACAGGTACGATGAAATCCTTGAAACCAGAGGAAACAATGTAAATATGCTCGGCATTTTCACGGATAAATGCCTCATTGCGAGCGAAAGAATCGGAGATTTTACTCATCAAAAACTCAATCAACTCCGTTACGTGCGAGCGATTGGCGGGCAATAATGCCACCCGTTCTTTAAGCGAATCGGCAAAACCAATCTCGCCCACCATGCCTCTATCGGTGATTGCTTTTATTTGACCTACAATTTTATCTTGGTCTTTATGACCTTTGAGGGCAATAACTGCCAATTCGTCAAGTCCTTCTACTTTAGTAAAAGTTGAGTCAAAATCAATGACGAAATTAATTTCTTGTGCTGTGTTGGTTAACATTTATTTTTTTAATCTTTTTGTTTTTTTCTGTATGTTGCCCCGTGGCTGGTATTTTTAAGGTTAAAAATTGGTAAAATTATAGAGACAAGGCACTGCCTTGTCTAATCTGTATCCAAATTTTGTCCACAAATTGGACGTTAATTAGACAAGGCAATGCCTTGTCTCTACGTTAAACCTAACGGCTACGCTGTGGACACCAGCTACGGGTGTGGAGATGAAACATCTATAATGTCATTGCTAATTCAACGGCTTTTTTCACTTTATCCTTGGCTATTTCAACCTTTATTTTCTTTTGCAATTCATCCGAATAAAAAATTACAGGTTTCTCAATTTCAAAAAGAGGAATAATGAATTTTTCCAGTATCAAATGAGCATCATAAACACTAATCGAAAAATATTCCTTAGAATGATGAAATCCTCTCAACTTAAAATGAGCCACTTTTTCAGCGATTTCATTATCAATTACCTCTAAATGCCATTCTACTATAAACTTTTCAATCGTTCCTGTCTGCTTACTTAATTCATTGGCAAGAATTTCTGGATGCTTATTTGTTCTACCAACCTTTATCAATTCAGGTTTTTCAGAATTTGTGAAAATATAAATGTACTGTTTTCCATGTTTTATGAATTAGTAGTAATTTTACCCAAAACAAAGACGGTTTCGGACGTATGAGAGAGGATTCTGTAAAGAAGTACATCAACTCGTTGTTTATTTTTAACTTTCCAAACACCACTCCAAAGCCCGCTTCTCCGACCACAAAACCCCTTGATAATCAACGGGATAAAAGCCACAGTGTCCTCCACCTTCGGGGGTTTGGAGATAGACTTTCTCTAAATGCTTCGCTTGCTCGTAAGGGAAACATTCCTTCGAGAGAAAAGGGTCGTTTTTAGCGTTGATAATCAGGGTTTTGATGTTGATGTTGTCCAAAAAATACAGCGAACTATTCTGCTCGTAGTAATCTTCGGCATCTTTAAAACCATGTAGTTGTGAAGTATATGCATCATCGAAATCCTTTAAATTCTTGATTTTCGAGATGTTTGAAGTGTTTATTTCAAATTCAGGAAAGCGATTTGCCTTTGCCAGAACTTTCTTATTCAAGGAACGAATAAAACGTTGGTCATAAAGCCAACTGATTGTCTTACTGGCACTTGAAAGGTGCAAAGGTACTGAAAAAACCACCGCTTTTTGGACTTCGGGATAAAGATTTTGCCCTTTTTCTCCCAAAAATTTGAGGGTTAAATTACCTCCCAGACTAAATCCGACTAAATAAATTTTTTGATAACCCTGTGAAATGGCGTGTTTTACCACAATATCCAAATCCTCTGTTGCACCGCTGTGATAGAATCTTTTGGTTTGGTTTAATTCTTCCGAACAACTCCTGAAATTCCAAGCTAAACAATCAAATCCATGGGCATTAAAATGCTTGACCATACCCATAATGTATTGGCGAGTAGAGCTGCCTTCAAGTCCGTGGGATAGAATTATGATTGATTGTTTTTCGTTTTTCGATGTTTGATATTCGGGGGTTATAGGCTCTATTTTGCTGTCATTAATCCCTAATCCTTTACTAAAATCCAAATCCAAAAAATCACCATCTGGCGTATTGATTCTTTCACGCACGTAATGTTCGCCTTCGATTTTTCTGAAAATTGAGGGGAAAATGGTTTGGCTGTGTCCTTCGGGCAACCAAAAAGGGGCTTGATAATCAGCGTATTCGATAAAAGGCATAAATTTCAAAATTAATACTTGAAATTACATCGAATCTTTGAAATGTTTAACGTTTATTGTAAAAATCTATCTTTTTTCTTGGAATAATTAAAATAGAAAAGGGTAATAACCTTTCGATTATTGCCCTTTCGTATATGTAAACCTTTACTTGTAAAATTCGCTTTCTCTTGCTTTTGGCTCATTATAGCCCTTCATATCGTTTAGATTACCTTTTTCCGAATGTTCAATACTCTCCACTTCTATTTCCTCCGAATTCTTAGTATGCTCTTCCTCCGATTGACTATCATATTCAGCAACGGGATTTTGAATAATGGTGGGCGGCTGAACTTGTGGTTCAGTTTCTGGATTGCCGAATGGATTTGGCGAACCCGTATCTGGTCTTTCGGGGGCAGGTTGTATTTCTGGTTCCATGTTGGGTCTCGGCTCAACCTCGGGTCTTGGTTCTGCCTCTGGTTGTGCATAACCTTGCGAAGACGCTTCCCTCGCTACTTCTCCCAAAGGTCCATCCCACGTTTTTTCGGGCATTTGGTCATCTTTAACATCTTCAAGTCTTAATGCATCTTGATTCACATTTACAGTATCTGGGTAATTTTCGTCTGTTTGGGGTTGACGATTCATTGGATCTTTCATGACTTAGTTCTTTTAAATTGTTTAAGTATATTTAACATTTCAAAAGAATTATACCAAGTCAATTATCAAAAGAATATGTAAAAAATGGTATATTATGGAGGAATTTTAGAATTTTTAGGGAAAAATTTACCCATTAATTATTGCGTAATCTACATTATAAATTCATTAGAATTTTGCTTTCAAAAAATCATGTAGTATATTCACCTAAGCAATTAGTTTTCACAACAAATCTCCCCTTAATCATGAAAAATCACATCCTTGTTACGTTACTTTTAGCTTTCTTTTTTTCAGCCCAAGTTTTTAGTCAGACTAAAACCGTTTCAGTTAATGAACTCATGGAGAAAGGTCAGTACACCCAAGCATTGGTAGAATTGGAAAAACTCAACATTGGCGACAGTACGCAATTGGACGTTTTACAGAAACAAGCCCTTTGTAATCTGAAATTAGGGCGAATCTCTAAGGCTCGAAAATTATACCAAACCATGTTACTCAAAAATCCTGATTCAGTCGAAAATCTTCTGCAAATAGCTACTATTTTTGAGAAAGAATACAACCTTACGGAAACCTTGAAAACCTATCAAAAACTCAATTCTTTGGATTCATTAAATACTTTCTATTGGAAAGAACTCGCCCGTGTAAGTATCCGCATGGAGCGGGCAAAAGAGGGAGTTATGTACCTCAAAAAAGCCATTTCCATTGACAATCAAGACCTTGAAAGTTTAGCTTCTTTGTCTAATTTATATCTCAATAAAGGAGAAACAGGATTAGCTGAACCACTCATTAATTCTGCCTTTTTATTAGACACTTCATCCATTAGAATCCGCCATCTTAGAAGTAGATTATCTTATATTTCCTCTGATTTTAAGGCAGTTATGAAGGATATTCTCTTCACTATGAGCCTCGGAGATTCAACGGCTTATTACCAAAGATTCTTGGGAACTGCCTATTATTATCTGGATTCTTTACCCAAATCAACGGCTACTTTCAAACGCTTGATTAACATTGGCGAAAAGACTGAAAATGTCTATGCTGGATTAGCTTTTGCTCAGTTGAAATCAGCCAAGAATGAAGAACTTATGGCTTTAAATGAAGCGAATAATAACTTTTATGAAGCTATGGATTTAGGTACTTCCGACCGTATTTCAGACTACGAAATTGGAATGGCTGATGTTCAAGATAAATTAGGACAAACTGATTACGCCATCAAACTTTTCACGAGACTTTTACAAAGCCGCCCCAAGGCAGTTTTTAGATTAGGAGAGATTTACGAAAAGAAAAAACAAGACAAAGAGATGGCAATTCTCTACTATCAAGAATACATCAGAGCCTGTAGAAGACAAAAAAAGCCAACGCCCGATTGTAATTTTATCGACTTGGCAAAAAGGAGAATCAATACGTTGAACCCGTCTTTAAAAATAGAATTACCACAAATAACAGCCGCAAAAGACTCTACCGAAATGGCTGTTGATACGGTTAGACATGATGAGAAATAAGGAGGTAAATTAATGGTAGAATGAACCAGAAAATTTAAACGATGTTAATGAAAATGTATCCATTGAGGGTAAATGATTAATTTTAGTATTAAAAAAAAGGATTTAATATGAAAAGATTTAAAGACAAAGTAGCTCTCGTAACGGGTGGCGGACGTGGTATCGGAAGGGCAATATGTGTCCGTTTGGCTCAGGAAGGGGCAAATGTTGTCTTTAGTGGAAGAAAGAATGATGAAAATGTTGCGGAGACTATCAAACAGGTGGAGGCAACGGGGGCAAAGGCTCATTTTATTCAGTCGGATGTTTCGGAGGTGGCTGCCGTGTTTGCGATGGTGAACGAAACCGTGAAGACTTTTGGGCAATTAGATGTTTTAGTCAATAATGCGGGGGTAGAAATTCACGCACCTTTTTGGGAAGTAACGGAGAAAGATTATGATACGGTGATGGATATTAATTTGAAGGGAATGTTTTTCCTGACGCAAGCCTTCGTGAAGTACGCCAAAGATAATAAAAGGCAAGGCGTGGTGGTGAATAATAGTTCTGTGCATGAAGAATTGCCTTTCCCCAATTTTACGGCATATTGTGCCAGCAAAGGCGGTATGCAGATGGTAATGCGTAATTTATCGGTAGAATTAGCTCCTTTGGGAATTCGCATCAATAACGTAGCTCCTGGGGCAATCAGAACTCCTATCAATGCTAAATTATTGAGTGAACCAACACTTTTAGCGGCTTTGGAAGATAATATTTCCTTAGCCCGTTTAGGCGAACCCGAAGATGTGGCGGCAGTGGTGGCTTTCTTAGCCTCAAACGAAGCCAAATACGTAACGGGTTCAACCTATTATGTGGACGGTGGTTTGACTTTTCATTATAAGGAACAGTAATTTTCGATGTTCGTTCGGGCGGCGTTCCGCTTTCGATGTTCGTTTTTCGTAATCCAAACATCGAAAAACGAACATCAAACATCGAAACTTTTATCCAATATTATCCAAATTATAATGTAATCCTCTGTTTTCCTTTTGGGCAATGGCATTTTTGATGACTAAATACGCCACATTAATCATATTTCTGACTTCACAAACTTGAACCGAAATTTTTGATTGTCGATAGAGTTCTTCGTGTTCAATAAAAATTAATTCCAAACGGTCATACGCTCGTTTCAAACGCCTATCCGTCCGCACAATTCCCACATAATTACTCATGATAGATTCCAATTCACGAGCCATCTCCGTTACCAAAATTAACTCTTCGGGATTGGTTGTTCCGTCATCATTCCAATCGGGAATATTGGGGGGTAATTCGTTTTCTTCAAAGGTTTCAATGGACTTCAAAAACGCACGATGTGCATAAACAATTGCTTCCAGTAAAGAGTTAGAAGCCAAACGATTAGCTCCATGCAAACCCGTTGCCGAACATTCGCCAGCCGCAAAAAGATGTTCAATATTGGTCTGTGAAAATTCATTGACTTTTATGCCTCCGCAAAGATAATGTTGGGCGGGTACAACGGGTATCATATCCTTACCCGTGATGTCGAGACCGAGATTATCTTTGCAATAATCGTAAATCATTGGGAAGTGGTGTTTAAAATCCTTTGCTTCCAGATGGCGAGTGTCTAAATACACATGATCAACACCATTTTTCTTCATTTCAGAGTCAATGGCACGAGCCACAATATCCCGTGGGGCGAGCGATAAACGTTCATCATAACGCTCCATGAAAGTGGTTTCATCAATATTTTTCAAGATACCCCCGTGTCCACGAACCGCCTCAGAAATCAGGAATGAAGGTTTTTTGCCAGGTTGATATAAAGAAGTTGGATGAAACTGAATAAATTCCATTCCTTCCACAAAAGCCTTTGCCCGATAAGCCATCGCAATACCATCGCCCGTGGCAATTGTGGGGTTAGTCGTGCTTTGATACACCTGACCAATTCCACCAGTTGCAAGTAAGGTTGTTTTGGCTAAAAAAGTTTCGGTTTCTCCCGTCAAGGTATTGAAAACGTAAGCTCCAAAACATTTTTTATGAGGCGTATCTTTCGTAACTTTTTCGCCCAAATGGTGCTGCGTGATTAAGTCCACCGCAAAATAATGCGTAAAGAAATCTACTGATTTATGGGATTTTACGGTTTCTAATAAAGCCCTTTCAATTTCGTTGCCCGTTGAGTCTTTATGGTGCAAAATTCGTTGGTCGGAGTGTCCTCCTTCTTTTACTAAATCGTAAGTTCCATCCGCTTTTTTATCAAATTGTGTTCCGTATTCAATCAGTTCTTTCAAGCGTTCAGGAGCTTCTCGGACGACGATTTCAACGGCTTTTCTATCGGATAAAAAATCACCCGCCACCATCGTATCATCAATATGTTTCTCGAAGGAATCCTCTTCCTTCCAAACGGTCGCAATGCCACCCTGTGCGTATTTTGTATTGCTTTCTTCGGCAACGGTTTTGGTGATGATGGCAATTTTTATGTCTTTGCCGAGTGCTTCAAAATGAGAAGCAACTTTGGCAGTATAAGATAGTCCTGCAATTCCAGAACCAATCACTAAGAAGTCGTATTTGGGCATATTGTATTTATTAATTTTCAACAAACAATGTTCAATAAACAACGTTCAAGACAAGCATTTACAGTTATTTTGAATTTGATTGACATTTTCAAAACCTATAATTTTTAACTGATAAGCGGAACGCCGCTCGTTGTTCTTGATAACTGTTCACTGACAATGCAAAGCTATACGATTATGAACGCTCTGCCATAAAAAACGGGCTAAAATTTCTATAATCCATTGAGATTCGCTAAATTCGAGACACCAAAAATTAAAAATTGGTTTAAAAATGTATCACTGACTCACAAATTATTTACAATTAATCAAAAACTTTAATAAATTATCATGGAAGAATCAACGCAGAATAACGGCATTTGGAAAGTATTAGTAGCAGTTTTGGCAATCACCTCTGGAATTTTGGGGTATTTATTGTACAACTCAAAAACAGCTATTAAAAACCAAACTGAAGTAATCAATCAAAAGGTTGAAGAATTAGCTTCGGCAAGGGTTCGGTTAGATTCAATTGGCTCACAATTAGATGCTAAAATAGCTCAAATCAAGGTGTTAGGCGGAAATGTAGAGTCATTAGAAGCCGCAAAAAAGCAACTGGAATCTGATAAAATTCAGTTGAAAAAAGTAAGTTCTTTTTCAAAACAAAAATATGACGTAAAAATTGCGGACTTTGTTACCTTATTAGCCGCCAAGGATGCGGAGTTGGGTCAATTGAAAAAGGAAAACGTAGAATTAGTCGCCAAAAATAAAGATTTATTTTCACAGAATGGGACGCTCACGAATGAAAATATGGGCTTGAAAACATCCAAACAGCAATTGGCAGATTCGGTGGATGATGCCTATCGCCGCAACCGTGAATTGATTGCCAAAGTTACTCGTGCGTCCGCTTTACAGGCACAATTTGTACAAGCCTTAGCACTTTCTGATAAAAATAAAGAGCGTGATGGTGGTGTATATCGTGCCTCGAAAGTGGACAAAATAAAGGTTGTTTTCCAGTTGCAAGCCAACCCAATCGCCAAGCAAGATGTGAAGACCATCTTCATGCGAGTGCTTGATCCAGACGGGGCAGTTTTGTATGATTCTGGCGTTGGTTCGGGTAATTTTGATATGTTTGGGAAAGAATCAACCTACACCGCTAAGACTGATGTTCAGTTTGTAAATACTGGGCAAGGCGTAGAAATAATTTACGGCAGGGGTTCAGCCATTCAGTACCGTGAAGGACATTACAAAATCGAATTATACGCAGAAGGATTTAAAATAGGAGAGGGTAGTTTTGATATAAAATAGGTTTTGGTTATGAAATATGAGCTATAAATTTTGAGTTAAATAACTGATAATCATAACATTAACTAATGTTTTCCATTGATTTATTTGACTAAACGAAAAAGAGAAGCCCCAATTTGAGGCTTCTCTTCTTTCGTTTAAAATTTAAAAGTATCAGGTAAATATTTTGCTACCAAATCTTCGTAATAAGGTTTCAAAGCCTTGGCATCTGGGGGTACTGGCACTTTTGAATATAAATCGTAGGGGTTAAATTTATCAACCCATTTAAACATTTCATGGTCGTGTGGGGTCATCAAATGGTCATAAGCATTTTCCCGATGTTGCGAATAAAATGAATGATAACGAATCATGTAAAGTGCTGGTTCGGGCAAATAATCCTTGGTCATTTGATACAAATATTCATCATGTCCCCACGTCATTTGAACGTTTTCTAAGCCACAGTTAGGCGAATAAACCCCGTATTTTGTATTATAACGCTCATCTTTTCCATCAGGGTTAGCTTCAAAATATTCTGGATATACAATTTTATCAGAATGTTTACAGCCCGTTGGGAAAGTATCGCCCACCACTGCCCATTGGGGTTCGCCAAAAAGACAAAGTACCTTACCCATATCATGAATAAAGCCCGTCAGCACAAACCAATCTGGGTGTCCATCGGCACGAATGGCTTCGGAAGTTTGCAATAAATGTTGCATTTGGTCCAAACTGGTGTCAGGGTCAGAATCGTCCACGAGGGTATTCAAGAAAGCCACGGCATCCCAAAGTCCCATTTCTTTTTTATCAAACTTGAGCCAATTAGCTCTTTTTTCTTTGACAAAATCGTAGGTCTGATACGTATGATTGAGCCGATAAAACTCTCGGACAGTATCTACTTTTTCTGAATCCACATAATTTCTGTAATCTTCCTTCACCTTCGTTTTCGGCTCGGGATACCTCGTCAATACTTCATCTTCCCATTCTTCAATAGAAGCCAACGGAGCGATTTCTTGGTCTGTAAATTGCTGATACATGGTATTTTTAGTGTTTTGAAATTTTACGTTTTTCAACCAAAATGCTATGGGTCGATATATAAGATATGTTTACAAATTGGAAATGTAATTTGCACAAAAAATAGCACAGTTTAAAATTATGAAAGGTAAAATATCCTTCTTTTTACTCTGTTTGACTCACAAACTTTCACATTAAGCGGTTAATGGTTGAAATAATTGAAAGAAATACCACAAAATATTAAGTGTATATTTGCAATAAAAACGATAGTGAATAACAACTTCAAATTTATAGATTTATTTGCAGGAATTGGTGGATTTCATTTGGCAATGCACAGGTTAGGAGGCGAATGTGTTTTTGCTTCTGAAATTGATGAATTCGCACGACTAACTTACGAAGCAAATCATAAGAAAACCAGTCCTAAATTATTTGAAAATAATCGCTTTAATACTGATATTCGAACCGTTGCACCGAGAGATATTCCTGATTTTGACGTTCTCTGTGCGGGATTTCCTTGCCAACCATTCAGTCAGGCGGGTCATAAAAGAGGTTTTGACGATAATCATAATTCCGAAAGAGGTAATCTGTTTTTTAACATTGCAGAAATATTAGAAGCAAAAAAACCAAAAGCATTTTTCTTAGAGAATGTGCGTGGGCTTGTTACCCATGATAACGGTAATACTTTCAAAATAATTAGAGATATTCTTGAAAATGAATTAGGCTACTCATTTTATTTTCAAATTGTTCACGCCTCAGATTATGGTTTACCGCAACTTCGACCAAGAGCTTTCATGGTTGGCTTCAGAGATGAAGGTTTTATGAAAGGCTTTACTTTTCCTCCTTCAATTCCTTTAAAATTTAACATGAGTGACGTTTGGGGAGGAAAATGTACAAGAGAAATAGGCTTTACCATAAGAGTTGGCGGACGGGGTTCAGATATTACAGATAGAAGAAATTGGGATAATTATAATGTCGATGGAAAACTTAGAAGATTATCTTACATTGAAGCAAAAAAAATGCAAGGTTTTCCAGATGATTTTGAATTTCCAGTTAGCCCTACACAAGCTATAAAACAATTGGGGAATAGCGTAGCCGTAGATGCTGTTCAAGCCGTTGCCAAGAATATTTTAGAATATTTAAAACATTTAACACCTCAGAATATGACACCAATTAAAAACACGAAAAATAAAGGAGAATGGACTGAATTACTTGTTTTTATAGAACTATTATTTGAACAAAAACTATATTTATCAGATGAAAAATTGAATGCCACGACTACTTATTTTAAAATAAATAAACTATCTACTCATAATTCGGAATTAGAGTTTTTGATTTCTAAGCTTTCTACGATTATTGTAAAAAATAATCTTGATAATTCAGAAAAAGAGATAAATATTTTAGAGGTTATTAATCGTGATAGTATAAATCTTCTTATTGCTAAAATTAAGGAAGGCAAACTTACTTTTACAGTTCCAGAATTTAGTGTTATTCAAAGCACTTTGGGTTTTGACGTGGTTAAATTAGGAAATAGTAACCAGAAAGCTGATATTTTATTAGACATTGAAAATGGTTTCCTAAAAAAAGAACGTGAAGGTTTTGGTATAAAATCTTATTTAGGAAGCAAACCAACATTACTTAATGCTTCGGGAAATACAAATTTTGTTTTCAAAATCAACGGAATAAAAAAAGATTACATTGATGAGATTAATGCTATCAGTACGCCAACAAAATTGAAGGATAGAATCATCAAAAT
Organism: Cytophagales bacterium; assembly: GCA_038230735.1. Classification (GTDB taxonomy): domain Bacteria; phylum Bacteroidota; class Bacteroidia; order Cytophagales; family Spirosomataceae; genus Arcicella. Next base: position 19,350 of record JBBRMR010000024.1, read on the forward strand.
TGAAGAATTAGGAGGTAGTTTTGAATATATAGGAGCTGAAAGAGATACGATGGATTTCAATTTGAAAATGGTTGATAGTGAAATGCCTGAAATCGTTGGGAGAATATTATTGTATTTTTATAAAGAAAGAATCTCATCGTTAAAAGCGATAACTCAAAAAATGGCAGAAGAAAGTAATATTATAGACGGTGATATTTTACTAACAACTAAAATCAAAAGATTATTAATAGATTATTTATTTGGTTTTTTTGCTGGAACAAAATGGAATGGAATTCATGAAACTCAAGGAACTATTGTTATGAAAAGTAACGGAGATTTCGTAGGTTTTCACATTATTGAAATAGAAAATCTAAAAAATTACCTGTTCCAAAATATTAAATTAGATACTCCATCTTCAACCCGACATCGCTTTGGTAAATTATACGTTGAAAATGATGGAGGGCTATATTTTAAACTGAATTTACAATTGAGGTTTTAACCAAATTATAGGCATTGGAATCTATCATTCCAATGCCTATAACACACTAATTCACATCAACCCAAACTCCCCACCCTCATGCCTCTCCGCCATTTGTACATAGTGCAAGGCACTCATTTTCAAACCAATAACTTGTTGTTCTGAAATCTGTCGAACAATTTTAGCAGGAATCCCCACTACCAAGGAATTATCTGGAATTATCATTCCTTCTGTTACCAAGGCACCGGCTCCGATGATGCAATATTTACCAATGTTGGCTTTGTTCAAAATCGTTGCTCGCATCCCAATCAGCGAACAGTCTCCTATGATTGCCCCATGTACGATTGCCCCGTGTCCAATCGTTACATCATTGCCAATAATGGTTGGGTCGCCTGGGTCGGCGTGGAGGACGGCGGTATCTTGAATATTAGTACGGTCGCCAATGATGATGGCTTCTACATCCGCCCGAATGACGGCACTGTACCATACTGAAACATCTTCGCCAAACGTTACGTTTCCCATTACGGAGGCGTTAAGGGCAATAAATGGTTTATTTTTCATTTTCAATATTGAGTATTATGTAAAAGATTAATGAGTATTTTACTAAGAATTATGTCTCATTTATCTTAATCCTATCCTTTCTACGAGGTTACGAATTTAGCACTATTCAAATGAGTTATTGAAGAATCTCACGATAAAACTATTTAGAACATTATTTTATTGATTATTTTTGTTTTTCAATTCACAAATACGAAAGGTTTTCCTTTTCAATCCAACTAAAACAATGACTAAACCCTTCAAAATCAGGCATTTTATGATTGCTTCGGCAATGGTAATTCCTTTGCTCACGGATGCTCAACAAAAAGTCCCCTTGGACGATATGTCCTTCTGGAAACCGAGCGATAAAAATAATTGGCAAATTTCAGGCGATGTTACGGCGGATATCGAAAAACACGATGTGATGACTCGCACGGTAGGCAAAGGCGTTTTGTCAAATATTCCCGAACCTAAAAATCGAGCAAACTTACAATCAGTGGCTGAGTTTGGTGATGTTGATGTGTCCTTCGACTTTATGATGGCTCCTCATTCCAATTCTGGTTTTTATCTGATGGGGCGTTATGAAATTCAATTGTTGGATAGTTGGGGCGTAAAAAATCCTAATACGGGCGACTGTGGGGGTATTTATAAACGCCGCCGCTTTGAAAATGGGAAGGAAATTCTTTGGGAAGGACACGCTCCCCGTATCAATGCCTGTCTTGCTCCTGGACTTTGGCAACATTTAGACGTATCTTTTCAAGCACCAAAATTTGATGCAACAGGGAAGAAAACACAAAATGCCAAAATGCTTTTCGTAAAATTGAACGGCGTAACGGTTCAAGAAAATGTGGAATTGACAGGACCAACCGGCGGACCGATTTCCAATGATGAAGCCGCTATGGGACCATTCATGATTCAGGGCGACCATGGACCCGTGGCTTTTAAAAACTTTGTAATTTCAAATCTGAGTGGAAAACCTGCCGAAATGACGAATGTTTCTTACAAGGTTTTTTACGGAAAATTTAAAGAACCTGCCGACTTTCTGAGCAAAAAACCAGATGCAACGGGTTCGATTGAAAAATTGACTTGGGATGTGAGTAAAAAGGAAAATGATTTTGCTGAAATTTTCAACGGAACGCTGAAAGTACTACAGGCGGGAAATCATAAATTCACCTTTCAGATTGGCGGAAAATATTACGTGAAAGTGGGCGGGAAAGAACTCTTGCCTGACGAATGGACTTTTACCAATAATCAGCGTACTGCCAATATGGATTTGCCCGCTGGCGATGTTCCCGTAGAGATAACGATCTATAAAACAGACGGTTGGATGCCCCCAATTTTGGGAATGTTTGTGCAAGGACCCAATTTTAGAAATGCACCTTATCATGCTTTAGGGTCAATGTTGGCGGGACCTCCCTCCGACCCAATTTTGTTGAATGCCCCTGAATCAACCATCCTCCGTTCATTTACTGATTTGTATAAAGATGGCAAGAAAATCAAGCGAGTTACGCACGCCGTCAATGTGGGTAATCCCGATAAATTGCATTATACCTACGATTTAGAAAATGGCTCAATCGTGCAGATTTGGAAGGGTGATTTCTTGGACACCTCGCCCATGTGGGACAATCGGGGAGACGGTTCTTCTCGTCCACGGGGGGCAGTTTTAACGATGAACGACTCTCCGCTTTTTGTAATGAGTGATTCAAAAGGTTCAGTCTCTGACGTTCCAGCCGAGAATTCTAACTACCGTGCTTTGGGATATGATCTCAATACAGACAATCTGCCGACGTTTCGTTATCAAATATATGGTTCGGAAGTAGAAGACCAAATCAGGATTACGGATGGTAAATATTTGACTCGTTCACTGAATGTAAAAAATGCCGATGCCACAAAAGCCATGATGTGTAGATTGGCAATTGGGGCAAGTATCAATAAATTAACTGATAATATTTACGAAGTGGATGGTAAAAGTTATTACATCAAATTGATGGATGGCATTGTGCCAACGATTGAAAAATCAGGCAATAATACGATGCTGTTAGTGCCTGTGAAGGATAAATTGCAGTATTCAGTTTTGTGGTGATGTAAAGACAAGGCACTGCCTTGCCTGGTTACAATCTATTAATTATGCATATTTCAAATCATACAAATTTAGACAAGGCAATGCCTTGTCTCTACCTAAAAAAATAATGAAAATAAAATCATTCATAACCTGCACATTACTCACGTGTATGACCACAGTAGCCTTTACTCAAAAGAGCGAGCCTACTGAAAACGATTATTACAAAATCATCAAAGTCCCAATCCCCGAAGGGATTGTGTTGGAAGTCGGTGGAATGGCAAAAATGCCCAATGGCGACATGGCAGTTTCAACCCGCCGAGGGGATGTTTATATCGTAGAAAACATCTATTCTGGTATGCCCAATTTTCGTAAATTCGCTTCGGGATTGCACGAAATTTTGGGACTTGCCATCAAGGACGGTACTATTTACGTTGCCCAAAGAGGCGAATTGACCAAACTGGTTGATAAAAACAGTGATGGTAAAGCCGACCGTTACGAAACCGTCTTTTCATTACCAATCTCTGGACATTACCACGAATATTCTTTCGGACCAAAAATTGGACCCGATGGTTCATTTTATGTTACTGGCAATGTCGGTTTTGGTTCATCCGACTGGTGGGCTGGCAAATCGTTTGTGCCATGGAGAGGTTGGACATTGAAAATTTCGGAAGATGGAAAAATGACTCCTTTTGCCGCAGGAATGCGTTCGCCTTGTGGCATTGGCATGGTGGATGGTGAATTTTTTTACGGCGATAATCAAGGTGACTGGATGGGTTCGGGTTTCATTTCGCACGTTGAAAAAGGCGATTTTATGGGACATCCTGCTTCTTTGGCTTGGGCAGACCGCCCAGAATCACCCGTGAAAATGCGTAAGGAAATGATTACGGCAAAGGTTGATGCCAGAGACAATCCGAAAGTGAAACCCGACTATATCAAAGATGAACCCATGACAACGATTTATGAAATGGGCAAAACCACTTATCCAAACATGGGCATCAAATCCCCTGCGGTGTGGTTGCCTCATGGCGTGTTGGGTGTTTCAACTTCCGAAATAATTACGGACGACACCAAAGGCAGTTTCGGACCTTTTGCGGGACAAGTGTTTGTGGGCGACCAAGGAATGTCGAAGATTGCGAGGGTATTTTTGGAAAAAGTGAACGGAAAATATCAGGGAGCATCTTTTGACTTCAAAAGTGGTTTCCGTTCGGGAGTTTTGCGGATGGCTTGGGGCAGTGATGATGCCATGTATGTAGGCGGTACAAACCGTGGTTGGGGTTCGGCAGGTAAGGAAGCCTTTGGTTTGGAGCGTTTGGTTTTTGCGGGAAAAACGCCCTTTGAAATGAAAGCTGTGCGAGCAATGCCCGATGGTTTCGAGATTGAATATACTTTGCCCGTTGATAAAAAAACGGCTGAAAATGTAAATAATTATGATGTTTCGAGCTATACGTATAAATATCATCCAGTTTACGGAAGTCCACTTGTGGACAGAAAAGACAATGCCGTCCGTGGAGCAAAGGCTTCGGAAGATGGAATGAAAGTTAGAATTGTAGTGGATGGTTTGCGTGAGGGTTATGTACATGATATTAAGCCCGAAGGTGTACGTTCTGCCAATGAAAAATTGACGTTATTGCATGGTTCAGCATATTATACCTTGAATTCAATTCCACAAGGTGAAAAGGCAAATATTGCTTTGGTAACCCCCAAAACTCGTGAAGAAAGAGAGCGTGTGGACGCAGGAGCAAACGCCAATACACCCGACAATCAGATGAAAGAGGCGATGCCAACAACGGAAAAAGGGAGTGGACTGGTGGACACGGGGTCGCCCAGACCAGCCACGGGGAAAGGAAAAGCAAACGCAAAAACACCTGTTACAGCATCTAATACTACAAAAATGGCAGTTATGACCGATGCCGAGGCAACAAAATTATTAACAAAACATACTTGCTTAGCTTGTCATAAAGTAAACGAAAAAGCCGTTGGACCTGCATATACTGAAGTAGCCAAACGTAATTATACCAATGAACAAATTGAAGCCTTAATTTACGAACCAAAGCCAGAAAATTGGCCCGAATTTACGCCAATGGCACCGATGACCAACGTGCCAAAAGGCGATGTTAAGAAAATTGCGGCTTGGATAAATGCTTTGGGGAAGAAGTAGATTTCACTTATCAATAAACAGTTACCCGTAAGGTTAAAATAACCGACCAACCTAACAGAAAGTCGGTTATTTTTAGACTTTTGTATTTTAGTATTTGCTTAAATAAACAAGTTAGTTATCTTTGTATCATGGACACTAACATTTGTATTCGACAACAAGCGGACATTAAACAAATAACTCGTTGCAGAGACAGAGTTACAGAACTCAATGGCTCATTTGACTATTTATCCAGCGGACTTGAATTGGCAGGGAACAACGTAAGACTGAAAATACTTTTTATGCTTTACGAAGAGAAACGGCTTTGCGTTTGTGATTTGAGCGATATTTTGGGCATGACGATTTCAGCAGTTTCTCAACATTTACGAAAACTGAAAGACCGAAAACTTATTCAGTCGGACAAGGAAGCACAAACTGTTTTTTATTCATTGACAAAGGAATATGAAAAAATGCTGAAACCATTTTTCAAAATACTTGACGACAACAAAATTTTAGAAACGATATGAAAACAGAAAATAAACTTGTTGGCGTTGGGCTTTTAACAGCACTCTCGGCTTCATTATGCTGCATTACACCAGTTTTAGCACTTTTGGCAGGGACAAGTGGACTTGCTTCGACATTTTCGTGGCTTGAACCTCTTCGACCTTATTTTATCGGTTTGACGTTTTTGGTGCTTGGTTTTGCTTGGTATCAAAAACTAAAACCTCAAAAACAAATTGACTGCAATTGTGAAACTGACCCAAAACCGAATTTTATGCAGACCAAAATATTTTTAGGAATTGTAACAGTATTTGCAGTAGTTATGTTTGCCTTTCCAGCGTATTCAGGCATCTTTTTCCCCAAGATAGATAAGCAAATCATTGCGGTGAACAAATCAAATATGGAAACGGTAGCATTTAAAATTAATGGAATGACTTGCACAGGTTGCGAACATCACGTTAGAATAGAAATCAATAAACTAAAAGGAATCGTGGAAGCGACAGTTTCTTACGAAAAAGGAAACGTCATCGTAAAGTTCGATAATTCAAAAACCACACTTGATGACATAGAAAAAGCTATCAACTCGACAGGCTATAAGTAACCAACAAAATAAAAGTTTAACATGGAAATTACCTTACAATCAACCATAACTTGCCCGACTTGCGGACACAAAAAAGAAGAAAAAATGCCAACTGATGCTTGTCAATTCTTTTATGAATGTGAAAACTGCAAAACTCGACTGAAACCTTTGCAGGGCGACTGTTGCGTATTTTGCAGTTATGGAACTGTTCCTTGCCCACCAATTCAGCAGGACAAAAAATGTTGCTAACGAAAACAGACACCAAAAAATCCATTCAGAAACATCTCTGAATGGATTTTTTGCTAAAATATTAATCATCAAAGAATTTTTATTGCGTTCTTTATGTTTTTCCTTAAATTTGGGTAAATTATTATGCTTGCATACCACATTACGTCATGGAAACTTACGGAAAAATATTAGTAATTGCCACACCCGCCTTTTTGGTCTTGGTGTTGATTGAAAAATTGTATGGCTTAATTGTCAAAAAAGACAGTTTCAAGTCAATGGATATGCTTTCGAGTCTGTCTTCGGGCAGTACCAATGGGGTGAAAGATGTCCTTCAATTGAGCATTTCAATTCTTTCTTATAAATGGATGTTTGACCATTGGGCGATTTTAAAGATTGAATCAACTATCATTACGGCTATAATTGCTTTCATTGCCTTAGATTTGGCGGGATATTGGATTCACCGAATGTCTCACGAAATCAATTTCTTTTGGAATAAACACGCCATTCATCATAGCTCCGAGGAATTTAATCTTGCTTGTGCTTTACGCCAAAGTATTTCCTCGTTCGTGAGTCTGTTTACCATCTTTTTGCTTCCTGCGGCATTGTTAGGCGTAAACCCCAAAACGATTGCGATTATTGCTCCCATTCATTTGTTTGCCCAACTTTGGTATCATACAGTTTATATTAAGAAGATGGGTTTCTTGGAAAAAATTATCGTAACGCCCTCTCATCATCGGGTGCATCATGCCATAAATTTGGAATATCGAGATAAAAATCACGGACAGATTTTCATTATTTGGGATAAATTATTTGGTACTTTTCAAGAAGAATTAGTGAACGTTCCGCCCGTGTATGGCATCACTCGCCCCGCCCGAACTTGGAATCCGATTAAGATAAACTTTCAACATCTGTGGCTGATGATGAAGGATGCTTATTACACCCAAGATTGGAAAGATAAATTTAGAATTTGGTTTATGCCCACGGGTTGGAGACCCGCTGATGTAGCCAAGAAATTCCCCGCTATGAAAATTGACGACCCTTATAATTTTGAAAGATATAATCCTCAAAGCTCTCAATTAATGATTATTTGGTCTTGGTTTCAGACTTTTGCGACCCTACTTTTTTTGATGTATTTTTTCGGAAATCTTGCTAAGATAGGCAGTCCAAACATCTTTTTTTACGGAGCATTTATCTATTTAACCATTTTTAGCTATACCGAACTGATGGACAGAAACCCATTCGCTATGGCTTGGGAAGCCCTCAGGTTAACCCTCGGATTAGCTCTAATCTATCATTTAGGCGACTGGTTTGGCATTAATGTTCAATATGCTTGGGGAACAATGGCAATAATTTTATATTTAGTATCTTCCTTTTTTGCCACTACGTTTTTTGTAATTTTTGAAATAAGGAAAGAAAATGTTTTGACGATGGCGTGATATGTAATTTTCCGAAAGTAAAAGAAACTTTCGGAAAATTCTTGATTTCTGAACTTCCCAAAAGTAAAAAGAGCTTTCGGGAGGTATATTGCCCAACAAAATCAATCAAATCCCTTCTCGCTCCCGCAAGCTCGTAATGTGTGCCGTATGATGCTTCCCATGCCATGAATACATACCCGTAATTGAGCGTAAAGCGTTCAAATGCTTAGTTTCAGGGTGCATGAATTTACGCTCGAATTGGTCTTTTGTCATGGATTTCAAGAGCATTATCCAACGTTTGTGCATCACTTCTAACATCGTCAGCGACCATTCTATCGGGGCATTTTTACCATCTTCCAATTCCGCCCAAAGTTGTTCTTCGTAGGGTTTTATCGTGGGCGTATCTTCCGTCAAAGCTAATTTGAAACGGATAAAAGCATTAGCGTGTGAGTCCGCTACGTGATTTACCGTCTGCCGAATTGTCCAACCATCTGGGCGATAGGGGATTAGCAATTGTTCTTCGGTCAATCCTTCCACGGCTTTGCGGAGTAATGTTGGTAACGCTTCAATATCAGTAATCCAAGTGTTTAACATTTCTTGGGTGATTTCGGCAGGTTTCTGAAACGTGCCGATGGGATAGCGGAGTTGTTCTAAGGTCGGTTCTTGCATGGTTTTTAAGGATAAAATGGATGATTGTTTTGTCTTTAAACTAAAAATAGTGCAAATAATCTTACCCACCAAATATTAAGTATTTATTATCAAATCGTTAAGTAAATATGCTTATAAGCTATTGATAGTCAAACACTTTGAATATGACCGTTTATTTTTGGAGTATATTTTTAGTAAATCATACGGAGTTAAACTTATTCTTTAAATAATTATATTTTATGTCAAAATTAATAGAACGATTTAAAGAATAAATTGTAAAACATGAAATTTCTTAATTTTTTATTTGGTATTATCATTTTATGTAGTATAATCGAACAAGTATTTCGACAGAAAGCCCAATAAAATATGGTTATTAACTCTTTTCTAAAAATATTATAAAGGATTAACTAAGTAAAAATTATCAGTGGTTTTTAGGTAAACCTATAAGATGTTCAAAACCTTATAGGTTTTGAACATTAAAAACATAATTCCAAAAACAGCCCTTCAAAAAATCAAAACTATTCTCACAAAAGTATAGAGTTTAGTCTTGTAAATTAATGTAAAAATCTTATCGTAAATAGTGGATTATCAGATATATTAAAAATATCAGACTGATATTTTATTACCCATATTTCATTGACTTAAATTCTTAAACAACTAAAAAATAGCTAAAATTATGAAGAAATCTTTATTACTAATCGGATTGTTTCTGTTGGTGTCAGTAACGATTTTTGCTCAAAAGCAATCGGTTACGGGAATGGTCTCTGCTTCGGAAGATGGTACGCCCATGCCTGGCGTTACGATTTTCGTCAAAGGCACAAATGCGGGTACTAATACCAATTCGGAAGGAAAATTTAAGGTATTGTGTAATCAAACGGATGTATTGGTTTTTTCCTTCGTGGGTATGACTCCACAGGAATTCAAGGTCGGAACTCAAACGCAATTTACCGTGAAAATGAAGCCCGATGTGATGCAACTGGGTGAGGTTGTAGTTACGGCTTTGGGCATTGAACGAGACAAAAAAGCTCTCGGATATGCCCTCCAAGCCATCAAAGGCTCAGATATTACACAGGCACGGGAGACTAATATCGTCAATGCTCTTTCGGGCAAAATTGCGGGTATTCAAGTTACCAGTTCCAACGGTTCGCCTGGAGCTTCGTCTCGGATTTTGATTCGGGGCATCAACTCCATTGGTGGCAATAATCAGCCTTTATTTGTTGTGGACGGTGTTCCGATTGATAATACTACTTTCAATTCCACATCGCCATCTGCCACTTCACCTAATGTAAGCCAAGATTATGGCAATGGGGCGGCGGCTCTAAATCCTGATGATGTGGAAAATATTAGTGTGTTGAAAGGAGCAAATGCGGCGGCTTTATACGGCTCTCGGGCTGCCAATGGTGTCATTTTGATAACGACCAAATCGGGCAAAAATGCAAAGGGTTTGGGCATAACGGTTAATTCAAATATTAGTTTTGAAAACCCTTTCCGTTTATCAGATTACCAGAATGATTACGGACAGGGTGCGGGTGGAAAATTTGAATATAAAGATGGTAAAGGTGGTGGGGTGAATGATGGTGTGGATGAAAGTTGGGGTCCAAAATTGGATGGTCGCCTTGTTCCGCAGTTTAATTCGCCCATGGAAAATGGTGTTCGGACTGCTACGCCTTGGATTGCCCGTCCCGATAATGTAAAGAATTTTTACAATACTGGCGTTTCTAAAACTAATAGCGTTTCGCTTTCGGGTGGTAATGATAAGGCAGATTTTAGATTGGGATTCACTAATCTCGACCAAACGGGAATGTTACCCACCACGGATTATGCCCGTAATACTTTGGCACTGAATGTTGGTTATAAATTGAGCGATAAATTACAAGTTCGTTCTTCGATAAATTACACAAAAGACGGTTCAAGCAATAGACAGAACCTTTTGTTATACTGGACGTGGTTTGGTCGCCAAGTAGATTTGGCAGATTTGCAAAACTATCTCGAACCCAACCAAGACCCGACATCGTGGCCCGTTCAACGCAACTGGAATCTCAATTATTGGAACAATCCATATTTTGCTCTCAATAATTTCAAATTTAGTAATGATAAAGACCGCATCATCGGAAATGTGTCTTTGACCTATAAACTCACTGATTATCTATCCATTACGGGAAGAACAGGAACAGATTTTTATGCCGATAGACGTACTACTAAACGCTCACGCTCAACGCAAAGTGGCTTGGCAAATGGGCAATATTGGGAGGATAATTATTTCGTGAAAGAACAAAATACCGACTTTTTATTAACCTTCAATAAGAAAATTACGTCCGACTTCTCCTTGACGGTAAACGCAGGCGGTAATTCAAGAGTCAATACCATTCAACGGGATTATTTGGAATCACCCGAATTGACCGTACCCAATTTGTTTACTTTGGCAAACAGTAAAGTGCGTCCAAACGTGGGAAATTCGTTTTCTAAAAAACAAGTAAACAGTCTTTACGGGTCGGCTCAGGTTAGTTGGAAAGACCAATTATTTGTGGATGCCACCGCCCGAAATGACTGGTCGAGTACGCTGCCTACTGCCAATAATTCCTATTTTTATCCATCGGTTTCGGTCAGTGGAGTTATCACGGATATATTGGGGATGAGTTCAAAAGTGCTTCCTTACGCTAAATTGAGGGCATCTTGGGCAAAAGTGGGTTCTGATACTGACCCTTATCGCCTTTCACAAGTGTATGCAGCCTCCACGGCTTGGGGTTCGCAAACAACCTTTGCCGAAAATAATACCATCTATAACGATGCCTTGAAACCAGAAATCACCACGGCTTTGGAATTTGGTTTAGAAGCTCGCCTTTGGAACAGAATCAATGCTGAAATTACGTATTACGACAAACTTTCCACCAACCAAATCCTCAAAATTGGCGTTCCACAAAGTTCTGGATATTTGAACAAATTTGTGAATGCTGGCGAAATTTCTAATAAAGGAATTGAAGTACAATTATCCGCCACGCCCATCAAAACAGAAAGTGGTTTTCGTTGGGATATTGGGGTAAATTTTGCCAAAAATGTAAGTAGAGTTAATGCCCTGGACGGCGTATTACAGACCTACCAAATCAACGATTATGGTTTGTTGAGAAACGTAATTTTGGAAGCTCGTGTGGGCGACCCTTACGGTAATTTCTACGGGACATATTACGTCAGAGACCCACAAGGCAATATTGTATTCTCAGGTGGAAAAGCCGTTGTATCAACCGATAGAAAGGTTTTAGGAAACGTTTTGCCAAACTGGACGGGTGGTTTTTCTACGTCATTTACCTATAAATTCGTGAGTTTCAGTACCTTGATTGATGTAAAAAGTGGCGGTAGTATTTACGCCCATTCAGTCGGAATCGGGCGTTATACGGGCGTACTTGCCGAGACAAACGTTGGTCGTGAAACGGGTATCGTGGGCGTAGGGGTAAAGAACACAGGGTCTGCCGATAATCCAAATTATGTTCCAAACGATATTAGCCTTACTTCGGAAGATTATCACCATACTTTTTATGCCAGAACCAACAACGAAGCCTACCTTTTTGATGGTAGTTATGTGAAAATGCGGGAAGCTCGTTTGTCGTTCAACATTCCTAACAAAGTATTCGGAAAATTACCTTTCAAGAACGTCTCTTTCTCAATCGTAGGTCGTAATTTATTGCTTTTATACAGCAACGTTCCCCATATCGACCCAGAAACCAGTTATTATTCAGACGGAAATGTACAAGGTTTTGAAAGTGGACAAACGCCTTCGGCACGGAGTTACGGATTTAATTTAAGTTTTGGATTATAGTTTCCATACCCGTAGCTGGTGTCTCACTGAAACGCATAGTCCAGTCCACACCAGCGAAAGCAAATTGGACTCCGAGCTTACGTCAATGTGGACTGGTGAGGACACCAGCCACGGGTACAAACCAATAAATATCAATCAACATGAAAAAATATATTAACAACACAAAAATCGCAATCTTAACAATAAGCATCTCATTATTAAGCAGTTGTGATAAAGGATTTGACGTAGTAAATCAAAATCCAAACGACCCAACTTCGGTTTCTGCCGACTTATTATTGCCACACGGCATCCGAAGTACAGTCGGTATCTATTGGGGCGGCAATGACGTTTATACGCTTGGACAGGACGTAGGCTCAGGTTTTTCACAACAAATTGCTCGAATTCAATATACCGATATTGACCAGTATAATATCCAAACCAACGTAATTGATGACACTTGGCGGGATTTATACATCGAAGGACAAGCTGATTATCAACGAGTTATTGCTTTGGGAAAAACTGCCAACAACGAAAATTACCAAGCAATTGGCTTAATTATGCGGTCTTGGTCGTTTTCAATTTTGACGGATACTTATGGCGATATTCCTTATAAAGATGCCATTCAAGGCACGGACGGCAAATTATTGACTAAATACGATTCGCAAAAAGATGTGTATGTAGGATTAGTTGCCGATTTGAAAACGGCTTCGGATTTAATTAATACAAAATCCGTGAACGCTACGGCAGATATTCTTTTTGCGGGAAATATGTCTCGTTGGAAAAAATTTGCTAACTCATTGTCTTTGAAGTTATTAACCAAAATGTTAGGCAAAACCGATACGGGAATTGATGTGAAAGCCGAGATTGAAAGAATCTTAAAAGACCCCGTGAAATATCCAGTTTTTACGTCTTATGATGATGCCGCTGTGATGACTTTTTTGACGGATGCTCCCAACAATAACCCCATCAATCAGAACCGTAAAAGCCGTGATGATTTCCGAATTAGTGCGACTATGCTTTCACGTTTGCAAGCTACGGGTGATGGACGTTTGCCAATTTATGTGCTTAAACCAGAAGCTGGGGGCGATTATAAAGGTGTGCCAAATGGTTTGGACGTAACCGAAGCCAACGCTTTGGGTTTGTCGAAAACCTCAAAAATCGGAATGTTTTTCGTGCAACCAACCTCGCCAGCGGTCATTATGAGTTATGCAGAATTACTTTTCCTCAAAGCCGAAGCCGCTTACAAAGGCGTAGCCTTAGCGGGTGATGCCGCAAAATTGTATGATGATGCTGTGAAAGCCTCTTTTGCTCAATATAAAATTACGCCTACCTCAGATTTCTTAAAAGCAGTTGCCTACAAAAGTGGTACAGAAGGCTTCAAACAAATCATGGAGCAAAAATGGATTGCCCTTTTCGGACAAGGAATTGAAGCATGGACGGAGGTTCGCAGAACGGGCTATCCAGTATTATCAGCTCCCAAAATCAACTTCAACGATAACGTTATTCCAACCCGCTTACCCTACCCTTCTTCGGAAGAAAACCTAAACGGCACAAATATGACATCAGCCTTGAAAGGGGCAAAGAATGATAAAAAAATGAAGATGTGGTGGATGATGTAGGAAAATTATTTCTTGAAATAATCATATAAATAAACCAAAAATTGAGTATTTTTATCTATTTATTACAAAACTATTATTTATTAATTTTACATAAATATTAAACGATAGAGAAAAATATTAATCCTATATTTAAGTATTTTTAATATTTTATATATTATCTTTAAGTTATTGAAACCTAATATTTGTATTTAAACAAAAATGTTAATATTAGAAACAAAACGAAAATAGTACAATTAAAGAACTTCATCCAAACTAAATAAGATTACGAATTCTACGGGGACAAATCCTCGGGAAACGCTTTCCGTAAAATGTTTCCCGTAGAATATCTAATCATCACAACATTCATCCATTCACCCTTTAACATTGCGTGAAATGTCATCAAATCTAAATCGCCGTGATTGGCTTAAAACAAGCCTTTTCGCTACCGCAGGAATTTCTGCCGCTTCTTCTTTTATTAGTCAAGCTGCCGCAAATCCAGTCCTTCGTCAGGAATTACAACACAGTCTTTTGCAGGGTTTTATGCTCGAAAATGAGTATGCAAATGTTGCCCCCGACAAAGTAATGATTCGTTTGGGAGCAAATGAAAACCCGTGGGGACCGTCTGAAAAAACCAAACAGGCTCTCATCGGAGCAATTGGCGATTCAAACCGCTATGCTTTCAAATTGAGAGGGGAATTGTTAAAAGTGATTGCCGAGAAAGAAGGCGTACCCGAAAACCATATTTTGTTGGGTGCAGGTTCGTCAGAATTATTGACGGCTTCGTTGGTGGCGTATGGTTTGAAAGGAAAAATTATGGTGGGCGACCCATGTTATATCTCGGCAAATGATGAGAAAGTACCGATGGAAAAATATCCATTGACCAAAGACTATCAGTATGACTTAGAGACGATTAGCTCAAAAATAGACGGTACACAGAGTTTGGTTTATATCACTAATCCTAATAATCCAGTCGGAGCAATTTTACCTGCCGATGCCTTAGTGAGTTTCATCAATAAGGTTTCGGATAAAATTCCAGTATTAGTTGATGAGGCTTATATTGATTATGCCAAAGATCCCAAAACTGAGTCGATGATTCCGATGGTGAAGGCTGGCAAAAATGTTTTGATTCTCCGCACCATGTCCAAATTGTACGCTTTTGCGGGTTTACGTGGAGGATATGCCATTGCAAAACCAGAGATTTTGAAAAAACTTCAACCCTATTGTTCAGGTGGAATGGATATGTCAGTGCCTTCTTTTGCCGCCGCTATTGCCGCCATTAAAGATACTGATTTTCAGAAGCTTACCTTGAAAAATACCGAAGAATCAAAGCAATATTTATACGGATTTTTAACCAAAATGGGATATTCTTACATTCCATCTTACGGTAACTTTGTCATATTCCCTTTAAAAATGAAAGGTTCGGATATGCTTACAAAAATGGCATCAGAAGGCGTAATGGTAAGAAAATGGGAATTTGACAAGCAACATTGGTGCAGAGTTTCTATCGGAACAATGGACGAAATGAAGGCATTTACCGATGCGTTTTCTAAAATTACCACCTAAGATAGTTATTGGTTACTGGTTATTAGTTATCAGAAAAAAGGGCTTTTCCAAATTAGAATTCAAATTCCTTTTTGCAACTATTAACCAATAACTATTAACCAATAACTAAAAAAATGACTCGAAGAGACTTTATCAATAAAACAGGTTCTGCCAGTTATTTGACCATGCTTGGCTTCGGATTAATCCCCGATTCTAATGCTCAACCCCTTGATTTACAGCGAAATAAAGCTGATAAGAAAATCATTATTTTGGGGGCAGGTTTGGCAGGAATGGCTTCGGCTTATGAATTGATGAAGTTGGGTTATGACGTTACGATTCTTGAAGCTCGTAATCGTCCAGGCGGAAGAGTTTGGTCGGTAAGAGGCGGGGCAACTGAAACGGAAATTGGCGGAATTGAACAGACTTGTGAGTTTGAAAAAGGGCATTATTACAACGGTGGTGCTGCCCGAATTCCGCATAATCATACGCTCACATTGCATTATTGTCGGGAGTTTAATATTCCGATCGAAATCTTCATGAATGTGAACGAAGGGGCGTATTATTATGCCGATGGTGGCACTGGAAAATTAGCCAATAAACCCGTAAAAATACGTGAAATACACGCAGATGTACGGGGTCATACTTACGAATTATTAACAAAAGCCATCGACCAAAAGGCTTTGGATGAGGACGTTACTAAGGAAGACTTAGAGAAATTAACCGCCTATCTGAAAGAAGAGGGTGATTTGGATATTACCAAGAAATACAAAGGTTCGGAACGGCATGGATACAAACGGCAAGGTGGTTATGGAGAGCAAAATCCCGAATTAGCCAGTCCGCATTTGTTGCATGATATTATAGAATCGGGGCTTTTTCACCCTGCATTTTCTAATATTGGCGAATATACTTTCAATCAGCAACCCGTTATGTTGCAACCTGTTGGTGGTATGGATGTTTTGCCTTACGCTTTTGCTAAAAAATTGGAAGGAAAAATCCAGTATCAAGCTGAGGTTCAGGAAATTAGAAAGACTATGCCAGGCGTGAATGTTATTTATAAAGACAAAACGGGCATCAAAGAATTTAAGGCAGATTATTGTATTTGCACAATCCCTTTGCCCATTTTAAAGAATATTCCTTCCGATTTATCTTCGGAAATCAAGCGTGCGGCAGATTTTGTGCCTTACATGAATACGGGAAAAATTGGACTACAATTCAAGCGAAGATTTTGGGAAGAAGACGACCATATTTTTGGGGGGATTTCCAAAACTAATATGGATATTACCCAGATTTTTTACCCCTCGTATAATTTTATGAGTAAAAAAGGAGTATTGAAAGGCTACTACAACTTCCATGACCGAGCCGTCAAATTAGGAAATCTTAGTTTGGCAGACCGTGAAAAAGTAGCTTTGGAACAAGGCGGCAAAATCCACCCGCAATATGCCAAAGAATTTGAAACGTCGTTCTCATTGGCTTGGCAAAAAATTCCCTATTCAAAGGGCGGTTGGGCAGAATATAGCGAATCGGCAAGAAAGCGTTTTTACCCAGCCTTGATAAAACCCGATGATGATATTTACCTCGCAGGAGAACATACAAGCCATTTAACGGCATGGATGGCAGGGGCTTTGGAATCAGCAAATGCCGTGGTAAGTCAGATTCATAAGCGGGTTAATAGTTGAATACAAAATGTAGAGACAAGGCAGTGCTGAACGACGGTTGCCTTGTCTTTACGACATCAATGCAAATTTTGATAAAATAACAATATTATACTAGTATGAAAAAACTAATATTATTCGTCGTAATATTTATTACAAATTTCACAATTTTTGCTCAGGAAACTGAAAAAATGGGCATCAAAAATTCTGAATTTGAGGCAGTTAAGAAAATTTCTATCAAGAATTTAGAGAAAGATACTTACGTAAAAGATGGAGATTTTATCTTGGATAATTCCAATCCTCCATACGTTTTCAAGTTCTCTGACGGCATGGAAAGACGCATTTATTTGTATAAAGTAATGGAGTCGGCGGGGATGAAAGAGATTGCTAATTTGATGGTTTTTAATACGCCGAAAGATGGTAAAAGAATCAGTTTAGTAATACCAAATCCATTGGCTGACAAGGAAGTTTGGGGCAAATACATTGACGGATTAAAAGACGGAGAAAAGGCTGTAATGGGCTTTTCTTCGTGCGTTGCTTTTGTGTTAGCAAAAGAATTTTCGGGCGTTTTGGCGATGAAAGGCAAAGAGGAAGATAAGTACGAATATTGTTTTCCCGCCACTGCCCAAGTGTCGATGGCGGATGGTAGTTTAAAAAATATTTCGGATGTAAAAATTGGCGATAAAGTAATGAGCTATAATGTTTTAACGAAAAAAACTGAGATAACAATTGTTCAAAAAGCTCAAATTCACGAGAATAAGCAATTTTATATTTCAAGGGTTTTGTTGATTGATCCAACTCAATCTATGACGGCTTCACTGGGCGTAAAGTATAATTTAAAGTCCTTAGATGCCACCGCCAATCATCCAATTTTGACCGATAAAGGAATGGTGAAAATGGGAGATTTGAAAGTTGGAAACCAAGTGTATATATTTGATAATGAGACAAATACCTTTAAAAACTATAAAATTTTTATCACTCAACCATCAAATAGTAAAGTATCAAAAGTTTACAATCTGGTAACTGAAAAAGAAAATTACTTGATAAACTCAGTAGTAGTTTTGAAGAAATAAAGACCTTAAATTTTTTGAGATTGTTTTTGGATATTCCTGTAAATCCTATTCTCTTTGAGGGTAGGATTTATTTTTTAGATAAAAACCAATACCTTCCATTTCCCGCCCTGTGGTTGGTGTCCCCACCAAACACGGGGCGAGACCTATAAGGTTTTTGAAACCTTATAGGTTTTTCTTAGTCAAAACTAACACCCTCCATTTTTTGCCCTCTCCTTGCATATTCCGCATTCTATTGATTCAATTTTTCATAAAATATGGGTATAATGAAAAAAATAATTTGTAAAGTGCCATTTAATTCATAAAATAATTTTACCTTTGCTGAATAATATCCAAAAACAATTTTATACAAAATGAAAGGCATTCTTATGGCAACAATCGTTGTTGGAATAATGGCTGGTTCATGCACACGAGAACAAATATCGGTAAAAGCAAACAATGATTTTCATGCAGAAAATACTGAAAATCAGACTTTTACTGTTGTTGAAAATGCAAATCAGCAGGCATCACCATTAGACGGAATGGTGATTAAAAAAGAGGTTGAAAGACAAATGAAAATCAGAGGTTACGTTGTTGGCAATAAAAATGCCGATGTGTTGATTTCCATTGCGGTTTATGACAAAAACCTACGACTTACGGAAGTCAATAAAGTTTATGTAGGAGTATTAGAAGGTAAAGAAAGGGTAGATATTCATCAAAATAACCTCAAAAATGGGGCTTTGGTGATTACAATGATTGATAGAAATACACAAAGAGTCTTTTGGACGGGTTATGCCTCAAAGATTTTTGGAAAGTACAAGTCGCTGAGAGACAGAGAATTGCAGAATATTACCAGAGCCATTTTTGATAATTACCGAGTAACTGCCAATCATTTTTTGACAAGAAACTAATAGTACCTCCAATTCATACTGTTTAACAATGATTACGAAAACCTCAATAGATTTGGGGTTTTCTTTTTTGCATCTCTCAGAAAGGCATCATTTTTGCTGATTTCAAGGTAGTCTATTAAGGGAAAATAACCCATGAAATCGTATGAAAGTCAAGCTACTAATCTGTTTGAGTGCTATATTCTTGGGCTTTGCACCCACAAAATCGCCAACAATCAAAACCAAATCTCCGTTTCGTAAAATATTTGTTGGTGCTAAAACCGTTGATTGTTCGGGCGAAGGCAAAAACAAATGTATGATGGTCAAGAATTCTCCCGAAAAGAACTGGGAATTTTTTTACGACCAAATCGAAGGATTTAAACACGAGCAAGGCTTTGAATATCAACTACTTATCGAAATTGTAGATTTACCCGAAGAATCCAAAGACAGGGCATTTGTGAAGTATGTTTTGAAAAAAGTTATCAGTAAAAGACCCATTGACATTAGTAAAAATGCGGGTGTTGCTGTTCCACTACCTGCCGCCCCGATGAACAAAAGCCGTGCCACAGAATGGATTTTAACCGATTTTATTTACAAAGATAACGGACTGGAAGCCAAAGGTTTTGAGGCAACTATCACGATGGATTTTGCACAGAAAAAAGTATTCGGACAAGGACCTTGCAACCTTTATTTTGGCACGTTGCGGGACTTAGAAAAGAACCAAGTCCGCTTTGAAAATATCGGAAATACTAAATCAATTTGTGATTTTACGGATAAGGAAAAAGCCTTTTTTAGTCTATTGCCCGTTTCTAATAATTATGTAATTGAGGGCGACAGAATGTACGTTTATCATGGCACTGAGTTACTTTTGGCTTTTAAACGGAAGTAAATATTGGGGGTTCTCTGGTACTACCGAAAGTTTTTTTTACTTTCGGGAAGTTGAATCAAAAACATGAAACAAATCCCCGTTTACAGCATAGATAAGTTTAATCTGAAATCTGAAAAAACAATTCAGTTTCAAGTGGAATTGTTTGATATTCACCGCAATTTCAAAGTAACGTATCCGCATCGGCATGATGATTTTTATGAGCTACTTTTCCTAACCCAAGGTGAGGGCGTGCATACGATTGACTTCCAAAATTATTCCATCAAACCTTACACCATTTTCTTTCTTTCCCCTGGTCAAATCCATGAACTAAGCCTTTCTAATGATGTTCAGGGTTATATTTTTCTATTTACCTCGTCCTTTTACCATTTCAATAAAACCGAACCGTATAAACTTTTTGAGCTGCCTTTTTTCTATAATTTAGCCCAAGAAACACCGCCACTTTACTTGGAAAATGAAGCCGAAAGACAGATTTTTATTGATTACTTCCAAAAAGCTATTACTGAAAATCAATTGAAACTATCTGATAATGAAGAAGTTATCAGGGCTTTGTTGGACTTAATCTTGATTCAGAGCAAACGGATTTATCCAGTGGGTATCATGGATGAACACGCACATAAAGGGCGGATTTTGGTAAAGCGTTTCAAGCAATTAATTGAGGAAAAATGTCAGGAAAATCTTTCGGTAAAACAATATGCTGACCTCCTGACGATTACCCCAAACCACCTCAGCGAAACCGTAAAAAGTGTAACGGGCAGAACTTCCACCGATTTGATTAACGACCGTATGATTCTGGAAATCAAGCGTTTACTGACTCATACCGACATGGGGATTTCTGAAATTGCCTATCATCTTAGTTTTGCTGACCAATCTTATTTTTCTAAATACTTCAAGAAATTGACTGATGTAACACCGATAGCTTTTCGTAACCACATAGGAAGGATAGGGAGGATAGAAAATATAAATGGAATTGTTAAAAATACAGAAACATAGGGAGGGTAGAAGTTGAGAAAATATGGAAATGTTAAGGATAGTATATTTGGTTGATATTTACCGTAAAATTTTCCTTAAATTTGGAATCCCAACCAATCATAATTAAAACATGAAAAAAGTATTGAAACTATCTGTCATTGTGTTATCGGTAATATTATCTTCTTGCGATAGATTGAGTAACACAACTGAGAAAATTGGCGAAACGGCTGGCGGCATGGTCAAAGGAATTGAAACGGGCGTAAAAAAGGCTCGAGCTATCAACCTTAATTATACCGAATCTTTGACTGAAAAAGGGATTTCTAATGGAAAAGTTACGCTCAAAAATGACAAAGAAGGAACTGATAATTTACTGAGTGTTTATCTGATTTTCTCAAAAAAATTTAAAGGTAAAATCATTGCCAAGGCTTATGATAATCAAGGCTTAGAAATGGGTAGAAGTAGCATAAAAGTAGAAGCACAAGACGGAGACGCAGGTTTCTACGATTTTCATTTTGACAAAAGAACCAATATCGACCGTGATGGACGGATTGTTTTAGAATAACTTGTTTCGATATTCGATGTTTGTTTTTCGATGTTCGAAAAAACAAAATATCTAAATTCAAATTTCTAACATCGAAAACCGAACAACGAAATTATGAGTAATAAACCCAAAATAGCCATTTTCCCAACATTGGAAAGTATTTATGAAGCTGCAAAACGTTTGAAAGGCATTGCGATTCATACTCCTTTGACCGAAAACATTGTCCTTTCTGAACGCTACGAAGCCAATATTCACCTCAAAAGAGAAGATTTGCAGGTGGTGCGTTCCTATAAAATCAGAGGGGCATATAACAAAATGGCAACGCTTTCGCAAGAGGCTCTCGACAAGGGCGTTGTGTGTGCTTCGGCGGGTAATCATGCACAGGGATTGGCGTATGCTTGCCACAAAATGGGCGTGCGAGGCATGATTTTTATGCCTGTAACTGCTCCAAATCAAAAGGTTAAACAGGTGAAAATGTTTGGGAAAGAGGAAGTGGAAGTTAGACTTGTGGGTGATACTTTTGATGATGCCTCAAAAGCGGCAAATGAGTATTGCGATGCAAATAATGCCACTTATGTGCATCCATTTGATGATATGGAAGTTATTGCAGGTCAGGCAACGGTGGGTTTGGAAGTGATAAAAGATGCTGAATTTAAGATAGATTATCTCATTGTTGCCATCGGTGGCGGTGGGGTTTCGGCGGGAATGTCCACGGTGTTTAGACAACTTTCTCCGCATACCAAAATCATTGGGATTGAACCTTCGGGGGCGGCTTCGATGAAGGCAAGTATTGAGGCGGGACACGTGGTAGAATTAGAAACCATCGATAAATTTGTGGACGGGGCAGCCGTGAAACGGGTGGGCGAAAGACCTTTCCAGATTTGTAAAGAAACCTTAGACCGCATCATCACCGTTCCCGAAGGAAAAGTTTGTACCACCATTTTGGAATTATACAACGAATCCGCCATTGTAGCCGAACCCGCAGGGGCTTTGACGATTGCCGCTTTGGATTTTCTGAAAGATGAAATCAAAGGTAAAAATGTAGTTTGTTTAGTTTCTGGGGGCAATAATGACATCACCCGAACCGAAGAAATCAAGGAACGTTCCTTGCTTTACGAAGGCTTGAAGCATTATTTTATGATTCGTTTTCCGCAACGAGCGGGGGCATTACGCAACTTTTTGAACAACGTCTTAGGACCCAATGACGATATCACTTTCTTTGAATATCATAAAAAAACTAACCGTGAATCGGGTCCCGTTTTATTAGGAATCGAGTTACAAAACCGTGAAGATTACGCATCCCTTGTGGAAAGAATGAGAGGTGAAAATATTGTCTTTCAAGAACTTAACGAACAACCAGATTTATTTTCGGTGTTGGTAGGGTAAAGAATTATTCGTTAAATAAAAAGTGAAATCAAGAAATAAAGGTCTTTGTGAGCTTATTATTTGAGTCAAAATGTTTCAATGTGAGATTGCCCAACCAAATGGCTCCTCGGGGTCTTTTTGCCAAGCCAACCAAATATGGATTAGAATTTTTAGTCGATAGCGAGGTTTATAGAGAGGTAATCCTTTCTCTTCAATATTATTCAATGTTTTCACTACAATTGATTTAAGTTTATCATCTCTTGAAATTATCTTGGCAATAAAATCCTCTAAAATTTCCATTGTAAAATCATTTGGTATCAACCAAGTACTGATTTTAGGGTAAATGCCTTGTTCATCGATAACCTAACCTCCTAATTTTAATAGATAACCACTTTTGAAATTGGTTAAATGTAAAATAAATGGATAAAACTAATCTGATTCAATGACTTGTTCGGTGCAACCTTTTCATACACAGTTACATCTTATCGTTATACCGTTCAGAATTAAACAAAAAACTATGAAAACTTTAGCCAAAATTTCAAGTATTTTATTTTTAAGTATTTGTTTATCAAATGCTCATGCTCAAAAAATCGAAGAAATTCGTACTATTTCGGGCTTCAAAGCCATTCAATCTTTGAGTGGAATTAATATATTTTTAAAACAAGGTAACGTAGAATCCGTGAAAGTGGTGGCGGATAAAGACAAGATGTCGAAAATAAAAACGGAAAAAGAGGGAGACATGTTGAAAATTTATGCGGGCGATAAAAAAGGCTGGTTCAATTTCGATTTTAATTGGAATAATGACAAAGCAGTAAATGTTTATATCACCGTAAAAGAATTGACTGGCTTATCGGCAACGGGCGGTTCAGACGTTTTCTCGGAAGGAAAATTAGACTTAATCAAACTGGACTTGAAGGCAACGGGCGGTTCAGATATTAAATTAGACTTGGATGCCGACGAGCTGATTTGTGCCACAACTGGCGGTTCAGACGTAATTTTGTCGGGAACGGCAACCGTCTTCAAAGCTACTGCAACGGGTGGTAGCGATTTGAAAGCCAGCAACTTACGCACAAATTTTTGCAGTATTTCTTCTACTGGCGGTTCAGATGCTTACGTGTGGGCGGAAAAAGAAATCAGTATTTCAGCCACAGGTGGCAGCGATGTATATCACAAAGGCAATGCCCGTGTGGTAAGTTCGAGTGCCACGGGCGGGTCGGATATTCATCGGAAGTAAAACCGTAACAATACCTTAATACGCTGTAAATCATTGGTTTATAATAATTGGCTAAATTGTCAAATCCTTACACGATTAAGACAAACAGGCAAATATGAAAACCAATAAACAATATAAAACCGTCATTATTTCAGACGTACATTTGGGTACGGAAGGGTCGAAAGCGAAGGAAGTTACGGCATTTTTGAAATCAATTTCTTGCGAAAAACTCATTCTTAATGGTGATATTATTGATGGTTGGCAACTGAAAAAGGGTGGTTCATGGAAGAAAAAACATACCGCTTTTTTCAGAACAATCTTGAAAATGATTGAAACTGAACACACAAAAGTGGTGTATTTACGGGGGAATCACGACGATTTTTTAGACCAAATTATTCCTTTTTCTTTGGGCAAATCTTTCAGTATTCAACGAGATATTAATATTACTTCGGGCAAAAAACAATTTCTCATTACTCATGGTGATATTTTTGATTCCGTTACTTCTCGCCTAAAATGGCTTGCCTATTTGGGTGACATTGGTTATACCTTCCTCCTGACTATCAACAAGTTATACAATCAATACCGTACTTGGCGGGGTTTGCCGTATTATTCTTTTTCTCAGAAAATTAAGCAAAAAGTAAAAAGTGCGGTTAATTATATCTCTGATTTTGAGGAAAAATTAGCCGAACTTGCCAAAGCCAATAATTGCGATGGCATCATTTGCGGACATATTCACAAACCCGATATTCGCCAAATTGAAGGTATAACGTATATGAATTCAGGTGATTGGGTAGAATCTATGACGGCACTCGTAGAGGATTTTGCGGGAAATTGGGAGTTATTTTATTACGTAAAAGAATATAGTTTAGAAATGGCGGATGATGATTTTGAAGAAATGGAGGATGCTGGAATGATGGTTTCAGCAAGGGGTTTTGCGATGAGTATTATTTCTTGAAAATACTATAATACATTCAAAATTAATTATTTACAGGATAAAATTTGGGATTAAAATAGTTCAAATGATTTCACTATTTTAATCCCAAATTGTTTAATGATTCTTTGAGATTAATAAGCCTAAAAAGAATACCTCAATCCCAACTGGATTCTCCATGGATTTCCTCCTGCGGTTGAGAGTTTTCTGCCAGCACCAGCTTCTACATTGTAGTTGTAATTTTTGGTTACTTGGTCAAATGTTGTCATCGTAACTAAATTTATATTACCATGATTGTAACTGATACCTTGCTCTTTATCCAACAAATTCATGAAATTAAAACAGTCTGCCGAAAGAGCGATATTGTGTTTTTTCAAAAACTTGAAATCTTTAGTTAATCGTAAGTCGATCGTATAATAAAATGGGTTCACGCCACCGTTTCTTTCGGCAACTTTTCCGATATTATCACGGATATATTTCTTAACGCTTTCGGTTACATCTGGATTATCTAACAAACCTTGAATTCCTTTTCTGACGGGTTCGGGTACGTTAGCATTATTGGGGTCAAAAACGTAAGCTAAATCGTTGGTTAATACAAAATCACCGTTAATACTTTTGTTTCCACCCACTAAAAATGAGTAGCGAGTTCCGCCAACACCATTAAAAATTGCTCCTAATTGGAAGCCTTTTACGGTTGGGGTTGCTGCTGAAATTACTAATTTATCCGAAAATTGGTCGTCAGAATAGGATACGGTCTGGTCTCTGGGGTCATCAACTACGGGGCGGAAAGTTGAGGTGTTCGCTACGCAACAATTGAATGAACTATTATCTTTTGTATCGTTTTTGGTATAGGAAATCGTGAAATATCCGTCTTTGCCAAGTTTCATGGACGCATCAATAACGATTGCCATTTGGTCTAATTTACCCGTAGATTTCAATTCCAGAACCCGCCCTAACTCCGTTGATTTTCTACCTTTTGTCCAGTCTGTTGAACCGTTGGCGGGAATGGTATTGGCAGGAACATACACCCCACGATTGGCTTCGTTGCTGAGCGTAAAATAAGGTTGGTCAACGATATTTCGGTCGTAATACACGTAATTATTAACCGTTTTTGACCATAATAAATTTACGCCCGCCCTAAATCTCGAACTAAAAAAGCGATTGTACGAAAAGTTGAGTTTATAAATCGAAGGCACTTGAAAGTCATTACTCACCGCATTAATCGTTGAAATATAACTTGAACCTTTGGGAATCCCTGGCGTGGTGCTTGGGTCGTTACGGTATGAAACAAAATCTGGATTCGGCACACCCGCCCCCGAAATATCAATTGATCCTACAATTGTCCCACTATTTTGAATATTGTTCAACTGCAAATACGAAACGGGCTGAGCCGAAAATATCCCTCCCCCAAACTTAACAATATCTTTTTGACGACCTCTTACATCCCAAGTCAATTGTAATCTTGGTTGAATATTGTTGTAATCGGCGAGTGTATTATTGGTTTTTATGAGCAATTTACTCTCCGTCATCGGGTTTGGGTCGCCTTGTTTAAAGAAAATTGTGGCATCATAACGGAAGCCCAACATGGCAGTTACGTTTTTGAAAGGTTCAAAATCCACTTGGGCAAAAAGGGCTAAATCCAACAATGATTGTTGAACGGCGGGATTCACTAAAGGCACTTCTCGGGCGTATCGACTGGGTTTTTTGTCAATAAAATCTTGCAAACTCGAAAAAAAAAAGCGTCCGTTCATTTCATTTACAATCCTTGAATCCAAGAAAGTGAGCATATTATCCGTTCCAAATTTGAAATTGAGTTTGCCTCTTCTCAAATAAGTGGTGTTTGCCAATTGAAGGGTTTGGTCTTTGGCATATTCAGTGCCAAATCGCTGACCGCCAAATTGTACGGTTCTGGTTTGTGTCGCATTCGGATTAGTCTCCGTTGGAATAACCGACCTAACCGTAATGATGGCACGGGGAATATTTCCTGCGGGTAAGTCTGGACTCAACACATATTCCCGAGAAACGGTTTGATACTGAAATTTCAGTTCATTTGTTAAATCAGTGGCTAAATCAGAGCGTAAAGAAAGCAAAGAACTGTTTTCGATGGATTTAAAATCCACCCAACTTTCCAATAAATTCACGTTGGAGTTATCATTCACCGAAGTCGGACTATTCCATGTGGTAAGGTTATTACGGAAAGTCAGTTTATTCTTTTCGTTTACTTGCCAATCTAAACGAGTAAAAAAAGCATTAGCAAGGGTTTCTCTCGAAAAATCACCGTATTGAGGCGTGTTTTTCATGCCATATTTTTCTTTGGCTACGTTAATTAGTTGCTCTAAATTTGCTTTGGTTATACCGAAATTTTGCTCCTGCAAGGCATTAAAAACGGGGGCAATTTGAAAGGGAATCGTTTCATTTTGACGATCGAAAGCCACAAAATAATGTAATTTGTCCTTAATTAACGCTCCACCTAATGAAAAACCGTATTGCTTTTGGTCGATATTTGTAGTTCGTGGAGTGCCATTTGCATTAAATTCACTATTCAAAGGAAATAATTTATTGCCAAAAAATGTAGCTTTACTGGCTCGCTGATAGAAAAATGCCGAACCCTCAGTAATATTTGTACCGTTTTTAGTAACTGCATTGACCGAACCACCACCCTGGCGACCCTGCGTAACATCATAATTATTGGTCGAAACCTGAAATTCTCGAATAGCTTCCTGCGAAATCGAATAAGGTCCATTACCAACGGTTCCCGTGGTGTACATATTACGGGCATTCACACCGTCCATCGTTACATTAGTTGATGAAATTCTTTGCCCGCTGAAACTACCGTTTTTGCCCTGTAAAGGTGAAAGAGCAGTTAATGCCGTAAAATTTCTTCCCTCCATCGGTAGCTGTTTCATCTGCAAAGACGTTACAGCAATGGCAGCACCAGCCCTTTCGGTTTCCTTGTTCACGAAAGAATTTGCCGATACCACAACCTCCGATAACTGTGTTTCCCCTTGTAATAATTTTGCATCAACTTTCAACTTATCTCCTTGATTTAGAGCATAGTTAGAGAATTTCTGTGCTTGATAACCCACGAAAGTAATTGTAATGGAATAAGGTTTACCGAGGGGAAGTTGTTGAAGTTGATACTCACCCGAAACGTTGGTAACCGTTCCCGTTTGAAAGCCCGTTGATTCGTTTTTTACTCGGATGCTTGCCCCCGGGATGGCTTCTCCTTTTTTATCCAGAATTTTTCCAGAAATGGTGGCATCAGTGCCTTGACCGGAGGCGCTATTTCCGAGAAATGCAATCAGGAATGCAATAATGAGTGTGCTTAAAAAACTGTTTTTTGAAGCATTAAAGGTAAATCTTTTCATAATGAAGTATTTGATTTTGGAGTTTTGCCCAAAATTAACACTTCATTATTCTACTGAATTAATGTAAATATTAACAAATCTTTATGGGTAGATAATTTAATATTGGCGTAACTTTTGGGTAATATTTCCTTTATCTACACAGGTTGCGAAGTGGTTTCTTTCAACAAAACCCCGTTATTCTCCACTCTTAAAATCACCTCTCGCCCGCAAGGAATTGCCCAGTTTTGGGGTTCATGTCCCACGGGAAAATTGTAACAAACAGGAAAATCATAATCTGCAACGGCTTCTTGAATTATCTCATTGGCAGTTTTGCCAAAGGGTACTTTGTTATCCTGACAGTCGGAGAAACTGCCTATAATTAATCCTGTTAAATTTTGTAATTTTCCACTACGCTTCAATTGAATCATCATACGGTCAATACTATAAAGATATTCATTTACATCTTCCAGAAATAAAATTTTATTATCGTAATTAATGTCTGATTGTGAGCTAATTACGTGTGTTAGAATAGCTAAATTTCCACCAATAATCTGCCCCTCTCTTACGCCTAAACGATTCATTTCATGAGGTAAAATTTTATATGAAAGAGGTTCTCCAAATAGTATTTTTCTTAGACTCTCCAACGATTCTTCACCACCTTCTTGCAAGAATAATTTAGGCATGGTAGCGTGCAAGGATTCGACATTTAAGGTATGAATATGACAATGAACTGCCGTAACATCTGAAAAACCAATCATCCATTTAGGCGATTTCTGGAATAGTTTAAAATCAATATTATCCAATAATCGAGAACTGCCATAACCGCCACGAGCCGAAAAAATCGCTTTGATTTCAGGATTGTCCAACATCAACTGAAAATCGTTGGCACGCACGGCATCATCACCCGCAAATTGGTGGTACTCGCTCGTGAGGGATTCGCCCAAAATGACTTTCAAACCCCAATCATTTTCCATCAATTCAATGGCGGGTTTGAGGATTTCAAAATCAATTTTGCAGGCTAAGGCTAATAGACCGATGGTATCCCCTTTTTTAAGCGGGTTTGGTCTTGAAATGTTTGATAAAATATTGTTAGTCAAGGATTTGTATGGTTTTAAAAATCAGCTAATTTAAAATTTTAGGTGCGTATCTGACTCAGGAATAAACTTGTAAGGTAGGCTGTTCTAAATTTAACAAAAAGTTCCCCCCATATTTGTGGTCGACAAAACATGGGGGGAAAGCCGAAGTTCGCCTTAAAGATAGTTGTTGAAATAACAGAAAGAAAGCCCCGATAATTGGCAGCAGAAATATAATTTTGTAAGATATTACGAACTGGATTTTAATGGTGTTAATGCCGCTTCATCTCCCTCTCCACACTCTCTTTGTACGGATGAAAATCAACCTGCAAAGTATGACGTGGAGACTGGTTATAGCGTTTCGCCATTGCTTGTTTATCCGCTTCAATAGATTTCAGCATTTCACTACGGTCAGGTAGTTTACATTCACCCTTCAAAATCTTAGCAATCCATTTACTTTGCACCTCCGCCAGAGGCATGATTGCTCCCAAAGGTTGAATCAAGGCTAAGAAGTAAAGTCCCTGATAATCAGGATGAATCACTTTTCTATACAACCTAAAATCGTTAGTTTCAGAAATATCAAAAGACGTTTCCTTCAAAAACGGAAAGGTAACTTTATAACCCGTGGCATAGACAATCATGTCAAAATCTTGCTCCGTTCCGTCTTCAAAGACCACCGTTTTTCCTTTAAATTCTTTTATGTTGGGCTTAAATTTTATCAACCCTCTGCCCGATAAATTCAGTAAATCTTGTGATAATGTTGGGTGTTCGCTCAACAATGGACGCTTGGGTTTGGGTACGCCAAAATCTTCTTGTTTGCCTCGGGCGAGTCTGAGAGCAGTGCTTAAAAATATGCGTTGAAGAGCCAATGGTAACTTGGAAGTTAGCGAACTTGCCAAACTATCAAAAGGAATACTCCAAAGCCAATTAGGAACAATATTTGCCCCGCTGCGAGTAGAGATTACGACTTTCCCTGAATAGGTACGAGCAGCCTCGCAAGCAACGTCCACGGCAGAATTACCAATGCCAATTACCAACACATCTTTCCCTTTCACTTGTTCATTTTCACGATAAAAATGTGAATGAATAACCTCTCCCGTAAATTTACCTTTGAAGGCAGGTTCAGGGAAACGAGGATTCCAGTGATGCCCATTTGCCACGATAACATTTTGGTATTCAGCTACTTGATGATTGGTTATTACTAAAAAAGAACCATCCTGATTTCGAGAAACACTAAGGACTTCGGTATTAAATTGAATATCTGAACGAATATCGAAGTGATCAACGTAGTCGTCAAAATATTGAATAATGTGGCTATGGTGGGGGAACATTGGGTAATCTTCGGGCATCGGATAGTCCGAATACGCCATAATCATTCGGTTGGTATTGATGTGCAAAGACCGATATGCCGACGACATTCCGTTGTCATTGTTAAACCGCCAATTGCCTCCAATTTGAGAGCCTTTTTCAAAACAATCAAAACTGATGTAATGCTCTTTTAACGCCTTAGCCGCTGCAATTCCTGATGAACCAGCTCCAATAATACAAACCGCTTTTCTTTCGTTCATAAGGTTATTTTCCTTGCTCGTGAAATATCCGAGAAATTAAATTCTTATCCTTTGATAATTAATGTACATACACTTATCTTTGGAACAATAAATAGCTAATCACAGTTTAAGGTCTAATTTTTCGTGGCGGCTTAAAATCAGACGACAACATTTAAACTGAAAAAAAGGTTTATAAACTCCTGACACATCTTAACTGTTTGACTATCTTTCATTTTCGTGGCGGCTTAAATAATTGATATAGGTTTGGTGTTAGGAGTTTATTTTTCACTCCTTCGTCCCAATCAATTCTTGTCCTTGAACCGCTACCTTTATTCCCGAAACTTTTCCATCAGTACGTGTAAACGAAATCACAGCCCCGAACTGACTCTCTTCAAACTCATCATCTTTCTTGCGAGTCAATTTTGTCTCAGGATAGCCCGAAGCCAATCCGTACAATTCGCCTTCTTTGAAAAATACTTTCATCTTCTCGACCATCGGATTATCAGCCATTTTGTAACTTCCGTAATAATCTTTGAATCCTGTTGAATCAGCAACGATTGATTGGCTGACGGTGATGTTGTTTGCTGGTACAATCGAAGTTTTAGCATAAGCCGAAACAGCAAACGTAGTAATAGCAATGGTAATAAAAATTGACTTTTTCATTTTTATTTTGTTAGATTCTACTGATAAAAAATTTAAACTTGCAATGATTTAACAAAGGTAAATCTAAATTGTTTTACCATAAAATTTCAGCATGAAAAAAACGGTTTTTATTACGAGCAGTGCTAATGGAATTTTATAGAAAAACCAAGCTAAAGTTTTAGTACCTTTATCTCGTGGATTAACTGCCAAATTAGGAAATCTCTTTCCTTCCATCGGCTTTTGGCTAACGGAAAACCTGATGAAGAAGGGATTGAAGAAACAGGCGGAATATCAGGGTTAGAGATTAGGTGATTTGGTAATTGGGATTAGGAGGTGATAAATTGCAAAACTAAAACCAACAAATTGTAAATATTTTAAGTGAATTTTAAGTAAACATCAACAAGATAAACCATGAAAAAACTTATCCTCCTCCTTGTGTGTACGGGTTATGTGGTATGTATGTCTGCCCAAACCAAACCCGCCACCACGCCAATGCTTCCGATGGTGAAAGATGACAAACCCGTTGGAAATGCCATTCCGTTTAATCCCGATGCCTCGGTTGTAACTGAACACGTTACCACCATTAAAGGGCAAAAAGTGCCTTTTGTGGCAACTACGGGGACAATGCCCGTGTGGGATGAAGACGGCAAACCATCGGCGGGAATTTTTTATACCTATTATGAACGCTCGGATGTGAAAGACCGTGCCAATCGCCCTTTGGTGGTTTCTTTCAATGGCGGACCTGGTTCGGCTTCGGTCTGGATGCAAATTGCCTACACGGGTCCGCACGTATTGAATATTGATGATGAGGGTTATCCAATTCAACCTTATGGCATCAAAGAAAATCCTTATTCAATCTTGGATGTGGCGGATATTGTGTTTGTGAATCCAGTTAATACTGCCTATTCTCGGGCGATGAATAAGGAGGGACAAGCGGCTAAATTTTTTGGCGTAAATGTCGATATCAAGTATTTGGCGGAATGGATTGGCACTTTCGTAACTCGCACTAATCGTTGGGCTTCGCCCAAATATTTAATTGGTGAAAGTTATGGAACTACAAGGGTTTCGGGGCTTGCTTTGCAACTTCAAAATAACCAATGGATGTATCTGAATGGTGTGATTTTGGTATCACCAACCGACTTAGGAATTGAGCGTGGTGCTGTGTCAGGTGCAGCCCTAAAACTGCCTTATTTTGCTGCAACGGCATGGTTTCATAAAATGTTACCCGCAGATTTACAGCAAAAAGATTTGACGGATATGCTTCCCGAAGTAGAAAACTTTACGATTAACGAACTCTTGCCAGCCATGAGCAAAGGGGGATTTTTGGAAGAAAATAAACGGAAAGAAATTGTCAGTAAAATGGCTCGGTATTCGGGACTTTCTGAAAAGGTTTTGTTGCAAAATAATCTGGACGTGCCACTTCAGTATTTCTGGAAGGAACTTTTGAGAGATAAAGGTTTCACGGTTGGACGTTTGGATTCAAGATACAGAGGTTTAGACAAACAAGATGCGGGAAATTCACCCGATTTCAATTCAGAATTGACTTCATGGTTACATTCTTTCACGCCTGCCATTAACATTTATATGCGAAACGACCTCAATTATAAGACCGATTTGAAATATAATATGTTTGGACCCGTGAGTCCTTGGGATAGAACCAACGACCATACGGGCGACAATCTCCGTCAGGCAATGGCTCAAAACCCTTTTCTCCACGTGATGGTGCAATCAGGATACTATGATGGTGCTTGTGATTATTTCAATGCCAAATACAATATGTGGTAAATGGATCCCAGTGGAAAATTGAAAGACCGCATGACGTGGAAGGGCTACCGTAGCGGACACATGATGTACCTCAGAAAAGAAGACTTAGCCTCTGGAAATGAGGATATTAGACAATTTATCAAACAGTCTTTACCGAAGCCTGGACAGGCAGCGAAGTATTGATTATTCGATGTTCGAAATTCTGTAAAGCGATTTCATCAAAAAGCCTTCCTAAATCATTTTAGGAAGGCTTTTTGATGACTTAATGAACATCATTTCACGGAAGTCTTCGGATTTGGCATCCCCTTTGAACGAAGACTTTCGTTTTGAGCTGAACTAATCATTTTTTCTACTGAAAAACTCGAATATAATCCACTACCAAATGTTGAGGAAATACCGTTGTTCCATCTGGTTTGCCTGGCCAATCTCCCCCAACGGCTAAATTTACCAATAAGAAATATTCTTCTTGAAACTCACTTAAACCTGCGGGAGTGGTGTCAATGATATGAAACTGTTTATCATCCAAATACCAAACAATTTTCTTTTCGTCCCACACGATTGAAAAGACGTGAAATTCACCATTGAATATTCCCGAAGCTAATTTTGTATTTCCTCCATACATGGCATGACTTCCGTTATTATCCCAGTGAGGCGTTCCATAAACGGTATTATCTCTACCCGTGGCATCACCCCCAATCATTTCCATAATGTCAATTTCACCACATTTGGGCCAACTGACGGTAGTAATATTCTTGCCCAACATCCACAAAGCGGGCCAAATTCCCTGTCCTTTGGGCAAAGCCGCCCGAATATCCACCCTTCCGTATTTGAAATTAAATTTGTTCTGAGTTGTCAATCTTGAAGACGTATAATTCTGATTACCAGCACTTTCCCGTTTTGCTTCAACAATTAAATAACCATCTTTTACCGAGGTATTTTCCTTTTTATAATTCTCCAATTCATTATTTCCCCATCCGTTATTGTTCCCTAATTCATAGTTCCAATATTTTTCGTTCAAACTTGTGCCATCAAACTCATCCGCCCAAGCCAACTTCATGTTTGCGTAAATTAGTGGAGTAGAATATCCTTTGGTTGGAATAATAGAAATTGGGATTTTGATTGGATTATCGTCATCATCATCCGGATTAGCAACATAACCCGTTGGCTGCTCACACGCATCATAAGGTTTGGATTTATTACCTTTTCCATCACCATCCGCATCCAAATACCAAGTTTTTTTCACGCAGGGAGTATCCTCCTTTTTGCAGGAAAAATTGAGTGAAGTAAAAACAAATAAAAGGATAATGAGATAGAAATTGAGAATTACGTTTTTCATGATATTTTGAATAATATTTTTGTTGATAAACTGTGTAAAGGTAAATATTTTCGAAAATAATTTAATCGTTTCTTTCTTTAATATTACAGTTATTTTAACATCCTGTCCAAAGAAGCCTTAATCATCTCGCTTTCGCTGGGGCGTGGGGCATTGTCATTTATTACATTACCCGTTGAATCAATCAGCATATATCGAGGAATGGAATTGAGGGCAAATTGGGTAGGAATAGAAGACTGAGAAGAACCAGGAATCAGAAAACTATGTCCCGCAGGCAAGGCAAATTTAGTATTGGCATTCATCCAATCGCCTGAATCTTCATCCAAAGAAATATACACAAAATTGACATCTTTGTCTTTATAAGCCGCCCTCAAGTCCTCAGAAGCGGGCATTTCACCCCGACAAGGACCGCACCAACTCGCCCAAAAATCCACATAAGTTACTTTGTGATTAGAAGTAATCTCCTTAAATTCAAAGACTTTTTTATCAACATCGTAGAGGGATGTTGGGGTTAAATTAGCCGTTTCGGTGGTTGAGTTTTCTGCTTGTTTTTTGGGAGAACAGGCGGTGAAAAGGATTGTGGAGGTAAAGGCAATGATGGATATGTAATTTTTCATGTTATTATTTTAGGATTGAAGACTAAAATTAGTTCATTACTGTTAAATATAAAAATTTTCACAAAATAGTATGCAAGCATAACATTTTTTGTAATTTCGTATTTCAATTAAAAATCAAATCTCATTAGCAATGAATCACGCATATATTTATGATGCCGTTCGCACACCACGTGGTCGTGGAAAGTCGGACGGTTCGCTTCACGCCATGCAACCCGTGTCGCTGGCTCAACAGGTTTTGGAACAACTCCGAGACCGTAACCATCTGGATACCAGTCTGATAGATGATGTAATCATGGGTTGCGTTTCGCCCATTGGCGAGCAAGGGGCAGATATTGCTCGTTTGGCGGTTATTGCGGCTGGGTATAGTCAGTCGGTGGCGGGTGTGCAAATCAACCGTTTTTGTTCTTCGGGACTGGAAGCGGTGAATATGGCGGCGGCTTATGTGATGTCGGGGCAACAAGAATTGATGGTTGCGGGAGGCATTGAGTCGATGTCGAGAGTTGCGATGGGGTCTGACGGTGGGGCAATGATGATGAACCCACAATTGATTGCCGAGCATAAGTTTGTACCCCAAGGAATCTCTGCCGATTTGATTGCGACAAAGTACGGTTACACTCGTGAGGCGGCTGATACCTACGCCGTGGAGTCGCAGAGACGGGCGGGTGAGGCTCAAAAAGCCAATCGTTTTGCCAAATCAATGTTTACGGTAAAAGACGAAATCGGGATGGACGTTTTAAATTATGACGAAGGCATGAGACCCGAAACAACCGTTGAATCTTTATCACGTTTGAAGCCTTCTTTCGAGATGATGGGACAAATGGGTTTGGATAATTTGGCTTTGATGAAATATCCAGAGTTCAACGCAATTAATCACGTTCACCACGCAGGAAACTCTTCGCAAATCGTAGATGGCTCAGCAGGAATCTTAATTGGTAGCAAAGCAATGGGTGAAAAATTGGGTTTGAAACCACGTGCAAAAATTACGGCTTTTGGCGTTTGTGGTTCAGAACCAACCATCATGCTGACGGGTCCCGTACCCGCAACGCAAAAGGTTTTGAAACGTAATGGTATGAATATCAACGATATAGACTTATTTGAAATCAACGAAGCCTTTGCCGTTGTGCCGATGTTGTTTATGGATGCCTTGGGCGTTGACCCCGCAAAAGTAAACGTAAACGGTGGAGCAATTGCCCTCGGACATCCACTGGGAGCCACGGGTGCAATTATCCTAATGACGCTTTTGGACGAATTGGAAAGAACAGGAAAATCAACAGGTTTAGCCAGTTTGTGTATCGGTGGCGGAATGGGAATTGCTACGGTGATTGAAAGGGTTTAGGGGAGGAATGGAGTAGAGAAAAGAGAAAAGTTTAATAATGTTCAATTTACAACGCTCAATTTTCAATGTTCAAGTAATTACAGTGAATGGGCATCTAATAATTTTAGGTTGGGAATACTTTGAAAGTCAGAAGTATTGTGAGTAATCAAAGTCAAATCATATTCTAAAGCCGTTGCCGCAATAATGGCATCAGGGGTTTTAATCTTACGGGAACGACGTAATGCGATGGTTCTGATGATAATGTCTTCTGTCAAATCGAAAACGGTAGAGTAATTAACAAATGAACGAAAAGTCTCAATTTGGGGCGTGAGATAACTCAATGATTCGATACGAGTCATTACTGAAATTTGAGGGTTTTCATTTACAAGCGTATCAATAAAATCAAGACCATTGAGAGAAAGTTTTTCTCCAAAATAATCAGATAAAGTATTGCTGTCTATTAAATATCTCGTTCCCATTCGTTTCGACTTTTTTTAACATATTCATTAAATTTATCCGCTTCTTCGGCAGTAATACTTCCCCTAAACATATCAGAAAGTTTCCCTGGTGGCTTTGGTGGTGTTTTTTTTCGGATAATTTTAATAATATCCAAGGCTTCAAGGTTTTCCAAAAGAGCCATGCTTTTTTCCTTTTTCAGTTCAATTGTTAATGTTTCCATGTTTCAAATGTTTTTGTCAAAAATACTAAATTAAAACAATGATTTCATATAATATAAAAAATAACGTAGCTATCCTCAGCATCAACGTGGCTAATCAGCCTATGAATGTGTTGAATAGCGAATCAATACCCGCTTTGGCGGAGGCTTTGGAAAAGGCTTACGCTGATGCCGAGGTGAAAGGAATTATCATTACTTCTGAACGTCCCGAATTCATCGCTGGGGCAGATTTGAAGATGATTTTGGAAAATAATGGCAAATCTCCTGAAGAACTATTTAAGCTCTCAATGGGCTTGAATGGCACTTTTCGGAAGATGGAAACCAACGGGAAACCCATCGTAGCTGCCATGAACGGCACGGCTTTGGGCGGTGGTTATGAGGTCTGTATGGCTTGTCATCACAGAGTGGCGTTGAATAATCCGAAGGCGGTAATTGGCTTACCCGAAGTAACGGTTGGCTTGTTGCCAGGCGGTGGCGGAACGCAACGTTTGCCCCGCATGATAGGGATGGAAATGGCGGCTCCGTTGTTGTTAGAAGGCAAAAAGGTTTCTCCCAAGGAAGCCCTTTCGATGGGCATGATTAATGAATTGGCAGAAACGCCCGAGGATATGATGAACAAGGCTTTTGCCTTTATCAACGCCAATCCAAACGCCATTCAGCCTTGGGATGAAGTGAATAAAAAGACGGGCAAAATTCAGGCTCGTGAGAATTTTAAAGTACCAGGCGGAAATATTCTGACTCCTAAGGGCGTACAATTGATGATGGGTGGCACGGCGATGACTTTGGGCAAAACGCAAGGAAATTATCCTTCGCCCATTGCCATTTTATCATGTGTATATGAAGGACTTTTAGTAAATATTGATGATGGAATAGGCATTGAGGCACGTTATTTCGTGAAAGTTGCCAATTCATCAGTTGCCAAAAACTTGATTCGTACCATGTTTTTTGGTTTGAATGAAGTGAACAAAGGCGTTGGTCGTCCGAAGGGAATTAATAAAACTGATGTCAAAAAATTGGGCATTTTGGGTGCGGGAATGATGGGTGCGGGTATTGCGTATGTGTCGGCAATGGCAGGAATTCAAGTGGTTTTGAAGGACGTTTCCATGGAAGCCGCCGAGAAAGGCAAAGATTATTCAAGAGCTTTGTTAAAAAAGGCAATGGACAGGGGCAAAATGGATTCGTTGAAAGCCGAGGGTATTTTAAATCTCATTAAAGCCACCGATAATTATGCCGATATTGAAGGGGCAGACCTCATCATCGAAGCCGTTTTTGAGAATCGTGAATTAAAAGCCACTGTAACCAAAGATTCTGAACCATTATTAGCTTCGGGAGGCGTATTTGGCTCAAATACCTCCACTTTACCGATTACAGGTTTGGCAAAAGCATCGGCAAAACCAGAAAACTTCATCGGAATCCACTTCTTTTCACCCGTTGATAAAATGCAATTGGTAGAAATTATCATGGGTAAGGAAACCTCCGATTATGCCCTTGCCTTGGCGATGGATTACGTGAAGAAAATTCGTAAAACGCCAATCGTGGTGAATGATTTTAGAGGTTTTTATACGTCAAGAGTTTTTGGAACATATACCTCAGAAGGCATCGAACTGTTGAAAGACGGTATAAATCCAGTGGTGATTGAAAATGTAGCGAAACAAATCGGAATGCCCGTTGGACCTTTGGCGGTTTCGGATGAAGTGGCTTTGGATTTAGCCTACAAAATTTCGGGTTCAGCTGTAAAAGATGGCGTATTGTCCGATACCGACACCACCTATCAAGTAAGCAAGCAATTTACCGAAATGGGGCGTTTGGGCAAAAAGGCAAAAGCGGGTTTCTACGAATATCCAGAAGGAGGTAAAAAGCACCTTTGGAGTGGATTAGCGGAATTTTTCCCTGTAAAAGAAGAGCAAATCAGTACCGAAGATATTAAGAAAAGATTGTTATATCGTCAAGTATTAGAAACTGTAAAATGCAAAGAAGAAGGCGTACTTCGCAGTAATTTAGATGCCGATTTAGGCTCAATTTTCGCTTGGGGTTTCCCGCCGTATTTAGGTGGAACGCTCTCATTTGTGGACACAGTAGGCATCAAAACCTTCGTTTCAGAATGTGATAGATTAGCGGAGGCTTATGGAGAACGGTTTAGACCAACGGATAAATTGAGGCAAATGGCAGTGAGTGGAGTCGGATTTTATGCGTAGGAATTAATAAAATCAAAAAGCCTCAATTTTTGAGGCTTTTTGATTTTATTAATGAAACTATAAAGAGTTTGTTGCAAGACAAATAGTTTATAGTTCCATTAGAATCTATCTTTTCTATTCTACCTATGTGGTCGAAAAATCCCTAAATTTATTCAATTCATAATCTACGAAAGTAATATTCTTTTAGAAAATTTTTGGGCAGGATGGATACTTATTTTACCTTCAATGTATCATTATGTCATTATTATTGTTGTTTTACTTATCAATGATTGCGGTAATGAGAATTGGTCTTTCTAAGTGTTTAGACAAATTAAGTTAGTATAATATTATTTATATTTGTCATAAAAAGTTGTGGGTAAAATACGTATTCCAATATTTAGTAAAGTTCAAATTCAAGAACTTGAAAATGGTTATCGTCATGGCAAAAGCCATGCCTTACGCCAGCGATGTCA
>JBBRMR010000025.1:0-59096 GCA_038230735.1 Cytophagales bacterium
AACGTAAATGTAAGTTTGGATATGGCTTTTAATGATGCTTTCAAAAAAGGAATTATGGACGGAACTGATACGGCTTTTTTGAACGCAGTGAAAGATAATGACGTATTTGATTGGGCTCCAAAAACCGAAACGCAGTTATATCATGGCAATGCAGACCCTTTGGTGGGTTACTTTAATTCTGAGACTGCCTTAAAAGCAATGAAAGCAAAAGGCGGTAATGTAACCTTGACAACTGTGAATGGGGGAACGCATGACTCTTCAATCCAAGATTATCTATTAGGTACATACTCCTTCTTTAATAGTAAAAAATAGAAATACCAAAATCGAAATATAAATATGGAATCTCAAACCAAAACGCCTGCCATCAACTTGCCTCCCGTGTATAGTTTGATTGGAAAACATGATGTTTTTCCAGAAATGTCGCATGATGAAACGGCTCGTTATAATTTCTTAGCAAATCTTAATCGGCATCTCTCAACGGTGGTTGCCCCAGCCAATAAAATTGCTTTTGAAAAGCGAGTTCAACCTAACTTTATTAAGGAAAATGGGCGTGATTTCCAAACTCGGGACGAAGTAAAGGAAGCCATCAAACACGATTCTCAATATCAAACTTGGGCGGCACTCAGACGCTCGCAGATGGAAATGCGGCAGCAAGCGGGGCGTTCTATGACCTTACGACAGGCGGAAGATTTGGCAAAAAAAGTGGCTGAATTGACTGCAAAATCACCAAATACTTTGATTTTGAACGAAAATGTGAAGACTCCGTATTACTTAGAAATCATGGATA
Source organism: Cytophagales bacterium (assembly GCA_038230735.1). Taxonomy (GTDB): domain Bacteria; phylum Bacteroidota; class Bacteroidia; order Cytophagales; family Spirosomataceae; genus Arcicella. The sequence goes on from JBBRMR010000025.1 coordinate 788, forward strand.
ACCATTGTATGCCAGGGAGTTATCATACAGAATTGTTTGAAGGAGACGTTTCGAATGCGGCAAATTATGATTCGGGTTTGTTTGTAACTTCGGGTGGAATGTTGGGTAAATTAACCGATGGAGGAGGGAAAGCTATTTCATCATGGGTAATTTCAAATGCTCCTAATTTCAAACCCAAACGAATTTTAGATATCGGTTGTGGTTTGGGGCATAATACGCTTCCCTTGGCAACGGCTTTCCCCGATGCGGAGGTAATTGGCATTGATACGGGCGTACCAATGTTGCGTTATGGACACGCTCGGGCGGTGGCTTTGGGAATAACAAATGTAAAATTTATGCAATTGAATGCGGAGGATACGGGCTTTGAAAATGAATCATTCGATTGGATTCAGTCGACCATGTTTTTGCATGAAACTTCCACGAAAGCGATGCAAAATATTGGTTCGGAAATATTCAGAATGTTGAAGCCCAATGGACTTTCCTTGCACATTGAGCAACCTCAATATACGCCCGAAATGCCTTTGTTCGAGCAATTCATCCGTGATTGGGATGCTTTCAATAATAATGAACCATTTTGGGGAGCGATGCACGAAGTTGATATGACCAAATGGTTAATGAGTGCAGGGTTCAAAAAAGAGCATCTCCTGCAATTTGGAGCAAAATCAATTAATGATAACGAAGACCATACCAAACCAAAACCAGTTGAAGTTGAAGACCACGGTAGGACAGCCATTTGGAATGTTTTTGGCGGGTGGAAAAAATAAGAAGAAATGATTAACGATATACTTTTATCATCCAATAAAGCTAAAGGTCGGCGACCTTATTTTCTTGAAGACAAAGCCGTTGAGCGAGTGTTGAATATTACGATGGCGGTTGCTTCGGAAGTTGCCGTAATGCACGAGCGTTTAGACACGATTGAACGTTTGCTCGGTAGTAAAAATATTTTGCAAACGTATGAAATTGAGACGTTTACGCCAAATCCAGATGAAGCAGAGGAACGTCAGCGGTGGCACGCTACATATGTGGCGAGAGTGTTAAGAATTGTTCAACAGGAGCTCGAAGCACTCCAACAAGACCCCGAAAATAACCGTTCGATGGAAGACATTGCGGAGGAATTGGGAAGGATTTAGACAAACCTCAAAACTAATAAGGTGAAACTCCAACGGAAGTCCAACCTCCATCAATCACAAGGCTTTGTCCCGTGATTTGTCTGGATTGGGGAGAGACTAAAAACAAGGCTGCATTGGCAATATCCTGAACCGTAGCGGGTCTTCCATTGGGTGTAATCCTTGACCAAGTTTCAATATATTCAACGTCTTGCAAAGTCCTTTCGGTAAGCGTTGCACCAGGGACAATAGTGTTTATATTGATTTGAAAAGGGGAGAGGTCGATGACTAAATTTTTGGCTAATTGTTCAATGGCGGCTTTTGTCATGCCGTAAGCCGCCAAATATTTATGGGCTTGATGTCCAGTAACGGAAGAGGTCAGTAAAATGCTTCCTCTATGTTCTTGAAAAATCATCTGTTTAGCGGCTTCCTGAGTCAAAAAAAATGTTCCGAAAAGATTTATCTTCAAAAGATTATTCATGGATTCGGGTTGATATTCCAAAAAGTCTCCGAAGGTTGTGATTCCTGCGTTTGCTATCAAAATATCCAATCTACTGAATTTGGAAACGGCAAATTTCACGATGTCTTTGATAACATTTATGTCAGAAATATCTCCTCCAAAAGCCTCACAAACTCCTCCATTTGCTTGAATTTTCTCACTGGCAGTTTTCGCTAAATCTTTATCAATATCGTTTAAAATAACTTTTGCTCCTTCATTTGCCAGTTGAATGGCTATTTCAAAACCAATTCCCACACCCGCACCCGTTACGATGGCGACTTGATTTTCAAAACGTTTATTATTTATCATCTTGCCGCAATTATTAAACCTAAACCAATCACATAACACAATAGCATTATGTTCAAAATCATACTTGTTCCTTTGGGAGCATCTTTAAATTCTTTCCAAATATAGATTCCCCAAATAGCCGCCACAATGGTTGCCCCTTGACCTAAACCGTAGGAAATTGCCGCCCCCGCTTTGCCCGAAGCAATGATATTGAAAGACATTCCAACGCACCAAATCATACCGCCCAAAATGCCCATCAAATGATTTTTGGAACTGCCTTTAAAATAATCTGAATAAGAAACGGGAGTTCCCTGAAACGGACGAAACATCAAGTAAGTATTAAAAAGAAAATTACTAATTAATATTCCAATAGCAAAAATCACAACTGCGGTATAGGGACTTAATTTGCCTGTTTCGGGTACACTAAAATCTGTAAACATCGAAGCCGCTACGTATTTGTAAAAATACCCCATCAAGATACCTGCCACAACTGATAAAATTAATCCTTTTGCAGAAACCGTACTGTTGGCTTGCATTTTTCGATACGCATTGGCATTCAATAAAATAGCAATGGCAATCAATCCAACGCCTGCAAATAGTAAAGTTTTATCTCCCACAGGATTATCTAAATAATTGACAATCACCCCGATAACTAACGCCAAGCCAATACCTACTGGAAATGCCACGGACATTCCTGCAATGGTTATGGCGGAAACTAATAGAATATTGGCGGCATTAAAAATTACACCGCCAATCCAAGCGGATTGAATATTTTGATTATCGGCTTGACGATAATCTTCGATAAAACTTCGACCACCACTTCCACTATTTCCCAAAGTGAAGGCAAAAATTAGCGACATAATGACGATTCCGAAGACATAGTCCCAATAAAAAGTTTCAAATCGCCAATCTTTTGAAGTAAGTTTTTGGGTATTTGCCCACGAACCCCAACAAAGCATGGTGATGATAGTAAAGACCACAGCGATGGAATAATTTTCAATAATAAACATGATTTTGTGGTTTTATTTAGTCGGTTTTTTCTTGAAAGTTCCAAACGTTCCTATGGTCATTTTCTCTTGTGGTTTGCTTGAATACCACAAAATTTCATTCAAACGGCAAATATATTCTGGGTTTGGGTCGAGCATTTTTAACCTTAATTTATGCTTTTGGTCGGGTAATTGGTATTTCCAAGCAATTTCATTTTTACGAGTTACATAATTAGTGGGTAATTCGGCAGTTTCCAACAATTTATCATCCAAATATACCTCAACTTTTAAGGATTTAGTATCTTTCGATTCCCAAGCGGAAACATTTTTGGGGTGAGCTTCGCCTTTCAAAACAAAGCCATTTCCTTCAAATTCTACTTCGTATTCATTTTCTAAGTTTCTGCCAATCCATTTTTTATCCCTGGGAAAATGTCCTTCAAAAGATTGCTCAAAACGTACTGGAATGGGGATTTGTGATTTAATGGTAACAATTTCTCCTTCAATTTTACCACCATTTCGCTGAATATTTTGAATGGCGTGTTTCATTCCTATTTCATAAACTTTGTTCAATGAAGTGCTGGTGTATTTAAAATCAATGGATTCTGCCTCTTTCAGACCTAATTTCCAATAAGCTGGAATGGCATCATAACCAATTATAGCTCCTAAAATCCCACCCGCCGAGGAGGGATTACAGTCGGCATCTTGTCCGCAACGAGTAGTTATTTCCATGGTGTTGGTAAAATCGCTGTTTCCATACAATAAACCCAAAATCACATAAGCCGAATTGATTGTGGCATCAATATTAAAAGGGGCAAAAACGCCATCGGGACAACCGACATCATTTGTCCATTTTTGTTGTAATTCAAACCAAGTTTTTTTCCAGTCTTCGGGATACATTTTGTGCCATTTGATAACGTCTGCGATACATTTATAATAATTTGACTCTTTCGGAATGGTTTTTAATGCCTCATTTACGACATAATTCATATCCTTCGAAACTAAAGCCAACGAATACATTGCACCGATATAAACTCCCCCGTACCAGCCATCGCCGTAGTTCATGATATGTCCAATTTTATCCGAAATCTGAGAAGCCGTATTGGGCATTCCTGGCGACATTAATCCCGCAAAGTCTGCCTCAATTTGATAATCAATACAATCGGCATGAGGATTATTAAGCCAATGTCCCGACTCTGGGGGCATTATTCCGTTTAAAATATTATATCGTGCAGATTGGTTGGCGTGCCAAAGCATATATCCTGCATTGGCATAAGCCTTTGCGTGTGACGATACAGGGGCATCTAAACCCTCTTTTTCAAAAACCTCTACAAAAGTCAAGTCCATGTATAAATCATCATATAGTCCTGGGCTTTCGAGCATCGTTTTTTTGAGATAACCATCATACCAAGCGATTTTTTGGTAGTCATTTATCATCGTTCCGTTAAACTTAAATTCAACTGGACCACCAAAAGTAACGCCAATGGTTTGACCAGCCCAGCCGCCCATAATTTTATCTTTAAGTTGCTTTTGAGAAATAGTGATGTTTTTCTGGGCTTGGGCTGAAAAACAGATAATTGCGAAAAGGAATGCTTTGATTTTCATTGATTTAAGAGTTGATTTTAGCTTAGAATTTAACTCTTACAAGCGTTTTGAATGCTTGTAAAGGTTTAAAAGGATTAATTTATTTCATTTCTAAAAGGGGCAGAAGCCTGAGCACCCATGCGAGTAACGGAAATGGATGCGGCTTGGCAAGCAAAAGAAATAGCTTTCTCAAAATCTTGATTTTCTGATAAACCAACAGCCAAAGCTCCGTTGAAAACATCACCTGCGGCAGTCGAATCGGCTGCTGTAACAGTTGGAGTGGGAATAAGTTTTTGAATGGCTTGATTATGGAAATATGCTCCCTTTGAGCCTAATGTGATAATTACGTTGGGAATTCCTTTATTATGTAGGGCAATGGCAGCTTGTTCGGCAGTTGCTAAATCTGTTACTTTTATCCCTGTTAATATTTCGGCTTCGGTTTCGTTGGGCGTAATAATTGAAATATATTGATAAATTTTTTCATCTAATTGTTGAGCAGGGGCGGGGTTTAAAATTACCGTTGCCTTTTTTTTTAAACATTCTTTAATGGCAAATTCTACCGTAGAAATTGGTATTTCTAATTGGACTAAAACTATATCACCCTCATTGATAATTGAAAGAATTTGTAAAACCTCATTTTCCGACAAATTTCCATTTGCTCCTGATGCCACCGCAATACTGTTTTCACCTTTTGAGTCCACTAAAATCAAGGCTACGCCCGATGGGGTTTCGGCATCGGTAAAGACAAAATCAGTATTAATGCCGACTTTTTTGAAGTCTTCAATGGCTTGTTGTCCAAAAAAATCATTGCCTACTTTACTAACAAAAATTACCTCAGCCCCTAATTTTGCCGCCGCCACTGCCTGATTTGCCCCTTTGCCTCCCGCATTCATTAAAAACGTGCCTCCCAAAATGGTTTCTCCTGGGGCGGGAAGTTTCTCAGATTTGATAACCATATCGGTATTTGAACTACCGATGACAAATATTTTTTTGCTCATAATTGATTTTTAGATAAAGGCAATTTTCAAGAAAAATGTACTCTAAATTCTCAATCAGTAAAAAAGCCTTGTTAAGAAGTTCTAACAAGGCTTTTAAGGTAAAATGTATTTCATGACTCATAAATATCTAAATTAACGCTCTATCCAAATGCACATACCCACCGTCCACATGAATCAGTTGCCCAGTGGTGTGGCTTGACCGTTTGGATAACAAAAATACTACCATATTAGCAATTTCTTCCGCCGTTGTCATCCGTTTGCCCAAAGGAATTTTCTCCGTAATTTTTTTTAAAGTCTCTTCTGAATTTGGCAAAGTTTTAATCCAGTCATCGTACATTGGCGTGTAACATTCTGCCACAATTACCGCATTCACTCGAATCCCATATTTCAGCAGTTCAACTGCCCATTCACGGGTGAGGGCATTGCGTCCGCCATTGGATGCTGCATAAGCAGAAGTACCTCCCTGACCCGTTTCGGCTGTCTTTGACCCAATATTTACGATTGGACCTTTCGATTCCTTTAAATAAGGTAAGGCATATTGGGCTAATAAATAATAGTGAATAAGGTTACTGTGAAGCGATTGTAAGAACTTTTCATAGTTTCCATTCTCCAGACCTACCCCATCATTTACGCCAGCATTATTGACCAAACCATCAATTCTGCCGAACATTTTTACGACTTTATTAATTGCTTTCTCACATTCATCAGGTTGGGATAATTCTGCCACAAATGACCATGCTTGCCCTCCTGCGGCTTGGATTTTTTCGATAGCCTTTAGATTATCAGTCTCATTTCTTCCAATAATTGCCACATACGCCCCTTCTGTTGCCAAAACACCAGAAATACCTTCGCCAATACCTTTTGCACCACCTGAAACGATGATTACTTTTTCTTTTAGTCCTAAATTCATAAGTTACGGTAAACGGTTAAGGTAAAAGGTTTAGTATTTATTTTTTAAATATTGTAAAATCTTATCGCATTTTCTCCCATAATTCTTTTTTTTTCAGTATTTGAAAATGATGAGAAATACTCTTTCACGATGTTTAATTGTTGTTCATAACTTGCTGCGACCAGACAAACTGGAAAGTCTGAACCATACATGATACGGTCTGTTCCAAATGCTTTCACTATCGTATCAAGATAAATTTTAAAGTCAGAGTCCTTCCAATCCTTCCAATCCGCCTCCGTTACCATACCCGAAACCTTACAAAAAACGTTTTGATGAAGAGCAACTTTCTCAATATTTATTTGCCATTGAGCATATTCACCCGATTTAATGTCAGGTTTTGCGATGTGGTCAATTACAAATTTTTGTTCTGGAAAAAACTTCACAAACTGAATGGTTTGCTCCAATTGGTAATGATAAATGAGAATATCATACGTGAAATTAAAGACACCCAAAGCAGTAATTCCATACTTGAATTTAGGACGAAGCATGAATTCGGTATCATTTTCCCCTTGAACAATGTGCCGAAAACCTTTTAGTTTTTTCAATTCTGAATAATATTCCAAACGGTCGTAAATATTATTCGCCCTTAAATCAATCCAACCACTAATACCTTTTATAAAATCATTTTTATCGGCTAACTCTAAAAGGAAATCGGTTTCTTCTTCACTTTGGTTAGCTTGCACTGAAATACAACCATCAATATAATGTTGTTTCAAAATCGGTTCTAAATCGGAAGGCATAAAATCACGTTGGATAACTTTCATATCGTCATTTATCCAATCGTATTTTTGTGAATCATATTTCCAAAAATGTTGATGCGAGTCAATCGTCATGATTTTGGAATATAAATGACTGCCTTTTGTTTTTGAGTCCCCAAACCTTCAATGCCCAATTCCATTACATCGCCTTGTTTGAGATAAATAGGAGGTTTAAAGCCCAATCCAACCCCACTTGGTGTTCCTGTGGAAATCACATCACCTGGCAAAAGCGTCATAAATTGGCTTAAATAAGAAACAATAGCTGGAATTTTGAAAATCAGTTGGTTGGTGTTACTCTTCTGAAATGGCTGTCCATTAACGGTGAGCCACATATTTAAGTTGTTCACATCTTCAATTTCATCCTTCGTAGCCATGATTGGACCCAAAGGTGCAAACGTATCACACCCTTTGCCTTTACTCCAGTTCCCCCCCCGTTCCAACTGAAATTCTCTCTCCGAAATGTCATTGTGCAAACAGTAGCCCGCCACATAATCCATGGCATCGGCTTCTTCAACATAACTTGCTTTTTTACCAATTATAAATGCTAATTCGACCTCCCAGTCGGTTTTGACGGAGTTTTTAGGAATAATCACATCATCGTTCGAGCCAGAAAGTGAAGTGGTCGATTTAAAAAAAATGATGGGTTCTTTTGGAATTTCAGCTCCCGATTCCTTGGCATGGTCGGCAAAATTTAGTCCGATACAAACAATTTTGGAGGGTCGAGCAACGCATGAGGCAATTCTCGCCGAAGGTGGAATTTCTATCAAATCATTTTTGATTTCTACCAAAAGTTGTTCAAGTTTTTCTAATCCTTTATTTTCAAAAAACGCTTCGTTATAGTCTTGCAAATAGGGCGAAACATTCAGCCATTTTTCATCAATAATAATCCCAGGTTTCTCTTGCCCAATATCCCCAAATCTAAATAATTTCATTTTTTTAAAGGTTTTACGGAGTTTATGAGTTAAAAGTTTATGAGTTAAAACTGTCAGGGCATTTTAAACTTCTAAACCTTAAACTCATAAACTCCATTTCAGTTTTCTAAAATAAAAGGCAGCATTTTATCCGCAACCATTTGATTCCCTAAATCGTTCAAATGTACTCTATCGGTTGTTAAAACGCCTTTTTCTTTATTCTCAGCATTATTTTTTACGTTATAATCCAGAAATTCTTTGCGTAAATCAACTAATTTTAAATTATTTTTCTTAGCCAAATCACGGATAATGTTACTGTAATTATTCATGTCTCCATCTTGCATATTGCTCGAATCCGTCCTTTCGCCAATGGCAGCGGGCGTACACAAAACTACTTTCGCCCCGTTTGCTTGAATTTTATTGATAATGGCTTGATAAAATTTTACGAATTTATCTGGGTCAGTGCCTGTTCCCGAGGTAGATTTATGCCAAACGTCATTTACGCCAATATAAATCAAGACTAAATCAGGCTTTTTGTTTAGTACATCATCCTCTAAACGCAAGTACAAATCATAAATTTTGTTGCCACTAATTCCAGCTCCAATCAATTCGTATTTATCTTTAAGTCCTTGTTTTTCAAGGGTTTGGGCAATCATGGTAATATATCCTTTTGGCTGAATCCCCGCCTGGGTGATGGAATCGCCAAAGAAAATTACTTTCGTGGGTTTATCTTGGATAAATGAGGTCATTGACCAAAATAATGTGGTAATTAATAGTGCTTTTTTCATATTTTAGGATTATTTTATTTGAAAATTAATTATTTAATCTCGTAAAACCTCCATCAATCGGATAATCTGAACCCGTTACAAAACCTGCCTCATCCGAACATAAATACAAGGCAAGCGAGGCAATTTCTTCGGGTTTTGCCATCCGTCCAATTGGTTGCGTGGCGGATAATTTTTCAAACATTTCTGCTTGACTATTGGGATAGTTTTTGGCAATAAAGCCATCCACGAAGGGCGTATGCACACGGGCAGGAGAAATACAATTACAACGAATATTATCTTTAATATAATCTTTGGCAACGGATAATGTCATCGTTAAAATTGCTCCTTTGGACATGGAATAGGCAAATCTATCCGAAATTCCAACAGTAGCAACCACCGAAGCCATATTCAAAATTACACCACCACCTTGTGATTTCATCATCGGTACGCCTACGTAAAGGCAATTATATGCACCCTTAACATTTACACTAAAAATACGCTCAAAATCTTCTTCGGTAGTATTTTCAAGGTTTCCCACGTGAGCAATTCCTGCATTATTGACCAAAATATCAACTCGACCAATTTCTTGAAAAACTGCTAAAACCTTAGCCTGATTCACAATATCACAAGCAAAAGTCCTGGCATTTCCACCATTTTGAATAATTTGTTTCACCGTTTCTTCAGCAGCTTTTTCATTCAATTCTAAAATATTTACAGAAGCTCCTTGTTGGGCAAAAAGTATGGAAATAGCTTTTCCAATACCGGAACCTCCGCCCGTAATGATAACTGATTTATTTTTTAATGAAAACATATTCGTTTAATTGAATTCTTGGTAATAAGTATAATGGCGTAAATTTATACCTGAAACTACGTTAAATTTCTTTTTGTAATATTTAATTTTCTTGGCATCAAATTATGTCGTTTGCAAGGCAGGTAGTTAAAATGGATGCAAAATCATGGTTCATTTTTTTGTGTTAGAATCCCCAAAAGCTATCACAAACAGCGGCTTAATGGTAAAATTCGTAAAGCCGATGAACTTTATAGATTCTTGATAAAAAGTGTGAATTATGTAACTAATTAAATAATATATGTAACATATTTTTTTTAATAATAAATAATTTTATTGTGTTATTTACTCCTAAACAAAATCAATGGATATTATAAAAATAGTAAAAATATGACTAACCATTCACTAATTATCATATAATTATTTCCCCAAATTATTAATAACGATAGAAAATGAAAAAAAAACCTATAATGTTAGAAAATGAAAAATTGAACGAAGACGTTGATTTGGATAATTTAAGTTCCGATGAAGAAAAAATTCTGGAACAGATGGGTTTTAATAGGAAAAATAGGCGGACATTTTTGAAACAGGTTTCTACAGCAAGTTTAAGTATCTGTGCTTCTACTTTTTTAAATTCCGAAGTTTTCGCAAACTCAATTAACGACCTCCCCGAACACTCCAATGCTTTGGTTAATGAAGTCAAAGTAAACTTACGGGTTAACAAAATGGTGAAACCCTTGACTTTGGATTCCAGAACCTCTCTCTTGGATGCCCTTAGAGAACGCTTAGGTCTTACTGGTACCAAAAAAGGTTGTGATCATGGACAATGTGGTGCTTGTACGGTAATGATTAATGGAAAAAGACAGTTATCGTGTCTTACGTTAGCTGCCACTTGTGAAGATAAGGAAATTACCACGATTGAAGGATTAGCCACAGATGGTAAAATGCACCCTATGCAAGAGGCATTTTTAACTCACGATGGGTTTCAATGCGGATATTGTACACCTGGTCAAATTTGCTCATCCGTTGCTTTGTTAGAAGAAGCAAAGAACGGCGAAGCGAGTTATGTAACTGAGGATTTAAAAAATATTAAAAGCAATTTAAAACTGTCCGAAGAAGAGATAAGGGAAAGGATGTCGGGTAATATTTGCCGTTGTGGAGCCTATAATAATATCGTACAGGCTTTTAAACAAGTTCATTCAGGAAATGATGAGATGCCCAGATGGGAATTTGCGACCAAAGAGCAAATGGAGAAAGCTAAAAGTGCATAGTTTGTAAGGCAAATTCATTTCACAATATTTTTTGCAATTTATAAGTAGTCAATACTATTTAAACAGCGTTTTGATTTGTCGTAAGATGTTAATTATTAGAGAGTTACATCCCGAACATCAAACATCGAAATACGAATAACTATTTATGTTGCGGGACTTAAAATTAAAATAACATGAGACCGTTCATTTATACCAGTGCAACTAATAAAGAACAGGCACTGCAAGCTTTTCGTCCAAATTCTCATTATCTGGGAGGCGGCACCAACATCGTTGATTTAATGAAGGAAGATGTTGAACGTCCGAATCAGCTCATCAATATCAATAATCTCAATAATAAACAAATTATTGCCAATGCCAAGGGTGGTTTAACCATTGGAGCCATCGCCAGCAATTCCGAAACGGCAAATCATCCCGAAGTTAGAACTAAGTATCCTTTGCTTTCTATGGCTATGCTTTCAGCAGCCACTTCGCAGATTAGAAATATGGCAAGCAATGGCGGAAATTTGTTACAGCGTACTCGTTGTCCTTATTTTTACGAAACCTCTATGCCCTGCAATAAACGGGAACCAGGTAGCGGTTGTGGTGCTAAGAACGGAATGAATGCACTACACGCCATTTTTGGATATAGTGATAAATGCGTAGCCGTGCATCCCTCCGATATGTGTGTGGCACTCGCTGCCCTCGGAGCAACCGTTGAAGTACAGCAAACGAATGGTTCATCTCGAATGATTGATTTTGCCAATTTTCACCGTTTGCCAGGCGACCAACCTGAGAAAGATACGAATCTCAATGAAGGCGAATTAATTACTGCCATTCATCTTTCGGAACCCATCTTTTCAAATCATTACTATTATTTAAAAATTAGGGAGCGTTCAAGCTATGCTTTTGCCTTACTATCGGTGGCGGCTGGATTGCAGGTTCAGAATGGTATCATCACAAAGGCTGGGCTTGCCATGGGTGGTGTGGCACATAAACCTTGGAAACTGGTGAAAGCGGAAGCCTATTTGCAAGGCAAAAAGCCCAACCAAGCAAATTTTGAGGCAGCAGCAGAAATGGAAATGAGTGACGCAAAGCCGCTTCAAGAAAATAAATATAAGATTCTAATGGGCAAAAATGCCATTGTGAGAGCCTTAACACAAGCTTATGAAAGAAATGCGTAAGTCAATATACTGTTTAATAAGTTTTCTGAATAATTTTTATCTCAAAATCTTATTGGAGAACTTCCCGAAAGTAGAAGAAACTCATTAAACAGTGGAGTCAACCTCAAAAAATAAAATTATGTCAGATAAAATAAATCCAACAGGAATTGGCAAAGCTATTAATAGAGTTGAAGGTCAGCTAAAAGTGATGGGAATGGCTAAATATTCTACCGAATTTTCTGTACCCAATAAGGTTTACGGACAAGGGATAAATAGCACGATAGCAAAAGGTGAAATCGTTTCAATAGATACTTCCGAAGCTGAAAAATTACCTGGCGTATTAAAAATAATTACCTATAAAAATGCCGAAAAGTTAAAAGCATTTGATGAAATACCTGCACAAGTTTCTACCAAAAGTATTGCACCCGTTTTGCAAAATAATAAAGTGCATTATTATGGTGAGTTCGTAGGGCTGGTAGTAGCTGAAACTTTTGAACAGGCACAATATGCAGCCAGGCTGGTTAAATATAAATATAAAAAAGACACTGATCCTGCTATTAACTTTGATAAGTTGAAATCTAAAACCTATAAACCAAAAGAACATCCAGATTATTCTCGTGGTAATCTTGATGCTGGACTTTCATCAGCTGATGAGGTGGTAGATGTTACTTATAACACACCCATTGAGCATCAACATCCCATGGAATTACACGGCATCATTGCTTCTTGGGAAAATGGGAAGGTTATGGCTTATGCAACGCAACAAATCATAGAAGATGCAACTATTGCCATTTCAGATACTTTTCAGATTCCCAAAAAGGATGTTCGAGTAATTGCTGCTTATGTCGGGGGTGGATTTGGTTCTAAATTAAATATCGAACGCCATGCTATATTGGCAGTTATGGCTTCTAAAATGGTTGGAAAACCTGTTCAAGTTACTGTTACAAGACAACAGATGTTTACCAACACAGGAATGCGTCAACGCAATGAACAAAAGATACGAATTGGTGCCAAAAAAGATGGGACACTTACGGCTCTTGCTCATAATACACTTTCTCATACTTCGCCAACTTTGGAGTATCAAGAACCTTGTGGTATGGTTTCAAAAATGCTTTATAAAGTACCGAATAACCTTGTAACCTATCAATTGATGCCCATGAATATCCAATCTCCTTTTGCGATGCGAGCCCCTGGAGAAGCAACTGGAAGTTTTGCTTTGGAATCGGCAATGGATGAAATGGCGTGGAAACTGAAAATGGATCCTATTGATTTCCGTATAAAAAATGATACTCAGATTGATTTGAGCGAAAATAAACCATTTTCTTCACGACTTTTGACGGAATGTTTACGTATTGGTGCAGAAAAATTTGGGTGGAAAGAGCGTAAATCAGCCCCGAATACTAATAAAAACGGTAATTGGTTGATTGGTTATGGCGTAAGTGCCGCTTCACGACAATCTCCCTATCAAAAAACGAATGCGAAGGTAATTTTGGAATTGGAGGGGGATAAAGTGCGTGCCACGATACAAATGGATGCTACTGACATAGGTACAGGAAGTTATACCATAATTGCACAAACAGCCTCAGAATATCTTAAAATTCCGACTGAGCAGATTAAAGTAGAATTAGGTGATTCGGACTTTCCTGTAACGCCAGGTTCTGGAGGCTCGTGGGGTGCAGCATCTTACTGTAATGGTGCCATGGCAGCCTGCGAAAACGCTATCAAAACGCTTAAAAATAATCGAAATATTAAAGACGAGGAGGAAGTGACAGTAGCGAACCTTTTGAAGAAAAATCAACTGAAAAAGTTTGAAGCCGAAGGCAGTGCTGAACCTTCCGAAGCATTTAAAAATCATTCTGTATATTCTTTCGGTGCTAATTTTGCAGAAGTTTGGGTGGACAAAGCCACGGGAGTTTTCCGCATCAAAAGAATGGTAAATGTGGGAGCTGCGGGAAAAATTTTAAATCCTAAAACAGCCTACGGACAAGTGATTGGTGGTTTAACGATGGGTGCTGGAATGGCTTTGGCTGAACAGACGAAAGTAGAACCTAATTTCGGTAATTTCATCACCCGTTCTTTTGGTGATTATCACGTACCCGTTAATTTAGATATGGCTAATATTGACGTTATTTTTTTACCAGAAGAAGATAAAATCGCCAATAAAATTGGTATCAAGGGCATAGGCGAATTGGGTATCACGAGTGTAGCGGCATCCATTGCAAATGCTATATTTAATGCCACTGGAAAACGAATGAGGGATTTGCCAATTACCCCTGAAAAGTTGATTGATGCCAAAGTAGAGCCTGGCGTAATTATCTAATAAAGTAAAAAAACATCTCATAATTGAGATGTTTTTTTACTTTAAACCGTCGTGAGCATTCAGAACCTCCACCCGTAATAATAACCGATTTATTTTTCAATGAAAATATATTCGTTCAATTGAATTCTTGGTAATAAGCATGACAGTCAAAGTTTATATCTATTTAGTCTTAAAATTTAATGAAAATTAAAAAAGACGACTTTTGAAGAGTCGTCTTTTTGGTTTATGGAAGAGGACACATATTTTTTGTGAGTTAATTTTAGCAAACTAATCTCATATCTGACATTTTCATTTACTTTCCCCCATTTTTGCCAGTTACGGGCGTAGTTTCAATCTTCCTGACCGTTGGATATTTAATGCCCAATTGCTCCATGTACGACTTATACTTCGTGGGGTCATAGTACATTTTTTTCATTTCGGGTCTGAATTTCGCCATGATTTGTTGGTTTAGGTGAATAGCAGGTTTGTCATTTGGCGAAATCAAAGGTTCATATTTTACTTCCTTTGTTTGCTCATTTCTGTAATAATCCCATGCTTTCGTAATCAAATCGGGCTTTACCAGCATATCCAATATCGTCAAAGCCTCCACTTTCGCACCCGCCATTACGCCCTTGTGTGCAATTGGAGTAGCCATCGTAATGGCATTTGCCCAATGATGTCCTGGCAAACCTGGCAGATTGGAAGGATAGCGAAGTACAACCGTTGGCATATTCCAAGAAATATCCGCAATATCATCCGAACCACCCATCATACCATTCAAAATAGGTTCGATGGTAGAATCTACTTTCATTGCCAAACCATCTTTGTTGGGTGATTTCAATTCAATTTGGGTGGCTTTTGCCAATTGCTGGTCTTCTTCACTCCATTTTGGTAAACCTACTTCTTTGATGTGTTCATAAACATTTTCAGCAATGGGTTTGTTGAAATGTCCAGGCCAAGCACTTCCTAAAATCTCGTGCGATACCGTTGTACCCGTCATTAAAGTTGCCCCTTTTGCGATAGAAATTCCAGCCTCAAACAACTCTTTAATTTTTGGATATGTTCTTTCACGAAAATAATACCAAACGGAGGCTTTTGAAGGCACAACATTGGGCTGGTCGCCCCCGTCCACAATCACATAATGTGAGCGTTGCGAAGTGAGTAAATGTTCACGCTTAAAATTCCAACCAATATTCATTAATTCTACGGCATCCAAAGCACTTTTCCCTCTCCACGGGGCGGCGGCGGCGTGGGCGGCTTCACCCTCGAAATTAAACTTTACCGAAATTAGACCAGTCCCACCTCCATCGCCCCAATTTACGCCTAAATTATTGGCAACGTGGGTAAAAATGCAGGCATCCACACTTTTGAAATGACCATCACGAACCATGATTGCCTTTGTGCCTACTTGTTCTTCGGCAACCCCAGGCCAAATCATTAGCGTACCCGCAATTTTCTCTCTTTCCATTATTTTCTTCATCACCAAAGCGGCTGTAATATTGAGAGCTTGTCCAGAATTATGCCCCTCACCGTGTCCAGGAGCCCCTTCAATGATTGGATCGTGATAAGCAACGCCAGGTTTTTGGGAGGCTTTTGGAATACAATCAATATCCGAACCCAAGGCAATAACGGGTTTGCCATTGCCCCATTTAGCAATCCAAGCCGTAGGAATGCCTGAAATACCTCTTTCAACGGTAAAACCTTCTTTTTCAAGAATATCGGTGATGTATTTTGAGGTTTCAAATTCCTGAAAACCCAATTCTCCAAAACTGAAAATCATATCCACCATTTGCTGAGAAAATTCTTGCTTTTTATCAACTTCTTCCAAAATTTCTTTTCGCAATTTTTCAATTTTCTTGACATCAAGTAAGGTTTTTTCAACGAGTGGAACAACTTTCTTTGCTTGGGCAAAGCATTTATTTTGAATGAGAAAAATTGCCAGAATTAGGCTAAACGTTGCGTATAAGTTCTTTTTCATACATACTGATTTTAGTTTGAGTAATTTTGATTAGTAATATTTTCTGAACTAAGTACAAATGATTAGATATTGAAAAATGATAAATATTTGCACTTTGTTTTATTAAATTTACAAAAAAACAGTCAAAATAATTGTTTTAGAGATAAATTTTTTAGCAATTTACAAATTTGAATTTGGCTTATATCAAAAATATCCGAAACAATTTGTGAATTCAAATGTCTTGAAATTATCTTCGTAAAAATAAAAATTATAAGTAAAATTTATGGATTTTTTGCATTCAATATTTGGGAATGATTTGGGAGCTGCCGCCTTAATTATTGGAAATTTAATTATTATAGAAAGTCTTTTATCCGTTTATAATGCGGCGGTGTTGGCAACCATGGTAATGGATTTGAATAAAGAAGAAAGAAAAAAAGCTCTAAAATATGGTATTTTCGGAGCTTATATTTTCAGAGGAATTTGTTTATTATTCGCTTCGTGGTTAATAAAAATATGGTGGTTGAAATCGTTAGGAGGGCTTTACCTGTTATATTTATGCATAAGTTATTTCTTTAAAGAATCAACTCCGAAACAAGATGATGATACTTTAGATAAGAAATCTAATTGGTTTTACCGAAAAACTATTGGGCTTTTAGGGCCGTTCTGGGCAACCGTAGCTTTGGTAGAAGTGATGGATTTAGCTTTTTCTATTGACAATGTTTTTGCCGTAGTGGCTTTTACCGATAATTTTTATATAATTTGTATTGGGGTATTCATCGGTATTTTAGCTATGCGTTTTGTGGCACAGGGGTTCGTTAAATTGATGGAACATTATCCATTCTTAGAAACTGCCGCTTTTGTGGTAATTGGCGTTTTGGGTTTTAAATTGTGCCTTTCAGTAATTCATCATTTCTATCCTGAAAATGAAATTGCCACTTTTTTAGAAAGCGAATCGGCAGATATGTTTATTTCGGTCATAACGGTAGCCATTTTTGCTTTGCCAATTTTGAGTTCATATTTTTTCAATTATCCAAAGCATCAAAAATAGAGGTGAGATATAAGATTTGAGGCGTGAGTAATAGCACTTGCCTTTTTTACTCACTCCTCAAAGCTAAAAAATGTCCAAATTTTTAATCGTATTCATTCGATTATACCAAGCGATAATTTCGCCGTATTTCCCAAACTCGTGCCGGTACACGCCAACGTGTTCGCAATATATGATTGAGGCAATACAAATCTGGGGATTTTGGAAAGGATTTCGTCTGGGAATGAAAAGATTTTCAACTTGTCATCCTTGGGGCGGACATGGATTTGACCCTGTTCCTTTAAAGGAGAAAACCTAACTTACCTATCCTAACTGTATGGTCGCAAAAATACTTCAATTAAAACAATAAACTAAAATTAGTGCCATTGTGCCTTGTCGCCCTTGTGCCTACAATTCAAAAATGAAAAAAAACCTACTATTATTCGCTTTTCTTTTGCTAACTACTTGTCTGTCAGCACAAAATATAACCCAATCACCCGAAGAATTTTTAAATTTCAAGAAAGGAGAACGATTTTTGAGACATCATCAGGTGGTGAGTTATTACGAATATGCTGCCCGACAAAATCCTAATCAGGTCAAAATGATTCAATACGGTTCGACAAATGAAGGTCGTCCTTTGATGGTTGTGGTGGTTGCTTCGCCCGAAAATTTTACGCAATTGGAAGAAATCAGAACCAATAATTTGAAATCTATTGGGTTGATGGAAGGTAAACCCACGAAGAAACAACCCGCCATTGCTTGGTTGAGTTATAATGTACACGGCAATGAATCGTGTAGTTCAAATACTGCCCCTTTTACCTTATTTGAATTACTAAATTCCTCCAATACTCGCTCAAAAGCCATTTTGGCTAATTCTATTGTTATTCTTGACCCTTGTATAAATCCCGACGGCTATGACAGATATGTCAATTTTTATAACCAAAAAGTGGGAGGGACATACAACCCAACGCCATCAGCTGTTGAACACAACGAACCTTGGCCTGGTGGAAGATTCAATCATTATCTCTTCGATTTGAACCGTGATTGGGCGTGGCAAGTACAAAAAGAATCGCAAGAAAGAATGATTCTTTACCGCCAATGGATGCCACATTTGCACGCAGATTTTCATGAGCAAGGGGTCGAAAATCCTTATTATTTTTCACCCGCTGCCAAACCATATCACGAAGATATTACGTCTTGGCAGAGAGAATTTCAAACCATTTTGGGGGATTATAACAAGCGGGATTTTGATAAAAATGGCTGGTTATTTTTCTCAAAAGAACGTTTTGACTTACTTTATCCTTCTTATGGAGATACTTATCCAACCTACAATGGAGCTTTTGGCATGACTTACGAACAAGGCGGTTCGGGGCGTGCGGGACTGGGAGTAACGAAAAGAGATGGCGATACTTTGACCTTAAAACAAAGAATCGACCATCATTTTGCTTCGTCATATTCGTGCATGGAAGCCCTTTCTGCCAATGCCGACAAAGCGGTAACAGAATTTATCAAGTTTTTTGATAATGCCCAAAAAAGCCCCGTTGGTCAGTATAAATCATTCGTTTTCAAAACAAAAGGAAATGAAAGCAGAGTACGTGAATTTTTGAGTTATTTAGACCGAGAGAATTTTCAATACGGCACGGCTGGTAAATCCATGATGGCAACAGGCTTTAGTTACCAAGACGATAAAAGTGAGTCATTCACGATTGATTCGGAAGATATTGTGATAAACCTTTTTCAACCCCGTTCCACGTTTTTGAAGATTTTGTTAGAACCAAAAACGATGGTGGAAGACTCCGTAACGTATGATATTACTTCATGGTCTTTGCCCTTTGCGTATGGTTTGAATGCCTTTGCGGTAAAAGATAGAATTAATCCAGTGGGGAAGCCAACTTATACATTAGCAACGCCAAAGTCAGATAAGCCTTACGCTTATATGATAAAATGGCAAGCATACAGCGAATTGAAGTTATTAGCCTCATTGCTTCAAAAGGGCATAAAAGTACGTTCTTCGGCAAAGGCTTTTGAAGTGGATGGACAATCTTTTAACGAAGGAACTTTGGTAGTTACTCGAACTGGAAACGAAAGATTGGGTGATAAATTTGATAAAATCGTGAGAGAAGAAGCTACTAAAATGAACGTAAATCTGTTTGCCGCCTCAACGGGAATGGTTACAAAAGGTTCAGATTTTGGTTCGGATAATGTGAGTTTTTTGAAGCCACCCAAAATTGCTATTTTGTCGGGTGATGGCGTTTCTCCAACGGCTTTTGGAGCAACTTGGCATTTCTTTGATAAACAAATTTCCTACCCCGCAACCGTATTGGGAGGAGATTATTTAGCCAATACTGACCTCTCGAAATTTGATGTTTTAATCATGCCCGATGGTAGTTATGGAAAGATTTTGGACGAAAAAATGCTGACTAAAATGAAAGACTGGGTGCGTGGAGGGGGTAAATTAATTGCGGTGCAAGGGGCTTTAGGTTCATTGGCAGGAAAAGATGGTTTTGAGTTAAAACATAGAGAAGAAGACAAGGATAAAGACAAGAAAAAAGATGTCGATAAATTAAAAATTTTTGCCAATGCCGAAAGAGAATTTATTTCAGAAGACACCCCTGGCAGTATCTACCGTGTTACGATGGATAATACCCATCCCTTAGCCTTTGGTTTTGACAAGAAATACTTCAGTTTAGTCCTTGAATCATCGGATTATCAATATCTTAGCAACGGCTGGAACGTGGGCGTAATCAAAGAAAAAGACTTAGTGGCAGGTTTTGCAGGTTCAAAATCACAAGAAAAATTAAAAAATTCGCTTGTTTTAGGTACGCAAGATTTTGGTAAAGGACAGGTGATTTATATAGCCAGCGACCCATTGTTCAGAGGATTTTGGCAGAATGGAAAACTGTTAATGGGAAATGCCGTGTTTGTGGTGGGGAATTAATACTAATTCTAATACTCAGTGTGTAAAACCTATAAGGTTTATTGTTAAACAAAAAGGCTGTCATTCATAGGATTGACAGCCTTTTTTATATGACTATAAATATAATTTTATCTCTTAATTACATACCTAAAAGCCGTTGCCGAAAGAATATATCCCGTAGTTTTTTGCGTTGAAAAAACCTTATAATTTACATTCATCAGACCACTTGCTCCCAAATCTTGAGCTTGGGCTACCAACCTATCTAACATCGCTTTTTTCTCCTGTTGATTATTACCTCTCTTCAACATTTTTCCTTTATATTCTTGGTCGGGTTGAATGGGGCTTTCATCAGAAAGACTCAATTTTTGGATTTCTTCAAAAGCTGTTTGGGGTTTTTCTTCTCCTTCCAAAATTTCAATCGGAAATTTATCGGGTATCTGAAAACCTAAGCCCGAATGTTTTTCAGAACTGCCAGTTTCGTAATTATTTTTGTAATACGAAGTTGTCTGCACGTTTTTGTTGGTCGCACAAGCGTTCAGCAAACAGTAAACAGTTAGCAATAAACAGTAAACAGTATTTTTCCCTTTCAATTTCATAATTTTAATCTTGTTACAAAAATAGTTTCTTACAGAATTAACGTAAATACAAAGGGAAATAGTTTTTCTAAATCTCAATTTCCGTTAAAAACTGTTAAATGAAACTGGCAAAAGTTACTCATTCGTCAAAACTCATAGCTCGTACCTTAGTATTACAATTTATCCTTCGCTAAAATAACTTCCATTCGTTCCCCTAATTCATCCGATGCTTTCACCAAAGGCAATCGAACTTCTGAGCCACAAATTCCCTTAATTTCCAATATTTTTTTCACGCCAACGGGGTTTCCCTCTTCGTATAATAATGGGTCAATAGCTAAGAAACTGCCCAAAGTGGCTCTGGCGGATTTAAAATTGCCATCCAAAGCCGCATGAATCATCTCCGTGAATTTTGCGGGAATGGCATTCGCAACGACTGACATCACACCCACACCTCCGCAAGCAATAATGGGTACGCCTTGCACATCATCACCCGAAATAATCAAGAAATCTTCGGGCTTATCTTTATTAATTTCCATCACTTGCTCAATAATGCAAGACGCTTCTTTAATACCAATAATATTGGGATGTTTTGCCAATTCAAGCGTTGTAGCCGCCGACATATTAATGCCAGAACGCCCAGGAATATTGTACATAATTACTGGCACGGGACAAGCATCCGCAATGGCAGTATAATGAGCAATTACGCCCCTTGCCCCAGGTTTATTATAGTATGGACAAACTGATAAAATGGCATCAATGCCTTGAAAATCAGTGTCTTGTATATCCTTAATTACTTTTGGAGTATTGTTTCCCCCCAGTCCATAAACGATTGGTAAACCTTTGGGATTATTGGCTTTTATGAAATCTAAAACCGATTTTTTTTCCTCCTTACTCAATGTCGCTGACTCGCCCGTTGTGCCTTGAACTACTAAATAATCAACGCCTCCCTCAGAAACGTGCTGGAGTAATCTTTTCAATCCGTCAAAATCTATACTCCCATCTTCAAGCATCGGAGTAGTTAATGCTGGTGCTACACCATGAAATTTTGGTCTCATTCTTTATTTATCACGGGTTTCCCAACCCATTTAATTATTTTAATAGTAAATTTTGTATCCTTATTTTCCCAATTATGATTCGAGCATTGAAATAAATTCATCTTCCGATATAATTTTCACTCCCAATTTATTAGCTTTTTCTAATTTTGAAGGACCAGCCTCTGAACCCGCTACTAAAAAATTTAATTTTCCCGAAACACCACTCAATACTTTCCCACCGTTGGCTTCAATCTTGATTTTTAAGTCGTCCCGTTCAAAATTTTGAAAAGTACCCGAAATTACGAAAGTTTTACCCGCCAAACTCTCTCCTTCCGAAACTATTTCTACGGCTTCGTGCGTAAATTGCAAATCCGCCACCTTCAATCGGGCGACAAAATCTTGATTATCAGCATCTTGAAAATAAGCAACAACGCTTTGGGCAATGCGTTCGCCAATTTCAGGAACTTGCAATAATTCTTCTTGACTTGCTTTGGCAATAGCATCAATATTATTGAAATAGGTCGCCAGTTTTTCTGCAACGGTTGCCCCTACAAAACGGATGCCAATACCAAAAAGCACTTGTTTAAAAGGAATATTCTTAGATTTCTCAACGCCCGATAAAATATTTTGAATTGATTTTTCTTTAAAACCTTCCAAATTTAATAAATTATCATACCGTAAATCATACAAATCAGCGGGAGTTCTGACGAGTCCTTTCTGGTAAAACATCTCAATGGTTTCCGTGCCTAAATTCTCAATATTTAAGGCTTTTCGTTGAATAAAATGCTCAATTTTTCCTTTAATTTGCGGTGGGCAGCCTTTATCATTTGGACAGTAATGATTGGCTTCTCCTTCCTTCCGAACAAGCTCCGTTCCACATTCAGGGCAGTGGGTAGGAAATATAATTTTTTCAAGATTAAATCCTCTTCTACTTAAATCAACATTCGTAATCTTTGGGATAATTTCTCCCCCTTTTTCCACAAAAACGTAATCGCCAAGGTGTAAATCTAATCGTTCAATTTCATTAGCATTATGAATGCTGGCACGTTTAACGGTTGTTCCTGCTAAAAAAACAGGTTTTAAATTGGCAACGGGCGTAATGTTTCCCGTTCTGCCTACTTGATAACTCACTGATTCTAAAAGAGTTGAAGCCGATTCTGATTTGTATTTATAGGAAATTGCCCATCTTGGCGATTTTGCCGTAAATCCTAAAGTTTCTCTTTGGGCAAAGGAGTTTAACTTGATAACGATTCCATCAGTATTCAGAGGTAATTTAAAACGTTCCTTTTCCCAACGATTGATAAAGTTCATTACATCGTTAATGTTTTTGCATTTTTCCCAGGTGGGCGAAACATTAAAACCAATTTCTTTGAGTTTAATAAGGCTTTCTTCGTGAGTTATAAAAATCTCTTCATCCGATAAAAACTGATAGATATAACAATCCATTTTTCGTTTTGCCACCACACCCGAATCTTGCATCTTAAAAGTACCCGAAGCAGCATTGCGGGGATTGGCTAAAAGTTGTTCGCCAATGTCCTCTCGTTCTGTGTTTAGTGCCTCAAAAGTGGTCAAGGGCATAAATCCTTCTCCCCGCACTTCAAAGCTACTTGGCATATTTTTTGCTTGAATTTGAAGAGGAATTGTCCTTATTGTTTTTATATTTGTGGTAATATCATCGCCTCTTGCACCGTCGCCACGGGTAACGCCTCGAATAAGAATACCGTTTTCGTACCACATTGATAACGCTACTCCGTCAAATTTTAATTCGCAGATATACTCAAAAGGCTCATCGCCAAGCCCTTTGCGAATTCTTTCATCAAAATCCGCCAAATCTTGAGCATTGTACGTGTTCCCTAATGACAGCATCGGGTACTTATGCGTAACTGACTCAAATTGTTTTGAAATAGTCCCGCCAACTCGGTAAGTTGGTGAATCGTTTCTGACAAATTGCGGAAATTTAATTTCCCAATCATTTAGTTGTTTCAATAAGCTATCAAACTCAAAATCAGACACTTCTGAATGAGAGTTTTGATAATATTGAAAATTTAATTCATTCAGTTTATCCGTAAGTTGATTGATTTGTTGCTGTGGATTCATTGAGACAATTTGATTATTTTGGCTAAATTACCGCCAAATAATAAATTTCAACAAGTATTTTATTAAAAAAAGGTAAATTTACGTTTACTCATTCTAATTTTATCACTATGAAAAAAGCCTTTACTTTCCCAATTGTTAAAATATTGATGATTGGTTTATTGTTTTGCATTTCGCAAAGTGCTTTTGCTCAATCTGGCATTCGTTTCGGAATCCGTGCGGGGGTTCATGCGGGTACACAATGGGGGCGAGCCATTATTTACAACCCAAGTAGCACATTAATTGGTTTTCACGGAGCAATTTTTGCTGATATTCCGCTTTCAGAAGATATTTCGCTTTGTCCTGAAATTTCTTATGTCCAAAAAGGATTCAAAATAGATTCAACAGAATTTACTTCAAATTACATTGATGTCCCACTTTTACTGAAAATTCAGATGGGTGACCAGGGGCTATATACCATCATTGGACCTTATATTACCTATCAACCAACCGCAAATCCCTTAGCACTCAATGAAAAATCATTGTCTTGGGGTGGAACTATCGGTCTTGGGCAGCGAATTGGAGACCACGTAATTTTAGAAGCCAGATATAATTTCAACGCCAGTATATATCAATTAGCCAATGATTCTAATAATCCTTATGGGTTCAGGAACACAACACTTGGGCTTTCCTTGGGATACTTATTCTAATATTTTTTTTGTAAAAACCTTTTGGTGAAAACGGCAGGTTTTCTCATGAGAAATAATACCACTGAATAAATAATAGTGAAGCATCTTTGAAATTTTAGCATTTCTCTTTAAATTCAACTTTCAAACTCGAATCTTTCAGACTTTTATCATGCTAAAACAAAATGTAGAAGTTTTCAATCAAAACGTACAAGAAAACGGCGGATTTCTTTACACCACTAATTCTGAATTCTCTTCTTATGTCGCTAACAAAAGAATATCAGAAGAAATTTTCAAATTCATCAAGCCTGAGTACAAAACACTCATTGATATTGGTTGTGGCGATGGTGTCTATACCAATGAAATCAAACAAAATTTCCCCCATCTCGAAGTCCGAGGCTTTGACCCCGCCGCCAAAGCCATTGCTAATGCTGCAAAAATTTTTCCCGATGTAATTTTTGAAGCGGTGAATCTTTTGGATGAAAAATTAGAAGTGCCCGTAAAAAAATACGATGTTGGCGTAATTAGAGGGGTTTTGCACCATTTGAGCGACCAACAAAAAGCCATTGAAAACGCCTTTAAATTGACGGATAATCTGATTATCATGGAACCCAATGGTAATAACCCTATTTTGAAATTTATTGAAAAAACCTCAAAATATCATATCGAACACGAAGAACAATCATTTTTTGAATGGAATTTGAAAAAATGGATTCGTAATGTCGGTGGGCGAGTAACGGAATGGTCGTATGTGGGTTACGTTCCTTTCTTCTTCCCGACTGGTCCAGCCAAAGTAATTTATGGGATGCAACCTCTCTTGGAAAAAGTGCCGATTCTAAAACATATCTTTTCAGCACAATTTATTATTGCTTGTAGCAAGAATAAGTAATATTTTTGTACTTGAATTCCAAAACACGGAGATTCTTAGCAATTTCCGTGTTTTTTTATGGCTGAATACTTTAATTTTATGATTTCGACTCGAAACGCTTATTTTTCATTGGTATTAATTGTTTCATTTGCCTTTGTTCTTCGCATTGCAAATCTTGACAAACACGGAATTTTCTTGGATGAAAAAGCTACTCTTTTGATTAGTCAGGGCATGGCGATGGAGGGGAATTCTCAGAAAAATTGCTTTTATACGCCCAATAAAACAACCTTCACGCCTAAAGAATTTTGGTCTCCCAAAACGAAAGACGATTTTTATGATAGCATCCGCCGTAGTGATATTGGCAATAGTCCTTTCTATTATTTACTCCTTCATATTTGGATAAAATTATTCGGAATGTCCGATTTTTCCGTCCGTTTCATGTCCGTTTTGTTTAGTTGTGCCACCATTATTCTACTGTTCGCTTTCATCAAAGAGCATTTTAAAAATCTTAAATTAGCCATTTTAGGGGCATTTTTGATGACAATTGAGCCTTTCTTTATTGCCATGAGTCAGCAAACTCGTAATTATTCAATGACTTTTTTTCTAACACTTTTAACGACGCATATATTCTTGAAAATTATCAAAAATGAGGAGTTAAATGTCAAGAATAATAAACTATATCTGGTTTATGGCATTCTGTCAGCACTCTGTTTATTATCACATTTCTTGACGGCAACCATTTTTATGGCTCACGGATTGTATGTTTTGTTATTTGTTAGAAAAACTCGCCCGTGGTATTTATTGCCGTTTGCATTGAGTATTGGGGCATTGGCATTTGGCTATTGGATTTTGTTTGCTGGGGGCAATTATACCTTTCCATCCCTCAGCCACCAAGCCAAAGTTTATTACGAAGAAGCCCACCGAATTCCGAATCCACACGAAGGTTATATTGACCCCGTTACGGCTAAAACACTTACGACGAAAGCCATACCTTTCTTTACCGATTTATTCATTTTCAGTAATGGATTAACGTCTGATTTATCGGGTAAAAAAAATCTGATAATCACCTTTGTGGCTTTATTTGCTTCATTACTTTCAATTTATCAATACAAAAAATTTGAAAAATTATATTGGTTAGGAATTGTTTTGGGTGTGAATATTGCGGGTTTTATACTTTATTCTACGGCAAATTGGCAATATTTAGAATTAGTGAATTCGGGTATATTGATTTATGTTTTTGTTGATTATTGGAAGGAAAACAGAGAGGTGATTTTTAGAAAACAAATGTGGTTATTGACGATATTAGCTTTTTTGCCGACTTTATTTCTGATTGTTATGACCATCAAAAACGGTCATACTTACGCTTTGGCACAACAACGGTATTCTGGTTTTTCATTTCCTTATACTATCATTTTTTCGGGAATTGCTTTAATTCACGTTTCAAAATTTAAGCCTTTAAATTATTTTGTTTGGGCTATTTTTATGTTTCAACTATATTTTGTGAGCCTGACGGTTAAAGACGTTTTGAATGATGTTTCCTTAAAATATAATTATCGAGTAAAAGAAAGAGAAGAAAACCCTTATCCGCAAATTGCTCAAAAATTGGTTGATTCATACACAAGGGGTGATACCATCGTGTATCCATCTTACTTAAAAACTATTTTTGAAGCGGACATTTATACAAAAAACCTTAAAAAATCATTTTTGGATGCTCAGTATGTGAACCTATATTTGCCCCATGATGCTGATTATATTCAAACGGTTGATTCACTTGAACCCAACAAAATAATTTTAAAGAAAAGTAATGGAAATAAAATAGAAATTTTTGACTTTAAAGGAGATACCTTCCGATATTAAACCATGATTAACAAAACAATAATTGCCCCATCGGTATTGGCTGCCGACTTTGGAAATCTTCAAAGAGATATTGAAATGATTAATGCTTCAGAAGCTGATTGGTTTCATATTGATGTGATGGACGGTCTTTTTGTGCCTAATATATCGTATGGTATGCCCGTGATTGAAGCCATTAAAAAACACGCAACCAAGCCATTGGACGTACATTTGATGATTGAAAAACCCGAAAGATATATCGAAAATTTTGCTAAAATCGGGGCAGATATTATTACGGTTCATCACGAAGCAACTGTTCATTTGCATAGAACATTACACCAAATCAAATCCGCAGGTTGTAAAGCGGGAGTGGTTTTGAATTTATCAACGCCCGTTTCGGTTTTGGAGGATATTCTTTCTGAATGTTATATGGTTTTGTTAATGTCCATCAATCCAGGGTTTGGGGGACAGAAATTTGAAGAAATGACCTATCAAAAAGTAATTAAACTTCGCAAGATGATTGATGACCAAGGGGTAGATACTTTAATTGAAATTGATGGAGGGGTAAATCAAACCATTGGTCAAAAATTAGTAACCGCTGGGGCGGATGTTTTAGTGGCGGGGAGTTATGTTTTTAATGCTAAAAACCCGATTGAGACTATTGCGGAAATGAAAAGAATAAAAAAAATGTAAAGTGCGAACATTTTTGTCTGAATTTATATTTATCAGATTAGAAGATTCGTAGGATTTCGAGTTTACATAATCCTGTTAATCCCCAAATTCAATAAATCCAAATTCAGACAGAGTTTCTTAGGCAATTATTAAATGTTAAAAATAGCCCACTCACCCATCTATCAACATCCACTTCCCGAAGGACATCGTTTTCCGATGTTGAAGTATGAGCTCATCCCCGAACAGTTGCTTTATGAAGGAACTTGCACGCTCGAAAACTTCTTTTCGCCCAATCCTGTTGATGAAAAATGGATTTTGAGGACTCACTCCAAAACGTATTGGGAAGATTTGAAAAACCTTCGGCTTGATGCTAAAATGATTCGTAAAATTGGCTTTCCACTGTCAGAACAGCTTATTCTACGAGAAACTATCATAACACAAGGCACGATTGATTGTTCGGTTTTTGCCCTAAAATTCGGAATTGCCATGAACGTTGCGGGCGGAACACACCATGCTTACAGGGATAGGGGAGAAGGCTTTTGTTTATTAAACGATGTGGCAATTACCGCTAATTATTTGTTGGATAATGGCTTGGCTACCAAAGTTTTAATCATTGATTTGGACGTTCACCAAGGAAACGGGACGGCGACAATCTTTCAAAACGAATCACTAGTTTTTACTTTTTCGATGCACGGAAAGGAAAATTATCCCCTGCATAAAGAATATTCAGATTTGGATATTGAATTAAAAACCTATACCAAAGACGATGAATATTTGATGATTCTTTTTGAGACGTTACCCAAATTAATTGAAGTACAAAAGCCAGATTTTCTATTCTATATTTCGGGCGTTGATATTCTGGATACGGATAGGTTAGGAAAGTTAAGTGTTTCTATTCAAGGATGTTACCGAAGGGATGAGTTCGTTTTTGAGCAAGCTATCAAGCATAAATTGCCAATTGTGGTGTCGATGGGGGGTGGATATTCTCCCAAAATTACGGATATTATTGAGGCACATTGTAATACATTTCGTTTAGCGGAAAAGATGTTTTTTTAATAAACTTTCTTTCTTGATTCATGTTTTGTAATTTAGAGATTAATTCATCATAAATTCTAAAACATGAACGCAAAATTACCCGCAAAATTATGGCTTATGTGCCTGATTTTTACTACTTTAACTTTCAGTTTATTTTCTCAGAAAAATAAGAAAAATGTAGTTTCTCCTTCAAATTCAAATCGAACGTCGGGAGTTACGGTCAATGACAGTCTTTTCAATGCTTTACGTTGGCGAAATATTGGACCGTTTCGTTCGGGACGCTCGTTAGCAGTAGCAGGTCATGCCGACCAACCTTTAATTTACTACTTTGGGGCAGTTGGTGGCGGCGTTTGGAAAACCATTGATGCAGGAGCCAATTGGTTTCCTATTTCAGATTCGACCTTTCACTCATCATCGGTCGGTGCAATTTCCGTGGCTCCGTCCGACCCCAATGTTTTGTATGTAGGGATGGGTGAGGCTGATATGCGGAGTAATATCTCGTTTGGCGATGGTATCTATAAATCAACGGATGCGGGTAAATCTTGGAAATTTGCGGGTTTACCGAAAGCCGATGCCATTGCGAATATTGAAATTCATCCTACTAATCCAGATGTGGTGTACGTATCTTCGGTGGGTAATCCTTTCGCTCCTAATTCCGAAAGAGGGGTTTTTAGGACAATGGATGGTGGAAAAACTTGGAAGAATATTCTTTCCAAAAATGATAGTACGGGGGCAGTGATGGTGAGAATTGACCCCAACAATCCAAGAATTGTTTACGCTTCGATGTGGCAGGCTTACCGTAATGGATATTCCATGAGTAGTGGTGGAAAAGGCTGTGGTTTGTATAAATCTACGGATGGAGGAGATACTTGGGAGAATTTAAGTCAGAAAGCTGGAATGCCAAAAGGTATTTTGGGGAAAATTGGCATAGCTGTTGCCGCTTCTAATTCTAATCGTCTTTTTGCCTTAATTGAAAATGCAAAAGGTGGACTTTTTCGTTCGGATGATGGCGGTGAAAATTGGACATTAATCAATGATGATAAAAATCTGTGGCAACGCTGTTGGTATTATATGGATTTGGAAATTGACCCTAAAAATGAGAATAATTTAATTGTCTTGAATGTAAATGCTATGAAATCTAATGACGGTGGAAAGTCATTCAAACGCATTGGCGTACATCACGGAGACACGCATGATTGTTGGATAAACCCCAAGAATCCAGACAATTACATCATTGGAGATGATGGTGGGGCGGAAGTAACTTTCAACGGTGGAGCAACTTTTTCGGAGGTAGATATGCCTACTTCACAGTTTTACCATGTGTCTTTGGATAATGATTTTCCCTATAACATTTACGGAGCTCAGCAAGATAATTCATCGGTTAGAATTGCTTCACGGACGGACGGAACGAGTATTGATAATAAGGCGTGGTATCCCGTTGCGGGAGGTGAAGCAGGGTATATTGCCCCTGACCCATTAAACTCTAAAATCACTTTTGGCGGTGAATATGACGGTCAAATGTCGATGCACAATAAAGAAACTGGCGAAACCAAAGACGTTGCCGTTTGGCCCGAATCAAGCATTGGAGCTCCATCAGGGGTTAAAAAGTACCGTTTTCAGTGGACATATCCCATCGTTTTTTCACCGCATAATAATAAGGAAATGTTTATTACTTCCAATTATGTACACGTAACAAACGATGCTGGATATTCGTGGGAAACGATTTCACCCGATTTGACTCGCCACGATCCTAAAACTTTGGGCGAAACGGGCGGACCGATTACGAAGGATATGACTGGGGCGGAGATTTACGGAACAATTTTTACTTTCGCAGAATCTCCCCTTGAAAAAGGAAATTTTTGGGCTGGTTCAGACGATGGTTTATTGCATATTACAAAAGATGGAGGTAAGAATTGGGAAAATATTACATTACCAACGACTCAATTACCTGATTTTTCTTTGATGAATTTAATTTCTCCTTCTGAATTTGATAAAGGAAAGGCATATTTGGCAGCAACAAAATATATGTTTGGCGATAGAAAACCATATCTATTTAAGACAACGGATTACGGTAAAACATGGACGAAAATTACAAATGGTATTCCTTCGGACGAATATTGTAGAGTAGTTCGTGAAGACCCCAATAAAAAGGGATTATTGTATGCAGGAACTGAAAGAGGCATTTATGTATCTTTTACGGACGGTGATTCTTGGCAAAAACTACAATTGAATTTACCTCAATCACCAGTGCGTGATTTACAGATTCATAAACGTGAAAAGGATTTGGTCGTGGCAACTCATGGACGTGCTTTTTGGATTATGGATGATGTTACACCATTGTATGAGATTATGGATGGGAAAGTAAAAACGGAGGCTCATTTGTTCAAACCTCGTCCTTCTTATTTAATGAATGGTGGTGCAAGACCCAATCGCCCAGATGCTGATACAGGGGAAAATGTACCTTTGGGTGTACAGGTTAGGTATTATTTAGTCAATAAACCCAAAAAAGAATTAAAACTTCAATTTTTGACAGAAAAAGGTGATACCATTATTACTTATTCCAATATTAAAGACAAAAAAGGGGAGGCATTTAAGGTTTCAAAAGACTTTTTTGAAGATACCAAACAACCAAAACCTGGGGCAATTCCAGCCAATACTGGTATGAATAATTTTGTCTGGAATTTCAGTTATCCCGATGCCGTGGAGGTGGAAGGAACAAATGTAATGTGGGCGGGGAGTATTGCAGGGGCAGTTGCAACGCCAGGAATGTATAAAGTGAGATTGATTGAAGATAAGAAAATGTTGGCTGAGCAAGACTTTGAAATCAAAAAAGATCCTCGCTTGAAAGCAACCGATGAAGATTATACAGCACAATTTGACTTGGTTCAGAAAGTAAACAAGAAAGTTTCCGAATGTCATAAAACAATTAATCAAATTAAGAAAATCAAGACTTCGGTAGGAGGCTATTTGAGTTCCATAAAAGACACCGCATTGGTTTCAAAACTCAAAAAAGTATCTCAACCGATGATTGATTCTTTGGAAGTGATTGAAAATGCTTTGATGCAAACAAAAGCAAAAGCCCCGCAAGATGTCTTGGCATATCCAATTCGATTAAATGACAAAATGGCGGGAGTTGCCAATTACGCTATGTCAAATGGTTTTATGAAACCAAACAGACAACACTATGCTGTTTATGAAGATTTGGCGGTGAAAATTGATAAAGTTTTAGCTAAATTTAATGACATCAAAGACAAAAAAGTCCCTGAATTCAATGAGCTGGTGAAACAGCAACAGATTCAGGCAATTGTTTTAGATGGAAAATAGAAAATTTGATTTAATCTCCCGAAAGTTTATTTTACTTTCGGGAGATTTTTTTCATTCAGTATCCAAAGTTCTAACCATTGCAAACCGCAAATCATGCCCAAGAGCGTATTCACAGGTACGAGTACCCGAGGGGAAAGTGGCAAATTGAGCATTTCTGAATTGAAATCTTCTAATGAGGTTGTTGTTTTCTACGAATAATGTGTCTTGTCCAGCGTAACCAAAAGATTGTCTGCCCATGAGTGGTGGTAGCGTAAATTTTTGCAAGCCATTCTGTGCTGCATAGCCCATAAAAATGAGCTTTCTATCGTTCTTATGATAAATCAGAATTTCTGGGTAACCATCTGAATTTAAGTCGCTTGTTTCCGCTTTGATGATATTTTCTAAGGAATTATCTCGAATCTCTCCAATAGTTTTTGTTCCAAATAAAACCATAATTTTTATCCCCAATGAATCCTTAAAAAGCTGAAAAGTATAGGCATCTTTTTTCTGCTCAAAAATCATTTCTTCCTTTAAGATAATTTGCATATTGGGCGGAGGAGTATTTAAAAAATCAGCTTTCTCAATCGAATCTTGTTTCTGTATTTTTTGAATTAAACTATCGGGTAAGGGTAAATATTCATTGGCTTCGGGACTGGCTTCTTGGTTTTCAAACCAATATAAACCACCTGCTAAGGCAATGATGAAAAGGGAGAGGGTAAGGAAGAATAGTTTTGATTTTTTCATATTTTATTGATACGCAGATGATTCGCAATCGAATCGTCCAACCGTACAGATTTACAACAAATCTATCACAATATTTTTAAATTCGTCCATCTTAATTATAGAATTTCGCCCAATAATTACGGTAGATTCCATTTCTTCAATCACGGCAGGTCCCTCGAATGAATCGTTGGGATTTAATAGGTAACGACTATAAACAGGCACGTTTGAATAAGTTTTATCCCCCATCAAAAATACGCTTCTTGTGCCTTTCAAAGCGTTCCCTTCTTGGGTTTCTACCATTTGGTTGGGAGTAATTTCGGGCGATTTCCCTGCAACTGCTACTCGCCACGTAACCACCTCAATACCAATATCTTGAATACTTCTGCCGTACCTGATTTCGTATTCCTTGATAAAATTTGCTTCAATAATTTCGATTGAATTTTCTGATAAAAGCCCATTGGGAATCGTTACAGAAATATCATGCCCTTGACCCGAATATCGCATATCGGCAACCCTCGAAATCGTACCTTCCGATGAATTTACGCCTGCCCCTTCCAAAAACTCAAACCCCGCTTTTTCCATTTCATTCATTTGTAGATTGAGATATTTCCAATCAATTTGTTCCAAAGGCGAAACATAACTTCTGATTTGTTCCGAAGCAATCGGCGAAACCAAAAATCCCAATGCCGACACTACGCCAGCACCCACAGGAATAATCAATTGTGGTGAATTGAGCAATCGAGCCGTCTGAAAAGCGTGGACGGGACCAGCTCCCCCAAAAGCCAACATCGTATAAAAACGGGGGTCGTATCCCTTCTCCAAAATATGTACTCGGGCAGCATTTGCCATATTCTCATTCACAATGCGATGAATCCCCATGGCGGCTTTTTCAATGCTGATATTCAAGGGTTTGGCTATATGAATGTATAAGGCTTGACGGGCGGCTTCGAGGTCTAATGGCATCGTACCTCCCAAGAAATAATCTTTGTTGAGATAGCCTAAAACCAAATCAGCATCCGTAACGGTTGGGCGTGTTCCCCCACGACCGTAACAGGCAGGTCCAGGTTCGGAAGCGGCAGATTCGGGTCCTACTTGAAGCAATCCTAAATTATTCAAATGGGCAATTGAGCCTCCGCCAGCCCCAATTTCAATCATGTCAATCACAGGAATACGAACTGGTAAACCCGAACCTTTCTTGAAACGCATCACACGGGCGGCTTCAAATTGGTTAGTAATTTCGGGTTTTAGGTCGAATATCAAGGAGGCTTTGGCGGTTGTGCCGCCCATATCAAAAGCCAAAAGGTCTTTTTTATGGGTTAATTTTCCGAAGAAAACCCCTGCCATTGTGCCACCCGCAGGACCCGATTCCAACAATTGGATAGGCGTTTGTCTTGCTCCATCAACCGTAGTCAATCTGCCCGATGAAATCATGATATTGAGTGTGCCGTTGAATCCAACTTCATTTTTCAAACGTTTGGCGATGGTACTCAAATATTGATCAGTAAGGGGTTGCACGTAGGCATTCATTGCCGTTGCAGATGAACGCTCATATTCTCGAATTTCAGGCATAACATCGCACGAGAGACTGACATAAATTTTGGGATAAGTTTCTCGAATATACGCCTCGATTTTACGCTCGTGCAAAGGATTTGTAAAGGAATTGAGCAAACAAACGGCAATAGATTTTACGCCTTTTTGAACCAAATTATCTACCACATTTTTGATTTCAATCTCATTTATTTCTTGAACGATATTTCCTTGAAAATCAATACGTTCCGTTACGCCAAAACGAAAATTTCGAGCCACTAAGGGTTCTGGAACTGTGAGGAAAATATCATAAATATCATACCTTAATTCACGCCCAATTTCAAGAACATCCTCAAAGCCTTTGGTGGTTATAAAACCCGTTAAAGCACCCCTTCTTTCGATAATTGAATTGGTTACTAAGGTGGTACCGTGAACGATTCCCGTTAAATTGGCGGCATTAACTTTGTGTTTTTCTAAGAGTTCTTTTGTGCCATTGATGATGCCGTTTGAAGGGTTATCGTAAGTCGTGAGGATTTTACCGAAAAATAATTTTCCAGTATTCACTTCTAATAGAACTAAATCGGTGAATGTTCCGCCGATGTCTATTCCTAATTGATATTTCATTTCCTTGATATTAATGCTACAAAATTGGAACGCAGATAACATGGATGCTTCACAACGCAGATTCAAGAGGATTTTACAAAAAGTTAGAATATTGCCGTAAGCATTTCATTTATAAATAACTTTTCTAAATCAGCGAAAATCTGTGTTGCAAAGCATCTGTGTCATCTGCGTTCCAATGGTACAATTTTTAATGATATTCTTCCCCACCACTTATATTCATAGCCTCGCCTGTAACGTATTGGGCTTGGTCGGAAGCGATGAAGGCACAGGCTTTTGCAATGTCTTCGACTAATCCCGCACGACCCAAAGGAATATTATTCTTCATCCTTTCCATGTATTGTTCATAAGTTAATCCCAATTTATCCGAAAAGAATTTGTTTTGCCAATCTCCTAAACCCGTAGTAATATGATTTGGACAAATGGCATTTACCGTAATTCCATATTTACCTAATTCAATGGCAGTTGAGCGGGTTAAACCTATTACGCCATGTTTGGATGCTGTATAAGCACAAGCAAACGGAAAACCCGATTTAGCGGCTTGGGAGGCAATATTGATAATTCTGCCACCTTTGCCTTGGGCAATCATTTGAGTAGCGGCGTATTTAATTCCTAAAAAATAACCTTTCAAATTTACGTCTAAAACGGTATCCCATTTGTCTTCGTCCATTTCCGTTACTAACTGCATCAGGTAACCCACTCCCGCATTATTTATATAAATATCCACTGAATCAAAGGCTTTCACGGCTTGATTGACAAGATTTTGCATATCGGCTGAGACTCGAACATCACAAGGAATACAAATTGCTTTTACGCTTAATTTACGAGCATTCTCGGCAATGGTTTCCATTTCGTCCGTATTTCCGATATGTTCTGAGGCAAGGTTTTCGCCTTGGGCTTTTCCCAAATCTGAAATTACTACATTACAACCCTCAGCCGCAAAACGCATAATGAGTGCCTCGCCTATTCCTTGCGGGCGACCAGAACCTGTAACAATAACTGTTTTTCCTTGTAAGTTGTACATTGGGATAATTTCTGAATTTGGATTCGTCAGATTAATTAAATCAACTCTGAAACGATAAAAATTGGATTATCTGCCAATTCTTGAAATTTGGCGGGGATTTCTGCCATTTTGGGTTCTTGTCCCATGTCAGAAACAAGATTTTCGATAGATTCAAAGTGAATAATCTCCACATATTGATAAGGTGGAATTGCATCTGAACCAAAGATTCCTAATGATCTGAAGACTTGAAATTCTGAAACTGACTTCAAACTTTTCACGGTTGGAATATCTAACTCTTTCGCAAAAGCCTCATAATCTGCCGTTGAAACACCTTCTTTGAGGTTGAATAATACAATTAGTGATTTCATCTATTTTCCTTTCATAAACTCCGTTGCCGAAGTTTTTATTAATCCTTGTACAGAATTTAAGCAAAATAATGCTCCTTTTTCAATTAATGCTTTGGCTTGGTCGCCCGTTCCTGCCACAGTTCCGATTACTAAATTAGCTTCCAAAACAATTTTGAAAATTTGGTCAATAACGGCTTTAACTTCATTATGGGCAGGTCCATCCATGAATCCCATCGACATTGCCAAATCTCTCGGACCGATGATAAAGCCGTCAATTCCTTGTACTCTGCACATTTCTGGTAAATGTTCTAAGGCTTTAATGTCTTCAATCATGGGTAAAACCAAGGTTTGTTCATTGGCAAATGTGACGTAGTCCGCTTGGGGCATTTTCCCGAAACCATAATCCCAAGAACGAGCTGGTCCAAGTCCACGTTCGCCCATTGGGGGATATTTCATGGCTTTTACGAAATCCTTAACGTCTTGGGTGTTCACCATGCCAGGTATCATTACGCCCATAATTCCTGCATCCAAAAATTGAAGAATCAGTTTTGGGTCATTGGAACGAATACGAGCCAAAGGCATAATATTAGCCGATTCGCAAGCACGAACAATATTTTGAACTTCGGAAGTCGTAACGGGCGAATGTTCGCCATCAATCATATAAAAGTCTAAGCCCGACCAACCACAAAGTTCAGCAATCGTTGGGTCAGAAGAGTTAGAGATTACGCCCAAAACCGCTTCTTTGTTAGCCCATTTTTGTTTTAATAAATTTTGTTTCAATTTAGATGTTCGTTTTATGTGATATGCTCGGAAATTTAAGATTCATTAAAAGGTTCGTTTTCCCGAACATCAAATAACGAAAACCGAACAACGAAAATTTATTTTAATTCATCCACAGTTCCATCAGCGATTTTCTGCCTAATAAAATCCATTATTCCGCCAGCTTCTGCCACTTCTGCCACAAACGCCGAAACAGGAACTGATATTTTTAATTGTCCGTTGGACAAATTTTTGATTTCACCCGTTTCTGGATTAAATTCTAATTCATCTCCTGTGCGAGTAATATCTGCAATATCTTTGCAAGTGATGAAGGGCAAGCCATAATTGATGGCATTTCTGAATTGTAATCTTGCGAATGAATCGGCAAAAACCGCTTTGATACCAGCACCCATCAAACCCGTAACACAATGCTCAATGGATTTCCCTCCACCCGCAAAGTTATGGCGAGCTACGATAAAGGTATATCCAGCGTTTTTGAAGGCATTTTCTGAATTAAATTCTTCGGAAACACCAGCCATGATAAACTTAGCGTTTTCTTCTTTATTGATGGGAGAAGTCCAGTCTTTTTGTAATACCATATCGTAAGACATCACATAAACATCTGAAACCCACGCTTTTCCTTTTATGGTCATAATTTTATTTGAAATTGATTTTAGACTGAGTCGCACAGACAGATTCACATTTACAAAAGCGAATAAAAAGTTACAGACTTCTCGGGTCAGTAATAACCCCTGTCAAAGCCGAAGCCGCCACTACCGCAGGACTGGTAAGATATATTTGAGCATTTTTAGACCCCATTCTACCTTTCATATTCCGATTACCAGCACTTAAAACAATATCTCCGTCACCCGCAACGCCCGTATGAATACCTGCACATGAGGCACATGAAGGCGTATCAACTGCCACACCTGCTTCTATTAAATCAGTAATGTAGCCAGCCTTGATAGCATCCAAATATACTTGGGTTGAAGCGGGTACTAACACAAAATTTACATCACGATGTACTTGTTTGCCTTTCAAAATTCTTGACATCATTTCAATATCTTCCAAACGCCCATTTGTACACGTTCCAACAAAAGCCTTATTGAATTTTATACCCTGAACTTCTTCCACTCTTTTCACATCGTCCAATTTATCAGGCATGGAAATCGTTGGTAATAAGTTAGTTACATCAATTTCATACACTTTTTCATACACCGCATCCGAATCAGAAGTTACAAAATTCCAATTACCTTTCTGCACTGGTTTCAAGAAATCTACCGTAGTTTGGTCGGGGGCAATGATGCCATTTTTTGCTCCTAAATCAACCGTCATATTGCAAAGGGTCATTCGTCCTGCCATGCCTAAATCTGAGATTGCGGGCCCGTCAAATTCAATGGTTTTATAAATCAAATGTCCGTTCCAGTGCATCATTCCCATGATGTAGAGGCTTAAATCCTTTGCCATAACCCACGGTTGCCATTTGCCCGTAATGTGGAATTTTACGGTTTCAGGCACTCTAAACCATGATTTTCCAGTAGCCATCGCCACGGCAGCATCCGAAACTGAAACGGCATTGCCCACTGCCCCAACCGCTCCGTAAGTATTGGCGTGTGAATCTGTTCCGATGGAAAGTGTTCCAGGCAAAACGTGTCCTTGTTCCACCATAATTTGGTGAGCAATTCCTTGGCGACCTAAATCATAGAAATATTTAATGTCATGTGCTTTCACCGCTTCACGCCATTGATTCAAAAGGGTTGCAAAAGCGGGTGTTGGCGGAGGGACTAAATGGTCAGATACGCAAATAACTCGCTCTTTATCAAATACTTCTGGTTTGCCAAGTGAGTCAAATGCTTTGAAGGTTTCCGTTCCGAGATAATCCATCGTCATAACGGATTGGATATTTGTCCAAACTAATTGCCCAGGAACAACTTTATCACGACCAGAATTGATCGCCATTATTTTTTCTGTGATGGTCATAATTGTAGGGGCTACTTATTACTCCTCGAAACGCCCATAAAGCGTCTGGAAGCTAAGTTATCGTAAAATGATTCTGTAATTTCTGATTGAATAGATGTTTGGTGTTCATCAATCATGGTGAGTCCTTCAAAAGTATCTTCAAAAGACCATTTCCAAGTACGAATACGGTGTTTTTTCTCTTCACCGATTAAATCTATCATTTCGTATAGATTTGATCCTGGGCGGTCTCGGTAACTCCAGGTTAGCACAACGCTGTCTTCGGTTTCCCATGCTTTGCCCAAAATTCTTGGATTATCGAAGATTAATTCCCCTTTTTCGTTGAAAGCACAAACGCCAAAATCATGTAATTCATAATGTCCATCATCCCAAAAGTATTCATTTACTTGATGATAATGGTCGGTACTTAACATTCTAATCGTGAGTTTACTACGCCATTTATCAATCAGCGTTCCCTCTGAACTGATGCGGGTATATGTTCCCTCCCATACGCCTGTATGATGAGGAAAAAGTCTAAGATTAATCATTGAATTGGTATTCTGAGGTGAAAAAATAGTAGTTTTCAGTTATAATTTTAACCAAATCTATTTTAAATTGTTTCACAAGATATTAAATCTTTTTTGAAAATCTACTAATAGTTTTTCAAAAATCTACTATATTAGTTCGGGAGTTTGGGAAAGTGGGATTTAGGATTTGGAGACGAACCTCGAACAATAAGCATTTAACATCGAAAAACAATGACACATATCACAGGAGCATTACAGGCAATTTCCATTGTAACAAACACGTGGGAACGCAGTTTGCGGTTTTATCAGGATGGTTTGGGCTACCAAATTCTTTCGGAAGGAGAACTTTCTAAGCCTCAAAAAAAGACTTTTGGAGCAAATTTAGGCAAATATGTTTTGTTTGGACATCAAGAAGGTTCAGTAGTTCGACTTCTTGAATTAAGCGATTCAAAAGCAATTCCAAATCGAATTAATGCCCGACCTTGGGATTGTGGTATGGCGGTTTTTGAGGCAGGAACTCCCGATATTGAACGAGCTTACCAAAAACTTATCAGAAATCGTTTCGGTGCTTTGGCATTGCCTACTGAATTTGACTGCGAAGGTCCCGAGCCTTTGGGTTACGTTTTAATGAAAAGTACAGCATTTATTGGTCCTTCGGGAGAGCAAATATTTGTTACTCAGATTGTTGGCAGAAAGGGAGGCGTTTCGCTTTTGAAAGAAAGTTCAGTTGATGGTATAAATACGCCTGCCAATTGTGTAATTTCTATTCAAAATCGGAAAATACAGAAGGAGTTTTGGGGTGATATTTTGGGGGTTTTTCCTGTAAATGATTTGCCCCTAAAACAAGCGGGTGCGGCTGCTATCATGGGCGGTCCCGCCGATATGGGCTTTGATATGTGCCTCATGGGACACAGAATGGAACGTGTGGGTATGGAACAGCACGTATATGAGGAACATAATCCAACCTACGATTTCAAAATTTTTCCTTGTGATTTTACTAAAACAGGATTAGCTTCGGCAGCTTGGAATGGTGTAAATTTAGAAGAATTGAAAATGAAATTAAAGGCTCATGACTTTGAAATAATGTCAAATATTGGCTTGCCCGTTCGTAATGATTCAGAACCGAAAGCTCTGGTTTTCAAAGGTCCTTATGGGGAAATTATTGAACTTTTGGAAAGTGATTGAATGAAATTATGTCTTGGCAACCCCGTCTGAATTTGGATTGCGAAACGTTGCACTGTACTGGATTAAAAGATTTTTGGATTTTGAAGTGAATAGAATCCAAAAAATCCGCTAATCCAGTGAATCCAAATTCAGATATATTGCGTTTTTAAATTCATTATTTTCAATAAAATAGCCGACAATAAAGCTACACAACATACTGATAATAAAGAGTTTACACCTGAATTATAGTTAAAATTTTTATCGTGTAAATAACCCAACAATCGAACCCCAACAAATCCTCCGAGTGAGTCAAAAGCATTGACGAAACCCAATATTTTACTGAAAGATTTTCCTTTGTACACATCTGCTACCGTGAGCTGAATCATGGCAAATGCACCGC
This sequence comes from Cytophagales bacterium, assembly GCA_038230735.1. GTDB lineage: Bacteria > Bacteroidota > Bacteroidia > Cytophagales > Spirosomataceae > Arcicella. The sequence goes on from JBBRMR010000025.1 coordinate 42,131, forward strand.
TATATCCAAAGCCATACGCAATTGCATAAGCATAAGCTAAATTTGTATTGGCATCAATCAATTTTAAGCAGACAATGCCCAGAATTAAGCAAATTGTGGCTAAAATCAATATGTTTTGTTTGTTGTATCGGTCGGAAATATAGCCGAAGAAAAGTTTCCCAATGATACTGAAAACAAAGAAGATACTGGAAATATTGGCAGCATCAGCAATGCTAAAATGATGTTCATTCAAATATAATCTGAGATGACTCAATACACCAAATCCACAAAACCAAAATGAAGCGGTAATGATTAGTAATACATAAAAAGTTCTTGTTTTAAAGGCTTCGAACAAAGTATTTTCTTCATTTTGAGACACTTGATTATTAGATTCAACAGAATAATCGGGTTCATTTTTAATAAAAAACATTGGCAAAAATGAAACTATCGCACCCAAACAAGCTACTCCTGTGAGGGCATCACGCCAATTCATGCCGTGATTAATCATCAATGTTTTAGCAAATTGAGGAAAAATGATTCCGCCAAAACTTGACCCTAATAAAAATATTCCAACCGCCATTCCACGTTGTTTATCAAACCAATTGGTGATAATAACCATACTTGGTAATAAACCAGAAAAGGTGATTGCGATGGATAGAACTATATAGATGCCAAAAAATTGTGAGTAATTCGTAATTCTCGCCAATAACATTTGAGCAATAAAAGCTAAGGAAATGCCAAGAAGCATTAAGATTTTGGGGGCAATTTTGGAAAGTAAAAAACCCACCAAAGGAGCAAAAGCCGCAATGATGATAAAATAATAGGAATTAGGTTCACTGACTTTGCCAATTGTCCAACCAAATTCTTTCACGATTTCTGGAAAGAAAAACGGAAGGCAGTTTGTGCTGATGGTGCTTGAAGTATAAACCATAAACAGAAGGAATATTTGAAGCCACTTTTGGTTAGTATTTTTCATTTTCGATGTTCGTGTTTCGATGTCTGATGTTTGGTCGGGCGGCGAACCGTTTTCGATGTTTGGGCTTTAAACCGTAATTTTATTGGGAAGGATAATTTTCCGAAAATCGAACATCGAAAAACAAATATCTATTTTAATACATCTTTATACATTTTACGTCCCGTTACTCTTCCTTCTTCTTCCTCCAACTCAATCTGTAAATTATCGGGACTCATCAAAATACAAAAAGTATAGGGCGTTGGTTTGTCATAAACCATCAATTTTCGAGGCTCCATCACGATTTTATAATTATTGGCTTTGGCTCCGTAATAGGCGGGTTCTACATCTTCGTATAAAAAACCTAAATGGTCAATATTTGCCACAAATTTCTTGGGGTCTCTTTCTGCCACTTGCTCTCTTACCAATCCTAAAACCTCTGGTTCAGACAGCACAAACCGATGGTTTCCAATTTTTAGAACGGCTGAACGTCCCGTTTTCTCCAATACCTCCGCCGATAGAACATCCTGATAAAATTTGATATTATCTTCCAAATTTTTAACTAATAATTGCAAATGGTCGATCCCAAAAGGTGTATTAGCTTTCATTTTTGGTCGTTCTACCAAAACGATAATGTTATAATCGAAACCCCACATTGCCACGGCATTAACGTCTGGTTCGGTTGGTAAAGTAAAATCTTCCAAAGCAAAATCATACCCAGCTTTCAATAAATTCTTGACCGTTTTTTTAATACTTTTGGTATTGATTGCCAACCATCTTACACCGTACATGCCAGGATTTTTAGCATCGGGTTTAATCTTTTCACGTTCCCAACGTTTTGGGTCGCCCACTTTTATACCTGGAAATGGTCCTGGGGAGGAAATATTCAAAGTTGATTCATCGGGACGAAGCGAAACAAAATCAATAAAGGTCAAAGGATTCATGGGTTGTTCCGCCATTTCACGACCCTTAAAAAAGGTTTTGAAATAATCAATTGCCACTTGCCTTTTGGAAGAATCGCTGACATAATAATGAATATCGTCAAGGATTATGGGCTTTTGCGAAAAGCCGCTTAAACAACAAATAAGTAGCAAAAATGAGAGTAAAGAATGTTTCATCGGATTATTGTTAGGGAAATAGCCTTAAAATGAGTTGATGTTCGGTATAATGTCTGAATTTGGATTCGCCAGATTTAAGGATTTAGGAATTAATTGCAAGTCCTTTCAATCCTAAAATCTATTAATCTGGCGAATCTAAATTCAGACATTATCAGTAAAATTAGTGTTTTAACAATTTAAAATGAAATCTCAGCTGAAAACATGAAACGTTGTGGCAAAAAAGGTACACCACGAACATATTTAAAGTTTCCAGCATTGTTATTCAAATTACCTTGATAAAAAGTATCATCCGTTTGGGCGGATACCACACTACTGGCACTACTTTCATTCAATAAATTGAAGGCACTTACTTTCAATTTCAAGGTATTTTTCAAAAGTTTTACGAAGAAATTAGCATCCATTAAACTAATTGTTGGGTAATCAAGCGTATTGTAAGCATCCACGGGGCGACCCGCAATGAAATTATTATTAACATTCAAGCCAAAATATTTTCCATCATATCCCGCACTAAAATTCCATATCGTTGCTGGAACGCTGGCAACTCTGTTTCCTGCCAAGTTTACGGTTCTTCTTTCTGGATTTGCCGTTATGACATCTTTTCCATCCACTACGGTAGTCTTCGTCAGTAGAACTCCATTAAGTGAGTTTACTTGTACCGCTTGTGTCAGACTCGTATATTCCGTTTTTTGCTGGGTTAAACTCGTTCTCAGATACAATCCTTTTAATCGTTGAGGCGTATAAGTTAAGCTAAATTCACCACCATAAATACGATTATCTCCCGCTGGAACACTTACAGCGGTTGCCCCTACGAAGGTGGAAACCAGACGGTTATACAAATTATTCATAAATATTCCACCATCGAAGATCAAATCTCCCCAAGTGGTTCTGTACCCCAATTCCATACTATTGATTTGCTCATTTTTATCAATGTATGGATTCAAATACATCGTTCTTCCCAACTCATCTTTGGTAGTGATTTGTGTGTAATCAGGCTGTCCTGTGGCATCTTTTGGGAAAGCGGCGGCAGTTGGATTTAATAGAGTTCGAGTATCTGACGGGTCAGTTAGTTTACGATAGGCATACTGAACCGTTGTATAAGCCGAATAATCAGGAGCTCGGTAGGCACTCAAAAAGTTTCCGTAAAGTGCCGTAGTTTCATTCAACAGATAATTAAATCCAACTGAAAAACTGGTCCCGCTGTGGTCTTGCATCCGTTTTGCGTTACGTTGATAGGCATAACGATCTTCGGTCATATCGAGATTGATGGCATCAGTTCGTAATCCGACATTGATGGTCAATTTATCGTTGAATTTCATTTCATCGCCAATGAAATAAGAATTTACGGTTTCGATATACGTTCCATTTCTGAAAATTGAAGGTAAAAATAAGTTTGGCACTCCATTAAAACCACCAACAGTTCTTTGAGTTACATCATCGCTTTTAGAAATACTGTACAAAACTCCCAAGGCTAATGCTCTAACTTTCACGGAACTATAATAATATCCAGCCGTTAAATTATGAACGGAATTGCCCAATTCTAACTTCTTCTGCAAACGAATTTCATTAATATAGTCAAATCCTCTTGAACCTTGGTCGGGTGTTCCACCCGCAAAAAATGCACGATTCTGAGCCCCTGAACCATAATATTGGGTTAGGGGAAAATCAAATTGTGTTCCCACTAACATATCTTGAAAACGTCCATTATTATTCAAAACAAAACCGCTGCCCAAGTTTAAATTGAATTTTAAACCAATATTAAAACCTTTGGAAAGATTACCTTCTTTGGCAGCTTTATCAATATCAATGGTTTCTTTTGTGCCATCGGGATAGGTGATTGGGAAAGTTCTACCATTTAAAGCATTATCTTTGGGCAAGGCAATATCACGAGTTGTATAATTGCCATAAGGTTTTGTCAAATCATTGGCGGCGAAGGGAATATCAATTTGGTTTTGAATATTCATACTGATTAAACCTGTTGATAATCTCACGGTATTTCCATTTTCACCCACGTAATCAAAATTGGCTCTTATTTGTCCTCCTTCGTCTGGAAACAGGTTATTTCGATAGCCATTATCGGTTAGGTACATTCCACCAATGTTATAACGCAAGGTCTTTGATTCGTTCATCGGTCCATTGACATTGAAATCTAATTGACGTAAATTGTTATTGGCTCCTGTAAATCTAATGCCCCCGCCGTGTTGCGTTCCTCCCGTTTTTGAAATTACGTTTATTGCCCCCGCTGCCGCACCACGTCCGTACAAAGTTGCGGCTGCACCCCGCACCACTTCAATTTTCTCGACATTCATATCCAAACGAAAGGCAGCATCTGGCACCATTTCTGGACTGGCAAAAGTACGTAGTCCATCAAAAAGCAAGGAAGTATAAACCAAACCATTCGAGCCATTATCGGGAAAACCTCGCACCCAAACACTACTTCGAGTCCTCCCCGCACCCGTATGTACGAACACGCCAGGCACAAATTTGATGGCATCGGCAATATTTACCATACTGCCACGTGCTAACTGTTTGGCATCAATAACTTCAACCGCCGTAACGGTTTCCAACTTTCTTACGGGTTGGGCGGTGGCGGTTACAACAATCTGGCTCAATTCAGAAACGTCATCTTCCAGCGAAACATTTAATTCGTTGAAAGTGCCAATCGTTTTTTCGAGCGTTCTGTAACCAACCATTGAATAAATCAAACGGGCATCGGTATTTTCGGGAACACTAATTTTGTACGTGCCTTGCAAATCTGTCGAAGTTCCCGCATTGGCATTTTTTACTCGTATACTTACCCCTTCGAGGAGTTTTCCATCCAACGAAGTAACTTTTCCAGCAACTAATCTACTTTGCGAGAAAGTAGTAAAAAATAGAAAATTAAGACAAAGCGACCAAAAGAATTTTAATAAAATGTGTTTGTGAATCGTAAAGTGGTATTTCATAACGAGGAGGGGTTTATGTGAGTAATCGTATATTTCGGGTAATGTGGTGAACCCATCCATAAATATAGTAGTTTACTAAATATGTTCGTATTTCAAACCCGAAGAATTTAAGAATGTTTCAAAAAAATATTCAAGCAATCCCACAAACCCCTAATTGGAAACATCAATATTATCCTTGGATTATGTGTTTCTCGGGGCTTTTTATTTTGGTGATTATCAACGGATTAACTACAACTTCATTGTCAGTTTTTGATAAAGCCTTCTTGAATGAATTTCACTGGAAAAGGGATGAATTGAAACTCAGAGAGTCAATCACCAATGGCGTAACGCTGTTTTTTATTTTAATTTCGGGGGTAATAATTGATAAAATTAGGGTCAAAAAAATGCTTATTTTTGGGGCATTAATCCTAACAATTGCTTTGTTTGGTTATAGTTTTATTACCAATAAATTTGAAGCCTATTTCATCCATTTTTTGTTGGGAGTTTCCATGATTGCGGCGGGTTCGGTGTCATGTATTATTTTGGTTTCTACATGGTTTCATGAGAAAAGGGGTTTAGCCTTGGGCATTGTGCTTATTGGAACAAGCATGGGAAGTGCCATTTTTTCACCCGTCAATAGATATTTACTGCAAGAATTTGGTTGGCGGCAGTCATTTCAAATCTTAGCCATTTTTCCTTTCATTATACTCATTTATATATTTTTAGTAGTACGAAGTTCACCGAGTGATATAAATATAACGGCTCTTGGCAAGAAGGAAGATAAATTAAATCCAGAACTTTTAAACCAAGGAATGAGCTATGCGGAAGCCACAAAAACGCATCTGTTTTGGCTAATTTGTATCTGTGGATTTTTCGTGTTTTATTGTTTGGTGGGTACAGTTGCCAATATTTTCCTTCATTTGTTGGAGTTAGGTTTCACTGAAAAACAAGCCAGTTATTACCTTAGTTTGTACTTTATTATTGCTGGAATCGGCAAGCTTTTAATATCCTTATTTACCGATTATATCAACCCAAATTTAGTCTTTTCATTATGTTGTTTAGGAATGGTTTTGGGCAGTTTTGGGCTTTCAATGATGGATTCTTCCTACGTTTTAGGTTCAATTATCATCATGGCAATCAGTTGGGGAGGAATTTATTCTTTATATAACCTTATCATTATCAAAACTTTTGGATTAAAATCGGCTGGGAAAATCAATGGAACTATCAGTATGTTTGAAGGCGGAGGAGCATTGTTAGGACCATTTTTGATGGGCTATATTTTCTCGTGTAATCACTCATACCAATTAGGATTCTTCATTAATGCTGGACTGATGGGCATGGTATTTTTCTTCTCGCTTAAATTCAAATCATACATGAATAAAATTCAAGTAAAATCAGAGATAATCATCTAAATTTACTCATTTCTCAATACTCACCCCTAATAATATGCCCCACAATTTCGACGAAATTATTGACCGTAAAAATACAGATTCTTTCAAATGGGATTTCTTTCAAGACCCCGAAGGAACAATTCCAATGCCCGTTGCCGATATGGATTTTCGCTGTGCCGAACCCATCTTGCAATCATTAAGAGACGTAACCGAACATGGTGTCTTTGGTTATTCAATCGTTCCCGAAGCGTTAAAAAATATCCTTCAAGAACGTTTAGATCGGCTTTATGGTTGGAAAACCGAAAAAGAATGGCAAGTTTGGATTCCAGGATTAGTACCTGCCATTACCGCAACTTGCCGAGCAATTGGCGAAATTGGGGATTCGGTCATTACGTCCATTCCAGTTTATCATCCCTTTCATTTAGCCCCCAATTACGTAGGAAAAAAACTGCAAACTTTTCCTTTAATTGAACAAAATAATCGTTGGACTTTTGATTTTGAAACCCTTGAAAATACGATTACGGAAGGCACAAAATTGTTCATGCTTTGTAATCCATACAATCCCGCAGGAACGGTTTTTACGCAAGAAGAATTGGAAATACTATTAGCTATTTGTCAAAAACATAAGCTCATTATTTGTGCTGACGAAATTCATTGTGATTTGATTTTAGATGAAAATAAAAAACATATTCCCATTGCCAGTTTGAGTGAAGAGGCTAAAAATATGACGATTACGCTTTTAGCTCCCTCTAAAACTTTCAATATTGCGGGTTTGGGATGTTCAGTAGCCGTCATTCCAAATCCTGAACTGAGAAAGAAATTCGAGGATGCTAAAAACGGATTTTTTCCACCGTTGCCACGCCATTCTTTGCAAGCCGCCATTGCCGCCTACCGTGATTGTGAAGATTGGAGAAGGGATTTAGTGAAATATCTAAAAGCAAATCATGATTATTTGTATCAAGAACTAAATAGCTTTAAAGGATTGAAAATGAATCCTTTGGAAGCAACGTACTTGGCTTGGATTGATACAAGAGAAACTGGAATTGAAAATATTCAAGAAAAAATATTAAAATCGGGTGTTAGAGTGATGGACGGAAAAACATTCATGGGAGAAGGTTTTATTAGACTAAATTTCGCCTGTCCAAAATCAGTATTAAAAGAAGCCGTTGAGAGGATAAAAAGCGTTTTATAATCTTAATTTTTTTAGTGCCTTTGTATCTTAGTGGCAAAAAAGTAAATGACCTTTAAACTTCAAACATATTCAGAAATTGTAATCAGCGTTAAAAATCTTGATGCGGTTCTGCCTATTTATACCGATATATTGGGCTGGGAAGTAGTTTGGAGAGGTAAAGGAGATACTTCTCAAATCCAATTTTGGGACTTGCCAAAAAGCTGCGAAACCGAAGAAATTTTACTGCAATTTCAAAAAATACCTTTTGGGCAAATTAGATTAATACAATTTAAAAATATTGAGCAAAAACTAATTCGACCCGCAGGTCAAACTTGGGACACGGGCGGTATTTTAGACATTGATTTAAGAACGTCTGACCTTCAAAAAACTTACGAGCAACTTACAGAATTAGGATGGCACGCATACAGTCGTCCCGTCACGCAAACGATGGGACCTTTCACGGTTGAAGAAGTGCTTCTGAAAGGACATGATGAAGTGGTAATTGCCTTAGTTCATCGTTCCAATCCACCCCATCCCAATCCATTTGAATTAAATGGAATAACGAGTAATGTTTATCTAAGTGCCGTGATTGTCAAAGACTTAGAAAAATCAACTCATTTCTTTATTGAGCAATTAGGTTTTATTTCTCATAATCAAATTGCCTTTAAAACGGAACAACCTGAGACCACAATGTTTGGTTTACCCCATAATTTAGCCGATAAAACAAACGTCAAATTGAATATCATTGGACCAACTGATAACCGTGATGGTTTGCTTGATTTGGTGGAATTAGAAGGATTGATTGGAGAAGATTTTTCGGCAAATGCTTGCCCACCCAATCGAGGTATTTTGATGTATCGTTTTCCAGTAGAAAATATTGAAAATTATTATCTGTTTGTAAAGAATAATGGCGTTGTTCCTATTAAAAATCTTCAAAAAGTACAATTAGAAAATATTGGAGAAGTAAATATTTTTGCCGTTCAATCCGTTGATGGGGTTTGGATGGAATTTTATGAAATTACAAAATAAAAGTAAAAGTTCCCGAAAGTAAGTTACCCCTAATGGATATTATTTCGGGAAGTAGCTAAATCAAACATTATTACTTTGAGGTCTCCTCACAAACTTCCCTTTCGCTTCTCCAACAATTCGATTATTGTCATAAATTAAATTCCCCCTCAAAAAAGTAGATTTTACTTTTCCTGTCAATTCCATTCCTTCAAAAACCGAATAGCCTTGAATTGATTCTGAATCAGCGGCTCGGGCAATGAAGGTTTCTTTGGGGTCGAGCAATACTAAATCGGCATCGTAACCCAAAGCGATATCGCCTTTGTTCAAAACGCCGTATCGTTGGGCGGGATTCCAGGCTAATAATTCTGAAATATGGTTGTATGACATTCCTCTTTTTGAACCCTCTGAAAATAAGCCACTTAGCATATATTCTGTGCCACCAAAACCCGATTTTGCCAAGAAAATATTGTCAGGATTTTTATTGTCGGTCTTAAATTCTTCCTTACAACAAGCATGATCTGAACAAACCCAATCAATTTTTCGGTCTAATAATGCTGTCCATAAAGCCTCCACATCTTCCCGTGGACGAATGGGCGGATTCACTTTTGCATTACAACCACAGTCTGAATCAACATCCAACAAAAGGTGTCCAATCGTTACTTCTCTTTTGAAATTAATGTGCGGAAAAGCCGCCTGCATCAACATTGCCGCTTCGATGGCTTTGTAAGATGTAAGATGTAAGAGGTTGATATTCGGCATATTAGTCTCGTGAGCTAAATACGAAGCAATGAAAATTGCCAAGCCTTCTGAATGGGGTGGACGAGAAGCGGAATAGGCTCTCAAACCCGTCAAGATGCCCTCTTCTTCCACAATTTTAGTGTATGCCGACATAATTTCAGCCGTTTCACAGTGCAGACTTACCGAAATATAATCTTTTAATTCAGGAAAACGGTCAATGGCTTTTCTGACGGCTCGCATCACGAATTCAAAGTGAGCAATGTCATATTTTTCATCTTCTGGAATCATCAAAAAATCTTTTTGCGAAGATGAACGCCCGTGCAAACCGTGTGAACCATAAAACATAAAAATCTTAAACGAACAAACGCCAAACTCCTCAATCAATAGTTCGATTTCGTTCAAATGTTCTTTCATCATTGGGGCAAGATGATAGGCATAATCCACCCAGAAATTCCCCTCCGAAACTGATAAAACTTCAGGAAAAAACTTTTTATACGGACCAGTTTTGTTCAAATAATATTGACCAGTCCGCATATAATTGAGACTACACGTAACGCCACCCATCGCAGCGGCTTTGCTTTCGGTGATGGCATCTTCGCCCAAGGGTGCATAAATACCAGTGTGCATGTGGGCATCCACAAGTCCGGGAAAGCATAATTGATTTTTGCCATCAAATACTTCTTTTGCCTCAGAGGGGTCAATTTCGGGAGCAATTTTCACGAATTTGCCATCCTTGATGCCCAAATCCAGTAAATCGACTGAGTTTTTGTTGGGGCGAACCACCCGCACGTTTTTTACAATTAAATCTAATGTCATATTTTATATGGTATTTCTGTTTGATGATTTATTCCTCAATAATATTTTCAGTATGTAATATTGAAATCTCTTCTTCTGAAAAGCCCAATTCCTTCAAAATCTCTCTTGAATTTTCGCCAATTTCAGGAGGATTTGACTTCAAGGAAAACCCAACATCCGAAATTTCTAATGGAATTTTGGGTAATTTAGTTTTTACTCCACCTTGAATAGTGGTTTCAAAAAGGCTTCCGCCTTGATTGAGTTGTGGGTCGTCAAATAAATCCTCGGGTCGGGCAATCGGAGCAACTGGAATATCGGCTTGTTCACATCTTAAGATAATTTCTGATTTAGTAAACCCTTTCATCAGAACATCAACCGCTGGCAAAAACCAATCTCTTTCATCAATTCGGCGATTGTTCGTTTGGAGTCTTTCGTCCGTAAACCAATCATTTTTTTCAAAAGCCAAACAAAACCTTTCCCAATGTTTTTCTGAAATAATACCCACAAAAACTTGCTCTTCATCCTTCGATTCAAAAATTTTATAAATACTCCAAGCACTCACACGGGCGGGCATTGGAGGCACAGGAATATCCGTGAGGGCAGAAACCGCCATGTGTTGCCCCATCAAAAAGGCGGTTGTTTCAAACAGAGCGGATTTTATAAATTTCCCCTTTCCCGTAATTTCTCGCTCGTAAATGGCTGATAAGATACCAATTACACCAAACATTCCACCTGTAATATCAATTACCGAAGTCCCTGCACGAAGTGGTTGTCCGACGGGTCCTGTCATATATGCTAATCCACCCATCATCTGCACGACTTCATCCATGGCATGTCGTTTTTCGTAAGGTCCAGACAAAAAACCTTTTAATGAACAATATACTAATTTTGGATTAATTTTACGGAGTTCTTCGTAACTATAACCTAATCTTTCCATCGTGCCAGGTCCAAAATTTTCCACTAAAATATCGGCAGATTCAACCATTTTCAAGATAATCTCTTTTCCTTTTTCAGACTTTATATCAATGGCGAGACTTTTTTTATTTCGATTATAAAAGGAATGATAACCAATGCCAAATCCTTTCAATCTGCGAGTAGAATCACCCTTCAAAGGTTCAATATGGATAACTTTCGCCCCCAAATCGGCTAAAATTAGCCCTGCGGCGGGACCCATTACGGCGTGAGTAAATTCGAGGACTTTTAGGTTTTGTAAAGGTAAATTTTGCATTTTCGAGATTTGATATTTCGTTAAAACAAAAATACGATTATCTCACATGAAGACAATCGTATTTGAATATATATTCTAAATTATTTAGCCAAATTTCCAATAACTAATAATCAATCACCGATAACTAAATCTGATAATCTCCATACTTTTTCAGATAATTAGCCAAGCCGCCTTCTTGCAAAATATCAATCATTACTTTGGGCATTGGGGCTGAATTGTAGGACTTCGTTTTTGTAAGATTAATCACTTCTCCTTTGCTCAAATCAACTTTTATTTCATCACCCGATTCTATATCATGGTTTTTAATTTCTAAAACGGGCAAACCAATATTGATAGCATTTCTAAAAAAAATTCGAGCAAAAGAACGAGCAATTACGACTGAAACACCTGATAATTTCAAGGCAATGGGTGCTTGTTCACGGGATGAACCGCAACCAAAATTTTCACCAGCCACTAAATAATCACCTTGCTGAACTTTGGTTTTAAAAGTTTGGTCTAAATCCTCCAGAACGTGTTCGGCAAGCGTATTCATATCCAAGGTCTTGGTATATTTACCTGCGATTATGCGGTCTGTATCTATATTATCTCCGTAAACAAAGGTCATTTTCTTGTAATTCTTTTTAATTCTTCCTCCGCTAATTTGACTGATTCATAAGCATTTACGATTCCGCCACTTGATGAAAGTAAGGAGAAATCTACTAATTCTCCCGTGCCAGGTTGAGATACTTTTAACTTAGGAAATTTGATAGATGACTCTAAAATTATCTTTTTTACCTGCTTGTAATCTAATTCAGGATAATAAGAAAAAATCATGGCTGCCAAACCTGTAACTACGGGTGCCGCCATGCTTGTGCCACTCAAATCTTCGTATTTTGAACCTACCACGGTTGATTTTAAATCCACACCAGGAGCAAAAACATCAACCGTTTTATGTCCATAATTTGAAAATTCTGCCACTTGGCTTGGCGGTTGCATCCAAGAAGTTGCTCCGACTTCAATCCAATTATCCGCAATTTTACCGTCTGAGAACTTTTTAGAAGGATAATTATCACTCACATCAATATCTTCATTTTCATTTCCAGCGGCGTGGATTAGCAAAACCCCTTTTGTTTGAGCATATTTTACGGCTTCATCAACGGCTTGTTTTTGCGGAGAAACCGATTTTCCGAAACTCATATTAATGACTTTTGCACCATTATCAACCGCATATCGGATGGCATTAGCAACATCTTTATCACGTTCATCTCCCTCTGGAACAGCACGTATTGCCATGATTTTTACATTATTAGCAACGCCAGAAACTCCCAGAGAATTATTTCTATTTGCCGCAATAATTCCTGAAACGTGCGTACCATGATGAGCATCGGGACCTTTTACTTCATTATTGCCGTAATCTCTATCATTCAAATTTTCAGGGTCATCGCCCACAATTCCTCTTGGATTGAATGATAGATTTATGCCAAACTTGAACTGGGCATCGTAATATTCATAAGCCTCTTTCAATTTGTCTTCATCCTGTCCAATTTGCTCTAATAACTCAAAAACTCGTTTGGCTTTTTTAATATCTTCGGGGTCTTTGGCGGTAATTCTGTTCAAATCTTCTTTGGTAATGTTTTTCAATTTCAAATGACTGGTTAAAAGCAATTTTGAATCAATGTATTTTTCGTATAATTTAATAACAAAAGGTCCTTGTTCTTGCAATTCCTTAACCTTTGCCTCATACTTTGCCTTGTATTTTTTATATAATTCATATTCAATCTTCATCGTTGGTGAAAGGCTTTCAATGTCTTGAATGTACTGATAAATTCGCTTCAAACGTCCATATTCACGGGTTACTTCCATCGTTTCACGGGCAATATCAGTCCCATCTTTTCCCCCTAAAAAATCCCAACCATTTATGTCATCAATGTAGCCATTTCCGTCATCATCAATCCCATTATTCGGTATTTCCCTATTGTTTACCCATACATTATCATTCAAATCTTCATGTTCAATATCAACTCCCGAATCAATTACTGCCACAATTATTTGTTTTGAGGTCTTTTTATTCAAGAAGTCACGATACGCTTTTTCGGTACTGATACCACGAACACCATTCTCTTGAAAATCAAGATTAAACCAATTTAAAGGGGCTTTTTCGGGTGATAATTCCAGATATTGGGCATCGGAATTACTGGTTGAAGCAAGAAGAATTAAGAAAGGAAAAAATTTATAAAATTTCATGGTTGATATATTAAAGGATTGTATTGGGCAGCGGTCACTAAATTTAATGTCATTCTTACAAATCTACTAAAAAAACTCGTTAAATAACATTTTTCTAATTTGAAAAATTGGGCATAAAATACCACAGCAATGAATTATTCTTTAAAACGCCTAATTTCTCTTTACCAACCATCAAATACTATTCCGAAATCACACCAGCCAAAGCCGATTTTGCTACAATGGAAGGCGAACTCAAATAAATCTGAGCATTAGGATTACCCATTCTACCTTTAAAATTTCGATTAGCCGCCGAGATAACCGTCTCATTATCACCAGGTACGCCCAAATGTGAACCCACACAAGGACCACAACCCGAAGGTAAAAATGAGGCACCCGCTTCTAATAAAATTTGTGCTGTACCGTCATTCATGGCATCAATGAATACTTGTTTGGAAGCAGGAGCAATCAAAAGTCTCACGGATGAAGCAATTTTTTTACCTTTCAAAACATCCGCCGCTTCACGTAAATCGTCCAATCGTCCATTTGTACACGTACCTATAAAAGCGTATTGGACAGGCGTGCCGACTGCTTTCTGTACATCATGTACATTATCAGGTGAATTTGGGAAGGAAATTTGGGACTTTAAATCAGTTACGTCAATTTCGATAGTGCGGATGTATTTAGCATCTTCATCCGCAAAGGTTGGAGTCCATTCGTAGGGTAATTGTAAGCCAATGGGTGTAAAAATGCCCGCTTTTGCTCCCATTTCAATTGCCATATTTGCCATAGTCATTCTGCTGGCAAGGCTTAATTTTTCTACTACTTCGCCATGAAATTCAATGGTTTGATAGGTTGCCCCGTCAATCCCCAAAATTTTACCCAACGCTAAAATTAAATCTTTGGCTACGATTCCAACGGGCAAAATACCTTTATAAATTACTTTAATAGTCTCAGGTACTTTCAGCCAAATCTTGCCCGTGAGCATCACCGCCGCTAAATCGGATGAACCGACACCCGTTGAAAAGGCGTTTAAAGCTCCGTAAGTACAAGTATGCGAATCCGCCCCGATGAAAACCTGACCAGGGCGAACTAAGTCTTTTTCAACAATTAATTGATGACAAATTCCCTCACCAATGTCAAATAAACGGATATCCTGTGTCACCGCAAATTCTCTCATGAATTTATGCAAATTGGCGATTCGCTCGTTGGGGGCGGGGGAGGCATGATCAATTACGAAGGTACATTTTGCGGCATCCCAAAGTTTTATGCCATTCATTTCTTGAAAAGATTTGATGGCGTAAGGGGCGGTTGTGTCTGATGCCATGATGCCATCAACGGTTACCACTGCCAGTTCACCAGCATAAACATTTTTGCCACAATGGGCGGATAATATCTTTTCAGTTATGGTCATATTTTAATTACATCCTTAATTTTCCCTGATAATTTTCTTCCTAAAAAAGCCTCTATTTCATTTGCCAATATTATCATTTTTTGATTATCAATCCCTGTTTCGTAGCCCATTTGATGTAAACAATGGACAACGTCCTCCGTAGCAATATTTCCAGTTGCTCCTTTAATAAATGGACAACCGCCTAATCCTCCAAAGGCGGTGTCGAAATGGGTTACGCCACAATCAATAGCGGCTATCATGTTGGCAATTCCTTTACCTTCCGTATCGTGTAAATGTAAAATTACTGGCAAATTACCCGCCAATGGCACTATTTGAGACATTATTCTTTTCATTTGAGTAGGATTTCCCATACCCGTAGAATCAGCCAAAGAAAGCTCATCAATCCCTAAATCAAGATGTCTTTTGGCTATATCTATGATAAATTGTTCTGAAATTTGCCCTTCATAACGACACCCAAAAGCACATTGAATTCCTCCTCTGACGGTCAAACACGCCTCTTTGGCAACTCTTGCCATTTTTGAAAATTCAATTAGGGCTTCGTCCAGAGACTTATTAGCATTTTTACGACTGTGCGTATCACTTGCAGACATAGAAATCGCAATATGGTTTAATCCTGATTTAATGGCTCTTTCAACACCTTTTACATTTAGAACCAAACCGCTATAAATTACGCCCTCTTTTTTATGAACCCCCGAACAAACCGCCTCAGCATCAGCCATTTGTGGTACGAGTTTAGGATGAACAAAAGACGACATTTGAATCCGTTTCACCCCCGCAAGCACAGTATCTTCAATCCACTTGATTTTTAATTCAGTGGGAATGGGCATGGCTTCAACTTGAAAACCATCACGTGGTCCTTGTTCTTCAATTGTCATTTTCGATGTCTGTTTTCCGATGTCTGGGGTGTTCGATGTTGGATTTCAAATATTGGCTAAACCGAACATCAAGCATCGAAAACCAAGTATCAAAATTATAATGTTTCTCCTAAATATTTTCCGAAACTCAACGCAGGAGTCAACACCATCCCACCACAAAAGGCATTTCCACTCGTTGCATGAACGCCAATGATTTCTCCTGCCGCATAAAGTCCTTTGATTGGTTTTTCATTTTCGTCTAATACCTCTAATTTATCATTGATTGCCAATCCACCGAACGAAATTAAGGAGTAAGCATACGTTAAAATACCGTAAAATGGAGCGTTTTTTATGGAGAAAACTGTTTCAGGATTAGTCAAATCTCTGCTAAAATCTGCATCATTTTTATTATCACAAAATTCATTAAAACTATTAACAGTTTTCAACAAACTATCCGAATTTAAGTCCATTTTATTTGCCAATTCTTCTATAGAATCGGCTTGCCAAAAGGCTTTTTCTCTTTGGGCTTCTTCCTTAATTTGTTCGATGGTCAATTGTGGAATAATGGATGCACCAGATTTTAGGGCTGTTTCGTCAAAAATTAACCAAAATCTACGATTGGTTTGCTGATTTACGATGTGTTCACGGTCGTCAGGATTGGGCGTATCTTCGTTCATAAAACGCTCTGCTTCCTCATTGACATAGATTTCTCTGGGTTTTCTATCAACTGAATTGGAAACTCTCGCCCAATTCCTCCAAAAATCAGAACGTCCAGACATGGGTTCAAGTTCGATTCCACCCAAAGTTGAATTGTGCATTTCTGCCCCTTTGAATTTAGCTCCGATTGCTTGAGCAACGATAATTCCATCGCCAGTGGAGGTTAATCTTGCTGATGAAATTAAACGTGGCGTGTTAGGAGTTACTTGTTTAAAAAACTCAGGATTGGCAGCATATCCACCTGTGGTCAAAACTACATTCTTACCGTGAAAGAGAGTCCCTATCCCTTCGTGGAGGGCTTTTATTCCCACAATTTGTTCTTCTACCTGCACTAAGTTTGTTGGTTCTCTGACAGTTTTTGTGGAGTTATAAATTTTTCGTAATCTTGATAATGGAAAAGATTACTTTTTACGAAGAATTACTCAATTTGCCATCGGTTGAAATACTTGATATTAAAATTGATACTAAAATTATTACGATA